>NZ_JBITJS010000009.1:16693-273797 GCF_044460245.1 Streptomyces sp. NPDC050145 | reverse complement strand
ACCCTCTTTTACCGTTTTTTACCGCGCGCCCCCCCCCGGCCGTGGGGGGGGGGGGGGGGGCCCCGCGGGGGGGGCGGCCCGGGCCCCCCCCGCCCCCCCGGCCCCCGCCCCTTCACTGCTGACCGGACGCGCCTGGAATCACTCCACCTCGGGCTGGCCACCCGATGTCGGCGGCATCCAGCCTGCTCCGGCCAGAGTGAAGGCGACAACCTGTTCGTTGAACTCGGAGGGATCCGCAGCAAGCTTGACGATCTGGTCATTCGGCATCATCAGGACGTGATACATCATGGCGCCGGCCATGGTGTCCATGAGCAGTGCCGGGGAGGTGTCCTTGGGTAGCTCACCGCGCTCGATGGCACCGACCACGATCCGGCGGCCCGCTGCAATCATGTCCCGGCGGAAGGGCTCCAGCGCCTCGCCCAGCACCTCAGGAAACATCTTGGCCTCGACCAGAGCCCGCAAATAGGCCAGTCCGTGTTTGCCCAGGTAACGCGTACTGAGCCGTTCCGCGACGTGCAGCAGATCATCGCGGAACGGCCCATTGAACGGCGTGGCAGACGGGGGACGCAAGGACGCGATGGCAGCGGCAATCAGACCCTGTTTCGATGACCACCGGCGGTAAATGGCAGCTTTGCCCACACGGGAGTGCCGGGCGACGGCGTCTATGGTGAAACCGCCCCACCCGACCTTGGCGTAGACCTCCAGTACAGCGGCGATCACCTTGGGTTCGATCTCCAGGTCCGGTGGCCGCCCGGGGCGCGATGCAGGTGTCTTCGTCACGTCTCGCATCTTGCCATCCCCCGTCATTCGCCCTGCCCTCAGGTCAGTCCCTTCGGTTGGAGAAGACCAGACTTGTCGATGCGGAGAAGAACATCCCTACGCCCTGAACGAAGCTGACCTCCGTGCCCGGCACCTGAGCGGCTGCCTCGCCGCGCAGCTGCCTGATCGCCTCCTGCATCGCGAACATCCCGTACATGCCGGTGTGGGTGTAGCTCAGCCCGCCGCCGTTGGTGTTCATCGGGAGGCGTCCACCGGGCCCGGTGTGACCGTCGGCGATGAAGGCCGCGGACTCGCCGTGGCCGACGAAACCTGTATCCTCCAGACCGTAGAGCGGCAGATGGGCGAAGGCGTCGTAGATCATCAGGTGATCGACGTCTGCGTGGGTGATGCCGGCGGTGGCGAAGGCCTCTGCGCTGGAGTTGCGGAACCCGGCGAAGGAGCTGGGGTCCGCCATCTGAGAGACCATGGTCGACTCCGCTGACTCTCCCGAGCCCAGCAGGTAGACCGGGGTGTCAGCGCGCCTCAGGTCCTTCACCCGGTCCGCACGGGTCAGAACGAGGGCTCCGCCGCCGTCTGTGACCACGCAGCACATATCCTTGGTGAACGGGTAGGCGATCATCTTCGCGGCGAGTACGTCCTCGACCGAGACCAGATTCTGCTTCAGTGCCCTCGGGTTCTTCGCCGCCCACTCGCGCTGTGCAACCACTACCTGGGCGAGGGCCTCCCGGGTCATCCCGCGATCGTGCAGGAAGCGCAGGGCTGGCAGGGTGAAGGTCGAGTAGGGAGCGATGGCCCCGTAAGGGTTCTCGAACTGCCCGACGGGCGTAGCCGGGTCGGGTGCCCGGGCGGGCACTCCGACACGCGAGCGACCGGACTCACTGTGGATGACCAGCACCACATCCGCGGCGCCGGCGGCGATCGCTGTGGCAGCGTGCCGGACGTGGGACAGGAAGGAGCAGCCGCCGATCGCCGTGCCGTCCAGCCAACGGGGAGTGATGCCGAGGTGGTGCGCCACCTCGATCGGCATGGGGCGGGCTGTGGAGATGCCGTCCACGTCGGCCGGGCTCAGCCCTGCGTCAGCCAGGGCGTTGAACGCGGCCTCGGCGTGCAGTTCCAGCACGGACATGTCCGGTCGGCTGCCGATCTCCGTGGTCTCGGCGGCGCCGACGATCGCGATGTCACCGCCGTGCATACTCAGCGTCTTACTCATGCTGTAGCGCTCCCCTCCGGTGCGAACACCGGCAGCACGGAATCGCCGCGCTGATCGAACCTGACCTGGAGTCGCAGGTCCATCGGCAGATGCTCGGGAAGCTCGTCGATGGGCGCGTCGATGCCGACGATGTTGGTCATCATCCGTGGACCTTCCTCCAGCTCGACCAGGGCAATGACCGGGGAGACCTCCTGGAAGCCAGGGCCGGGACGGTGGTTGACGATGTAGGAGATGAGGCGCGCCTTCCCCGAGGCCACGCTCCACTCGACGTCGCGGGAAGCGCAGTACCGGCAGAACGGGCGCGGGTAGAAGTAGTGTTCGCCGCAGCTTCGGCACCGCTGGATGCGCAGTTCTCCTGCCCGCACGCCGTCCCAGTAGCGCTGGGTGTCGGGGGTGGGCCTGGGTTCCCTCACGATGCCCTCCTGGTGAACTCACCGCGGTCGAGGACGAGGCGGTCGCCGACCCGGGTGCGGAAGCGGCATCCTTCGTCGGTCTCCCACATCTCCACGGTCAGTTCCTCGCCGGGCAGCACGGTCTTGGTGTAGCGCACAGACATGGAACCGAATGCGGCCGGGTCTCCGTCACACATGGCGTGCAGCAGGGCGCGGCCGGTGACACCGTAGGAGCACAGGCCGTGCAGGATCGGCTGGTCGAAGCCGGCCCGCTTGGCGAAGGAAGGGTCGGAGTGCAGCGGGTTCCGGTCGCCGCTCAGCCGGTACAACAGCGCCTGGTCGGCGCGGGTGGGGTAGCTGACTGTGCGGTCGGCGGGGCGGTCGGGCAGCTCCCAGGCGGCCGAACTGCCGCGTTCACCGCCGAACCCACCCTCGCCCCGGATGAAGACGGTCTTGCTGATCGTGGCCAGTAGCTGACCGCCACAGGTGTCAGTGAGCTCTGAGTCCACCACAGCCAGCGCGTGCGGGCCCTTGTCGTAGAAGGCCCGGATGGTGGAGGTGGTACGCGCAGTGCCGGCGACCGGAATGGTCTGATGCAGCGTCAGGGACTGCTCTGCGTGCAGGACCTTGGAGAGATGGAAGTCACCCAGGGACACCGGCTTCTCCCGGGACCACAGCACGACCGGAAAGGTTGGCAGAGCCTTCTGCTGCACCCCCTCGGAGTTCTCGGTGGTGAATTCCAGTTCCGCGGACGGGTCTTGAGACCCGGCGCCCACGCCGAGCGCGTAGATGATCGCGTCCGTGGAATCCCAGGTTCGTTCCCCGACGTCGAATCGCTGTCCGACCGCCTCGAGGTTCAGTGCCATGCTGGGCACCCTTCTGTGCTTGGTACGTGGTACTTCATCGATAGATGGGGGCGAGCTTCTGCTCCATCGGGCCGCCGCGGGTGACGATGCCCGCCTCGACCAACTCCTGGATCTCCTCTTCCTCGAGTCCGGCCCCGCGCAGCACCGCATCGCTGTGCTGGCCGGTGCCGGGGACCGGCAGCGGACCGCAACGCTGGGTACGGCTGAAGGCGGCGTAGCGTCCGGGGGTGAGGATGAAACCGCCGCCCTCCGCGGGTCTGGCGTGGGTGAACTCCGCGCCGAGCAACTGCTCGTCGGCCAGCACCTCGGTGATCTTCCGGGCCCGCACAGCCGGGATGCCGGCCGCGTTCAGCAGCCGGGCCGCGGCTTCACCGTCCTGTGGGAGCAGCGCGGCTTCAAGCGCGGCGGCCTGGTCGCCGGAGAAGAGGGCCGCGTCGACGCTGATGCCGGCGCTGCTCAGGCGTTCCACCGACACAGCGTCAGGATCCGGAGCCTGCAGGCGGATCCAGCCATCGGCGACCTGGTAGAACCTGTCCAGCGGGTGGCGGCCGCGGAAGTCTCGCCCGCCGGTGAGCGGGTCGGGCCTGCCCCGGTAACGCACCACCTCTCCGGACTGCAGATAGGTAGCCGTGCCGACCAGGGAGAACCAGGTGTGCTGGCCCTCGCCGGTGTGCTCCCGGTGGAACAAGGCGAGGACGGCCGACAGCGCGCCGAGGGCGGCCGTGGTGGTGTCGATGATGGCGACGGTGTTGGACACCGGCTCGTCGTCCCCACCCTGGCGGATCATCATCCCGGACATGGCCTGGATGACCATGTCCACCCCGGGCGTCCCGGCCATCGGGCCCACTTCTCCGTAGCCGGAGAGGGAGACGGTGATGATCCCCGGGTTCGCCGCACTGAGGCTGCCATGGTCGATGTTGAGCTTCTCTGCGACTCCCGGACGCAGTGAGTTGACCAGGACATCGCTGACCTCCACCAGCCGGTGGAATGCCTTCTGCCCTTCGGGCCTGGTCAGGTCGAGGGCAAGGCTGCGCATCCCGCGGTTGAAGGTGAAACCGTTGGCCCGGAACGGGTCACCGTCCTTTGGCTCCACCTTGATCACGTCGGCACCGAGTTCGGCAAGGAGGAATCCGCAGTACGGTCCGGCCACGAAGGTGCCCTGGTCCAAGATCCGGTATCCGGCGAGCGGCCCTGCGCTCAGACGGGGTGCGCCCTCCGGCGCCGGCCCCGGCTCACGGGCTTGGACCTCGACGTTGTGTGCGCCGAGGGCGGGCGCCGGCCCGGCGACCCGGCCCGGGCTGCGGGTGAGCTGGAGCGGGATACCCGGCATGGTGACCGGTCCACGCTCCGGATCGTCCACCTCCACACGCATTCCGATGGCGTGGAGCTGGGGATGGTCCAGCCACTGGTCGGGATCGTCCATGGCACCGCAGGGAACGCCGAGTTCGCTGAGTATCGCCAGCCACTCGTCGCGGCCGCGGGCGCGAAATGCCTCCTTGACCCTTTGGGTCGCCCAGTCGATGTTGTTCGGGTCGAGCAGGCCGGAGATGCCACCCATCCGCGCTTCATCGATCATCGAACCGAGGCCGATGGCCTTGAGCACGCTGGTCTCGAACTTTGCGCCGAGACCTCCGACGCCGAGCCACTTACCGTCTCCGGCCTGGTGCCGGGTGTAGGTGGGGTGGCGCCCGCCGGCACCGATGGCGGTGTTGGGATCGGGGGTCCCGGCCATCAGGGTGTAGGCGCTGACCGCGGCCTCCATAACCGCGTTCAATCCAGTGACGGTGACCCTCTGGCCGTAGCCGGACTTATCCCGCTCCAACAGCGCGGCAACCGTGCAGACCGAGGCCCACACTCCCTGCACGTAGAGGTACTGCGGCAGGACCATCTCGACCGGCCCGCCGTCATGGGAGGACTGGCGGCGGGCCATCCCGCAGGAGGCCGCGAGCAGTCCGTGCGACTCATGTCCGCCGTACCAGGGCGTGCGACCGTCAGAGGTGTACGGCGGAACCTCGACCAGGACGAGCCGCGGGTTGGCACGCCGCAGCTCATCCGGGTCGATGCCGTACGCTCGCAGCCCTCCGACGTCACGGACGAGCGCGATGTCCGCCCCCCGGAGCAGCGTTTCCAGGAAGGAGCGCTCCTCGGTCACGGCCGGGTCGAGGACCGTGCTCTTCTTGCCCCGGTTCCACACAGCGAATCCGGGGAGCGAGCGGCCGGGGTCGCCCCCCGGCCGCTCGACCTTGACTACTTCCGCACCGAAGTCGGCCAAGAACATTCCGACGATCGGGCCCGCGATCCCGGTGGTGAGATCGACAACCTGGATGTCACGCAGAACCTTCATGGGAAGCAGTCCCTCCGGAATCAGTTCTGGGTGCGCTGCGCAGCGAAGACGCTCGGCGGGAGACCGTCCGCCACCCGGCGGAAGTTCGTCTCCATCAGGGAACCCAGCTTCTCCACATCCCACGGCTCAGTGCCGTTGAGCTGCCGGATGATCTCCGGGTTGCTGTAGAGCCCGACCTGGTAGCCGGCCGCGCTCAAGGTGCGCCCGGTCAGCCAGCCTGAGCGCTCGCTGCCCAGGTACACGGCCAAGGGGGCGATGTTGTCCGGGGAGCGTTCGGCAATCTCCTCGGCACTGCGCTTGGTGGCCCGCTTGTCGTCCGGGACGGTCGCGGTCAGTCGGGTGGCCGCGCCCGGCGCGATGGCATTCGCCGTCACGCCGTACTTCGCCAGCCCCTGGGCCAGTGAGTAGGTCAGACCGACGACCCCCATCTTGGCCGCGGCGTAGTTCGCCTGCCCCGGCGAGCCGTCGAGGCCGGAGATGGAGGAGAAGTTGATGATCCGGTAGTTGCCCTCGGCGTTGCGCTGCTGGCGCCAGTACTGCGAGGCGGGGTGCACGGTGGAGTAGTGCCCCTTGAGGTGCACCCGGATGACCGCGTCCCAGTCTTCCTCACCGAGGTTGAAGATCATCCGGTCCCGCAGAATGCCGGCGACGTTCACGAGGATGTCCAGTTTGCCGAACTCCTCCACCGCCGCATCGACCAGCCGCCGGCCCGTCGCCACGTCGGCGATGTCACCGCCGTCGGCAATCGCCTTGCCGCCGGCCGCGCGGATCTCGGCTGCGACTTCCTCGGCCGGTCCCTTGTCTCCGCCGGAGCCATCAGCCGTGGTACCCAGGTCGTTGATCACCACGGATGCGCCCTCAGCGGCATAGCGCCGGGCGATCGACGCACCGATCCCCCTGCCGCCGCCCGTGATCACTGCTACACGTCCCTCAAGCAGTCCCATGCTCAACTCCACTGTCGTTGTTGCTGTGATCGGATGCACTCAAGCTAATCCGGACGATCCTCGTCTGTAAAGGGGTCGACACCCCGAGAGAGCACACCCGACCGCACCCGCGAGGTCGAGCGAGCACACACAGAGATGCTCGGCGGCGCCATTGACGACCTTCACTGGACGGCATACTTTCCAATTTCGGACTACATTCGTCTGTATGAATCTTCAGGAGTCTCCGTGTCACACGCAGGCGTGCAGGCCAGCCGAGCCCTGGTTGAAAGTGCGGTCCGGATCTTCACAAGGCTGACTCCGGAGGAGTGGGAACAACCCAGCGCCTGCGCCGGGTGGCGGGTGCAGGACGTGATCGTCCACATGGGGGTCTTCTTCAACCTCATCGCCGACCCCAGCTCGCTCGACCGACCGCCGAATCCGAGCGGAAAGGTCGAGCGGATGAACGACATCATGGTCAATCAGCGGCGGCACTGGAGCAGCGCGCAGGCGCTGGAGTATTACGAACAGCAGGCCAACGCCGCACTGCCGCGCCTGGACGCGGTCCAGGAGCCACCGCTCGCCGACACTCTCGCCGGCGGCGCGGACATCGGCTACTACCCCCTGCACGCCCGCAGTGACGCGGTCGCTTTCGACCACCTCATACACCTCACGATCGATCTCCCTGAGCCGAACAACCCGGCCGAAGGGCCTGGTATCAAGATCGACGAGGCATACATCGCACCCGCACTGGACTGGATGCTCACCGGGCTGCCGGCCATGTGCGGAACAGATATCGGACCTGCCCTGACCAGACCCGTGGAGATCAGCCTCGAAGGGCCGGGCGCACGACGGTTCCTGCTGGTACCCACCGCAGACGAGGCGACTCCGATCAGGATCCATCCGGCGACCGGAAAGCAGGCCCCCGACTGCGCCACATCCACCACCCAGGATTTCCTCGCCTGGGCCACCCGGCGCCAGCCCTGGTGGCGCTTCCCGGTCCGGATCACCGGCGAGCGACTGTACGTCGCTGACGTGCTCAGCCGCATCGACATCATCTGATGCGTGAGTTGTCGAACGATGAGAGGACGCCCATGACAAACCATCTGAGCGGCAAGACCCTCGTGGTCACCGGCGCGGGCAGCGGCTTCGGGCGCCTGGTCTGCGAGTACGCCGCCGAGTTCGGCGCACGGGTCGTCGGCGCGGACGTCAGCGCCGAGGGACTGGATGCGGTCGCCGAGGAAATCCGCGCCAAAGGCGGCGAGTTCGAGCCCGTGATCGCCGACGTCACCGTCAAGGAGCAGATGGACCGGCTGGCCCAGCGCACCGTCGAGCGCTTCGGGGCGATCGATGTGCTGGTCAACAACGCCGGTGTGATGCCGCTGGCGTTCTACGCCGACCACGCAGACGCCTGGCAGGCCTGGGACCGGTGCATCGACATCAATGTGAAGGGTGTGGTGCATGGCATAGCCGCTGTGCACGACATCATGATGGCCCAGGGCCGCGGACACATCGTGAACGTCTCATCCATCTACGGCAACGCGGGCAGTGCGGGCAGCGGTGTCTACTCGGCGACCAAAGCCGCTGTGAACGTTCTCTCGGAGTCCCTCCGGATCGAGTCACAGGGACTGATCAAGGTCACCGTCGTCAAGCCGACCGGCGTTCCCGGCACTGGCCTCGGCGGGGGCATCATCAACCGGGCGGCATTGGTCGGGCTGGCCGGGCAGAACTTCCCGGAGTACAGCGAGCGGGTGCAACAACGCGCGGCAGGGACACTCCCACCCGAACTCGCCGACGAGAACAACCCACGCTATGCGTCGATCACTCCGGAGCAGTTGGCCCGGAGCATCGTTTACGCGATCAATCAGCCTTGGGGTGTCTCCATCGCCGAAATCACGGTCCGTGCGACCGGAGAGCTCTGCGTCATCTGAGCCTGCGGGTGACCGGCTGGGCTCGAACGGTGCGCAACCACGCCACGACACCTTGAGAAAGTGACGGCAGCCAGTAGAAACTCCCCACATATGGCCAGCTCGATTCCCCAGTTGGCAGTCACACTCAGTAGCCTCGGCGCTGACTCGTGGATCTGACGTATGAGGGGGTTGTCGACGTGACGCGTACCTGGCTGTCGATCCGGGTGCAGTTGGTCTCCGGTCATGGTGCGGACCTGTGGCCGCGTCCAGGCCGGGTGTTCACCGCTGCTCGGTCGCACTCCTTTGCGGAGCTCGCCTCAGCCATCGATCTCGGCTTCGCGCGCTGGGACTTGGCCCACCTGCACCTGTTCACGTTGTCCGACGCCACCCACGTCAGCCCGCTGGACTGGTGGGACGGTGAGGCCCCGGACGGCACCGTGGACGGCCATGCGGCCAAGCTGAGCCGACTTCAGGCCGGCGAACAGTTCGCCTACGTCTTCGACATGGGCGACGACTGGGCCCACCTCTGCACGGTGGCGGAGAAGCGCATTGACCCCCTCGAGGAACTCGGCGAGATTCCCGACCGCCCGGTTCCCTATGGGGGCTGGGGCAACCTGCCGGACCAGTACGCGCGCCGCTGGGACGGGGACGATGGGGAGTCCCCGATGCCGAAGCGGCCGGCCCGCGGCCTCAGCGACCTGCCTCCGATCCTGCCGTGGTGGGGCGAACACCGCCGAGGGTGACCTCACGCTGCGTAGACGAAGTGTGGTGGGAAGCCGAAGTGGCCGCCAATGGGGAAATCTAAGGCTCTTCGACACTCTCCGTGAAGCCGGCGATCCTTGGGTAGCTCCTCGCGGTGGGGGATCACACTACTGAGCTGCTGCAAGTCCTGTTCCCGTACCTGCCTCAGCGCATCCTCATCGACGTGGCGACGGCACCGCCTTCGCTTCCGCCGCCCACCTCGCCGCCTACGCCGGCCTCGTCCCGGCCACCCGCAGCTCCGGGTCCTCGATCCGCGGCGAACAGCCCTCCCGCAGAGGAAACAAGCGGCTCAAGAGGGCGTTCTTCCTCTCCGCGTTAGCCGATCCCACCTCCCGGACCCACTACGACAAGAAGATCAGCCAGGGCAAGCACCACACCCAAGCCCTCCTCTGCCTCGCCCGCCGCCGAGCCGACGTCCTGTTCGCCATGCTCCGCGACGGCAACTTCTACCAACCACCAACCCCGATTACCCTTTGACCAAAGCCATAGGGACACCCGCCCAGGTGAGCCAAGTTGTGAGTGATCTTCGACTACGGCTGCCCGGCTTCGTCGTCCCATGCCTGCTGGTTCACGCCTTGGACGGACGCTGCGGAGTAGGTCGCGAGGCCGTCGGCGTCCGCCCCCGCCCCCGCCCCCGCCCCAACGAGTCTGGGCTTGATCCAGACTGCCGGTCAGGCCCTGCACGTCACTGTGCAGGGCCTGCTTCGCATTCCGAAGCGTCAGGGTGGCGTCACTCGATACCGAAAACTCCGGAACCGGCGAGCTTCTGGAACATCTCCTCACCCAGCAGCTCGCTGCCCACCTGGGCAGTGTCCTCGCCCAGAGCCCGGGCCGGATGCAGATGCCGACGCGGCGAGTCTCCCAGCTCGAGCGGCGAACCCATCGCGGTGAGGTCGCCGAGTTCCGGGTGTGGGGTGGTGTGCAGAAAGCCTCGTTCCTGCAGGTGAACGTCGGTGGCGACGTCGGCGAGGTCACGCACCGGAGCTCCGGGGATGCCGACCGCAACCAACTCCCGGAAGACTTCCTCCTTTCCGCGTCCTGAAGTCCACTCGGTGACGATCGCATCGACCTCGTCCATCCGCGCGGCACGCTCTTTGGTGTGGACGTAGCGCTTGTCGGTGGCGAGTTCAGGTCGGTTCATGATCTTGGTGAGGGAGGACCAGTGGTGGTCGCTCTCGCAGATGACGACGACGTGCCCGTCGTTGGCGGGAAAGATGTTGTAGGGCGCCACGGACATCCCCGGGTGCCGGTTACCGGTACGCGGTCCGATCTCCCCGGTCGCGTAGTAGGTGCTGACGCTGGACATCAGCATCGGGAAGACAGATTCCATCATGGACACCTCCACCCGCATGCCCTTACCGGTTCGTTCACGCTGGAAGAGGGCGGTGGTGACAGCACCGTACAGGTTCATACCGGCGGAGATGTCGCAGACCGCTACACCCGCCTTGACCGGGTCTCCGTCCGGGTGGCCGGTCACCGATACCAGCCCGGACATGGCCTGCACCGACAGGTCCATGGCCGGGTACTCGGCGTAGGGGCCGGTGGAGCCGTAGCCCGAGGACTGGGCATATATCAGCCGGGGGTTCTCCTCCTTCAGCTTGTCCCAGCCGACCCCCAGTCGATCCATGGTGCCGGGGCGGAAGTTCTCCACCAGCACATCGGCGCGACGGACCAGCGCGCGCAGTGTGCTGGGGCCTTCGGGGTGCTTGAGGTCGAGCGTGAGGGATTCCTTACCGGCGTTCATCATCGCGAAGGCGTAGCGCGGACCGGGGATCGTCCCGCGCTTGCGCAGATGCTCTCCCCCGGTGGGCGGCTCGACCTTGATCACACGGGCGCCGGCCTGGGCCATCATCAAGGTGGTGTACGGGGCGGCGTAGATGTGGCTGAGGTCCAACACGGTGATGCCGGACAGCGGCGAGTCGGTGCTGGTCATTGGTTCCTCACAGGGGTGCGGATTCGACGGGTCATCGGCTCTTGCGGGGCATGCCGAGCCCTCGCTGCGCGATCATGTCGCGCTGGATCTCGTTGGTTCCGGCGCCGAAGGTATGGACGATGGCGTCTGCCCAAAGCTGCGGCACCATCCCTTCCAGGGGTGCGTCGAGGGCGCCGGGCATCAACTGCCCGTAGGGGCCCAGCATGGTTCCGGCCAGGTCGACCAAGCTCTGCTTGTACTCGGTGATAGCGGTCTTCACCTGCGCCGCTACGAAGCCGGGCAGCTCATCATCGGCGGCGGCGCGGGTGAGCGCGCCCTCCACCATGGTCTGGATCGCGGCGAACTCCACCTGGGAGCGGGCCAGTTGCTGACGGACGGCGGCCGAGTCGGCGGGGACTCGTCCGTCCGGGCGGGGGCGCCGGGCCAACTTGACGATCTCCTCCAGGCAACGGCGGATGTGCCCGGTGGGGAAGACCCCGATGCGCTCCAGGCCCAGTGCCCCGCTCAGGTAGGTCCACCCCTTCCCCTCTTCGCCCACGCGGTTGGCGATGGGGACGCGCACCTGGTCGTAGTAGGTGATGTTGGTGCGGCCGTCCATCGTGGGCAGCGGCTCGATGACCACGTCCGCGAGATCGACGATGAGGAGCGTGATGCCCTCGTGCTTCCTGCCCGACATATCGGTGCGCACTGCCAGGTACACGTAATCGCAACGGTGCGCGCGGCTGGTGAACAGCTTCATGCCGTTGACGATGTAGTGGTCGCCCTCGCGGCGGGCGCGCAGTTTGAGCGCGGCGAGGTCGGTTCCGGCCTCCGGTTCGCTGTAGCCGAGGCAGAAGTTGATCTCACCGCGGGCGATGCGGGGCAGGAACCTTTGTTTCAGTTCCTCTTCCGCGTGTTCCAGGAGTGCCGGCGCGACGATGGAGGTAGCTGCGCGCGGGTACGGCGCGCCGATGTAGCTCATCTCCTCTGTGAGCAGGTGCCGTTGCAGAGCTGTGCCGCCGCTCCCGCCGTACTCCTGGGGGATGGCCAGCCCGAGCCAGCCGCGCCTTCCCAGCTCACGCCAGAACTCTCGCTCCCATTCCTGCGGGATGTGGTCCTGGTGGTGGTGCTGCTCGACGAGAGCGGCCCGCTGACGTTCCTCGTCCCAGGTCTCAGTCAGAAAGGCGCGCACCTCACGGCGGAGCTGCTCGTCCTGCGCGCTGTAGACAGTCAGGCTCATGCGGCCTCCTTCTCCTCATGTGCGGTCGGGTGGCGGTGGGCGAGGACCAGTTCGAGGAGCTCCTCGCTGTCTGCACCCCACAGCAGGGCGGAGCGGATGCGCCGCGTGTACAGCTGCAGGTCGTGTTCCAGTACGTAGCCGGAGCCGCCCAGCACTTGGTGGGTGTTGCGGCTGACGGTGCGGGCATGCAGCCGCACCGCTTCCAGGGCTTCGGCGGCACTCACGTGCGCCTCCGGACTGGTCGCACCATGCGTATCCAGGACAAGGGCAGCTGCCCGGCAAAGGTCGTTGACTGCCTGGATGCCGATCGCGCAGTCGGCGAGCAGATGCTGGACAGCCTGGAAGGTTCCGATGGGGCGGCCGAACTGGGCTCGCTCGCTGGTGTGTGCCACGGCCATCTCAAGGGCCCGGGTGGCGAGCCCGGTGATCCAGCACGCCTCGGTGAACCACCGCAGAGTGCGCCAAGCGGCAGCTGCGGCCGGGTGGGTGCCGATGGCTTCCGCGGGGGCGGCGATCAGGGAGAGGGAGTACTGATTGTCCTCCCCAAGGCTGGGCTGGTGGCTGATCTCCACGTCGGCGACGCGCACGGTGAGCCAGGTTCCGTCCGCGGCACACAGCAGGAACCCGCTCGCAGCGGCTGCATCACGCACGAGAGGGATGCGGCCCGTCACCGTACCGGTCGCAGCGTCGTACACCGAGGACGGGCTGTCGTCCTCGACCACCGCGGGGACCAGGATCTCACCCCCGCACACTGCACGGACCACGGAGGCGGCGTATGCGGATCCGGGGAATACACGGTCCAGGAAGACGGCGGTGCCCACAGCGGCGCTGCGGACCGGGGCAGGTGCCGCGGCTCGACCCAATTCGAATAGGGCGAGGTGCAGGTCGGCAATTGAGCCACCGACGCCGCCTCGTTCCTCGCTCACAGTCAGGCAGGACCAGGAGCCTTCGGTCAGCCGGGCCCAGAGGGCCGGATCGTGGCGGGTGGACGCGCTCTCGGCGGACCGTACCTCCTTGGGCGTGGAGCAGGAGTCCAACATGTCGCGCAGGGCGTGCCGGATGTCGCTGTCGTCGTGCGCAAATGCGGGGATGCGGAGGGTCATGTGGTTGCGGTCCTCTCTGCGGGGGCCCATGCCAGGAGCGAGGTCCCCTCGTCGTCGACCTGCTGGTAGACAGCGGTGACAGGCAGGCCTATGCGTAGTTCGCTGCTGTCCGTGGTGAAGGCGCCGAGCAGGCGTACCCCTGCGTCGGTTTCCACCAGGACCACGGCGTAGGGGGCTTCGAAGCCAGGCACGGTGCGGTGACCGACGACCGTCCAGGAGTAGACGGTGCCGTGGCCGGCGATCTCGCTCCATTCGGCCCGGTCTGAGTGGCAGGCGGCGCACACCGGGCGGGGAGGCCAGGAGCGCTGACCGCAGCCGGTGCAGCGGGGCACGAGGAGGCGTTCTTCGCGCAGCCCAGCCCAGTGCGGGGCGAACTCGGGGTCAGTGGTGTCGGGCAGCGGCCGGGTACTCATCGAGCAGTTCCCCTTTCGTTGGCCAGGACAGCGAAGGAGCCGTCGCCCAGGTCGCCCCAGCCAGTGACGGCGACATGTCGGGCGCCCTCGACCTGCCGGATGCCCAGGCCCGTGCCTCCGAGGCCGCCTCGAAGCTGCCGCACAGCCTCCACCACGTGGTTCAGGCCTGACAGATGCCCCTCGGAGAGGAGACCGCCGTGCGTGTTGACGGGCAGCGACCCGTCGAGCCTGATGGCTCCTGACGCTGCGAACTTCCCGCCGCCACCCTCGGGAGCGAAGCCGGCCGCCTCCAGTTGGTGGATGACTTCGAAGGTGAAGCAGTCGTAGATCATGGCGGCGTCCATGTCCGCAGGTGCGAGGCCCGTGCGTTCCCAGACCTCCGCCGCGGCCGGGGCGAGACCGATGGCGAGCAGGTCCGGCCGGTTGGTCAGGTCGTCGGGGGTACGTGGACGCCCCTCAGCCACTGCCACGATGCGCACCGATGGCGGCCCACTCGGCATAGCCTGTGCAGAGACAATGACCGCGCAGGCGCCGTCAGTCTCCAGGCAGCAGTCGAAGAGGTGGTACGGATCTGCGATCATCCGTCCGGCCAGGTACTGCTCCATGGTCAGCTCACGGCCGTACATCATCGCGCGCGGATTTAGCTGAGCGTGGGCGCGGGCGGCGAGCGCGACGGCTCCGAGCTGCTCGCGCGTCAGCCCGTGGTCGTGCATGTAGCGGCGGCAGATCATGGCGTAGCGCTGGGCCGCGGTGTTCCATCCGTACGGGTGCTCGAGCTGTGTGCGGAAGTGCTGCGCCGGGAGCTGCGAGGGCCGTTCGTGGATACGTCCGCCGGAGCAGCCGTTGCGGGCACGCAGGATCAGTACGTGCCGGGCGGCACCTGATTCGATGGCGAGCCTGGCGTGCCTGAGCGCGGCGACAGAGCTGGCACCGCCCATCGCGACTGTCACGCTGTGCCGCAGGGCGTGCAGCCCGAGGTTGGCAGCGACGTCCTCGGAGCTCAGAGAGTGCGGGAAACTGACGACGCCGTCGATGTCCCGCACGTCGATGCCCGCGTCGCGCGCGGCAGCCAGGGCGGCCTGCATGCCCAGGTGCGTGGTGGTGCGGCCGCTCTTCTTGGAGTAGTCCGTCTCCCCCACGCCGCTGATCAGAGCGCTCACTGCTGCTCCTCGACAGCCAGGAGGACGGTGGCGCCACCCTGCGCGGTGACCCCGGCCGGCCCAGTGACCTGCAGGGCCAGTTCTGCCTCGGTGCGCCCGTCCGGGAGGGTGCGCACGGCGGTGACCTCGCCGGAGACAGTGAGCTTCTCGTCGACGTACGCGGTGCCGGTGTTACGGAAGTGCACCCTGCGTACCTGGCCGAACTCGCCAGCCCAGGAGGCAGCCAGGTCAGCGAGCCAGGCGCCCTGCAGTGAGCCCTGCACCACGAGGTCGCGGTGGCCCTCGGCTTGCGCCTGTTCGCGGTGGACGTGGATGCGGTGCGCGTTCCAGGCAGCGGCGCTGTAGACGAACAGTTGGGTGGCATCGGGCTGCCGGGTAACAGCGGGGAGTTGGGTGCCGACGGATATCGTGATGGTGGTCATGGAGTAGGGCCTCACTTTGTGCTGTGTCACTTCAGGATCTGGGTGGACTGTTCACGGATCACCGGTTCGCCTGCCGCATCCACGTACTCGGTGCACCAGGTGGCCAGGACGAACGGGCCTCGCCGCCCACGCTTCTCCTCCAGCGACTCCAGCCGTCTCCGCCCGCGCACCTCATCGCCCACGACGAGCGGGCGCACCAGCTCGACATCGATCCCGCCGAACATCACCCGGCCCTCGCCGACCGGCGCACGCCGGTCTTCGGTGAGTCCGTCCGAGGTCAGCTCCGCGACCGGTACAACGGGACGCACCAGTGCGGTGTACAGCAGCGGCTGGGCGACAGCGGGCTGTTCGGGGACGGGATTGCCAAGGCCTGCTTCGTACTTTCGGATGTCCTTTTCGGTGACGGTGAACGGCGGCATGTCGAACTCTCTTCCGATCCAGCCGCGCGCCTCGTCGGTCAGCATGCTCTCCACTGCGTTCTCCTTACGGTGTTCGAGGTGCGGGCGTGGGGCCTGTGTGGCCCGTCACCGCCTGCACGTGTTCCAGTGCCGGCTTGCGGAGCAGCCGGTCGATGTGGAGGAAGACTCCGGTGGCTCGGCTGCGGGGCCATTGCCCTGGGTAGAGCTCGTCGGGCAGGCCGGGGTCGAGGTAGGGAAGGCGGCGCCAGAGTGTGCGCACCCGCACGTAGTCGGCGAACGCTTCGCGTGGGTCGACGGTGGAGCTGCTCTCCCAGCGCTGCAGTACCGGCTGCGCCTCGGCGAGGAAGTCGGTGTACCCCTCAGCGATCGCATCCAGGTCCCACCACTGCCTGACCAGTTCCTCAGGGCGCTGGAACTCCTCATATGTGGCGCGCATGAGGTGGACGTGGTCAGTCAGGCCGAGCCGGCGCAGGGTGGCCGAGGTCTCCGGGAGCTGGGCAGCGGGCGCGATGCGCACTCCGGGCGCCATCAGCCCGTAGCCCAGCCACTCCAGCCGACTGGTCAGCAAGGTGCGCTGCTCACGGCGGCTCTCGGGGATGCTGAAGACGGCGAGCACCCAGCCGTCCTCGACGCGGGCCGGGACGAGGTGCCCGTGCAGTCGTTCCTCGCCCTCGATCACGAGCGCCTCGGATGCGAAGCTGAGCCGGTAGCCGGGCCTGCCGCCCTGCTTCTCGGGGACGACTGTGCCGCCGGCCTTGAGCCGGGTGAGGGCGGCGCGAAGGGCGCCACTTTCGATGCCGAGGTCGGCGAAGAGCGTGACCAGGTCACGGACGGCGACCCAACCATCCAGATCGCGAATGAACGCACCGTAGCAGGTCAACAGCATGGAGCGGGTGTTCACGGTCCCGGAGGTGAGGGGAAGCCTGGCGTCCATCGCGATCTCGTTTCTCTGGTACGACTCGGGGAAATGCGTCAGTTTGCCGTCATATAGTGACTCAGAGGCCGGCTGGCGCGATCCATGAACCGTGCACTGAACGCAAGACCTCGACCATCTCGCCGACGGTCGCGTACGCCTTGACCGCGTTGATGGTGGCGGGCAGGACATTGGCACCTTCCGCGGCCGCCTTGCCCAGTGCAGTCAGCGCCCGTTGGGCCGCACCTTCATCCCGGTTGGCGCGCACGTCCCGCACGGCCTGGGCTTGCCGCGCCTCCCCTTCGGCATCCACGGAGAAGACGTCCAACGGCTCGGCGGCCTCCGGGAAGCGGTTGACACCGACCACTGTGCGCTCACCGCGCTCGACGGCCATCGCGTGCTGATAGGCACCCTCGCTCAACTGCTGGGCGAACCAGCCCGATTCGATGCAGGCCAACGGCCCGCCCCTGTCCTCGATGAGTGAGCTGACCTGCTGGACCTCCTGCTCCAGCTCGTCAGTGAGGTGCTCGATGGCCCATGATCCGCCCAGTGGGTCCAGGGTGCGGGTGAGCCCGCTCTCGAAGGCGACGATCTGCTGGGTACGCAGCGCGAGCGTGGCTGCGGCCTCGGTGGGAACGCCTAGTGCCTCGTCATAGGCGGAGACATGCATGGTCTGAACGCCGGCGAGGGCAGCTGCCGTGGCCTCCAAGGTGGCGCGCACCACGTTGTTGAGCGGCTGCTGCGCGGTGAGTGAGGAACCTGCCGTGAAGGCGAAGATCTTCAGTTGCTGCGAGCGGGGATCCTGCGCGTGGTAGGCGTCCTTCATCAGCTGCGCCCAGAAGCGGCGCGCGGCACGGAACTTGGCGACCTCGGGGAGGAAGTCGGTGGTGATGGAGAGGAAGGTGAGCAGCGAAGGGGCGATGGCGTCGATGGAGACGCCGCGCCGAATGCACTCGTCCAGGTAGGCGCGGGCGTTGGCGAACGTGAAGGCCACCTCCTGCGCCGCAGAGGCACCCGACTCCCGGATGTGATAGCCGCTCATGGTGAGCGGAACCCAGCGGGGCACGTGCTGGGCGCAGTACTCGATCACATCCGCGGACAGCTTCAGTGATGCCTCCGGCGGGAAGATCTGAGTGCCGCGTGCGATGAACTCCTTGAGCACGTCGTTCTGGATCGTCAGGCCGAAGCTGTTCGGATCGGTCCCCTGACGCTCCGCCAGAGCGATGAACAGGGCTGCCCAGATGTAGCCGATGGAGTTCGCGGTGGTCCGCACCTGCGTGATCTCGGCGAGCGGGATGTCCTTCATGAGGATCTCGATGTCGGCGAGGGAGTCGATGGCCACACCGACCTTGCCCACCTCCCCCACGGCGCGCGGGTCGTCGGAGTCGATGCCCATCTGGGTGGGCAGGTCGAGCGCGACGGAGAAGCCGGTGACCCCTGCCTCGAGCAGCTTACGAAAGCGCTCATTGGCTTCGTGTGGGGTACCGAAGCCGGCGTACTGGCCCATGATCCAGGGCTTGGGCTCGGGTGAGATACCCCGCGTGTAGGGATAGACGCCGGGGTGCTCGGCGCCCTCGGGAGCGTAGTCGGGGCGCAGTTGCGGGTCCTGGTTCACGCGCCGGCCTCCTGCACCAGGCGGGAGCGCAGCTCTCGCTTGGCGATCTTGCCGTTGGAGTTGAGCGGGAAGTCCTCGACGACCCGCACCTCCTTGGGCTTCTTGTACGAAGCCAGGTGCCGCGCGCAGTGCGCGATGACAGCATCCGGGGCGACGCTCTCTCCCTGACGAGCCGTCACGAAGGCGACCACACGCTGGCCCCAGTCGTCGTCCGGGATGCCCAGCACGGCTACCTCGGCGACGCCCGGGGCCTCTGCTACGACGTCTTCCACTTCACGCGGGTAGATGTTGTAGCCACCCGAGATGATCATGTCGCCCTTGCGGTCCACCAGCCACAGGTGGCCGTCCTCGCTCATGCAGCCCATGTCGCCGGTGTGCAGCCAGCCGTCGACGACGGCCTTGCCCAGGTCCTCGCGGTCCTCCGCACGCCAATAGCCGCGCATGACGTGATCGCCACGGGTGACCACCTCGCCGGTCTCGCCGGGCGCGAGAGAGCGACCATCCTCGTCCACGATGCGGATCTCGACGCCGAGTGCGGCCCGTCCGGCCGAACGCAGCAGGTCCGGGTTGTTCTCCAGGCCTCGGGCGTGGTCGGTGGCGTCCAGCAGGGTGACCGGCGGAATGGCCTCGACCAGTCCGTAGTACTGCACAAGATTCGGGGTGAGTTGTTCATGAGCACGGCGCATCTGGTCCGGCGGCATCGGAGCTCCTGCGTAGCCGAGCATCTTCAGACCGCGCAGTGCCTCACGGTCGGCACCAGGGGTGGTCAGCAGACGGGCGACCATGGTCGGGACGATAGCGGTGTGTGTGCCGCCGCGCTCGGCCACCGCCTCCAGGAACTCCGCCTCGTCCCAGGCCGGCAGCACGATCTGGCGGGCGCCTGCGACCAGGAAGGGCAGCAGGAAGAGCCCGCTGGTGTGGGTGATCGGACCACCGTGCACGTAAACGTCGTCCGGGCCGGGGACGCCACCGAGCACATCGTGCGTCATGTTGACCACGGAGGCGAACCAGTTGCGGTGGGTGCGTTGAGCGCCCTTGGGGTGCCCTGTGGTTCCGCTGGAATAGTGCAGCCCGCACAGGCTGTCGGGGTCGACAGTGGGGAGCGGGGCTGCGGTGGCGGAGGCGATCAGCTTCTCGAACGGGGTTCCAGGGGCATCCCCGATCGCAATGGCGTGCGGCAGGCCGGAGCGCAGAGCCTCGGTGCGCTCGGCGAAGCGGGCGTTGTAGATCAGCGCCTTGGCTCCGCAGTCGGTGGCGATGCGTTCCCAGTCGCTGTCGTGCAGACGGTAGTTGAGGGCGACGCGGACGAGCCCTGCCGCGCGGATGGCGAGGTCGGTCTCGACGTATGAGGTGCTGTTGGCCTGCAGATCCAGGACTCGGTCGCCGGGCTGCAGGCCCAGTTCACGCAAGCCGTTGGCGAGACGGAGGACTCGGTCGCCGAGTTCAGCAAAGGTCAAGGCACCTTCGGGGCCATCGATCGCGGTGCGCTCGGGGAACCGACGGGCTGCACGTATGACAAGAGATCCGACATCCATGGCTTTACTCCGTTTTCTGCGGCTTCCAACTGAACAAAGATGATCATTCATGGTGTTGTCACGGTTCTCGCGACAGCGTATAGATTCCGTCATAGCCCATCCGAGCGCAGCCGAAAGGCGATCCACCATGAACGAACTGCGAGACGTGTACCTGATCGACGCTGTGCGGACGCCATTCGGCCGCAACCGCGGCGCTCTTTCGAGCGTCCGCACCGACGACCTGGCCGCCCGGCCACTGGCCGCCCTCATCGAGCGCACCCCCACGCTGGATCCGACTCGCATCGAGGACGTCCACCTCGGCAACACGAACGGCGCGGGAGAGGAGAATCGCAACGTGGCCCGGATGGCCGCGCTGCTGGCGGGGCTGCCCGTCACCGTGCCCGGCGTCACCGTGAACCGGCTCTGCGGTTCTGGCGGCGAGGCTGTCATACAGGCCGGACGCACGGTGGCCACGGGTGACGCGGAGTTGGTGGTGGCCGGCGGCGTGGAGAGCATGAGCCGGGCACCCTTCGTCCTCCCCCGCGCCGACAAGCCGCTGCAGCAGCAGGAGATCTTCCAGACGACGGTCGGCTGGCGCATGGTCAACCCGGCCTTCCCTGCGCACTGGACGGATCCGCTGGGCACATGCGTGGAGCGCATCGCCGACGAACTCGGCATCGACCGCGAGCATCAGGACGCCTGGGCTCGGCGCTCCCACCAGCGTGCACACGACGCCTGGGAGGCCGGAGCGCACAAGGGTTTCGCACTCCCCCAGCCCGAGCTGGCGCGGGACGAGGCCATCCGCCCCGAAAGCACCGAGCAGACCCTCGCCGCCCTGACACCGGCCTTCTCGAAGAACGGCTCGGTGACCGCGGGCAATTCCTCCCCCATCAGCGACGGCGCCTTCGCTGCGCTGCTGGGCACGGAGCGGGCCGCGAGTGACCTCGGAGTGGAACCGCTCGGCCGGATCCTGGGCAGCGCCACCGTGGCCGTCGAGCCTGATCGATTCAGCCTCGCGCCGGTCGGCGCGATCCAGAAGCTGCTCGACCGCGCCGGACTGACGCACAACGACATCGATCTCTGGGAGATCAACGAAGCGTTCGCCGCGATGGTCCTCTCCACGCTCCACGAGATGCCGGACGTTGACATCGAGCAAGTCAATGTCAACGGCGGCGCCATCGCGCTGGGCCACCCGCTCGGCGCTTCCGCCGGCCGCGTCATCGTGGACCTGTGCCGAGAGCTGCGCCGCCGGGGCGGCGGCCTCGGCGTGGCCTCGGCATGCATCGGGGTGGGGCTGGGCCAGGCGGTACTGGTCCGCGTCTGAGCGGCGCCGCCTCCCAGGCCGAGGCTTCGACCGGGACATTGCCGCCGGTCGAAGCCTCGGCTTCGTCACCATGGCTCCGCTCAGCGGTCCGGCCTGACAGCAGACCCAGATCACCGGCGTCCCTCCACAGGCCATGTGCAGCCATCCTTCGGTCACCTGTCACGACGTACGCGCAATGTGGAATCAGTCACTCTGAATCCACGCACAAGGGTTTACAGACGTTCTTTGTCCGAATAGCTTGAGCGCTCCCGGGACCAAGAGCAACCCCTCCCGGACGATTTCCCTCGCTACGCCCCTCCGCCGCCCACAGTCCCCATCACGCGTGGGCCCATCACGCGAACTCGGGTGCACGTTGCGGTGCACCACGGCCCCTGGCCCCCCTCGGCAGGGACGGAAGGACAGAGATGACATCGCACGAACTCACCACGCCCAGCGCACCGCCCACCGGCACAGCCGCCCGCTCCGGCAAGCGCGCCTGGGGAATCACGCTCACGATCGTCCTGCTCTACGTCGTCAACTACGCCGACAAGGCCGTACTCGGCATCGCCGCCCAGCCGATGTCGGAGGAACTGGGCCTCACCCACTCCCAGGTTGGCCTGATCGGCAGCGCCTTCTTCCTCACCTTCACCATCGGTGGGATGCTCTCCGGGCTGCTGCACCGCTGGATGTCCCTACGCTGGCTCCTGGTACTGCTGGCCGTGGCCTGGGCCGTCTGCATGCTGCCCACCGTGATCGCGGCGACCTTCTCCGCCTTGCTGATCAGCCGCATGGCGCTGGGGCTCTTCGAAGGGCCCACCATCGCTCTGGCGCACACAGCTGTGTACGCCTGGCACCCCTCGGAGAAGCGTGCCCTGCCCAGCGCCTGTATCACCGGCAGTGCCGCCATCGCCAAGATCCTCGCAGCCCCGGCGCTGGCAGCCATCGCCGCCACCTGGGGCTGGCGCACGGCCTTCATCACGCTGGCCGGAGTCGGTGCCGCCTGGATCCTGCTGTGGCTGCCCGTCTGGCGAGAGGGCCCCTACGGCACCGAGTCCGCGGCGGGCAGAGGCCGCCGCGGGACATCCGACACAGGCCAGGCAGCGGCGAACAGCACGCAGGGCTCTGCCTCCGAAGGGCAGGTCAAGGTCGCGTGGATCCGCATCTTCCGCACCCCCACCTTCCTCGCCAGCACATTCGCCGTGTTCTCGGCATACGCGCTGTCCACCACCGTCCTCACCTGGCTCCCCTCCTACTTCGAGACCGGCCTCGGCTACAGCCAGTTGCAGGCGGGCAGCATGTTCGGCATCCCCAGCCTGGCAGGACTCGTCTTCATCTTCAGCTCGACCTTCATCAGCGATCGCCTGATGTCCCGCGGAGCCAGCGGGCGGGTGCTGCGCGGACTCGTACCCGGGGCAGCACTCCTGGTCACCTGCGTCAGCCTGGTACTCCTGCCGTATGTCCACGCTCCGGCACTGGCTGTTGCCTGCGTCTCGCTGGGTTACGGCATCAGCACCATGGTGTACCCACTGTTCACCGCCGGCATTTCCCAGGTGTGCCCGCCCAGCCAGCTCGCCGGAACCCTCGGCGTGTTCACCGGCATGATGTCACTCGGTGGCCTGATCGCTCCGTACCTCACCGGCGCCATCGTGGACGCGGCAGCGACTGCGGCCGACGGATACGCCCTCGCCTTCCAGATCTTCGGGGCCACCGCCGGCCTATCCGGCCTGTGCGCTCTGTTCGCCGTCAACCCCGAGCGGGATGCCCGACGGCTGCTGGGCTGACCAGCGAGCCTGACGTCGACGCGACACCGCACGGCTCCGATGCTCCGGCCGAGGCGCCTCCCCCGCCCCGGCCGGAGCATCGGCTCTGCACCACATACGTCCAGCGCATCGGAATCTGCGTGACGAGCGATCGAACCGACCAAGTCGATTAGGACCGCGATGACCACCACCAACTCGCACCAGCCCGAACAGCAAAGCAGCACAGCGACGTTCGTTCCGGCCTGGTTCACCTCAGCGCTTGCCACCCCCGTAGACATCGCCACGGTCACGGTCGACGGCGCGCGCATCAGCTACCGCACGTACGGCCCTCAGGACCAGCCGGGGATCATACTCGTACACGGCGGCTCGGCCCACGCACGATGGTGGGACCACATAGCCCCGTTGCTGGCCTCGGACCGCCGTGTCGCCGCGATCGATCTGTCCGGTCACGGCGACAGCGACTGGCGCCGCAACTACAGCCTTGACCTCTGGGCCGACGAGGTCATGGCTGTCGCTGCAGACGCCGGCATCGACGGTCCACCGGTCATCGTCGGTCACAGCATGGGCGGGTTCGTCACCTGGACTGCGGCCGAACGGTACGGGTCGTCACTGGCTGGTGCGATCACGATCGACTCCCCTGTGCACGACCTGACTCCCGAACAGATCGCCGCACGCGAACGGCGCGCCTTCGGACCGGCCAATGTCTATCCGAGTCAGGAGGCGGCCATGGCACGGTTCCGCCCGGTCCCAGCACAGGACACCGTCCTCCCGTACGTGCGCGAACACCTTGCCAGAACATCGGTTCGCCGATCCGCCGCCGGCTGGAGCTGGAAGTTCGATCGACGGATCTTCACCAGTCCACGGATGTCGAGGACCGTGCTGAAACCGTTCATGTGCCGGACCACACTGGTACGCAGCTCGAACGGACTGGTCCCGACCTCGATGGGCTCCATGATCCGCGACCGACTGCATGCCGCCCCTGTGATCGAGATCCCCGATGCGGGCCACCATGTCATGCTCGACCAGCCCTTGTGTCTGGTCACCGCCCTACGGGCGACACTCGCGGGATGGAATGCTCCTACCTAGTTGACGATCTCCCGCAGCTCAACGGCGCTTTCGCGGCCGCTGACGAAGGGACACCGAGCCTTCCAGGAGGGGCCGACGGGCTCGATCAGGGCCCACCGCTCGTCGGTCAGGTCACTCTTGCAGCAGTCCCCACACTTCCTGCGCTACACCTCCCAGCGACGAAACACGGCACCACGACCCATGCCACCCTCTGAAGGCGGGGCGGTCGTAACGCGAGCGAGCACCGAGATCCCCGACAACCTCGATGTCCACGGCCGCGACGTGGCCGGTGCCGAACGGCGCACCCTTGCTAGTTGGGCAGTGCCGGAAGCCGCCGGCGGCATCACTTGGGGAACGGCCGACGACCTGCTCGCCCCCGTCCGCGGCGCAGACCTCCTGTGCGTCGCTCGCCGCCCCGCGGCCCGGTCGGGCTGCACATCCCCTGGGACGCGGCTCACGACGTCCCCGACCTCTCGGGCGCAGACCTCGTCGTCCACTGCGCCGCCGCGGTCGGCGACCCGTGCCCGGGCTCCCCCGCCGAAGCCGCCATGCGCGCCGTCAACGTCGACGGCACGGCCCGCCTATTGCGGGCCGCGGCCGGGCGGTCGGCGGTGTGGGTGAGCAGCGCCAGCCTGTACGAGCCCGGCCCCGGCCGCACGCACATCGCTGAGGACCATCCGATCCGCGGCCACCTCAACGCGTACGGGCGCACCAAGGCCCCCCACCTGGTGCCCCGGCTCCTCTCCCGTGTCCGGCACGGCTGCTGATGCTTCCCGGGCCGAGCGTCCGGCTCAGCCTGACGGGCCGTCGAGAACCTCACCGACGCGTGTCTGGCGGCGGCCGACCGGCCCGAGGGCGCGTACAACATCGCCGATCCGGACCCGTGCGAGCGGGACGAGGCGATCCGGACCCTGCTGCGCGCCCACGGTGCCCGCGGCAGCGTTGACCCGGCTGCGTCCGCGCACCGAGCAGACCCTCACCCGCTACGCCGTCGACCAACTCGCCAGCTCCGTCGTCCTGGACGTGACCAAGGCGCGGAGCCGGGGCGTCTGCGGGACTGGACGGAAGCCGGCGTCTGGCCCCGTCTGCACGAGGTGCTGCTGGCCGAGTTGCGGGCTGCTGGGTTGCGGATGTGGACGATGCGGCAATCGATGGCTCGCACGTGCGTGCCCTCAAGGGGGGCTCACACCGGACCTTCGCCGGTCGACCGGGGGCGGCCCGGAAGCAAGCACCATCTGATCGTCGACCGGCATGGCACCGCGCTCGCTGTCTCTTTGACCAGTGGAAACCGTCACGATGTCACCCAGCTCATGCCGCTACGGGACGCCGTACCCGTATTCGCGGCCTGCGTGGACGGCCCCGTCACCGGCCCCGGCAGCTCTTCGCCGACCGCGGCTACGACGATGACAAGTACCGGCGTCTCGTCCGAGCCCGTGGGGTCACACCCAAGATCGCCCGCCGCGGAGTCCCGCACGGTTCCGGCCTGGGCAAGACCCGTTGGGTCGTCGAGCGCACCTTCGCCTGGCTCCACCAGTTCAAACAGTTCAAACGACTCCGCATCCGCTACGAGATACTTGCCGACCTCCACCTCGGCCTTCAGGGCCCGCGCCGGGTTCGACGCGGGCCTGAGTGCGACGAGCAGCCGGGTCAGTTGCCGTACACGGCTGCGTACGCGGGCAGCGGCGGCTCGGCGCTCGTCTTGTCTCCGCCGATCAGCAGACCATCGGTCAGGGCCGCGGCGATCTCTGCCACCTCGGTCGCACTGGGCAACACGGCGTGCGGCATGATCGGGTTGAGGCACAGCCACAGCTTGTTGTCGAGACGCGACGGTACGGCCGGCCCCGGGTTCTTCAGGGCGTCCAGGGCCAGGGCGTAGCCAACCGAGTCAGCGAGGATCGTGACATGGTCCGCGGCTCGTACTGGACACACATCCTGCAACGCCATGTTGGCGGCTCCAGGCAGTGTGCTCGCCCTGGGCTGTGGGAACACCACCTCGTCGAGGACCGTCGTATAGATGGAGGTCATCGATGTACTCGAGGGCATCGGCGCGTTCTGCATGGCGCGCATGAAGTGCGAGTCCAGGCTGGCACGCCAGGCCGCCTTTGTGCACCAGTTCGTAGCACAGAGCGTATTGCCGAGCCCTGTGCCCTGTATGGCGCCCGCAAGCACGATCACGTCCTCGGCGTGCGCGGCCACGTCCGGCCAGAACTTCGCGGCCCATGTCACCAGCGAACCGCCCTCACTGTGCCCGATCAGCGCAATCTTGCGCCCCGAGCGCTCGTAGGCGTACCGGGCGGCGTACACCACGTACTCGGCCGAGATGACCGGGTCGATGAGCCCTCGATTCGGCAGGGCCACGGTGCAGACTCCGTACCCCTCATGGGGCAGGGCCCGCTGGTAGTTCCAGTCCCAATAGCCCTCGGGCTGACCGCCGATGCCGTGGACCAGGAGCACAGCCTCCTTGCCGGACGACGGGGTGACGGACGGGTCACAGGACACCGCGTCGCGCAGGGTAGCCTCCGGCTGGGTGAGCGGCGGCCCCTCGCCGGCGGTGTCCGCCTGGGCGAGTGGGGTGAGAGTTCCAGCGAACACGACACCCAGGGCCGCGATGACGGTTGCGGCCCGTCTGATGGTTTTGATCACGTTATGCCTCACTTGCTCGTGGGCTGTGGCGCGCATCACCGTAGGACTGACCTACCGTACAGTCAATAATCTCGCCACAAAACATTTGACCGTCCGTACGGTCATGCACCCCAACTCCGGGCAGTGCAGGCATTCCCGCCCTGAGGTCTATGGGACCTTGGCCGCACGGACGGCCAGCGCCCGCGATAGCCTGAGGCGCACCCCGGAACGGGTGCATGAACGGCTCACAGAGGAGCAGAACGTGGCCACGAAGCGCAGGGGCATCCCGGCTGCGGGCAAGGCTGTGCAGATCCTCGAGTCCTTCACCCGGCGGGTGGCCGAATCCGGCTACGACGGCACGAACTTCGGCGACATCGCCGAGGAGCTCGGCATCTCCAAGGGCACGATCGTGCACCACTACGGCACGAAAGACCGACTGCTCGCCGTGCTCCACGAGTCGTACATGCAGCGTCGCCTCGCCGAGGCCCGCCGCATCCTTGAGCGCCTTTCCACCCCGGCCGATCAACTCGCCGGCCTGCTCTACGCGTTTGTGCGATACCAGGTTCACGACCGGCACGCGACCGTCGCCTTTCAGCGCGAGAGCGTCCGCCTGGCCGGGCAGGAGATGCACGCCGAGGGCGATCGGCTACGCGATGAGTACTTGGAGCTGGTCCGCGGCGTCATGCGGGACGGAGCCACGTCCGGCATGTTCCGCAGAACGGATGTGGCGATGCAGAGTCTGCTGCTGTTCGGCTCGGCCCAGTGGGCCTGGACGTGGTTCGACCCCGAGGGCGAGAAGGACGTCGACGAGATCGGCTCCGCCTTCGTGGACCTTGTCCTTGGCAGTCTCCTGGCTCGCCGCACCGCACTCGCCCGGCTCAGCGATCCGGCCGGCGAGGTCGCCGAGACAGTCCGCGCCTGCCTCGTGGAGGCAGCGGCCACCCCCTGACGGCAACGTGGAGAGGCCGGCCCGAATCTCTCCAAGATTTCAGGTTCTGCGCACTCATCTGCGACCCGGCACGCGCTCACTCACTCGCCTGTCAGCGCCCGGCCGCTCACACCAGGGAGCCTCACACCCATCGGCGAGCAGGGCCCGGTAGGCAACTCCCCATCCACGCGGTGAACCAGGCGAGTTCTGCCCGTCGGCGCGTACCGTCACCCCTTGACGAGAGTTTCGGACGGACAGAGACTGTTATTCACTCAACACTGACCGCCCGTACGCCCGGCCTCGAGGGAAAGCTGTACAGCCTGGTGCTCGGAACCTCGCCCGACTGACCGGCCCAGCGGGTGCCACCCGTCCGCGCAGGGTGATGGCAAGGAGGCACCGCGTGCAAGGCGCCGAAAGGCCCCGGACCCTGCCGGAGGCGTTCCAGCGCACGGCCGCTGCACGGCCTGACGCTCTGGCGCTGCGCGCGTACGGCAGTGACACGGCGTTCACCTGGGGTGCGTACGCCGCGCACGTGCGCCGCATCGCCGGCGGACTCGCCGCAATGGGCGTTCGGCGCGGCGACACCCTCGCCCTGATGTTGACCAATCGCCCGGAGTTCCATCTAGCGGAGGCGGGCGCCTCGCATCTGGGCGCGACCACGTTCTCCGTCTACAACACCAGCTCCGTGGAACAGATCAGACACCTGCTGAAGCACGCCCAGGCGCGCGTCATGGTCACCGAGCGACAGTTCACGGAGCTGGCGCAGGCGGCAGCCGCCGGGACGGTCGAACGTATTCTGGTCGTTGAGGACGGAGACCTGCGGCGGCTGAACCCGCTACCCGACTTCGACTTCGAGGCGACGTGGCGGGCCGTCGAGTCGGACGATGTCCTGTGCCTGATCTACACGTCTGGCACCACCGGCCCACCCAGAGCCGCCGAGCACACCCACCGCGGCGTGCTCGCCATGGCAGAGGACATCGCCCGCACCTTCCCGATACGCGCCGATGACATCGCGCTGTCGTACCTGCCGGCCGCTCATGTTGCCGACCGGTTCCTGAACCAGTACTTCGCGATGCTGCACGGCGTAGAGGTCGCGACCCTCGCCGACACGAGTCGTTTGGCGCCGGCGATGGCCGAGATCAAGCCGACGATTTTCGCCGCTGTTCCCCGAGTCTGGGAGAAGATCCACGTCAAGGTCCAGGACATGATGGCCTCCGACCCGAAACTGGTCGCAGCCTTCGCAGCGGGGAGGGAACCGACTCTGGCCGCACTGCGTACCCGGCTCGGCTTCGGCCGAATGCGCTGGGCGCTGTCGGGCGCGGCCGCGATCGCCCCTGACACGTACGCCTTCCTGCGGCGCCTCGGGGTGCCGGTGAGCGAGGTGTGGGGTATGTCCGAGTGCGGCCTCGCGATGGGTGCTCCACCCGAGCGGGCGCGGACCACGACAGTTGGAAAGCCCTTTCCGAGTGTCGAGATGAAGGTCATCCACGGCGGCGAGCTACTGATCCGTTCGCCATTCAGAATGAAGGGCTACCGAGGCGATCCCCGCCGCACGGCCGACCTGTTCGACGAGGACGGGTGGCTGCACACCGGCGACGTGGTGACGGTGGACGACGACGGCTATGTACGGATCGTCGACCGCGTCAAGGAACTGATCATCAACTCGGCCGGCAAGAACATGTCCCCCACCAACATCGAGAACGCGATCATCAGCACATCGCCTCTGATCGGCGGCGTACTTGCAGTCGGCGACGCTCGCCCCTACAACGTCGCTCTCATCGTGCTGGAACCCGCGACGGCAGCCGCACGTGCGGCTCAGTTCGGCCTGGACCCGGACCCGGCGCTGCTCGCCGTCGACGAGCGGATCGTCGCGGAGGTACAGGCGGGCGTCGATGCGGGCAACATGCGCCTGTCGCGTGTCGAACAGATCAAGCGATTTGTCGTACTGCCCTCGTACTGGCTCCCCGGAGGCGCCGAATTCACCCCCACGATGAAACTCAAGCGGCGCTTGATCCAGGCCAAGTACGAGGCGGAGATTGAACAGTTGTACACGGCAGAACCATAGGAGCCTGGCATCACGGTGCCGTCGCGAGGATCTGTCCGAGGGTGGCTTCGGCCTGCTCGGTATCAGGGCAGTCGTCGAGGATGACATGGGCGCCCGCCTTGGCGAGGAGCGCTCCGATCTCGGCGCCCACTCCGCGTCCGCCGCCAGTGACCAAGGCGATCTTGCCGGCAAGGTCGCTCACAAGCATGGCCTCCTCTCCGGCCGAATGAAGGATCAGCGGAGGCAGACCGTCCAGGTCTCCGTGGAGCGGTGAGGCCAACGGATCACCCGCGTCATCGGCGTAGACCTCGGCCCACCGAGCCAGCGCGCCGGGCGTCAGAAGCGGCTCACGGGGGGCCGTGCCTCGCAGTTGCGCTGCCTCCTCGGTGAGCTCGAGCCAAGGGCATATCGTCGCCACTGCGCCGGAAGGTTCCTCGCCGGCGTCCCGGATTGCCATGGCCGGCGGCAGGGCGAGCGCACCCCCAGCGGAGTCAACTGCCACGACGACTGGCTGCCCGGAGGCCGACAGTGCGCGGTGAGCCTCGAGAGCTTCATCGAGTGCTGCGGGGAAGGGATGTTCGGGAGCAAGCCGGTAGCCCGCCTGGCACGCGCCGGCAGTGCAGGCGCGTGCCAGGCGGGCTACCAGCGGTCGGCCCTCGCGCCGAACCCAGCACGAAGCCACCGCCGTGCAGGTAGAGGAGGGTCCCACGCTCCACGGAACCGCCGTGCTCGACCTCATTCGCCGCGGACAGTGCCGGGTGAAGCGCGACGGACCCGGGCCGGACGCGCCGGCATCAGCAGGCGAGCCGCGATCGCAGCTCTGCTCCGCTGCACCGGAATCGGTAGATCTGGGGAGAGCGCAAACCGCCCCATCAATCCTGCTGCTTGGCGAGCCTGCTTCGGAGAAAGCCACATCAGCTGTCGGATGGACGGGCCGAGATCACCGCGCACTCTCCACCACCTCGAACTCTTCAGCGTGCGAGGACGCGAGCATGCGGGTGTGGGCGCGGACCGACCAGGGCCACACCTCGGGGAGCCCGTCGCGCCCCTCGTACCAGCTCGTACAGCCTGAAAGACAGTGCCCGGGAGAGCCTCGCGCAACTGCGCGTTGTAGCGGTCGTAGGCATCCTTGGACAGAGCGGAGGGCCTGCCGTCCGAAATCCGGGGAAGGCGTTCGTGCGCCAGGCACGTGCGCCGTCGCTCCAGAGGTCTTCCAGAGTGCCGCCATCGGGTTGATCACTTCGAAGGGGCGAAGGTACGCGCGGGCGTCGAAACCGGTTGCCAGCACCAGGATGTCGGCTGCGTGGAGGTGACCGTCGGAGGTGACCGGTCCGCGCGGTTCGATGTGGTCTATGGGCTGAGTGACGAGGTCGACCTCCGGCCGTTGAACAGCCCGGCAGAACATGCCGGAGAAGACGATCCGCTTGCACAACGGTCGGTCCGTCGGAGTGAGCCTGGCCCGCAGTTCGGGGTCGCGTACCGTGCCGAGATGTCTGCGGCACACCCAGCCGACCGTACTCCGCTGCCATCCTGCGCGGCCTCCTCGACGGAGGCCGGGGGGTGATCGACCCGTCGCCCACTTTCGATCCTGTCGCCCTCCTCGACCTGCTGGAGAAGGAGCAGATCACCACGTGCTTTCTGGTTCCGAGCCAGTGCCAGGCGGTGTGCGCGGCTCCCGGGATCAAGGACCGTAAGCTCGCGCTGCGCACCCCTCGTCTGGGACGCCCCCAGCGCGCCGCCCTCGGTCCTTGAGGCGCTGCGCGACTGTTTCCCGCAGGCCCCCGCGTACTCCGCGTTCGTACAGACCGAGATGAGCCCCACCACCATGCTGCGGGCCGAGGACGCGCGCCGGAAGATGGGCTCCGTCGGAACCCCGCTGCCGGGAGTCGAGGTGCGGATCGTAAGGTCTCTGTCCACCCACCTGCCGCACCACTTGCCCGCCGACCGGACCGGCAGATGAACCGCCCAGCCGTTGACACCGTCACCCTCGACTGCGACAGTGCATATTTGTCGAACGATCGTTTAGTTGGAGAGTGCTGAGCGTGATCAGAACCAGGTTTACCGAGGAATTCGGCATCGAGCACCCGATCATCCAGGGCGGCATGCAGTGGGTCGGGCGGGCGCCGCTGGTTGCGGCCGTAGCCAACGCGGGTGGGCTCGGATTCATCACAGCCCTCACTCAGCCCACCCCGGACGATCTGCGTGCCGAGATCGCCCGCTGCCGGGAGCTGACCGACAAGCCGTTCGGGGTGAACCTCACGATCCTGCCGGCGATCAGTCCCCCGCCCTACGCCGAGTACCGGCAGGCGATCATCGAGTCGGGGGTGCCGATCGTGGAAACCGCCGGGGCGAACCCGGTGGAGCATCTGAAGCACTTCCATGCGCACGGGATCAAGGTCATCCACAAGTGCACGAGCGTGCGGCACGCGGTGAAGGCCGAACAGTTGGGCGTCGACGCGGTCAGCATCGACGGCTTCGAGTGCGCCGGACACCCGGGTGAGGACGACATACCCGGCCTCGTCCTCATCCCCTCGGCCACCGATGCCCTGACCATCCCGGTTCTCGCCTCCGGAGGCTTCGCGGACGCGCGGGGCCTGGTCGCCGCCCTGGCGCTCGGCGCGGACGGGATCAACATGGGTACGCGGTTCATGGCCACGGTCGAATCCGGGATCCACCAGAACGTCAAGGACCGGCTCGTCCAGGCGGGCGAACGCGACACGCAACTGATCTTCCGCCAGCTGAGGAACACCTCACGCGTCGCGGACAACGCGGTCAGCCGCGAGGTCGTCCAACGCCTCAAGGACGGCGCCGAGTTCGCCGCCATCCGTCACCTCGTGGCAGGCGTCCGCGGCGTGAAGGTCTACGAGACCGGCGACCTGGATCACGGCATCTGGACCGTCGGCATGGTGCAGGGGCTCATCCGGGACATCCCGACCTGCTCCGAGCTCATCGGACGGATCGTCCGGGAAGCCGCCGAGATCATCGAGGGCCGGCTCGCCGCCATGACGACACATCCTGCCGCCGCCGCGTCGTGACCGGCATCACGCAGACCCGCGGTTCGGCATCGCACCAGTCTCCGCTGCCACTGCCCGCACCAACGGGGCTCGCGTTGCCCGAGCTGCTCGATCCGAAAGCCTGGACAAAGATTCGTTCCGCGGGAACGTCGTGTACGACGAGCCGTACTCGCCCTTCGGCGGGCAGGGCGCCGCGCATGCCTTGATCGCGAGCGGCCGGACGATCTCCCCCGGCTGGCCTCCGCAGCCGTACCCGGAGGCTCACTGACCGACCCGGTTCTGGGTCCGCTGCACCGCCGATCTCGGGGACGCCCCGTTGGTCCACGCCGCCGCCCTGACCTGCTCGGCGGGCTCGCACCCCTCCGTGGCGGGAATGGAAGCGCGATGAGCCGCCTGGACCACGTGGTGTGGCTCCACCGCCCGGCGCGGCTCGACGACCGGGTACTGCTCGACCTCGTACCGCAGGCGGTGGCGGGCGGACGCGGCGGGAACACCGGAGCAGTCCCCTCCACCGACGGCGCCGTCAGAGCAAACCTCACTCAGGAGCAGCGGTTCCGGCAGCGTCGTACGCCTCCACGGAGCGCGATCGTCTGAATCATCGCGCCCGGGCCGCACGTCGGTCGGGGCAGCGTCACCAACGTGCCCGAACAGAACAGCTAGAGCGGATCATCAGCGTGCGTCCGGCAGTCCGCGGCGATCTCGTCGAGCAGGTCGATCAATGCGTGCAGGGCCGGGTTCGGGTCCTCTGTGCGCCAGGCGAGCGCCAACGGCAGCGGTGGGATGTCGGACACCGGCAGCAGCACGACGCCCGGCACCTTCAGGTGTCCGGCGGAGACAGGAACGAAGCCGACGCCTACCCCTGCACCGACCATGGACAGGATTGTGTGGGTGTCCGGCGCTTCCTGGACGATGTTCGGGCTGGATCCGTGCTGCATGAACGCGCTGTGGATCAGCGAGACGATACCGGCGCCCCGGTTCGTGGGGTGACTGACGACGGGCTCGTCGCGAAGGTCGAGGACACCGACTTCCCGGCGAGTCGCCAGAGGATGCTCAGCGGGCACGGCCGCGGCGATGGGATGCCGGGTGAGCTCCCGCACCCGTATCCCCGAGCCCGCCACCGGGAGCCTGATGAGGCCGGCGTCTATCTCGTCCCTGTTGAGCCGATCGACCAGCTCTCCACCGAAGACCGGTCCATGGACCTCCAGCCGTACACGCGGCCGGCGTTCGCGGAACTTCCTGGTCATGAGGACCAACACCTCATGGGAGGTCGGCCCGCTGAATCCGAGGCGGACCACGCCGGTCTGTCCGGCAGCCGCTTGGCGAGCTGCCTGGGGCGCGGCCTGAGCCGCTCTCAGAGCACGTCGGGCCTCTGAAAGGAAGGCCAAACCGGCCGTGGTCAGGGCTACTTGCCGCGTGGTCCGACGCAGCAGCGGCACCCCCACCTCGTGTTCGAGCCGTTTGATCTGCTGTGACAGCGGGGGCTGGGACATCTGCAGCCGCTCCGCTGCACGGCGGAAGCTGAGCTCCTCCGCGACGGTGACGAACGCCTGCAGATGCCTCAGCTCCATGAGCACCGCCTTCGGTCCGGCCGGCCCCGGATCGGTGCCAGAGGCGCTGATGCTGGCCGTAGCTTCCACGTCTGCGCAGGTCGAAGCCAATTATGTCGCGCAGGCGAATCAACGGTACGTCGCTTTGGTGTTAGACGAAACATGTCCGTCGCTTTAGCGTCCAAGAGAGTCACATCACACCGTGGATTCGGCGTTCAAGCCGTCACGGACCACCGCAATTCCTCACCCGCGTCCAGCGGCCGTGCCCTGCACGGCTGCGCTGCGAGCCGACGACGCGCGCAGCTGACCCGAAGGAATGGATGACATGCGATCCCAACGGTTGCCCGCAGACGAGAAGATGGCCCGCAAGGCGGGATGGGCCTCCTTCATGGGCTCCACGATCGAGTGGTACGACTTCTACGTCTACGGCACCGCGTCAGCGCTGGTGTTCGCCCCGCTGTTCTTCTCCCAGGTCCCGGACTCGGTCGGCGTCCTGCTGTCCTTCGCCACATTCTGGATCGGCTTCCTGGCGCGCCCGCTCGGGGGGATTCTCTTCGGACACCTCGGCGACCGGCTCGGCCGCAAGAAGACGCTCGTCGCGACCTTGCTGCTGATGGGCATCAGCACCGTCGGCATCGGTCTGCTGCCGACGTACGAGCAGATCGGGGTGGCCGCCCCGCTCCTGCTCACGCTGCTGCGTGCCGTGCAGGGCGTGGCGCTGGGCGGGGAGTGGGGCGGGGCCGTACTCATCGCCACCGAACACGCCAAGAAGGAACGGGGGTTCGTGTTCGGGGCCTTCGCCCAGCAGGGCTCGCCGACCGGTCGCATCCTGGCGACGCTGTCCTTCCTGGCGGTGGGCCGGCTCTCCGACCAGGCGCTGCTCGGGTGGGCGTGGCGGATCCCGTTCCTGGCGTCCGCGGTCCTGGTGGTGATCGGCCTGGTGATCCGGCTGAGCCTGGAGGAGTCCCCGGCCGTGGTCGCGCTGCGGGCCTCGCGACAGACGGCGAAGGTACCGGTGGTCAGCCTGTTCCGAGGGCACACCAAGATGGTGCTGCTCGGTGTGGCGGCCGGCTTCACCGTGTTCGCCGTGGTGTACGCGCGGGACACCTTCGCGCTCTCCTGGGCCACCTCCGAGGTGGGCATGGACCGGCAGGCGTTCCTGACGATCATTCTGATCGCCAGCGTGGTGCAGTTCTTCGTGCAGCCCCTGGGGGCGCTACTGGCCACTCGATGGGGCGTCCGTAGAGCCGTCACGGTGATCCTGCTGTGCCAGCTCCCCACCATCCCGATGATGTTCGGCCTCATCCGCACCGGCAGCTGGACGCTCGCCCTGATCGGCGCGATCGTCGCCACAGTCCCCGACGTCATGTACTACGCGATCATCGCGGGTATGTTCGCCCAGGCGTTCCCCGCCCAGGTGCGCTACACCGCCATCTCGACGACCTACGGACTGGCCGGAGTCCTCGGCGGCCTGGCACCGGTGATCCTGCAGTCGCTGCTCGCCGCCTCGGGATCGATCGCGCTGCCGATCGCGTTCGTCGTCGTCCTGGGTGCCGTCTCACTGCTCGCCGCCCGCGCGTTCCTCACGCTGTCGGCACGCCTCTCCGCGCAGGAGCCGGCGCCGACCGTCCGGGCAACGCCCACGCCTCGCGGCGTCACCGGCACATGACCCCGATTTTCCCGAACTCCCCTGTCCCGCAACCCTAGGAGCCTCCGTGCCCGAGAGCACCTCACGCGCCAACTCCACTTCCGACAGCGAAGCCCTGCAGAAACTGCTCCACCCGCGCTCCATCGCCATCCTCGGGGCCTCGGACAACCCGACCAAGTTGTCCGGCCGCCCAGTGGACTACCTGAAGCGCTTCGGGTTCGCGGGCCGGATTCTGCCGGTCAACGCCGTGCGCAGCCAAGTCCAGGGCCTGTCGGCCTACCGCAGCCTCGACGAGATCGACGGCGACATCGACCTGGCGATGATCATGCTGCCGGCGGAACGGACGGCCGACGCCGTACGGGCCTGCGGCAAGCGGGGCATTCCCGCCGCCATTGTGGGCGCCTCCGGATTCGCCGAGGTCGGTGGCGAGGGAACCATGCTCCAACGCGACCTCAAGGCGGCCATCGAGGAGAGCAAGGTACGCGTGCTCGGCCCGAACTGCCTCGGCATGATCGCCTCGCGGGACCGCGCCGTTCCCACGTTCAGCTCAGCCCTCGACGAGGACGTGCCACTCCTCGAAGGGCCGGTGGCGTTCCTCAGCCAGAGCGGGGCGTTCGGCGGTTTCGTCTTCAACGCCGCGCAGAACCTGGGCATCGGGATATCCCATTACCTCAACACCGGCAACGAGGTGGACCTGTCGGTGGCCGAACTCCTCGACGGTCTGGTGCGCACCGACCAGACGCAGGTGGTGCTCGCCTACCTCGAAGGCGTCACCGGCGGTCGCAGACTTCTGGAGGCAGCCCGGCAGGCCCACGAGCGGGACAAGCCGATCATCGCCGTGAAGGTCGGCCGCTCGGCGGCGGGCGCACGTGCGGCACAGTCCCACACCGCCTCCCTCGCCGGGGAGGACGCGGTCTTCGACGGCGCGGTCCGGCAGTACGGCGTCCTCCGCGTCGACGGCCCCGAGTCCATGCTCGACGCCGCACAGGTCTTTGCCACCGGCCGCCGGACCCGCGGCCGCCGGCTCACGTCATTGTCCGTGTCCGGCGGGGCCGGCGCCCTGATGGCCGATGCCGCCGCCGCTCACGGCATCGAGGTGCGTGCCTGGGAGGAGAGCTGGCAGCGGACGATGGCCGCGGCCATCCCCGCGTACGGGTCGCCGCGCAATCCCGTCGACCTCACCGGCACGCTCGTCGCCGAGCCGGACATCTTGCGGCGCGCGCTGCGGGTGGCTGTCGAGCACCCCGGCACCGACATGATCGCCGTGCTGCTCGGTTGCGCGGACAACTGCGCCGGACAGCTCATCGACGCCGTCGCCGAGGCCCACATGTCCACCGGTCGCCCATTGGTCGTGGTGTGGACCGGAGGCAGCGGACGGCCCCGTCAGCGCCTGCGCGAACTCGGCGTCCCCTGCTACACCGACCCCGCGCAAGCCGCTGCCGCCCTCGGTCTGCTCGCCGACTACAGCCTGCGGGCCGCGCTGCCCGCGCCCCAGCGGCCCGCAGACATCGACACGGACGCGGCGCGGGCGGTGCTGGCCGGCGCACGGGCCGCGGGCCGGGTGCAGCTCGACGAGCACGAGTCGACCCAGCTGATCGCCGCCTACGGGGTGCCGTGTGCCGCGGCACACGCCGTCGGCTCCGCTGCTGATGCGGTGGCCGCCGCCGCGGAACTCGGCGGGCCCGTCGCGGTCAAACTCCTCTCCGACCGGATCGGGCACAAGAGCGACATCGGCGGTGTACGGCTCGGGCTCGACGACGCCGACTCCGTCCGGGACGCGGCGGACGATCTGTTCCGCATCGCCCGCGGCGCAGGTGTCGACGATGCCCGGCTGCTGGTCCAGCGCATGGCACCTCCCGGGACCGAACTGATCGTCGGAACCAAGCGCGACCCCGTGTTCGGGCCGGTCGTCGTGGTCGGTCTCGGCGGGGTACTCGTCGAGGCCCTCGCCGACAGCCAGGTCGCCGTCGCCCCCGTCGACACCGGCACCGCCCGACGACTGCTCCTGTCGCTGCGCGGCAGCCGCTTGTTCGGGGCGGTCCGCGGCAATCCGCCGCGCGACGTCGACGCGGCGGCGGAGGTCATCGCCCGGCTGTCCTGGCTGGCCGCCGATCTGTCCGACCACATCGCCGAACTCGACGTGAACCCGCTGCTGGTCGGCGCACAGGAGCAGGGTGCCCTTGCCGTCGACGCCCTGGCGGTGCTGACCGACGTCCACGACACCGAATGACCGGGAGAGCGAAGAAGCTCTAGAAGCAGCGGGTCTCGAGGCGGCGTCCACATCGGTGTGCCGCCTCGTCCGCAAGCCCTGGGTGCCGACGCGGCACCGGAGGAATCCGCTCGCGGCTCGACGCGGGCAAGGGGGTCTTCGGCACGCCGTTGACACGGCCTGGGCCCTGTGATTCCCTGGGCGCAGCAGTTGTCGAACGATCGTTAAATCAGGCCCGTCGCGGTACCGGCACTCCCCTTCCGGGACAAGCACGCAGGCCGCACATGTTTGTACAGCCGCCCGCGATGCTCTCCGCCACAGAATGAAGAACGTGGGGAATTCATGCGTACCGATCGAGCTTCCGCTCTCGTCACCCGTGGCGTCCTGGACGAAGCACGGGACGCCGCAGCCGCCCTGGCCACCGACGGCCCTCTCGCCCTGCGGGTCGGCAAGGACGTCGTGGCCGGGGCTCTTCACCGGCCGGCCGACGATGCCGTGTGCCAGAGGTTTCTGCTGGAGCCGGCCGACAGGCCCGAAGGCGCCGCGGAAGGGACACGCGCCTTCGCGGAGCGGCACGCCTCCCTCGGGACCGGCCGACGATGACCGAAACCCCCATACCACCCCGTGGCCCGCTCAGCGATGTGCGCATCGTCGAACTGGGCGGCATCGGCCCAACCCCGTTCGCGGGCATGGTGCTCGCCGGGCTCGGGGCCGAGGTGATCCGGATCGAACGGCCCGGCGCCCAGGTCAGCGCCGCCAACACCATCCTGCTGCGCGGCCGCCAGTCCGTCGCCGTCGACCTCAAGCAACCGGAGGGCGCGGACGCCGTGCTGCGCCTCATCGACTCGGCCGACGCTCTCTTCGAAGGGTTCCGGCCGGGCGTCTCGGAGCGACTCGGCCTCGGACCGGACGTGTGCCTGGCCCGCAACCCGCGCCTCGTGTACGGGCGCATGACCGGCTGGGGCCAGGACGGGCCCCTCGCCCAGGCGCCCGGACACGACATCAACTACATCGGGCTCACCGGAGTGCTGCACGCCATCGGCCCAGCCTCGGGCGACCCCGTGCCGCCCCTCAACCTCGTCGGCGACTTCGGCGGCGGCATGCTCCTGGCACTCGGGGTGGTCAGCGCGCTGCTGCACGCGCGGGCCACCGGCAAGGGGCAGGTCGTCGACGCAGCCATGACGGACGGCAGCGCGCTCCTGCTCGCCATGACGCACGGCTTCCTTGCCGCCGGCCAGTGGCCCGAGGAGCGCGGCGCCAGCCTCTTCAGCGGCTCCGCGCCCTTCTACACCACCTACCGGTGCGCGGACGGCGAGCATGTCGCGGTCGGCGCCATCGAGCCACAGTTCTACGCCGCGCTGGTACGGGGGTTGGGCCTGGCCGACGATCCGGTGTGCGCCGTGCAGCAGCGGGCACCGGGAAGCTGGCCCGCCGTACGGCAGCGGTTTGCCGAGGTCTTCGCGACCCGCTCCCGGGATGCCTGGGCTGAACACTTCGCCGGCACCCAGGCGTGCGTCACCCCCGTGCTCTCCCTGACCGAGGCCCCCGCACACCCGCACAATGCTGCCCGCGGCACCTTCTTGCAGGAGGACGGGCCGTTGCGCCCGGCGCCCGCGCCACGGTTCTCCGCAACTCCGGCCACCGCCACCCGGGTCTCACCGAAAGCCGGCGAGGATACGCGCAGCGTCCTGGCGGGTGCAGGCCTGACCGAAGACGAGCTCGACCGCCTGATCGCGCGAGGAGTAATCGCATGACCCGTACCACTCTGGACTACCCGACGGTCGATGTCGGCGCAGTCCTCGCCGGAGCCGCGCACCAATACGAGCATCGCGTCGCGGTGCGCCACGGTGAGCAGTGCCTGACCTTCGGCCAACTACACGACCAGGCCTTGCGGTTCGCCGGCGGTCTGCGTGAGCACGGCATCCAGCCGGGTGACACCGTTCTCATGCTGCTCACCAACTCTCTCTGGTTCCCGGTGGCCTACTGGGGGGCTCTGTACGCCGGGGCCGTCGTCAGCCCCGCCAATCCCGCGCAGCCCGCCCGGGCCCTGGCCGATCAGATCGCCGACTCCGGTGCCCACGCCGTCGTCACCGACCCCACGTCATTGCCGTCGGTCGAGGCCGCCGGAGCCACAAACCTGCGACTCACGGTGGCCACCGCAGGGGAATCAACCACAGAGCACGACGTCGTCACGGCCGAAGCCCTGCTCCGGAGCGAGGTCACGGAGCGCGTCGTCCGCCGCCCGGACGATCTGGCTCATCTCTCCTACACCGGAGGAACCACCGGCCGCTCCAAGGCCGTTCGCGTGCTGCACCGCAATCTCGTGGCCAACGCGACGCAGATCACATGGGCCCGAGGGGCCTCGCGCACGGTGCTCACCGACGGTCTGCTCCACGCCGAGCGGGACAGTGCAGCAGCCACGCGGTGGCACCAGGCCCCCGGCTGTGGATCCACTCTCGCGGTGGCGCCGCTCTTCCATGCCCTGGGGCTCGTAAGCCTCGTCTACAACACCCTGCTGGGCAGCACCATCGTCCTCTCCCCTCGTTTCGATCCGGCCCGATTCATCACCGACGTGAACGAGCACCAGATCACGTTCGTCAACGGCTCGCCCACGATGTACCGAGCGCTCCTCGCCGCACCGGCGTCGGAGGGACAGACGATGGAATCCGTGACGATCGTCAACTCCGGCGCCGCACCCATCGACCCCGAGACCGTGCGACGCCTCTCCAGCTTGTTCCCCAACGCACTGATCACCGAGGGGTACGGCTGCACCGAGGCCACCATGGCGCTCGCGATGCACCCGATCGACAGCGAGACGAAGACCCCGTCCGGCTCGGTGGGCCGCGCCGTCCCGGACACAGAACTCTCGATCCGCGATCTGCTCGACCCCGAGCGGGAGTTGCCTGTCGGTGAGACCGGCGAGTTGTGGGCCCGGGGGCCGCAGATCGCCGACGGCTACCACGGCCGCGACGACCTGACGGCAGAGCAGTTCCAGGACGGCTGGCTGCGCACCGGCGACATCGGCCGGCTCGACGAACAGGGCTTCCTCTTCCTGTCGGGCCGGGCCAAGGACATGCTCATCTACAAGGGCTACAACGTCTACCCGCTGCACCTCGAGGACGTACTCGCCGGCCACCCCGCGGTGGCCACCGCGGCGGTCATCGGAACGCCGCATGCCCAGGCCGGCGAGATCCCCACCGCGTACGTGGTGCTCCGCCCCGGCGCATCCGTCTCGGCCGAGGAGCTGATGGCGTATGTGGCGGACCACGTCGCCCCGTACCAGCGCGTGCGGGAAGTCCACTTCATCGAAGCGCTCCCCGTCACCGCGGCCGGAAAGATCCTTAAGAACGAGCTGCGGGGACGGCACACAGGTCAGGGCCAGCCTCCAGCCCCTTGAGAGCAGCGAAAGGTCAGCAGCGTCCGACGCCACGAGCGAACCATTCCCGTTCTCATACGCCCTCGGCCCGGATTCCGGGCCGAGGGCAGCACCACTTCCCATCGCGAGAAAGGCGGGGCCTACGTAATGGCCGACGAGCCTGTACTGCTCAGCAATCACACCGGCGGCATCCTCACGCTGACCCTGAACCGCCCCCGGCGCAAGAACGCCATCAATGCGGAGCTGTGGAGCGCTCTCGAGGCCGAGCTCCGGGCGGCGGAGAGCAACCCCGATGTGCGCGTGGTCGTCCTGACCGGAGCGGGCGGCGCATTCTGCGCCGGAGCCGATCTGTCCGGCGGCCGGTCCGGCCATCCGCTCCAGCGCTTGCGCAGCATCAACGATGTCGCCCTGTCGCTGCACGAGCTGTCCGTACCGACCGTGGCGAAGGTGGACGGAGTGGCGGTCGGGGCCGGCTGGAACCTCGCCCTCGGCTGCGACCTGGTGGTCGCGACGCCTCAGTCGAAGTTCTCCCAGATCTTCGCGCGCCGCGGGCTCTCCCTCGACTTCGGCGGCTCGTGGCTGCTGCCGAAGCTGGTGGGGCTGCAGCAGGCCAAACGACTCGCGCTGCTCGCCGAGATGATCGACGCGCAGGAAGCACACCGGCTCGGCCTGGTGACCTGGCTGATCGATCCGGCCGACATGGACGCGTTCGTCGACGACATCGCGCAGCGCCTGGCCGCGGGCCCACCGGTCGCCCTGGCACAGAACAAGGCTCTGCTCAACGAGGGCGGGGACCGGACCCTGCGTGACGCGCTGGCGAGTGAGGCGCGCGCTCAGTCTGTCAACTACGCCACCGTGGACGCGCCAGCGGCGTTCGCGGCCTTCAACGAGAAGCGTGAGCCCGTGTTCACCGGTGAATGGGCGGTCAGGTGATCGTGGCCATGGACCGCAGGTTGATCGTGGCCTGAGGCCGCTGAGCCTCGCAATCAGGGGCCTCATTCGGATCATCGTGCGGCCCGATGGATGGCGGCGGTCGCTCGTAGCCGGTGGCGGTGCCGCGCCATTGGCTGTCGGCGCGGACGGATACCAGGTACCCACAAGGGGGCCGGCTGACCACCGAACGGCAGCATTTCCGCAAGGAGTTACGGCTCAAGGGGGCCGCCGAGCGGGGATGTGGACTGAGGGCGGTCCGTCGGCCCTTCGGTCACCGGGCCGGGACGACGAGGCGGTGGCCGGGTGGGGCAACGAGGTAGGGCGTCTTGGAGGACGAAGCCGGACTCCCCGTGCCGCCGCCGCAGGCCAAGACCTCGCCGCAGCGCGGGCCTTCGCCCTCACCGCCGGACAGGCCGCGGACGCACCCGCGTGCACAGATATCGAGGACCGTCTGCGGGTCCCTCGGCACCGTGGGCGGCCGCGCATCGGACCGGACAGGGTCCGGGCCGGCAAGTCCTGTTCCTCCCGCGCGATCCGTGATCACCTGCGCAGGCGCGGCACTCAGACGGTGATTGCGACGCGGGCGGACCAGCTCCGTCGCCTCAGGCAATGGCGCGGCATCGCGACCCGCCACAAGGAGACAGCCGCCATCTACCTGGCGGGGCTCCACGTCGCAGGCATCTTCCTCTGGTCCGCACGGTGATCCGAACGAGAGCCCCTGGCAGCCTCCGCAGAGAACCGGGCGGAGGACCCCATGGACCGCTCGCCCACTCAAATTCCGTGGCGAGGGCCCATGGGGTGAAGAAGCCCCTTGGGGCGCTGTCAGCTTGAGGCCGTCTGCTTGCGGATGGTCGGACCAGCCAGCAATGCGTACAGCCCAGCTGAGACGAGCATGCCGACGGGAGCGGAGAGGTCGAGGTGGCCGAGTGCTGCGCCGAGCGGTCCGGTCCAGACGGTGGTCGAGAGGAACAGAGCGGTGGCGACCGCGCCGGCGACGACGGAGATGAGGCCCGGGCTGCTGAAGCCCTTGGTGTACCAGAACTTCCCGCCGGGGCGTTCGTCGAACAGCTCGGGTCCGTCGTAACGGTTGCGGCGCAGCACGATGTCGGCCACGTACACGGCCATCGTGGGGGCTGAGATCACGAGCAGGAACTGGAGCATCAGGTTGATCGCGTCGATCAGGCTCGACGACAGCACGAGGACGATGGTGAAGGCCGTGCCGAGCACGCCGATGAGGATGGCCGACGGGATCCGCCGGATCGGCACGCCGATGGACTGCAGCGCCATGCTGGCGGAGTACGTGGTCATGCCGTTGAGCGCGATCGTGTTCACGATGACCGCGAGGACGAAGGCCGGGGCGAGCCAGATCGGCAGCTTCTCCAGCAGCGAGTACTCGATGCCGCTCTCGAGGCTCTCGGCTCCCACGGTGCCGCCGAGCACGATCCCGAAGGCGGTGAGGAGCATGGCGGGAAACACATTGCCCAGCGCCGTGGCCGCGATGATGCGTGACGGCTTCGTGTCACGGGGCAGGTAGCGGGACATGTCGGCGCTGTTGCTGAAGGAGAGCGGGGCTGCAGCGAAGAGCGCGAACGCGATCGTGAGGCTGGACCACAGCGGCAGGCCGCTCAACGGCTCGGGCTGGGCGAAGGCCCAGTCGATCGAGGGAGCGAGGAACCCCAGAACCGCGGCGAAGATCACGGACAGCACGATCGCGATGCCCATGTAGGCGCGCAGGATCAGGGCGTGCCCGTAGATGGCGACGAGCACGGTGATCGCAGCGGTGACGACGGCGACGAGGATGAGCGCGACCGTGTGGTTGGGAAATCCCCACCGCATGAGGAGTTCGCCACCCATGAAAGAGGCAGCGACCCAGTTGAGGGCCAGGAATACGCCGGAGATGAACCACCCGTAGAAGGCGATAACGATCTTGTTGCCGCGGATGCCGTAGAGCGCGCGTTGGATCACCGAGCCGGAGGTGCCGGCCGCGGGCCCAGAGATCGCGACGATGCCCGGCAGGATCGCCAGGAGTGAGGAGGCGAGCAGCACGAGCAGGCCTTGCCAGATCTCAAGGCCGAGGACGATCGTCAGCGATGCTCCCACGGTCAGGTTCAGCACGCTGAGATTGGGTGCGGACCAGACGAAGAAGAGGTCGCGTGCCTTGCCGTGACGCTCATCGTCCTGAACTATCTCGATGCCGCGAGTCTCGGGCGCCGTCGCCGCATCGAGGAACTCGTGTCGGGGCGGGTGGGATTCCTGCTGCGAATCGGCCGAACTGGCAGATGTCTCGGACATGGTGTGCCTTCCAGTAATTCTCCGGCCTGCGCCGATGCAGATGAGTAAGGGGCTGGTGGTTCAGGGGGGGTGGGTCTGGGGTGATGGCGGGGGCCTCAGCGGTCGCGTGCCGCTGGTGCGCGGTAGGCGACATCGCCGTGGACGAGGGTGAGGAGGACGGAGGCGGACAGCAGGTCGTCGGCCGGCCGGGAGAACGGGTCGACGTCGAGCACCGCGGCGTTGGCGTAGAACCCGGGGGCGATGCGTCCGTACTCGGAGTCCATCCGCCCGGCGAACGCGGCTCCGCTGGTGGCGGCGGCAAGCGCCTGCGCAGCAGTGAACGCGCGCTCGGGATGGTAGGGCGCCAGCTTGGGGTCGAGCGCCGAGCGACCGGACATGGCGATGTACAGGTTGTGCAGCGCCTCGTGCGGCGCCGTGGGGGCGTCCGTGCCGAGCGCGAGCGGCACCTCATCGTCCCGGAACCAGTTCCATGGGAATCCGTTCTCCGCGCGCCGGTCGCCGAGTACAGCCATCCAGTTGTCGAGGATCGCCGGATCGCAGTGCACCGGCTGCATCGAGGCGACGACGCCGTGCGCGCGCATCCGGGCGACCGTCTCCGGGGTCACCGATTCGAGGTGCTCGATGCGGGGCCGGCGCGACGCGTCCGCCCCGTTCGCTTGTTCGCACGCGGCGGCGATGTCGACCGCGAGCGCACTCGCCGCGTCGCCGATCGCATGCATCGCGAGCTGCAGACCCGCTCGATCCGCGGCGATCGCGACCGGCATCACCGCTTCACGGCTCCAGATCGGATCCGCGTTCGTCCCGTCGGCGTAAGGACGCACCATGGCAGCGGTGCACGCATCGATCACACCGTCGAGGATGAGTTTGATACCGACGACCCGCAGCCACGGCGTTCTTTCGGCGGCGAGCTCGTCGCGCAGCTGCACGGCCCGCTCCACCTGCGCGAGGTCGGCGGTGGCGTCGCCGGTCGAACCGATCAGCCAGTGCGCGGACACGGGGAACGGCAGGCGGCCGTCCCGGTCCAGCAGACGGCGCAGTGTCGTCAGAGCACTCTCGCCCATCCCCATGTCCACGGCCCCGGTCACCCCGGCCTGGAGATAGGAGTCGAACGCTCGCGCCAGGTACGCGTCCCGCTCATGGTCTGTGGCGATGCTGTCGAGGTACGGCAGCACAAGGCGCAACGCCGCCGTCTCAAGGAGGAAGCCGGTCGGCTCACCGTCTTTGCCGCGCACTACCTCACCGCCGATCGGATCGGCGGTGTTGCGGTCGATGCCCACAGCCCGCAGCGCCGCCGAGTTCGCCCACGTGGAATGCAGGTCGTTCGCGTCGAGGAACACCGGGATGTCGTCGATCACTGCGTCGAGCATCGCGGCGGTCGGCTGAGCGACGCCCTCGGGAAGCGCGTCGAACAGCCAGCTCACCCCTTCGATCCGCGTGGCCTCCGGGTTCGCGCGCCGGGCCTCAAGGAGCCGCTGCTGGATCTGCTCGACCGTCGTGCAGTCGCGCAGCTGCACCTTCCCCTGCGCGTGCCCGAACATCGACAGGTGCGCGTGCGCCTCGATCACTCCGGGCATCACGAACGCCCCGTCGAGGTCCACCTCGGTAGCGTCCACACCCGCCGCGGCTCGTACCTCGTCAGCGGAGCCGATGGCGAGGAACCGCTCGCCACGTACCGCGAAAGCGTCGTGACGCGGAGCATCGCCGAGCCCATCGAAAACGACGGCATTGACGTAGACAGTGCTCTCGGGCATGTGCGGATCCTTCTTGATCGAATTGATCGAACACCGACTGCTCGATGCGAGTCGGTCGGGCGGCTGTCCTCGGTCTTCGAAGGGGCAGGCGGTGGACGCTCACCACGACGTGCGGGCGCGTGACGCTCTCTGCGGGGGGACCGTCAGGGACATCGGGGTGCGTCCTGATCGAGCGTGATCGCCGGCAGGCTCGCCGCCGCTGCCCCTCAGCGAGCTTCATGCCGGGAGCGCAGGTGATGGCGGCTCCAGCGCCCGTGACGACGGCAATTGATCGAACGATCAATAACGGGCCCGAAAGTAGTAGGGTGGCCGCATCATGTCAACAGCCGACCGCCCGCGCGCCCACAGAAAGTCTCCGCAGGAGCGGGCCGCCGACATCATCGCCGCGGCGTGCTCACTCGCCCTCGAGGCCGGAATCGGCGCCTTGACGCTGCGTGCGGTGGCCGGCCGCGCGGGGGTCGCTCCCGCACTCGTCGCGCACTACATCGACGGCATGGACCGCCTCGTCGCCGAGACCTTCCAGCGGATCGTCGCCGACGAACGCCGGGAGGTGACCGCCCTTGCTTCGGCACCCGGCAGCGCCACGGCGAGCATGCATGCCCTCCTGGACGCGATGATCAACCCGAGCAGGGACGACGTGACCCTGATCTGGGTCGAGGCCTGGGCCCACGGCCTGCGTAACGAAGCCCTTGCGAACGCCGTCCGCACGGAGATGGACGCCTGGCAGGAACTGCTTCTCTCCGTGGTTCAGCGTGGCGCGGCATCGGGCGAGTTCCATCCCCTCGACCCCGTCGCCGCCGCATGGCAGATCCTGGGCATGGTCGACGGGCTGAACGCGCAGAGCCTCGTCCGCTGGGGCGACTCCCAGAGCCGCGGCTCCATGCTGCGTGCCGCCGTTGCCGGAGTCCTGGGCATGAAGTGAGTTCCGGCACGCGCCGACTCGACGCCGCCGACGAGCGACATCAAACAGAGCTACGATGGGCGTACTGTACGAACGTTCGGACAGGCCAGTCGGAATGCCGAGCTGCACCCCTGTGATCGGAGAACCGTGAGCACTCGCCCTCCAGGCCATGCGGCCATCGTCAAGGCGGCCCGCGAGGAGTTCGCCGAGCGTGGCTACGGTGCGACCTCGATCCGGGACATCGCGCAGCGTGCAGGAGTGAGCCTGTCGGCGCTGTACTACTACTACAAGGGCAAGCAGGAACTGCTCGTGGCCATCCTGGACGACGCCCACGATGCCTACTTCAGTTCCTGCCAGGAGGCCCTCGCCCGGGCAGGAGAGGATCCGGCCGAGCAGTTGGCGGCCATCGTCGAGTCGACGGTCCGCTACCGCAGCACTCACCCGAGCAAGAGCAACATCCTGCTGTCCGAGGAGCGCAGCCTCCAGCCGGAACACCTGGAGCGTTATCGGGCGAACCATGCCATGGCGACTCGGCAGTTCCGGGACATCATCGAGCGCGGGGTAAAGGAAGGGGTGTTCCTCACCCCCTACCCCGACGACGCCCGCCGTGCCGTCATGGCCATGTGCAACGCGGTAGCGCAGTGGTACGAACCGGGCGGCGTTCTTTCCGAGGACGACCTCGTCGAGCGGTATGTGTCCCTCGCCCTGACCATCGTCGAGTACCGGCCCCGCGCCCCACGCAGGCCCGTGCCCACCTCGCTGTAGCGCCCCACGGGAAGCCGCTACCGACGGGGGCCCTTCGGCTGCGTCCTCGCTCGCCCGCGTCTGCCGGCCTGCACGTGGCGCACATCCCGCGTCCGTCAGCTCTGCCCGCGCGTTCTCGATGAAACGCTCGTTGCTGCCCGCGTCAGGCAGCAACGAGCGTGCGCGTGGCTCACCAGCGCTCACTCTTGACCGGAGTCACGCGAAACGTGGGGACGCCGTTCGGCGCGACCCCGACGACGTTCACCGGAGTTCCCGGCTCCGTGATGCCGGCCTGCACGCCTTCCACCTCGCACCGGACACGCACCCCGTCGCGCAGTTCCACCACGGTGAGCGTTCGGGCCGGGTGCCCGTGTCGCCCCAGCTGTTCGATGGTGACGATTCTTCCCGTAACCGGACCGCTCTCCCGACGCAGGTCGGTGGACGCACAGACGGGACACAGCAAACAGGTGTGGAAGAGCACGGTGGAGCACCATGAACAACGCTGGAAGCTCAACTCCACCTGACTCGGCAGGGAATCACCCATCGTCTCCCGCCGTCCTATGGGTACGCGCATGCAATCTCCCGGCTCCGCAGTCGCGCAACAGCAAGCGAGTCCCGGTCAGCCCCGGGGGCCGCCCGCGACGTAGAGGACCTGACCGGTCACGAAGCCGGCGCCTTCACTGGCGAAGAAGGAGACGGCGTGAGCGATGTCGTCGGGGATTCCCACCCGGGGCACCGGGGTGACGGCCGCCCGCTTCGCCTTGAACTCCTCGAAGGGCACGCCCAGTCGCTCGGCCGTCGCGGCGGTCATCTCCGTGACGATGAATCCGGGCGCGACGGCGTTCGCGGTGACGCCGAACTTGCCGAGCTCGATGGCCAGGGTCTTCGTGAAACCCTGCAGACCGGCCTTGGCCGCGGAGTAGTTGACCTGCCCACGATTGCCGAGCGCGGCCGTGGAGGACAGGTTAATGATCCGGCCCCAGCCGGCCTTGGTCATGTGGGCCTGGGCGGCCCGGCTCATCAGGAAGGCTCCACGCAGGTGAACGCCCATGACCGCGTCCCACTCGCTCTCGGCCATCTTGAACAACAGGTCGTCACGGGTGATGCCCGCGTTGTTCACCAGCACGACGGGCGGGCCCAGTTCGGCGGCCACGCGCGAGACGGCGCCATCGACGCGCTCGGCGTCGGCCACGTCCACGCCGACGGCCAGCGCTCGGCCGCCCTCCTTCTCGATGGCGGTGACGGTGTCGGCGCAGGCCGCCTCGTCGAGGTCGAGGACGGCGACGGCGAAGCCGTCACGGGCCAGGCGCTGGGCGGTGGCGGCGCCGATGCCACGGGCTGCACCGGTGACGATGGCGACGCGCTGCACGACGGCGGTGGACTCGGACACGCTGTGCTCCTTGAGGTTGGTGAGAATGACGGGGTTCAGTTACTCAGGTACTCCGCAGACGGAAACGTGCTTCGGTCAGCCGGAGACGCGCACGACTGCCTCCGCGACGCAGGCCGGCTTCTCGGCGCCGTCGATCTCGACGGTCACGCGGGAGACCACCTGGTAGCCGCCCTGCACGGGTTCGGCGGAGACGATGTCGACCGACGCCCGGATCTTGGAGCCGACGCGCACGGGGTTGATGAAGCGGACCTTGTTCAGGCCGTAGTTGACGGCCATCGTCACGCCTTCGGTCCGGTACACCTGCTTCATCAGCGTGGGCAGGAGCGACAGCGTCAGGTAGCCGTGCGCGATCGTGGCGCCGAAGGGTCCCTGGGCGGCGCGTTGCGGGTCGACGTGGATCCACTGATGGTCGCCTGTCGCATCGGCGAATCCGTCGATGCGCTGCTGGTCGACGGTGAACCAGTCACCGGTCCCGACATGGGTACCGGCGGCCGCGGCGAGTGCGGCCGGGGAAGAGAAGACCTTCGTCATAGAGGTGTCCTGTCGCGTCGTCGGATTGTCGTGGTCACGCGGCGGAGAACAGGGCTGCCATGCCCTGTCCGCCGCCGACGCACATGGTCTCCAGGGCGTAGCGGCCGCCACGGCGGCGCAGCTCATGCAGCATCGTGGTCATGATCCGTACGCCCGTGGCGCCGATCGGGTGGCCGAGCGAGATGCCCGAGCCGTTGACGTTGAGCCGGTCGGTGTCGTGCCAGCCCCACTCGGCGAGCACGGCGAGCACCTGCACGGCGAACGCCTCGTTCACCTCGACGAGGTCCAGGTCGTCGAACGACTTCCCGGTCCGGGCGAACAGCTTGGCCACGGCCGGCACGGGTCCGATGCCCATGTGGGACGGTTCGCATCCGGCGGCCGCCCAGCCCTCCAGGAATCCGATGGGCTCCAGGCCCAGTGACTCCAGCTGGTCCTCGGCCACGACCAGGCACGCGGCAGCGGCGTCGTTCTGCTGGCTCGCGTTGCCTGCGGTGACCGTGCCGTCGGGCAGGACGGTGCGCAGCTTGGCCAGGACCTCCACGCTCGAGTCCGGGCGCACGCCCTCGTCCCTGTCGAAAACGACCGGCTCGCCGCGCCGCTGCGGCACGGTGACCGGTACGACCTCGTCCTTGAAGATCCCGGACTCCCAGGCCGCAGCGGCCTTCTGATGGCTGGAGACGGCGAACCGGTCGGCAGCTTCACGGGTGATGCCGTAGCGCCGGGCCAGGTTCTCCGCGGTCTCGGGCATCCCGGAGATCTTGCCGAAACGGTGTTCGGGCTGCGAGCGCTCCCGACCACGGTCGAGGCGGTCATACATCGTCACGTTGCCCGAGCGGCTTCCCCAGCGCATCGAGGTCGTGTAGTGCTCGATGTTGGACATGCTCTCCACGCCACCGGCGAGCACGACGTCGCAGGCACCGGTCTGCACCATCATCGCTGCGGTGACTAGAGCCTGGAGCCCGCCGGCGCATCGCCGGTCGGTCTGGAAGCCGGGCACCGACAGCGGGAGCCCGGCGTGCAGGGCCGCCCAGCGGCCGATGCAGGGAGTCTCCGAGCTGGCGTACGACTGCGCCATGGCGACGTCATCGATGCGCTCCGGATCGATCTGGGTCCGCTCGATCACCGCCTTGATCACGGTGGCGGCGAGATCCTCGACCGGCACCGTCCTGAGCGCTCCGCCGAACGCACCGACAGGGGTGCGCACCGGGCTCACGATTGCTGCTCGCCTCATGGCTTCAGGGCCTTCCCCTAGATATCACGTAGAACATGAAGTGCCTCTCCTGAGTGAGGGCTCTCAGGTGCGGGAGGCACCGTCACGCTGCTGCCTCATGAGTTCCCGGCCGATGATCAGTTTCTGGATCTCGCTGGTGCCCTCGTACAACCGCAGCACGCGCACATCGCGGTAGATCCGTTCCACCGCGACCTCTCGCATGTAGCCCATGCCGCCGTGGATCTGGACGGCGAGGTCGGCGACGTTGCCGGCTGCCTCGGTGCAGAAGAGTTTCGCCGCTGAGGGTGCGATCCGCCGGTCGGATCCGTCGAGGTAGTCGCGCGCGGCCTCACGCACCAGCGCCGTGCCCGCCATCACCAGCGACTGCTGCTCGGCCAGCATGGCCTGCACCAGCTGCCGGTCGCCGATGGGTACGCCGCCCTGCCGGTTCTGCGCGGCGTGGGCGACCGACTCCTCCAGTGCGCGCCGCGCGAGTCCCATCGCAAGTGCGGCGATGTGCACCCGCCCTCGGGCCAGCACGGTCATGGCCGCTCGGTAGCCCGTCTCGACCTCTCCGCTCACCAGGGCGTCGTGGCCGACCCGCACGTTGTCGAAGAACAGCTCCGCCGTGGTGGCTCCCTGCTGGCCCATCTTGTGGTCCTTGGGGCCGATCGTCAGCCCCTCCGTCCCGGCGGGGACCAGGAACACGGCCACCTTGCCCTCGGCTTCGGTGCCCCGGACCTTGGCGAACGTGACGAAGAGGTCCGCGAGCGGCGCGTTGGTGATGAACCTCTTCTGCCCGCTGATCGACCACCCGTCCTCCGACCAGGTGGCGGTGGTCCGCATCCCCGACGGGTCGGATCCCGCCTCCGGCTCGGTCAGCGCGAAGGAGGCCACGCAAGCGCCCTCCGCCATCGGCTCCAGCCAGCGCTTCTTCTGCTCGGGGGTGCCGTAGCCGACGAGAACCTGGCCCGCGATGCCGTTGTTGGTCCCGAACATCGAGCGGAACGCGAGCGTCGTGTACCCGAACTCCAGGGCCAGTTCCACGTCTTGGGCGATGTTCAGTCCGAGTCCGCCGCAGTCCTGCGGCAGGGCGTAGCCGAACAGGCCCATGGCCGCGGTCTTCTGTCGCAGGTCATCGGGGATGGCGTCTTCGTCCGCGATCTCACGCTCCCGCGGGACGACCTCCTCCTGCACGAACTCCCGTACCTGGGCACGGATCTGCTCGAATTCCTCCGCACTGACCGCCTCTGCGGCAGATGTGGGCATCGGCCTTCCTTCCTCTGTTCGGGCCACGCTCCCGCCCAGCCATGCAGAGCGATGGGGCGTGGATCAGGAACGTGGCTCATGTGAATCTCGACGGCGCAGCCCACGGGACATCCCGTTCGCCCGAAGCCACCGGCCAGTTGCGCCGCCGGCACGAATGGCGCGGGCTGTCCCCGTCAGCGCTTGCGCGCGCTGATCTCTTCGGTGAGCTGCGGGACGACGTCGAAGAGGTCGCCGACGACGCCGTAGTCGACGAGGTCGAAGATCGGGGCCTCAGGGTCCTTGTTGATCGCGACGATCGTCTTCGAGGTCTGCATACCGGCCCGGTGCTGGATCGCACCCGAGATACCGGAGGCGATGTACAGCTGCGGCGACACACTCTTGCCGGTCTGGCCGACCTGGTTGGAGTGCGGGTACCAGCCGGCGTCGACCGCGGCACGCGAGGCGCCCACGGCCGCACCCAGGGAGTCGGCGAGGGCCTCGATGATCGAGAAGTTCTCCGCACCGTTCACACCCCGGCCGCCGGAGACCACGATCGCGGCCTCGGTCAGCTCCGGACGCCCCGTCGACTCACGCGCCGTACGCGCGGTGACCCTCGTGCCGTGCGCCTGCTCCGAGAACGACACCTCCAGCGCCTCGACCGCACCCGCGGCAGCGGCCGCCTCGACCGGAGCCGAGTTGGGCTTCACCGTGATGACCGGCGTGCCCTTGACCACGACGGACTTGGTGGTGAAACCAGCCGCGAACACCGACTGCGTCGCGACCGGACCGTTGTCACCGGCCTCCAGATCGACGGCGTCGGTGATGATGCCCGATCCGATGCGCAGCGCCAGACGCGCCGCGATCTCCTTCGCCTCCGCGGACGAGGGAACCAGCACCGCCACCGGCGAGACAGCCGCGACCGCGGCCTGGAGAGCCTCGACCTTCGGCACCACGAGGTAGTCCGCGTAGTCGGCGGCCTCGTGCGTCAGCACACGGGTGGCACCGTGCTCGGCCAGCACACCGGCGGTGTCGGCAGCACCCGCACCGAGGGCGACGGCGACCGGGTCGCCGATCCGGCGGGCCAGCGTCAGCAGCTCCAGCGTGGGCTTGCGGACCGCACCGTCCACGTGGTCGACGTACACCAGAACTTCAGCCATGATCTCTTCCAACTCTCAGTGATTCAGATGAACTTCTGGCCCGCGAGGTACTCGGCCAGCTGCTTGCCGCCCTCGTCCTTCACGATCGTGCCCGCCGTACGCGCCGGACGCTCCGCGACCGCCTCCACCTTCGTGTACGCGCCCTCCAGACCCAGCTCGCCGGCCTCGATGCCCAGATCCGACAGATCCCACGACTCGACCGGCTTCTTCTTCGCCGCCATGATCCCCTTGAACGACGGGTAACGGGCCTCACCTGACTGGTCGGTCACCGACACCACCGCCGGCAGCGCAGCCTCCAGCTGCTCCGACGCCGCATCACCGTCACGAAGGCCCGACACCTTGCCGTCCTCGACCGCGACCTCGGACAGCAGCGTCACCTGCGGCACACCCAGACGCTCCGCCACCAGCGCCGGCACGATCCCCGCCGTACCGTCCGTCGACGCCATGCCCGAGACGACCAGGTCGAAGCCCGCCTTCTCGATCGCCTTCGCCAGCACCAGCGACGTACCGATCGCATCCGTGCCGTGCAGATCGTCGTCCTCGACATGGATCGCCTTGTCCGCACCCATCGACAACGCCTTGCGCAGCGCGTCCTTCGCGTCCTCGGGACCCACCGTCAGCACGGTGATCTCGACATCGTCGTCCGAGTTCTCCGAGATCTGCAGCGCCTGCTCCACCGCGTACTCGTCCAGCTCGGAAAGCAGACCGTCCACGTCGTCACGGTCCACGGTCAGGTCATCAGCGAAATGCCGGTCACCGGTCGCGTCCGGCACGTACTTCACGGTGACAACGATCCTCAAGCTCACGCCGGCTCTCCTCGCTCAGAGCGTTTCTCAGCCTTCTCAGGCCTACTGCGGCCACCGTATGGCACTCAGTTCCCTCTGTAAAGGTACGTAGTGCCAAAGGGGTCCGTCCGGTGTTACGTTCCCGGCATGAGCGAGGCACGCGAGGGCAGTGGATCGAACGGGGCGGTCAAGAAGGCCCCGATGCGGGAGGTGCTGGCCGAGGCCGCGTTCCAGCTGTTCCTGGAGCGGGGGTTCGAGCGGACGACCGTGGACGACATCGTGGCGCGGGCGGGGGTCGGCCGCCGCTCGTTCTTCCGCTACTTCCCGTCCAAGGAGGACGCGGTCTTCCCGGACCACGAGAGCGTGCTCGCGGACATGACCGCGTTCCTCGAAGGGGCGGGCGACGAGCGGGACGCCGTCGACGTCGTCTGCGACGCGGCCGGACTCGTGCTGCGCATGTATGCCGCGAACCCCGAATTCTCTGTGCAGCGCTACCGGTTGACGCGCGAGGTGCCGGGTCTGCGGACCTACGAGCTCTCCGTCGTCCGGCGCTACGAGCGCATGCTCGCCGAGTATCTGCGCCGGCGCTGGGCGGCCGTCCCGGACGGGGGTCTGCGGGCCGAGGTCGTCGCCGCCTCCGTCGTGGCCGCGCACAACAACGCGCTGCGCACCTGGCTGCGTTCGGGCGGCGAGGGCGACGCCGAGGCGGCGGTGGAGCGCGCGTTCGGACTCGTCCGTCAGGTGTGGGGCGAGTCGGCCGCGCGGGAGCCGGGTCCGGCCGTGGCCCAGGAGGAGGTCGTGGTGATGATGGCCCCCAAGGGCGCGCCCATGTGGCGGGTCATCCAGCAGGTCGAATCGGCGCTCCGGGACGACTGAACCGGGCCCGGGCGCCCAAGAATTCCGATGCGGAGGGTACTCGGTATCTTTACCGCGCGGCACTGAGTGTCATACGCTGATCGGGCGCCGGAGCCTCAGCCCGGCGGACCGGGTGAGCGCGGGAGGCCGAGCGATGTCGGAGTGGGCGGGGTTGTCGGGAAGCGCGACGGGTGTCATGACGCCGGCCGAGGCCGACGGCGGCACGGGGTTCACCTTCAAGCGCTGCCGCTGGTGCGGCACCGCGTCGTTCCGCCGGCTGCTCTGTCCGGTCTGCGCGTCGAGCGACCTGGAGACGCAGCGCAGCGCGGGCCCCGGGATCGTCGTGCAGTCGCGTGTCGTGCACCGCGGCACGGGCGTCGCCCGCAACGAGTCGCTGGTCCGCTTCCCCGAGGACTTCGTGGTGCCCTGCCGGGTCGTCGGGACGCCGCCGCACCTGGTGTGGGTCGGCGCCGAGGTCCGTACGGCCCCCGGCGCGGCCGAGGACGCCGGTGAGGTCTGCTTCGAGTTGAGCGAACCGGCCGGCGACGACGCCTACTACCGCTGAGCGGGCCGGGGTCAGGCCCCGGCGGCCGCCTCCTGGGCGATCCGGTCGAACTCGGCCCCCATCGCGGCCGCCAGTGCCTGCGCTGCCGTCAGCGGGCGCACCATCACCATGAAGTCGTCGATGCGCCCTTCCTCGTCGAAGTGCAGGAAGTCGCAGCCGGTGATGGCCCGGTCGCCGACCCGCGCCTCGAACACGAGGGCGTGATCGCGCCCGTCGGCCCCGGCGATCTCGCGGACGTACCGGAAGTCCTCGAAGACACGCGTCACCCCGCGCAGGATCGCCGCCGTGATCGCCCGGCCCGGGTACGGCTTGAAGGCGACCGGGCTGGTGAACACCACGTTCTCGGCCAGCATGGCCTCGACCGCCGCCAGATCGCCCTTCTCCACCGCCGCGCGGAAGGGATGCATGAACGCCACCTCACTCACTCATTAGTAAACTTGTTGATTAGGTGCGGGTGACAGTAGTCGCATCCTTGTAGGGTGTCCACATGTCTCTCAAGTACGCCGTCCTCGCCTCGCTCCTGGAAGGCGAGGCGTCCGGATACGACCTGGCGAAGATCTTCGACGTGTCGGTGTCCAACTTCTGGGCGGCGACACCGCAACAGCTCTACCGGGAGCTGGACCGCCTCGCGGCGGAGGGGCTGATCGACGCCCGCGTGGTCCCGCAGGAACGGCGGCCGAACAAGCGGATGTTCACGCTCTCGGCCGAAGGGCACGCGGACCTCGCCGCGTTCACCGCGCGCCGGCCCAAGCCGCTGGCGCTGCGCGACGAGCTGATGGTGAAGGTGCAGGCCGTCGACGTCGGCGACCTGGACGCCGTGCGCGCGCACATCGAGGAGCGGGTGTCGTGGGCGCAGGGCCGCCTCGCCCGCTACGAGCGGATCCGGCAGCATCTCCTCGGCGGCCGCACCGAGGAGGAGTTCCTCGAGGTGGGGGAGCGGATCGGCCCCTATCTGACGCTGATGGCCGGCATCGGGTTCGAGGAGGGCAACGTGGACTGGGGGCGGCGCGTCCTCGGCATCCTGGAGCGCCGCGCCGCCCGCGCCGCTCAGTCGTCCTCGGGGTCCGCCTCCGGCGCGCGCAGCTGAAGCCCGTTCTCCCAGATCTTGTTGAGCGTCGTCACCAGACGCTCGTACGGGATGCGCTGGCCGAGCACGAACACCATGTACGCCATGCGGCTCACCATCACGGACAGCGCGTGCGCCGTGATCAGCGGGTCGAGGCTCGGGTCGGCCGCGCCCGCGTCCTGGAGCGAGCGGATCAGCTTCGCGTTGCGCCGGGCGAACGCGTCGCCGCGCTCGATGCGCAGTTGCTTGAACGTCTCGTCGACCTGGGCGACCTGCTCGAACAGGGCCATCAGGCGGGCGTTCTTCTTGTAGGCGCGCAGGTACTCGCGGTTCGAGGCGTCGATCAGCTCGCGCGGGTCGGTGATGCCGGTCCGCTCCCGCAGGTGGGGATGGAGCATCTCCTCCTGCACCTGCGCGACGAGCGCCTGGAAGATCTCTTCCTTGCTGTTGAAGTACGTGTAGAACGAGCCGGACGCGACGTGGGCGGCCTTGGAGATGTCCGTGATCCGCGCGTCGAGGAAGCCGTCGCGCTCGAAGACCTCACGCGCGGCGGTGATCAGCGCGTTGCGCGTCCTGACGCCGCGGGCGCTGCGGGGCGTGATCGGTTGCTTCTGACCGCCGTCGGCGGCCGCGGCCTGGGCAGGCAATGCGGTCCATTCGCTCTCGTTCGTGCGGGCGGTCGCGGGGCCGCGACCGCCTCGCGGGTGGCTGCGGATGCTATCAGCCGGGTCCGTCGGCCGGGTCCGTCGTCCGAGCCTGTCGTCCAGGCCGTCGTCCAAGCCGTCGTCCGAGCCCGTCATCCGATCTCGTCGAGGAACCGGAGCAGTGCCGCGTCGACCTCCGCCGCCCGCTCCTGCTGGATCCAGTGGCCGGCCCCGTCGAGCACGACCCGGCCGCGCAGATCGGTCAGCACCTCCTCCAGGCGGTCGCTCGGCATGAACCGGGCCACCGGGTCCTTCGAGCCGGTGACGAAGAGCGACGGCATGTCGATGGTCCGGCCGTCGAGCGGCGCCGTCAGCTCCCAGGTGCGGTCCAGATTGCGGTAGTAGTTCAGCCCGCCCGTGAAGCCCGTCTCCTCGAACGTCTTCACGTAGAAGGCGAGTTCCTCCTCGCTCAGCCAGTGCGGGCGCGGCGCCGCCGGCTCCTCGCGGGCCGCCCACGCCGCCGACCAGATCTCGCGTGCCGTCAGCGTGCGCCGCACGTCCTGGGCGAGCGCCCGGTCCGCGACGCCCCGCTCCTGGAACCACACGATGTAGAACTCCTCGCCGAGGCGCCGGCGCAGCACCGGCAGCGGCGCGACGGGGGAGCGGGGCGTCACCGGCACGCTCATCCCGACCACGGCCCGCACCCGCTCCGGATGCGCCCACGCCATGTGCCACACGATCGACGCGCCCCAGTCGTGCCCCACGAACACCGCGTCCCGCGCGCCCACGTCGTCGAGCAGCCCCACCAGGTCCCCGCACACCGTCGGCGCGTCGTACGCCTCGACATCGGCCGGCCGTTCGCTGCGGCCGAAGCCGCGCAGGTCCGGGGCGAGCACCCGGTACCCCGCCGCGGCCAGGGCCCGGATCTGGTGCCGCCAGGAGAAGGCCAGCTCGGGGAAGCCGTGGCACAGCACGACGAGCGGCTTCGCCGCGTCGCGCGGCCCGTCCTCGTACACGCGCAGGGTGATGCCGTTCGTCGCGACGTCCCGTGCCGGGACCCGCTCCCAGTCGGCGATCGGCAGATGTGCGGTCATGTCCAGGGCTCCTCGGATCGTCCGGCCACGCTCCCCGACAGGCCCTGCCCGCACACCCGTCGCTCCCGGCGCGGTTCCTGAACCTGACGTCGGATCCGAATATACCGAGCGGTCCGCCGCCTGTCATTGAACTTGAAGCCGGATTCAAATACGGTGAGGGCGCAGCCGAGCGAAGGAGCGGTCACCCCTCATGCTGATCAACGACAAGGTCGCCGTGGTCACCGGCGCGGCAGGCGGCATCGGCGCCGCCGTCGCCCGGCGCCTCCTGGAGGCGGGCGCCCGCGGCGTCCTGCTCACCGACCTGGACGGCACACGCCTCGACGCCACCGTGCGCGAGCTCGCCGCCGAGCACGGCGAGCGGGTCGCGGGACGCGCCGCGGACGCCGCCGACACCGAGGACCTGAGCGCCCTCCTCGCCCTGGCCGAGGAGCGCTTCGGCCCCGTCGACCTCTACTTCGCCAACGCGGGCATCGGCGGCGGCGCCGGACTCGACGCGAGCGAGGAGGAGTGGAGCCGCGCCCTGGACGTCAACGTGATGGCGCACGTCCGCGCCGCGAAGCTGCTCGTGCCCGGCTGGGTCGAGCGCGGCGAGGGCTACTTCTTCACCACCGCCTCCGCGGCCGGACTGCTCACCCAGATCGGCTCCGCCACCTACTCCGTCAGCAAGCACGCCGCCGTCGCCTTCGCCGAATGGCTCTCCGTCACCTACGGCGACCAGGGCGTCCGCGTCAGCTGCCTGTGCCCGCAGGGCGTCGAGACCGAGCTGCTCATGGCCGGCACCCGCTCCGCCGACCCGACCGAGCGCGCCGCCGCCCGGGCCGTCCTCGACTCCGGCGAACTGCTCCAGCCCCTCGATGTCGCCGACCGCGTCGTCGAAGCTGTCGCCGACGAGCGCTTCCTCGTCCTGCCGCACCCCCAGGTCCTCGACTTCTACCGCCACAAGGGCGCCGACTACGACCGCTGGCTGCGCGGCATGCGGCGCTACCAGAAGGCCGTGCGATGACCGGCGAACGGACCCGCACCGCGGTCCTCTTCGACTTCGGCGGCGTGCTCACCACCAGCGTGATCGACGCCTTCGACGAGGTCGGACGCGAACTCGGCGCAGAACCGGGCCAGTTGCTGCGCCTCCTGTCCAAGGACGAGGAGAGCAGCGCCCTGCTCGTCGCCCACGAGGAGGGCCGCATCGGACAGCGGGAGTTCGAGGACGGCTACGCGGCCCGGCTGCGCGCGCACGGCGTCACCGCCGCGGGCCCCGGACTCCTGGCCCGGCTCCAGACCCACCTGCGCCCCGACCCCGACAGCCTCGCCCTCGTCGCGAGGCTCCGCGCCGACGGACACCGCGTCGGGCTGCTGTCCAACTCCCTCGGCGACGACTGCTACGCGGGCTTCGACCTGCCCGCCCTGTTCGACGCCGTCACCATCTCGGGCGAGATCGGCGTCCGCAAACCCTCGCGCCGCGCCTACGCCCTCGCCTGCGAACGCCTCGGCGCTCCGCCCGAGGAGACCGTCATGGTCGACGACCTGCGCCAGAACCTCGACGCCGCGGCCCGGATCGGCCTCGCCGGCGTCCTGCACCGCGACGCCGCGAGCACCGCTTCCGCCCTGGCGCGCCTGTTGCGGCCCGCCGACGCGCGATGACACCGTACGAGACCACCATCGGAGGACACCCGTGTACGAGCTGACCGACAAGGCCAAGCGGTACCAGGCCGACCTGCTCGCCTTCATGGACGAGCACGTCTACCCGGCCGAGGCCGTCTACGCCGAGCAGATGGCCGCGTCCGGCGACCCGCACTTCCACCCGCCGGTCATGGAGGACCTCAAGACCGAGGCGAGGAAGCGCGGCCTGTGGAACCTCTTCCACCCGCACCCCGAGTGGGGCCCGGGCCTCACCAACCTGGAGTACGCGCCGCTCGCCGAGATCATGGGCCGCAGCGCCCACCTCGCCCCCGAGGCCACGAACTGCAACGCGCCGGACACCGGCAACATGGAGGTCCTCACCCTCTTCGGGACCGAGGAGCACAAGGAGAAGTGGCTGAGGCCGCTGCTCGACGGCGAGATCGCCTCCGCGTTCGCCATGACCGAGCCCGCCGTGGCCAGCTCCGACGCGAGCAACATCCAGATGCGGATGGAGCGGGACGGCGACGACTACGTCCTCAACGGCCGCAAGTGGTGGACCTCCAACGCCCTGCACCCGAACTGCAAGGTGCTCATCGTCATGGGCAAGACCGACCCCGACGGTCCCGCCTTCCGCCAGCAGTCGATGATGGTCGTCCCCGTCGACACCCCCGGCGTCACGATCCTGCGCGGCCTGCCCGTCTTCGGCTACCAGGACCGCGAGGGCCACGCTGAGGTCCTCTTCGAGAACGTACGGGTCCCGGCCGGCGCCCTGCTCGCCGGCGAGGGCGACGGCTTCATGATCAGCCAGGCCCGGCTCGGCCCCGGCCGCATCCACCACTGCATGCGCGCCATCGGCATGGCCGAACGCGCCCTGGACCTGATGATCGACCGCGCCCAGTCCCGTACGACCTTCGGGGCGCCGGTCGCCGAGCGGGCCAACATCCAGGACTGGATCGCCGAGTCCCGCATCGAGATCGACATGGCCCGGCTGCTCACCCTCAAGGCCGCCCACCTGATGGACACCGTCGGCAACAAGCAGGCCCGCACCGAGATCGCCGCCATCAAGGTCGCCGCCCCGAACGTCGCCCTCAAGGTCGTCGACCGCGCCATCCAGGTCCACGGCGGCGCCGGCGTCAGCGACGACTTCCCGCTCGCCAGCATGTACGCGCACCTGCGCACCCTGCGCCTCGCGGACGGCCCCGACGAGGTGCACAAGCGGACCATCGCCCGGCGCGAACTGCGCCGCCGCGAGACCGAACGAGGAGAGCGATGAGCACAGCGGAATCCCCGGCGGGCACGGAGTCCCTGGCCGGCAAGGTCGCCGTCGTCACCGGCGCGTCGCGGGGCATCGGCCTCGCGGCGGCCGGCGCCCTGCGCGACCGCGGCGCCCAGGTCGTGATCACCTCCCGCAGCGAGGACCGCGCCAAGGAGGCGGCCCGTGAACTCGGCGCGGGCGTCACCGGGTTCGGCGCCCACGCCACCGACGAGGACGCGGCCCGCGCCTGCGTCGAGCACACCGTCGCCACGCACGGGCGGCTCGACATCCTCGTCAACAACGCGGGCACCAACCCGGCGTACGGCCCCGTCATCGACCAGGACCACGCCCGCTTCGCCAAGACGATGGACGTCAACCTGTGGGCACCGATCCTGTGGACGTCCCTCGCCGTCAAGGCGTGGATGGGCGAGCACGGCGGCGCGGTCGTCAACACCGCCTCCATCGGCGGACTCTCGGTCGCCCAGGACGTCGGCATCTACCACGTATCCAAGGCCGCCCTCATCCACCTCACCAAGCAACTCGCCCTGGAACTCGGCCCGAAGGTGCGGGTCAACGCGGTCGCGCCCGGCATCGTGCGGACCCGTCTCGCCGAGGCGCTCTGGCAGGAGCACGAGGCGCGGGTCGCGGGCGCCACCCCGCTCGGCCGGATCGGTGAACCCGTCGACATCGGCGAGGCCGTGGCCTTCCTGGCCGGCGACGGCGCCCGCTGGATCACCGGCGAGACCCTCGTCGTCGACGGCGGACAGCTGCTCGCCGGGGGCGTGCTCGGCAACTCGCCGGAACAGGGGAGTTGACGGGGGTTCTCCCCGAGGTGAAGGGTGCGCCAGGATGGGGTCATGACCGCGGCCCAGCGCGCCATGACCGAACTCGGGACATGGCCGCACCTGGTGAGCGGCCCGCCCCGGTGCTCGATCGGTCACGCGTTCGGCCCGGCGGGCCATGACCTCGTCCACTTCCATTCCGACGACTGCGCCGACCTCTATCTCACCGCGCCGGCGGTGCAGCGGCTGCTGCCGCAGCTGCGGCGGACCAGCGCCGTCCGCGTGCAACCCGGCGCGTCCTGGATCACGGTGCTCCTGGAGTGCGACACGGACGTGCAGCTCCTGCTCAGCCTGGTGAGCGTCGCCCTCAAGGAACAGGCGGGCGGCGAGCCGCACGCCCGCCCGGCCCCGCCGTGCGACTGGGAGCGCCCCCGGGCCTCGTAGGGCGCCCTGCGATCCGGGCCGTGGCGGTACTGCGACGGGCCGAGGCCTTTGGGCATGCTGGTGTTCCGGACGAGGGCGCGACGAGGAGCGGGACCGACATGCGCAAGATCATCCTGATGATGGGCATCTCTCTCGACGGGTACACGGAGGGGCCGGGCCGGGACATCGGCTGGCACCAGGTGGACGAGGCGCTGCACCGGCACATGAACGAGAAGGTCCGCTCCTTCGGCGGCCTGCTCACCGGACGCGTCACGCACGAACTCATGGCGTCCTACTGGCCCGCGGCCGGCGCCGACCCCGAGAGCACCCCGACAGAGGTCGAGTTCGCCGCCCTCTGGAACGACATCCCCAAGATCGTGTTCTCCCGGACACTGCCGCCGGGCCCCGCCCCGTACCACTCCACCGTTGTCAACGAGGTGCTGCCCGAGGCGATCCGCGCCCTCAAGGAACAGCCCGGCGGTGACCTCAACGTGGGCGGCGCCGACCTCGCCGCCACCTTCCTCGCCCACGACCTGATCGACGAGTTCCACACCTATGTGCACCCCGTCCTGATCGGCACGGGCAGCCCGCTGTTCCCCGTCACCGAGTTCGCCCCGCGCGTCCTGCGCCTGATGGGCACCCAGACCTTCGACAACGGGGTCGTCCTGCTGCGCCACGCCCGCGTCCCCGCCTGACGCGCGGCGCCGTTCGGCGGCCCGGATATCGCCGAGGGCGAAGCGCCGCCCCGGGCCGCCGTACGCCGCCTACGCTGGCCCGATGAGCATCCACGAGAGCAGCCGGGGCCCGCGCACGCACCGGTCCGCACCGGAGCAGGAGCCGCTGTGGCGGCACATCGTCGGGGACGTGCTGCGGCGCAGGCGCCGGGCCCAGGGCCGGACCCTCCAGGACGTCGCCGACACCGCCGGAATCTCCATGCCCTACCTCTCGGAGATGGAGCGCGGCCGCAAGGAGGCGTCCTCCGAGATGCTCGCCGCCGTCGCCGGAGCGCTCGGGCTCGGACTCGTCGACGTCCTGGCGCTGGCCCAGGGAGAGCTCACCCGGGCCGCCCGCACCCGCCGCCCGGTGTCCGTCACGTCCGTCACCTCGGTCAGCTCCGTCACCGCCGTCGTGGCGCGGGGCGCGGGCGGTGCGGCGACGGGGCGCGGCACGGTCTGCCTCGCCGCCTGACCCGCGGGGCGAGGCTCAGTCCCGCTCCTCGAGCCGGCGCACCAGCACCGGCACATGGCTGTGCTCGACGTCCTTCACCGACGTGACGAGGGTGACCGGACCGCCGCGAGCCAGCTCACGCACGTGGTCGACCAGCTCGGCGCGCTCCGGCGCGTCGAGCTCGGCCCGGTAGCGCTCCTCGAACCCGGCGTACCGGTCGTCCTTGTCGGCGTGGTACCAGGTGCGCAGCTCCTTCGACGGGGCGATGTCCTTGAGCCACTCGTCGATGCCGGCGTGCTCCTTCGAGACGCCCCGCGGCCACAGGCGGTCGACGAGCAGCCGCTTCCCGTCGTCGGCGGTGGGCGGGTCGTAGACCCGGCGCACGGGGAAACCGCCGGACCGGCGGCCGGATGAGCGCTGTGAAGACATGGGACCCATTGTGGCCTTTTCTTGCCTTTTGCGTACTCCGTCGAGTGTCGTTCGGCCGCCTCCTGTGTGTCACCCGTTCGGCTCATCACCGGTCGCCGCCCGGCGTGGCCCGCACGGAGAGTTCGGACATGACCCAAACACCTTACGAACCGCAGGGCTCGCACCGGGCCGCCGGCGAGAAGGAGGCGCCCGGGGCACCCCCCGAGGGTCCGCTCGGCCGGCTGGCCCACATGGCCTGGCAGGCGGTTCTCCTCGCAGGTGTCGCCGCGCTGATCCTGGGCGTGCTCGTCCTCGTGTGGCCCGGCGCCTCGCTGTGGGCGGCCGGCGTCCTGTTCGGCGTCTACCTCGTCGTCAGCGGCGTCTTCCAGCTGGTCACGGCGTTCGGCACGCACGTGACGACCGGGCTGCGCGTCATGGCGTTCATCAGCGGCGCTGTCTCGGTCCTCCTCGGCCTGTTCTGCTTCCGCGGCGCGATGCAGTCGATCCTGCTGCTCGCCCTGTGGATCGGCATCGGCTGGCTGTTCCGCGGGATCACGCAGACCGTCGCGGCGGCCTCGGACCCGGCGATGCCGGCCCGCGGCTGGCAGGCGTTCCTCGGCGTGGTCAGCGCCATGGCCGGCATCGTGCTGATCGTCTCGCCGTTCGAGTCGGTGGCGGTCCTGACGCTGGTCGGCGGCTGCTGGCTGGTGGCCATGGGTGTCGTCGAGATCGTGGAGGCGTTCATGATCCGCAACCGTGCCAAGCACATCCCGCGCGGAGCCTGACCCGCGCACGACGCACCGGTGCCCCGGGCTCGTCCTCGAGACGAGCGCGGGGCACCGGTGCGTTCCGGGGCGGGGCCGGTCAGACGCCGACGGCCTCCTCCATCTCCTCCTCGCTGTCCTCCGCGTCCTCGACGCGCTCGGCACGGACAGGGGCGGCGTGACCGGGGGCGGCATGGCTGGGCGCGGCGTGGGCGGGCGCGGCGTGGGCGCCGTGTCCCGCGGCGGCCAGGCTCCGCTCCTGCCGGTGCTCGTGCAGGGCGGCGATCCCGAGGACGACCGCGCCGACGAGCAGCCAGGCGGCCAGCGTCCACACGTTCCGGCCCAGGTCGTGGCTGCCGAAGTAGAGGAGGCTGCGGGCTCCCTCGACGAACCCGGCGCCGTTCCAGAACGCGTGCAGGCTGCCGAAGAAGCCGTTCTGGAGCTCGGGCCGGAAGATCCCGCCGGAGCTGGTGAAGTTCAGCATCACGAACAGGACCATCACGCCGAGCGTCGTCCACCGCTTCAGGAACGTGTGCAGACCGACGCCGATCAGCAGGATGCCCGCCGAGTACAGCCACGTCATGCCCCACAGGCCCCACAGGTGGGCGTGCGCCAGGTGGAAGACGGGCCCGGCGAACGCGGCGCCGATCAGGCTGACCACGCCGGAGGCGCCGACGACGAGCAGCGCGCGGGTCCGCATCCGCAGCACGGCGCCCGCGCCGCCGATCACGGCGACCGAGGCGTACGAGCCGATGCTGACCGCCACGAGAAGGAAGAACAGGCCCTGGCCCGTCGGGTCGTCGGACACCGGCGGCGCCACGTCGGTCACCTTCAGGGGGTCGCCCTGCTGGGCCGCGACCGGCGTGAAGATCTTCTCGACGACGGACACGGTGGTGTCCGACCCGGCCGAGGCGACGATCAGCTCGGGGGAGTCGCCGACCACGTACGCGCCGTCGATGTCCCGGGTCATCAGCTGGTCGACCGCGGCCGCCCGGCTGTCGACCGTACGGACGTCGAGGGCGTCGCCCGCCTTGTCCTTCACGGTCTGTGCGAACACCTTCGCCTCGGGCCCGGCGCCGACCACCGCGACCGGAAGGTGGTGCGGCTCGGGCGAGGCGAAGGCGCCGAGGTAGGCCAGGCCCATGCCGACACACATCAGAAGGGGGGTGAGCAGATGCGTCAGGACGTGGCGCAGCGCCGGATTGCGCGCGGCGGACATGGGCGGGACCTCCATGAGTTGGCAAATACAACCTTTGCTTGTGGTTGTACTGTACAACGAAATGGGGGCCGGGTGGGACCGTGCCGGGTGTGAGGGTCGCCACGGCCCGCCCGCGGTCGACCGCCCCGGATCCGCACCGACGCCGTGTAGGACGCGGAGCCGGGGGAACCCGGAGCGTTCAAGGAGGTACTGACCGTGATCGCTGTTCTGCTGGTCCTGTTGCTCGCCCTGATCCTCTTCGGTGCAGGCTTCGCCGTGAAGCTGCTCTGGTGGGTCGCCCTCGCCGTGCTCGCCGTCTGGCTGCTCGGCTTCCTCGTCCGTGGCACGACCGCGAGCGGGTCGAGGTCCCGCTGGTACCGGTGGTGACAGCCCTCGCCTGAGCCGGACAGGCTCGGGGGTCGCATGATCTGACATCCAGTCAGTCCACGGCATTCCCTATTTCTGGAACGCGTTCTACTGTGTGCGCCGTCGCATCCGCGCCTGAAGTCCGGGCCGAGGCAGCCCGGTCGACCGCCAGGAGGGGCCGTGCACCTCGAATACACGCCTGAGCAGCAGCAGTTGCGCACCGAGCTGCGCGCCTACTTCGCCCAACTGGTCCCCGAGCACGCGTACGCGCGCTACGAGGACCCCGCCGCGCAGAAGCGGTTCTACCGCGAGACGGTGCGCCGGCTCGGGGCGGACGGCTGGCTCGGGGTCGGCTGGCCCGAGGAGTACGGCGGGCGCGGGCTCACACCCATGGAACAGTTCATCTTCTTCGACGAGGCCGCCCAGGCCGGCGTCCCGCTGCCGCTGATGGCGCTCAACACCGTGGGCCCCACGATCATGCAGTTCGGCACGGACGAGCAGAAGGACTTCTTCCTGCCGAAGATCCTCGCGGGGGAGATCGACTTCGCCATCGGCTACAGCGAGCCCGACGCCGGCACCGACCTCGCCGCGCTGAAGACCCGCGCCGTCCGCGACGGCGACGACTACGTCGTCGACGGCCAGAAGATCTGGACCACGAACGGCGACACCGCCGACTGGGTCTGGCTCGCCGTGCGCACCGACCCCGACGCGCCGCCCCACAAGGGCATCACGATGCTCCTCGTCCCGACCTCGGACCCCGGCTACTCCTGCACCGTCATCAACACCCTCGCCTCCCACGACACCACGGCGAGCTACTACGAGAACGTCCGCGTCCCCGTCACCCGCCGGGTCGGCGACGAGAACAAGGGCTGGCGGCTCATCACGAACCAGCTCAACCACGAGCGGGTCACCCTCGCCGCCCACGGCACCATGGCCATCCGCGCCCTGCACGACGTCCAGCGCTGGGCCATGGAGACCAAACTCGCCGACGGGCGGCGCGTCATCGACCTCGGCTGGGTCAGGAAACGCCTCGCGCAGACCCACACCAAGCTCGACGCGATGAAGCTCCTCAACTGGCAGATGGTGAACGCCGTCCAGCAGGGCACCCTCACCCCGCAGGACGCCTCCGCCGTCAAGGTCTACGGCTCCGAGGCCCGCCGCGACGCGTACGCCTGGCTCATGGAGGTCGTCGCCGCGGCGGGCGCGCTGAAGGAAGGCAGCACGGGCGCGGTCCTCCACGGCGAACTGGAGCGCGGCTACCGCTCCGCCGTGATCTTCACCTTCGGCGGCGGCAACAACGAGATCCAGCGCGAGATCATCTCCTGGATCGGCCTCGGGATGCCGCGCGTACGACGCTGAGGCACGGCGAGGCAAGGGTGGTGACTCGCCCCGGGCCGGGGCGAGTTGAGGCGGTGTTCCTGTGAGCGTCCTGTGATCCCCGTCTCCGGTTGCGGAGTTGTTGGACGTTGTGTCAGTGGCGTGCGGTAGACATGCTCCGCGGGTCGACCCGCGGAGCATGATCACCACCCAGGGGGAAACTTGAACAGCCGCACCGCATCACTCGCCGTCCTCGGAGCCGTCGCCGCCGCGCTGGCCCTCACCGGATGCTCCGACACCGAGGAGCTGTCCTACGGGGACCAGGCGACGAAGGACAACCTGGAGGTCAGCGTCCTCCGGGTGGAGACCGGTTCCAACGGGGACCTCTCAGTGCTCAAGGACGCCTCCGAGTACCAGGGCCGCACGCCCTACTACGTCCACTACAAGGTGACCAAGGCCGAGTCCGGCGACGTGGACGGGCCCTCCTTCGACGTCACCGCGGACGGGGACCTGCTGACGCGGCTGGACATCATGGCCGCCTTCCCCGAGCCGGTCGTGGGCGACGACGGACAGCTCAGCTACGAGGACGCGCCGAAGTTCGACAAGTGCCTCGACGAGCACGACTCCGCGAAGTTCGAGAAGGCCCCGGCGGGCGAGAGCTACGAGGGGTGCTCGGTCTACCTCTCGGAGGCGGGCTCCGACGCGACGCCCGAGAAGGTCGAGTGGGTCAAGGGCGGCCTGCTCCGCAGCAGCGACGACGAGGCGTTTGCCGTCTGGAAGTGATCCCGCCCGGCCCCGGTGTCCCGTTCGGCCCTGGTGTCCTGGTCGGATTCTTCGCACACTGGCCCCATGGGCTCCCTTGAGCAAGTGCCGGATCCGGGTCTGTTCGGGCCCGAGTCCGTGACCTGGCAGATGCACGCCGACCCCATGATGTGGATCGCGGGGGTGCGGGCCCTGTACCTCCAGGCCCTGCACCCCCGCGCGGTCCGCGGCGTGCTGCAGAACTCCGACTTCCGGCGCGACGCCTGGGGCCGGCTGATGCGCACGGCGAGCTTCGTCGGCACGACCACGTACGGCACCACCGAGGCCGCCGAGCGGGCCGGGGCCCGGGTCCGGAAGATCCACAGCCGGCTCGGCGCCACCGACCCGGACACCGGCGAGCGCTACGGCGTCGACGAACCCGCGCTGCTGCTCTGGGTGCACTGCGCCGAGATCGACTCCTACCTCCACGTCGCACGCCGCTCCGGATTCCGGCTCACCGACGCCCAGGCCGACCGCTACATCGCCGAGCACCGCACCAGCGCCCGGCTCGTCGGCCTCGACCCGGACCGCGTACCCGGCTCGCAGCGCGAACTCGCGGCCTACTTCGAGAGCGTGCGGCCCGAGCTCGCCGCCGGACCCGAGGCCCGGGTCGTCGACGACTTCCTGCGCCGGCCGCCCACCCACCCGCTCCTGGTCCCCGCCCGCGCCCTCCTGTGGCGCCGCGTCGCGAACCTCGCCTACGACGCCCTGCCGCCGTACGCCCACACCCTGTACGGCAGGGCCGCACCCGCCCCGGCCGTCGTCACCCGCCGCCTGCGCCGCACCGGCACCGCCCTGCGCCTCGTCCCCGCGCGGCTGCGCTGGCAACTGCCCCCGAAGCACGTCCTGCGGGCCGTGGCGCGACTTGGTCCCGAGACCCGCCCGGCACCGTACAAATCCGGCGGAAGGGTGGCCATACTGGACGGGCCGGGGGAGGGCGCAGCGAGCTGACGGGGGCGACAGCGGAACATGCGGGAGTCGGGGGAGACGCGGGACACCGGACTGATCCACGGGCGGTACCGGCTGCTCGACCTGATCGGCCGCGGCGGCATGGGCGAGGTGTGGCGCGCCCGCGACGAGTCGCTCGGCCGCTACGTCGCCGTCAAGTGCCTCAAGCCCGTCGGACCGCAGCGCGACCAGGACTTCACGCGGGTGCTGCGCGAGCGCTTCCGCCGCGAGGCCCGGGTCGCGGCCGGGCTCCAGCACCGAGGCATCACCGTCGTCCACGACTTCGGCGAGGACGAAGGCGTCCTGTATCTGGTGATGGAGCTCCTGGAGGGGCGCGACCTCAGCCGGCTCCTGAAGGACAACCGGCAGCGGCCTCTGCCCGTCGACGACATCGTCGACATCGCCGGACAGGTCGCCGCCGCCCTCGCCTACACCCACGCACAGGGCATCGTGCACCGCGACCTCAAGCCCGCGAACATCGTGCGGCTCGCCGACGGCACCGCGAAGATCTGCGACTTCGGCATCGCCCGGCTCGGCCACGACATCGGGTTCACCTCCCGCCTCACCGGCACCGGCATCGCCATGGGCACCCCGCACTACATGTCGCCCGAGCAGATCGGCGGCGTCCACGTCGACCGGCGCAGCGACCTCTACTCCCTCGGCTGTGTCCTGTACGAGCTCGCGACCGGCGCCCCGCCCTTCGACCTCGCCGACGCCTGGGCCGTGCTCGTCGGACACCGCGACACCGTGCCCGAGCCGCCCCGCAGCCTGCGCCCCGACCTGCCCCGCCACCTGGACCGGATCATCCGGGACCTGCTCGCCAAGGACCCCGACGACCGGCCCCACGACGCCGCCGAACTGGCCGCGCGCATCGCCGCGGGCCCGACCGGCACGGCGGTCCCCGCGCTGTCCCGGACCGTCCCGGAGGCCCGCCTGCCCGCGCCCTCGGGCGAGCCCAGGCTGCCGTCCTGGACCCGCGGCATGACCACCGGCCACAAGGCCGTCGGCGGATCGGGCCCGCGGGCGACACCGCCGGACCCGGCCGGAGGGCTCGCCGCCGAGTGGATCTCACGGAGGATCGACAAAGCCCCCAAACCGGTAGGTGCGGCCGAACGCCCCACGCCCGAAGTGGAGTTGCTCGCCGCGCGGCACGACGCGGGACTCGCTCTCGGCCGGCAGGGACGCTGGACCGAGGCCGGCGAGACGCACCGCGCGGTCGCCGCGGCGCGCGAACACGCCCTCGGCCCCGACCACCCCGACACCCTCGCCAGCCACTACGAGCTCGCCCTCACCCTCAGTCGCACCGGCCGCGCCACCGACGCCCTGCGCGCGTACCGGCGTGTCGTCGAGGGCCGGGAGCGGGTGCTCGGCGCCGACCACCCCGACGCGCTCGGCGCCCGCCAGGAAGTCGCCTACGTGCTCGACCAATTGGGACGGCACTTCGAGGCCCACCAGATGTACACCGCGGTCCTCGCCGCCCGCGAGCGCACAATGGGCGCCGACCACCCCGACACCCTGCGCTGCCGCCACAACCTCGCCTTCAACCTCAACCGGCTCGGCCGCCTGGAGGAGTCGTACCGGATGGCGAGCGAGGTCGCCGCCGCCCGCGCCCGGGTGCTCGGCGCCGACCACCCCGACACCCTCGTGACCCGCTGCGAAGTCGGCTACGCCCTCGGCTGGCTGGGCCGCTGGAGCGAGGCGCTGCGCACCTACCGGGACGTGGCCGACGCACGCGCCCGGGCCCTGGGCCCCGACCACCCCGACACGCTCGCCGCCCGCTACGAGGTGGGCGTCGGCCTCGGCCGGCTCGGCCGCAGCGCCGAGGCGCTCACCCTCTACCGGGACCTCGTCGACGACCGCACCCGGGTCAGCGGGCCCGAGGACCCCGAGACGCTGCGCGCCCGGCACGGCCTCGGCGTCAACCTCGGCCGCCTCGCCCGCTGGGAGGAAGCCCTCGCCGAGGCCCGCGACGTGTGCGCGCTGCGCGAGCGGGTCCTCGGCCCCGAGCACCTCGACACCCTGATCAGCCACCGGGAGGTCGCCGTCGGCCTGGGTTGGCTCGGCCGCTGGCGCGACGCGCTCGGCGCGTACCGCACCGTCGCCGCCGCCCGCGAACGCGTCCTCGGCGCGACCCACCCCGACACCCTCACCAGCCGCACCGACGAGGCCCACTGCCTGGAACAGCTCGGCCGCACGGCGGAGGCGGCCGAGCTGTACCGGCGGGTGGAGGGCTTGCGCCCGCGCGGCTGACCGGCGGGCCCCGGCCCCGACGCCTCGGTCGCCTCAGTCGCCGAACACGCCCCGCAGCGCCCCGATCTTGCGCGGCAGGTCGTACTCGGCGCCGCCCTCGTGCCCGTTGTACGGGAACACCTCGATGGACGCCGGACCCGCGTAGCGGTGGTACGCGGCGAACACCGTCGACGAGGGGCAGATCTTGTCCATCAGGCCGACCGAGAACCAGCCCGGACTCGTCGCCCGCGCCGCGAAGTTGACCCCGTCGAAGTAGGACAGGGTCTCCATCGCGGCCTCCACCCCGAAGCGGTGACCGGACAGGAAGCGGGCGATCTCCGCGTACGGGCCGTTGTCGGTGATCTGCGAGGCCCGCCGGTAGTGGCACAGGAACGGCACGTCGGCGATCGTCGCCGCCACGTCGTCGCGCAGCCCCGACACCGCGAGCGCGAGCCCGCCGCCCTGGCTGCCGCCGAGCACCGCCACCCGACCCGCGTCCACCGCCTCGTGGGCCCGGACGGCGTCGACGGCCCGCACCGCGTCGGTGATCAGCCGCCGGTAATAGTGCCGGTGCGGATCCTCGATACCCCGGGTCAGGAAGCCGGGCGAGGACGAACCGTGCCCCTCCGGCGCCACGTCCGGCGTGTCCGCGGTGTTCTTGCCGCCGCCGCCCTGCCCCCGGTTGTCCATCACCAGGTGCGCGTACCCGAGCGCGCTCCAGGCCAGCCAGGAGTACGGGATGCCCCGGCCGCCGTTGTAGCCGATGTACTGCACGACCGCGGGCAGCGGCCCGGTGCGCCCGCGCGGCAGCAGCAGCCACGCCTTCACCGGCTGCCCGCCCCACCCGTTGAACGTCACGTCGTACACGTCCACCGTCGCGAGCCCCGCGTCGTGCGCGACGAAGCGGGCGTCCAGCGGGTGCCGCGCGGCGTCGTCCAGGGTCTTGCGCCAGAACGCGTCGAAGTCGGCGGGCTCCTCCGGCTCGGGACGGTACTCCCGCAGCCGGTCGAGCGGCATGTCGAACAGCAAGGTCAGCTCCTTGTCAGGGTCAGGGACACCGTCGCGCCGTGCCGGCCCGCGGTGTCGACGGAGATCCGGGTGCCGGTGGAGGTCCGGGCGACGCTCACGCCCGGCTCGGCCCGCGCCACGGTGTACCCGCGCAGGGCGAGGTCCAGGACGACCCGCTCGCGCAGCTGCGTCGGATCGCTCACCGCCACGTCGACCTGCCCGTCGTGCGGGCGGACCAGCACCGACGCGGGCCCGTCCGCGGACAGCTCCTCCGCCCGGCCCGCCGCCCAGAAGTTCGCGGCGAGCAGGCCGTCCGCCCCGCGCCGTACCGCGTGCACCGCCTCCGTCGCGGCGACCGTCCGCACGGGCGGGGCGAGCGCGGTGCGCCGGGTGCGCTCGGCGGAGGCGCCCGGCAGTTGCAGCCAGCAGTAGCCGGCGCCGGACGGGGCCGTCCCGTGGTCCAGCCACAGCGTCAGGTACGGCCGGGTTACGGGTGTGTCCGTGCCGTACTTGATGTTGATCTCCCGCCAGGTCGCTGTCCGCTGCTCGCGCAGGGCGCGGATCGCGGTCGGGCGCGGGAAGACGTAGCCGCCGGTGCCCGTGAGGTGGAGGCTGGTCGCCTCCTCGTACGCGTGTGACCAGCCGGCGTCCGACGGGGCGCGCTCGCCGTCCACGCTCAACTCGGCCGTCACATCGCGGAGTTTACGGTTCTCGACGATCGTCTCCACGCGGCCCGCGTCCGCCGTGATGCCGGAGCCGACATGCGCGATCACGTCGTCCAGGCAGAACCAGCTCTTCAACGCGCGCAGCGAACTGCCGTACGCCCGCAGCTCCATGCCGTACGCGCCGAGCGTCGTCCCGGGCAGAGCGGCGCCGCCCGCCCAGTCGGCGGTGCTCGTCGTGCGCTGCCCGGCCGCGTCGGCGGGGCGCTCGGCGACGACGGTGGTGCCGGACAGGCGCAGCGGGTCCACGGTCGGCCAGTGGTCCTCGCTGTAGTGGCCGAGGTCCTCGTCGTACAGCAGGACCATGCCGTCGGACAGATGCCAGCCGTGCAGGTTCTCGTTCTGGATCGACTCGTAGTTGTAGATCCGGCTGGAGTACACGGACAGGCCGAGGGTGAAGCCGGGGCGGTGGTGCATCGCCTTGTCCATGCGCGGGAACTGGCGGTGTGTCACGAGGGGGCCGCGCGGTTTCACCTCGGAGGCGAGCAGGCGCTGCGCGGCGACGAGCGAGGCCAGGTCCGTGACGCCGAGGAAGTCCCGGAACGTGTCCTCGGTGATCCACTGCTTGACCAGCGCCCCGAACCGGTCGGCCTCCGCGGCCGGCAGCCCCGGCAGCAGCCGTAGGACGGCCTCGATCACCGTCTGCGCCGCCACGTGCCCCTGTTTGCTGGACCGGGCGATCTCCCGCCCGCACACTCCGGCCTGCACGTCCCCGCGCGCGATCAACGGGTCGAAGCCGTCCGTCACCCACTGCCGCACATTGGCCACCTCGGGGTCGGTGACCTCCCAGTCGGTGCCGTCGAGCAGATGCAGCAGCCGGGACAGATTGCCGAGCAGTTCCTTGCCGTAGCCGCCGTTGTACGGGTGCTTGTAGTGCTGGAGGAAGGAGCCGTCGGAGTAGAAGCCCTCGCCCGTGCCGGACCCCGAGTCCTGATAGGCGAGCACGCTGTTCGCGCCGCCGCCCGCCACGTCGGACAGCGCGTCACGGACCCGGGCGAGATCGGTGCCGTCGCCGCGCAGCACCGCGTTCACGGCGACGACCGTGCAGATCCACACGCGGTTGGCGCCGGTCGCGATCTGCCGGTCGGCGCGCCACAGGTTCGGGTCCGGCGTGTAGTACCGTACGGCGTCGGTGACGCGGGTCAGCCGGTCCGCACCCAGCGCCTCGTGCAGCAGCACGGCCGTGTCGTCGAGCGCGAGGCCGCAGCCGATCTCCCAGTCCCAGTCGTTGTCGAACCGCTCGTGCCCGGGCCCGTAGCGGTGCTCCAGCATCCAGTCGACGCCCCGGCACAGCAGCTCGGCCAGGGCCGGGTCCCCGTACTGGGTGGTCCCGGGCACGGCCCACGCGGTGGCGGCGGTGGCGAGCCGCTTGAACGACGTGGTGACGTGGTTCGACACGGACGTGCTGGTCAGGTCGGGCCAGAGGCCGTCGGCGCGGCCCGGGTCGAGGCCCTTGAGGGCCGAGACGGCGGCCCGGTCGATGCGCGCGATCGCGGCGGCGATCCGCGGCTCGGCCGTGTCGAGCCCCGGGCCGCCCGTGAGCAGGGTGTGCCAGCGGGTGAGCAGGTCCACGGACGCGTCCGCCGCGGTGGCTGTGCCGGCGGCGTGGGAGGGGGTCAGGAACGGGCCGGGCAGCGAGGTCGCCGCGAGCACGGCCCCGGTGCCGGCCAGGACGCTGCGGCGGGTGGCGCTCATGACGCGGCCCCGGAGACCTCGGCCCCGGAGGCCTTGGCCCCGGTGACGGCGGAGCAGGGCACGTCAGGCGTGTAGTCGGCGCCGTACGTGCCCACCGCGTTCCCGCCCGTGTTCCCGCTCATCGTGTTGCTGCACACCGGGCCCTGCGGCGTGCGCATGACCTTGACGCCGCCGCCCGCGTTGCCGGTGATCGTGTTGCCGTACACCTGGGTGTCGATGCCGTCGGTCGCGGTGTCGCCGCCGAGCCGGACGCCCGCTCCCGTGTTGTCGTGCACGGTGTTGTACCGGAAGATGTTGCCGCTGCCGCGCGCGTCGAGACCGGCCGAACTGGGGTCGCGCTGCTGCGAACAGTCGTTGTACTCCACGTAGTTGTTGGTGGAGTTCTCCTTCACGTCCACGCACTCGTTGCCCCGCGTGACGATCGTGTTGTGGTGGATCCGGTTGTTCTTGCTGACGTCGGGGGCCGCGTCGGGCGCCCCGTTGTCGCCCTGCTGCTCGGGCGCGGTGCCGAGGTAGAGGCCCTCGCCGTTCTTGCCGCCCCCGCCGAAGCGGAAGTCGGCGACGCCGCAGTCGCTGATCGTGTTCCCGGACACGTCGGCGCCGGTGACCAGATAGCGCAGGCGCAGACATTCGTCGGCCGCGTTCTTCAGCGTCATGCCCGTGATCCGCAGGGCGTTGACGCCGTTGCCGGGCGTCGTGCTCATCACGTAGACGAGCTTCGAGCGGTACCCCGACACGTCGGACGACGAGCCGAACAGGCCGTCCACGGTGAACCCGTCGAGCACCGTCCCGTCGTGCTGGACCTGCACGATCCGGGTCCCGCCAGCGCCCTTGACGACGGCGCTCGCCGGGCCGGTCAGGGTGACGTTCTCGCGGCGGGTCACGACGTCCTGGCGGTAGGCGCCGGACGCCAGGTGCACGGTCGCCCCCTCGGGCGCCAGGTCGAGCGCCCGCTGGATCGTGGCGAGCGGCGCGCCCGAGGACGTGCCGGTGTTGCTGTCGCTGCCGGTCGGGCTGACGTAGTACGCGGAAGCGGCCGAGGCCGGTGCGGCGGGCAGCGCGAGCGCGGCGCAGGCGCCGAGTGCGAGGGTGAACAGGGTCCGTCGGGACATCAGGTGGTCCTCTCCGATCGTGGTGCGGCGAGGTGCAGGGCGAGCAGAACGGGCACGCTCGGGCCGAACAGCAGCGGACCGAGCGGCACGGGCAGGGTCAGGACGAGCGCGGACACGGCCGCGCCGAGCAGCGCGGTGCCGCGGGCGGGGGAGCCGAAGGCCAGGGCGAGCCCGCGCCGGTGCCAGTCCGCGGCGGCCCCCGAGGGGTCGAGCCCGGCGTGCGCGGCGAGCGCGGTGCAGTGCACGCCCAGGGCGGCCGCGAGACCGGCCTGCGCGGCGAGCAGCACGAACGCGTACGGGCTCGAACGGCCGCTCAGGAAAAGGGAGTTCGCGGCGAGCACGCCGACCGCCGCGCTCGCGAGGAGGCCGTGCCGCCACAGGGCCTGCCAGTAGCGGGGGAACGCGGTGAACACGCCGGTGAAGCCGCGGCTGTCCCCGTCCGTGCGCCACCGCTGGAGCGTGTGGGCGAGCGCCGCGAGGGCGGGCAGCCAGGTGACGACGCCGAGCGCGAGCACGGTGAACGCGGCGCCCGCGGCGGCCGGTTGGGCGATCCGGTCGAGCAGGCCGAGCAGCCGGCCCCGGCCGCGCGCGCCGAAGGACGCGGTCATCGTCATCGCGACACCACCCGGTCCGGGGCGGGCACCGGGCCCGTGTACGGCTCGTCCCACTCCCGCACGGCGCGCCCGTCGCGGGTGAGCCGACGGGCCGCGACCACGTACGGCTCCCGGCCGGGCGCGAGCAGCAGCGCCGCCGCGTCGGCCGCCCAGCCGCCCGCCTCGATCCGACCGTGCTCCTCGGGGGACAGCAGCACCGTCTCCGGGCCGTCGGGCGTGTCGAACGCGACGCCCCCCGGCACCGCTCGGGCCGTGCCGGGACCGCCCCCGGGCTCGATCGTGGTCAGGAACCGGGCCCGGTGCAGGGCCGGCGTGGTCAGGCGCAGGGTGTGCTGGACGCGGGTGATGCTCAACTCCGGTGTGCTGGCGGTCGGGTTGGCCTCGATCCGGGCCTGTTCCGAAGCGGTCCGTACGGCGGCGGGTGCGAGGCGGCGCACCAGTGCTCGCGCGTCACCGGCCTCGATCAGCCGGTCCCGGCCGTCGCCGGGCGAGGCGACCGTCGGCGCGTCCGTCTGGAGCAGGAACGTCCAGGTGCGCGGGGCGTCCGCGAGCCCCTCGTCCAGCAGGACGAGCCGGCCCGACGGCGTGCAGACCAGCGTGCGGTCCAGCCGCAGTACCCCGAGCCCGTCCGGATACATCGCCGCGAGCTCGGCCGTGCCGTGCAACCAGCCGCCCTCCGCCAGCGCGTCCCGCATCCGGGCCTGCCGCGCGTACGGCAGCCCCTCGTACACGTGGTACCGGTCCTCGCCCGCGAAGCCCCGCCCGTCGACCAGCAGCAGATTGTGGTGGGCGGCCCGCTTGCGGTTGCTGTAGCCCTCGTCCACCGCGAGGAACGCGCCTCGCGAAGCCAGCACGAACGACCCTGAATCCGGGTGGTGGTGACCACAGTTCAGCGTCTCCCAACCGTGCTCGGTCCGGTGCCGCGCACTGGCCTCCCACGCCTGGTGACCGCCCCCGGGCGAGGCCTTGAACGACACGAACGTCGCCGCGCCGTCCCAGCCCGTGCGCGCGGTCAGCAGCCCCAGATCGGGGAAGTACGCGTGGGTGCGCTCGGGCGCGACCGACGCCACCGCAGGGTCGTGCCACAGGTACTCGAGATACGCCTCCGCCCGGATCCCCGGCCGCACACCGCTCAACTCGGTCTCGTCGTCGCGCAGTTCATGGTCCACGAGATCGGCCAGCCACTGTGCCTCGCCGATCCCGAAGCGTGCCGCCAGCTTCCGGTACAGGGCCACGCTGTGCCCGCTGCGCCGGTCGTGGCAGTCTCCGTGCCCGGCCTGCTCCGCGAACCCGGGCGCCGACTGGTGCAGCCGGAAGCCGAAGGTGTGCTCCATGAAGCCGCCCCGGCCCCACCAGTCGAGCCCCTCGCGCTCCTCGAGCAGATCCAGGTGGGCGGCCAGCCACGGCACCCCGTACCGCCAGTACACGACGCCCTCGGCGTGAGAGCCGTCCGCCGGCAGCGCGTCGAGCACCCGGCCCAGATTGTCCTTCGCCCGCTCCGTCCACTGTTCGCGGCCCAGCACGTAGCCGGCCGTGGCGAGCCCCGCGTGGCAGATCCAGTTGTGGTTCTGCCAGTACGAGGACGACCACCAGCGGCCCTCCGTCTCCACCGCGAACTCGTACATGCGCCGGCCCTGCACGAGCAGCTTGTGCCGCAGCAGGTCCGTGAGGTCGGGGGAGAGGGCCTCGCCCAGCCAGTGCCCCGCGAGCGCCAGGCCGTGCAGCAGCCAGCCCGCGTCCAGGTCATGGTCGGGCAGATGGGCGCGCCCCCAGTGCGGCAGCCGCACCGCCGCACCGATCCAGCGTTCCGCCTCCGCGAGATGCGCCGGGGCGCCGGTGATCCGGTACGCGAGCGCGGGGTGCGCGGCGGCCGGGCCCAGCCAGGTGATGCTCGCGCGCGGGTGCCGGGCCGGCGGGGTCAGCGCCCGGTGGCGCGCGGCCTCGTCGAGCAGCCGCCGCTCCTGCTCCGGGCGCGGCCCCGCGGGCGGTGTCGCGGACAGCAGCATGTCAGGCCCCCGTCCCGTGCCCGGTGCGCGTCCCGTCCGCCAGCTCCACCACGACCTCGCCCCCGGCCAGACGCACACCCGTCACCGCGGGGCCCTGCGCAGCCGCCTGGTACACGGACACCAGCACGAGCCGCGACGCGCGCGCCGTCAGGTCGACCCAGGTACGCGTCACCTGCGGGTCGTCGGCCGGACCGGGGCCCGGCCGCGTCACCGGCCGCACCGGCGGGGACGCCACGTGCCAGCCGTGCAGCACCTCGTCCCCGCCGTACCAGGTCGTGCGCAGCGGGCCCTCGGCCTGCGTCTGCACGTCGAGCGCGACACCGGGGCGCAACTGCCCGGTCAGGCGGCGCGGTCCACCGTCCGTCACGTCGAGGGTGAGCACGTCGACGAGATGGGTCGGCGCGGCCTCGACACGGCGCACCGCCCGTACCCCCGGATACGCTCCGGTCACCTCGGCGGTGACGGACGTGGCGTCCCGCGCGAGCAGCCGGCCCGCGCACTCTGCCTGCTCGGCGCCGTCGACCGCGAACGCCGGATGCGCCGCCGTCGACGCGTAGTGGTCGCGGAACTCCTTGTGCCCGTACGGCACTTCACCGGGATCCGGCTGCCAGCACGCCTCCTGCCCGTACAGCGACAGGGCCAGCTTGTCGCGGTGGCCGTGCGAGCCGCCGTGCGGCCCGAACGCGAGCACGGCGTGCGCGCCCGCCGCCCGGACGACCGCGTACCCGGCCGTCTCGAACACCGTCACCGGCGCGGGCACCGGGCGTGCGGGCAGTGCGGGCCCCGCGAACCAGGAGCCCCGGCCGAGCAGCCGGTCCAGGCCGTCGTCCGCGTCACCGGCCTCGAGCCGGGCCCGCGCGGCCACGGCCGCGAGCCGGGGCGCGGGCGCGAACCCGTCGGCCAGCGCGCACAGTTCGAGCCACTCCAGCGCGAGCGGCACCCGCAGGTACGGCCCGTCGTTGAGCGCCGGCAGCACCCCGCCGTCCGTCGCCAGCGCGGCGAGCACGTCGACCATGCCCGTCAGCAGCGCCGCGACGTCCGCGGGCACGTCCGCCGGGGCGACGCCGCGCAGCGCGAGCAGTGCCGCCCGCAGCACGAACCCGTGATAGTAGGTGCTGCCCTCCCACTCCCAGCCGTCCGCCGACACGCAGGCCCGCAGTTGGGCGTACAGCCCGTGCGGCCCCTCCAGCCACTGCTCGGCGCCGTCCCACGGCGTGCCGCGCACGAGCGCCGCCGCCCGCCCGGTCGCGATCCCCGCAGCGGTCAGCCACGTCGTGTAGTTCGACGCGAGGTCGCCGCGGTCGACCAGTACGTGCCGGGCGTCGAGGGCCGCCCGCTCCAGTTCGTCGAGGAGCGGCAGCAGGGCGTCCGTGCCGGGCGTGCCGTGCTCGGCGAGCGTCCACACGGTGTGCCCGACGGTCACCGCCCAGATCGCGTCGGTCAGCGCCTGATGGAACAGCCGCCCACGCAGCATCCACGCCTGCGCGCCCTCGTGCGATTCGCCCGCCAACTCCCGGTACACCTCGGCGTAGGCGAGGAGCAGCCGGAGGGCCTCCGTGTCCTCTCCGCGCAGCGCCAGGACCCGGATGTGCCGCGCCCACGTCTGGTGGGACAGGACCGTCCACGCGCCCCGCACCTCCGGCGTGTCGACCCGGCAGCCCCGGGCGCACCGGGCGCCGCCGGCCGGGAAGACACCGGACAGCGGGTCGCCGTGGTCCAGCTCGACACCGTGCGCGGGACACACGTACGCGTGCCACCAGCCGCCCCGCTCGCGCGGGATCGCGCCGTTCACCGCGGCCATACGCCACCGTCGATGTCCAGGGTCGTCCCGGTGAGGAAGCCCGACGCGGGCGAGGCGAGATGCACGACGGACGCGGCGACGTCCTCCGGGGTGCCGGGCCGCCCCACCGGGATGCCCGCCGTCATCGCCTCCTGCGCCTCGGGCGCGGTGAACGTGTCGTGGAACGCCGTGCCCTTGATGAAGCCCGGCGCCACGGCGTTGACCGTGACACCCGACGCCGCGACCTCCTTGGCGAGCGCCTTCGTGAAACCGCGGATGCCGGCCTTCGCGGCGGCGTACGCGACCGAACCGGGGCCGCCGCCGTTGTGCGCGGCCAGCGAGGACATCGTCACGATGCGCCCGGCGGGCGCCGCGGTCAGATGCGGCAGCGCGGCCCGGCAGGTACGGAACGTCGACGTCAGGTTCGCGTCGATCACCTGGTCGAAGTGGGCGTCGCTCATCTCGGCGACCGGGGTGCGGCCGATCAGATGCCCGGCGTTGCACACGAGGACGTCGAGCCCGCCCAGGAAGCCCGTCGCCTCCGTGACGAGCCGGTCCACCTCGGCCGTGACCGTGACGTCGGCCTGGAACGCCTTGGCGCGCCGCCCCAGTTGCTCGATCGCGGACACGGTGTGCCCCGCCTCCTCGGCGGAGCTGCGGTAGTGCACGGCCACGTCGCAGCCCGCCGCGGCGAGGGCGACGGCGACGGCCCGGCCGATGCCGTGGCCCGCGCCGGTCACGAGCGCGCGGGAACCCTGAAGATCACTGGACATGCGGAGAGGACCTTTCACGAGAACGGGGGAGAGCGAAGTGGGGTGCGCTGAGGGTCACTTGAGGCCGGTGTGCGCGAACCCCTGGACGAAGTAGCGCTGCCCGAGCAGGAACAGCAGCACCATCGGCAGCGTCGCGAGCGTCGTGCCGGCCATCAGGAAGTGCCACAGCGTGCCGTTCTCCGTCTTGAAGACGGACAGGCCGACCTGGATGACGCGCAGACTGTCCGTGCGGGTCACCAGCAGCGGCCACAGGAAGTTGTTCCACGACGACTCGAAGGTCAGCAGCGCCACCGTCGTCAGCGCGGGCTTGACCTGCGGCGTCATGATCCGGGCGTAGATCCGGAACTCGCCGAGCCCGTCGAGTCGCGCCGCCTCCTCCAGCTCGACCGGCAGATCCAGGTAGAACTGGCGGAACAGGAACACCGCGAACGGGGTGATCGCGCCCGGCACGATCAGCGCCCACCACGTGTCGAGCCAGCCGCTGCCGCCCTGCCCGAACAGGTCGTTGCCGCCCGCGAGCGGCATGAACCGCACGATCAGGAACTCCGGCAGCACTTTCGTGTAGGTCGGGATCATCAGCGCGGCGACGAAGCAGTAGAAGAGGAACTCGCTGCCGCGGAAGCGGATCCGGGCCAGCGCGTACCCGGCCATCGACGCGAAGACGACGTTCAGGACGGTGTGGCTGAGGGCGATGACGAAGCTGTTGCGCGCGTACGTGGCGAACGGCGCCGCACGGAACGCCTCGACGTAGTTGCCGAAGTCCCAGTGCGCGGGCAGCAGTCCGGCATGCAGCGCCGCGATCTCCTGCGGCGTCTTCAGCGAGGTGACGATCATCCACAGGAACGGCGTCACCATCAGCAGCGACACCACCGAGAGCGTCACGTACAGACCGATCCGGCCGGGCCTCACCCGGGTGCGGACGGCCGCCCGCACGGGCGCGGGCCGGGTCTCAGTCGTGGCCACGGGTGCCTCCCATGATGCGCCGGTTGACGAGGGTGAACCCCATGAGGAGCACGAACAGCACCAGCGACTGGGCACAGGCGTAGCCCACGCGGAACTCGCGGAACGCCGACTTGTAGATCTCGTACGTCATCATCGTCGTCGAGCCGGCCGGGCCGCCGTCGGTGAGGATGTAGACCTGGTCGAAGGACTGGAACGCGCTGATCAGAGAGGTGATGAGGACGAAGAACGTGGCGGGCTTGAGCAGCGGCAGCGTGATCGAGAAGAACTGCCGCACCGGTGAGGCGCCGTCCACGGAGGCCGCCTCGTACAGCTCCTTCGGCAGGTTCTGCAGCGCGGCCAGGTAGATGAGCATCTTCATGCCGATGCCCTGCCAGATGCCGACGAGGATCACCGACGGCATCGCCCACGACGTGGACACGAGCCAGGCCGGGCCCTCGATGCCGAAGATCGCGAGGAGGGTGTTGAACAGGCCGTTGCGCGGGTTGTAGATCCACAGCCACACCAGCGCGATGGCCACGGTCGCGGTGACCTGCGGCAGGAAGATCGCGGTGCGGAACACGCCGCGCGCCCGCAGCCCCTTGTCGAGCGCGAGGGCGAGGAGCAGCCCGAGCACCATGCCGAACGGCACCGTGAAGAAGGTGTAGATCACCGTGTTCACGACCGACTTGCGGAACACCGCGTCGCCGAGCATCTCCCGGAAGTTGTCCAGGCCCACGAACCGCGGCGAGCTCAGCACGTCGTACGAGGTGAACGCGAGGCACACGGCGGCGATCACCGGCACGCCGATCCACAGCGCCGCGTGCAGCAGCGCGGGCAGCACCATCAGCAGTCCCGCGCGGCGCCGCCGGGCCCCGGGACCCCGGCGGGGCCGGGCGGGCGCGGGGCGTGGCGGGTCGGCCGGCGGGGCCGGCGGCCGGGTCTTGAGTACGGAGACGGCTCCCACGGGCTGCGCCCTCACAGCCGGGAGATGGCCGACTGGGCCAGCTCACCGAGCTCCGCGACGGCGGAGGCCGCCGACTTCCCGCTCACGATCGCCGGCTCGAGCGTCGGCTTGATCTTCTCGCGGATCTCCATCCACGCGGGCGTCCCGCCCTCCGCGCAGGCACTGCCCAGGTTCCGCACCGAGAAGTCGACGAGCTTGTTGCTCTTCACGTACGAGGACGAGCGCAGGTCCTTGATGCCGGGCACCGTCTCCCGCTGCTTGGCCGCCGCGAGCACGTTGTCCGGCGCGGCGAGGTGGGCGACGAGCGCCTGCGCGGCTGCCGCGTGCTGCGTGCGCGCCGACTGGCACACCAGCGTGCCGCCGGTGAGCATCGCGGGCCGGCGGCCGCGCAGCACGAACGCGCCGATCAGGTCCTTCTCGATGAGCTCGGGGCTCTGCTCCCGCAGCTGCTTCCACAGGCCGCTGCCGGTCATCATCATCGAGGCCTTGCCGAGCTGGAGATTGGTCGAGGCCCCGGCGTCGGCCTCCGTCTTCTTCGTGTAGTCGGCCGAGCCGTCCGCCTGGAGGTCCTTGAAGAACTGCAGGGCCTCGACGCCGCGCGCGCCGGTGAACGTGGGCTTCTTGCCGTCGGTGCTGAACATCGAGCCGCCGGCGGCGAACAGGAAGGTCTCCCAGCACTGCCGCAGATCGATCGAGAACGGGTCCATGCCCATCCGGTCGCCCTTGGTCAGGTCCTTGGCCATCGCGCGCAGTTCGTCCAGCGTGGCCGGGGGCTTCTTGATGCCGGCCGCCGCGAAGTGGTCCTTGCGGTAGGCGACCAGGCGGGTCGCCATCACGGTCGGCAGCGCGTACAGCTTGCCGCCGTACCGGGAGGGTTCCAGCACCCGCTCCTCGTAGCCGTACTTGGCCGCGAGCTCGTCGGGCAGCTCGGCCAGCACCTTCTTCGCGGCGAACGGCGGGATCCAGCCGACGCCCATCATCAGCACGTCGGGGAGCAGGCCGCCGGCGAGCGCGGTGGTGATCTTCTCGTTGAGCTGGGTGTAGTTCGTGTAGTCGACGTTCACGGTGACGTCGGGGTGCTTCTTGCGGAAGGCGGGGAGGATCTCGCCCTCCAGGAGCTGCTTGCCGTCCGAGCCCTCGTAGATGGGGGTGAGCAGGGATATCTCCCCCTGGGCCGGTCCGCCGGCCTTGCCGCCTGTGCCGGACCCGGCGCCGCAGCCGGTGAGCGCCGCTGCCGTGCCCGCGCCGAGCGCGGCGAGCAGCGATCGTCTCGTGAGTTCCATGGGACACCCCTTAAGAGGTGAGGGAGCGAGATGGTCGAGAGCTTTGTGTATCGATGCAGTGGGGTGAAGGTAGATGAGAGCCCATGACATGGGGCAGCGTGGGTTCGACCTTCGGTAAATCGATGCACTGATGCTAGGAATGCCGCTCCTGGGGCGTCAACAGGCCGTGCACAAGAATCTTTTCGGGCGGGGCGGTGATCCTCGTTCAGTAAATCGGTACACTGGTGTTTACAGTGACGTGACGAGCCGGAGGTGGCACCGCGTTGAACGGGGTAACGATCCATCAGGTCGCGCAGGCGGCAGGTGTGTCCGCGAGCACGGTGTCCAATGTGCTGAACGGGCGGACCGACCGGATGCAGCCCGCGACCCTCGCCCGGGTGGAACAGGTCATCGAGACGCTCGGCTACCGCCCCAACCGGGCCGCGCGCATGCTGCGCACGGGCCGCATCCGGGTCATCGGCCTGATCGTCCCGTCCGTCGCCAACCCCTTCTGGGGCGCGCTCGCCCGGGAGTTGGAGGCCGTCGCGCTCGCCGAGGGGTACCACGTGCTGCTGTGCAACAGTGAGCGCGACCCGGCCAGGGAGTTGAAGTACGGCGAGGAGCTCCTCGCGGACGGGGTCAGCGGCGTCGTCCTGTGCTCCTCGCTGCCGACCCTCGACCATGTCGCGCCGCTGCTCAAGCGCGGTCTGAAGATGGTCGCCTTCGACCGCGCGGCCCAGTCCGGGGACCCCGCCTCCCTCGCCAGCATCAGCGTCGACAACGCGATGGGCGCCGAGCTCGCCACCCGCCATCTCCTCGAACTCGGCCACCGCAGGCTGGCGTTCGTCTCCGGCTCGGTCAGCAGCGTCAACCGCCGCGAGCGGCTGCGCGGCTTCCGTGCCGCGCTGGAGGAGGGCGGGGTGGACCCCGCTTCCGCGATCGTCTGGCCCGGCGCCGCCACCAGCGAGTTCGGCGACAAGGAGTCCGCCGAGCTGGGCCGGTCCGCCGCCCGCGAACTGCTGGCCGCACCCGAGCCGCCCACCGGCTTCGTCGCCATCAACGACATGTGCGCGATCGGGGTGTGCCGGGGCGCCCGGGACGCTGGAGTGAGCGCGGGCCGCGAGGTGTCGGTGGTCGGCTTCGACGACATCCTGCTCGCCGAGCTGTTCGAGCCGCCGCTCACCACCGTCCGCCAGCCGCTGCCCGAGATGGCCGCCGAGACCTTCCAGCAACTGCGCGCCCGGATCGAGACGTCCAGCGGCGACGGCAGGTCGCTGCTGATCAGACCCCGTCTCGTGGTCCGCGAGTCGACCGCGCCGGCCCCGGGCGCGCGCTGAGGGAAGCACCGGCGCACTGGTGTACGGTCGGCTGTCGAGTTGCTCGACCTGCTCGACCTGCTCGATCTCCTTGAACTACCGGATCCGAACACGGGTGGTGCCCCATGACTCCCCGCCGCACGGACGGTGCGCCCACCTTCACCGAGCGGGCCCGGCGTCGGCAGCTCGTCGAGTGCACCATCGACCTGATCTCCGAGAAGGGGCTCGCCGCGGCGTCCCTGTCGGCCATCGCCGAGCGGGCCGGCCTCTCGAAGGCCGCCGTGCTCTACCACTTCACGTCGAAGGACAACCTGACGCAGGCGGCGTTCGCCCACGTCCTCGACGAGTTCACCGCGTACGTCGGTGAGCGCGTCGCCGAGCGGGGCGACGATCCCCGGGCCGCCGTCGTCGCGTACGTCCGCGCGATGATCGGCTACCAGCGGGACCACCGCCGGCACGTCCGGGTCATCACCGAGACCCTGCTCGACGACGCCGGCGGTACCCGCTTCCGCGCCCCCGGTCAGCACGACGTCGGCGGCCGCTGGCAGGCGCTGGCCGAGCTGCTCGCAGCGGGTCAACGGGCGGGACAGTTCCGGGAGTTCGACGTGAAGGCCGTGGCCCTCGTGATCGGCGGCGCGATCGACGGTGTCGTCGCCCACTGGCTCGCGGACCCGGAGTTCGACCTGGACGCCGCCGCGGGCGAGGTGGAGACCTTCGTGCTGCGGGCCGTCGCCGACTGACTCCCGTCAACCGGCCGGGCCGGGCGGATCGGGCGGGGTCGGACGGGATCAGGCCCGTTCCGGAGCCCGGCGGGCGAAGGGCGGGGCGTGTTCCGGGCGGATGCCCACGCCGCCCAGGTAGCCCGTCAGGGTGCGCAGGGCGGGGACGCGGCGGACCAGGCGCAGAGGGGTCGGGAGACGGTCCCCGCGCAGGGTTCCCGCGAGGGCGGGACGCAGGAGCATCTCGTGCTCGGCCTCCTGGGACTTCTGGATCACCGCCATGGGGAGCCGGCGCCGCTTCTGCACCCGGGCCAGATCCGCGCGGGTCAGCCGGCGCTCGCGCAGCGGGGCCGCCAGGATGCGGGCCGTCGCGACCGCGTCCTGCACCGCCAGATTGACGCCGACGCCGCCGGTCGGCGACATGATGTGCGCCGCGTCGCCGATGCACAGCAGGCCCTCGCGGTGCCATGTGGTGAGGCGGCCCATCGTCACCTCCAGGAGCTTCACGTCGTCCCAGGAGCGGATCGCGGCCGTCACCGAGCGGTCCCAGCCGAGCAGCGCGCCGAGCCGGTCGCGGAACCGGTCGAGGCCCGCCGCGCGCAGCTCCGCGTCGGCGCCGCGCCGGATCAGATAGGACGTCTGGTAGTAGTCCCCGCGGTCCATCGTCGCGGCGACCTGCCCCGCGCCGATGCTGAGGAACACCCGTCCGTCCTTCACGGCGTCGCGCGGCGCGGGCACCCTCACCTGCCACACGTCCATCGGCACGTCCCGGTACTCGGGCTCGAGCCCGGCCGCCGCCCGCACCCGGGAGTCCCGCCCGTCGCAGGCGACGACGAGATCGGCGGCCAGCTCGTGCGCGCCGCCGTCCTCGTCCACGTACCGCACCCCGCACACCCGGCCGTCGGGCGCGGTGCGCAGCCCGGTCACCTCGGCGCGCATCCGGAGCGTGAACGACGGCTCGGCGCGGGCCGCCGACGCCAGCAGGTCGAGGAAGTCCCACTGCGGCACCATCGCGATGTACTTGTGCGGGCCGGGGATGCGCCGCAGGTCACCGGCGACCACCTCGACGCCGTCGATGTGCATCCGCATCTGGGTCAGCCGGCGCTGCGGCAGCGCCGCGAAGCGCACGCCGAGGCCGAGCTCGTCCAGGAGCCGCAGCGTCGAGGGGTGCACGGTGTCGCCGCGGAAGTCGCGCAGGAAGTCGCCGTGCTTCTCCAGGACCGTCACCTCGATCCCGGCCCGCGCGAGCAGCAGCCCCAGCATCATCCCGGCGGGGCCGCCGCCCACCACACAGCACGTCGTCCGATCCACGCGTCCGTCCTCCCTCGTGCGTCCCGTCCCGCAGGCCGACGCGAGCGAGTCTAACCGCTCGGTCAGACATCTGACCGAGCGGTTGGAGAAGCGGCTCGCAGGCGATGAACCCGCTCAGTCCCGGGAGGCCGTCCAGCCGGTCGCCGCGATCCGGGAGGAGTCCGCGGGGCGGGCCTCGTCGAAGGCGACGGTCCGGCCGTCGGTGACCTTGATCCCGTCCACGTAGGCGCCACGGCCCACGTACAACTGGTCGGTCGCGTACCGCCATCGGACCCGGGTGGAGGCGGAGCCGGCGTCACCCAGCGGTGCCGTCAGCCGGTGCCAGGCGCGGCCCGACCAGCCGTCGACCGACCCGGACCCGTGGTCCTGCGGGTCCTCCCGGTCGCGGCGCGTGGTGAAGGGGAGCGGCTTCCAGCTCGCCCCGCCGTCCGTCGACACCTCCAGGAACAGGAAGTCGGAGGCCGGCTCGGTGTCCCACCACAGCGCACAGGTGAGTTCGGCGTCCGGCGCGCTCAGCCGCAGGTCCGGCAGGGTCAGCGTGGCAGACGTCGCGCTCGCCATGCCGGAGAACCAGGCGGTGCGCCCGTGCGCGGGGTGGACGGCGACCGCGCGCGCCATGTTGTTGCCCGCGGCGACCCGGGGTGCGGAGCCGGACCGCCAGGAGCGCACCGGGTGCACCGAGTTGCCGAGCACGATCAGGAAGGAGTCGGTCGTCGGGTCGAGCACCAGCGACGTGCCGGTGAACCCGGTGTGGCCCGCCGTGCGCGGCGTCGCCATCGCACCCATGTACCAGTGCTGGTAGAGCTCGAAGCCGAGCCCGTGCTCGTCGCCGGGGAACGCGGTGTTGAAGTCCGTGAACAGCAGCTCGACCGAGTCCTCCGACAGGATCCGCGCCTTGCCGTAGGCCCCGCCGTTGAGCAGCGTCCGCCCCAGGACCGCCAGGTCCCAGGCCGTGGAGAAGACGCCCGCGTGCCCGGCGACACCGCCGAGCCCGTACGCGTTCTCGTCGTGCACCTCGCCCCACACCAGCCCCCGGTCGAGCCCGGACCAGGGCGCCCGCGCGTCCTCCGTCGCCGCGATCTTCGGCTTCCAGTCGGCGGGCGGGTTGTAGCGGGTACGGGTCATGCCGAGCGGTCCCGTGATCCGCTCGCGCAGCAGCGTGTCCAGCGGGGTGCCGGTCAGCTCCTCCAGGACGAGCTGGAGCGAGATCAGGTTCAGGTCCGAGTACAGGTACGTGGAGCCCGGAGCGTGCTGCAGCGCCTCCTTCCAGATCAGCCCGATCTGGCGCTCCCGCGTCGGCTCCTTGTAGAGCGGGATCCAGGAGCGGAACCCGGAGGTGTGCGTCAGCAGCTGGCGCACGGTCACGTCCTGCTTGCCCGCCCCCGCGAAGTCCGGCAGGTACGAGGCGACCGTCGCCTCCAGTTCGAGGCGGCCACGCTCGATCTCCTGCACCGCGAGGATCGACGTGAACAGCTTCGAGACGGAGGCCAGGTCGAAGACCGTGTCCTCGGCCATGTCGATCTGCTGCTCGGCCGGGAACTCGACGCCGGTGTCCGTCGTGGCGTCGTAGCGCGCGTACCGCACCGCCTTGCCGATCGGCTGGTGCAGCGCCACGGTGTCGCCCCGCCCGGCGAGCAGCACCGCGCCCGCGTACCACGGGTGCTTGGGGGAGGGGCCGAGGAACTTCTCGGCGTCGGCGACCAGTTGGCGCAGGTGCCCCGCCAGCAGGCCCGCGCGTTCCGGGGAGCCGCGGCGCAGGGTGGGGCGCGCCGGTCCGGCGGGGGTCGCCGCCGCGGCGGGGCCCGCGGGGAACGGGGTGAGGGCCAGCGCGCCGCCCAGTGCCAGGGTCGCGGCGCCCAGCCGGCGCCGGGTGAGACCGGACCGTGTGCCGCCCGCTTCCGTCGATCTCATGCACAGCCTCCTGAAAGTATCTTTCGGGATCTCGCTCGACGGATGAAACTTTCATGTCAGCCGGAGGGTGTGTCAACCATCCGGGCCGTGCCGTCGCCGTCCGTTCCGTGACCGGAAAATCTGACGGGGCATCAGAAAAGCTCTTCCGTCCGCCGGTTCGCTGCGGCATCCTGCGCCCATGCAGACGGAGCTGAGCAAACGACTGGGTATCGAACACGCTGTCTTCGGGTTCACCCCGTTCCCGGCGGTGGCCGCCGCCATCAGCCGCGCCGGAGGTTTCGGCGTGCTCGGCGCGGTCCGCTACACGGCGCCCGACGAACTCAAACGCGACCTGGACTGGCTCGACGCGCACGCCGACGGACGACCCTACGGACTCGACGTCGTCATGCCCGCGAAGAAGGTCGAAGGCGTCAGCGAGGCCGAGGTCGAGGCGATGATCCCCGACACGCACCGGGAGTTCGTGCGCGAGACGCTCGCCCGGCACGGCGTCCCCGAACTCGCCGAGGGCGAGGCGTCCGGCTGGCGCATCACCGGGTGGATGGAACAGGTGGCGCGCAGCCAGCTCGACGTGGCCTTCGACTATCCGATCAAACTCCTCGCCAACGCGCTCGGTTCACCCCCGGCCGACGTCATCGCCCGCGCCCACGAGCACGAGGTCCTCGTCGCCGCGCTCGCCGGCAGTGCCCGGCACGCCCGTAAGCACGCCGAGGCGGGCATCGACATCGTCGTCGCCCAGGGCTACGAGGCGGGCGGCCACACCGGGGAGATCGCCTCCATGGTCCTCACGCCCGAGGCGGTCGAGGCGGTCGCCCCGCTGCCGGTGCTCGCCGCGGGCGGCATCGGCAGCGGACAGCAGGTGGCGGCGGCGCTCACGCTCGGCGCGCAGGGCGTGTGGCTCGGCTCGGTCTGGCTCACGACGACCGAGGCCGACCTCCACTCCGCCGCGCTCACCCGCAAGCTGCTCGCCGCCGGGTCGGGGGACACGGTGCGGTCGCGGGCGCTCACCGGGAAGCCGGCGCGGCAGTTGCGCACGGAGTGGACCGACGCGTGGGACGACCCGGCCGGTCCCGGGACGCTCCCGATGCCGCTCCAGGGGCTGCTCGTCGCCGAGGCGGTCTCGCGGATCCAGAAGTACGAGGTCGAGCCGCTGCTCGGGACGCCGGTCGGGCAGATCGTGGGGCGGATGAACGAGGAACGCAGTGTCCAGGCCGTGTTCGATGATCTGACGCGTGGCTTCGAGCAGGCCGTTTCCCGCCTGAACCGGATCGCGGGGAGGTGACTCCGGTTTCGTCGCCGGGTGCGGCCCGGTGGGGCTTCTCGCGCCCACGCGGCGGAGCCGCATAGCGGCACAGCCCCGCGCCCCTGAGATGCACACCCTTCGGGTGGCATCTCCCCGATGAGGTGCAGCCTCATCAGGGGCGCGGGGAACTGCGCGACCAGCCACGACGAAAGCCGCACCCGGCGACGAAACCGCCCGCCCCCATCGAGAAGCCGCGACCCCGCTCCAGAGAGGACCGACCCCATGCCCGACCCCACCGCGAAACAACCCAACGGCTTCTGGGCCCAGGCCACGCACGATCCCGCCCGCCCCGCACTGATCGCCCCGGACGGCACCGCATGGACTGCCGCACAACTGCACGCCGCCACCAACCGCCTCGTCCACGGACTCCGAGCCACCGGCATGCGGCGCGGCGACGCCTTCGCCGTGGTCCTCCCGAACGGCGTCGAGTTCTTCACCGCCTACCTCGCGGCAGCCCAGGCCGGCTTCTACCTGGTCCCGGTCAACCACCACCTCGTCGGCCCCGAGATCGCCTGGATCGTCGCCGACTCCGGCGCCAAGGTCCTCGTCGCCCACGAACGCTTCGCCGAACAGGCCCGCGCCGCCGCCGACGAGGCGAAGCTCCCGCCCACGCACCGCTACGCCGTGGGCGGCGCCGTCGACACCTTCCGCCCGTACGCCGAACTCCTCGACGGACAGAGCGAGGAGCCGCCCGCCGACCGCACCCTCGGCTGGGTCATGAACTACACCTCGGGCACCACCGGCCGCCCCCGCGGCATCCGCCGCCCGCTGTCCGGCAAGCTCCCCGAGGAGACGTACCTCGGCGGCTTCCTCGGCATCTTCGGCATCAAACCCTTCGACGACAACGTCCACCTGGTCTGCTCGCCGCTCTACCACACGGCCGTGCTCCAGTTCGCGGGCGCGTCACTGCACATCGGGCACACCCTCGTCCTCATGGACAAGTGGACGCCCGAGGAGATGCTCCGCCTCATCGACACCCACCGCTGCACGCACACGCACATGGTGCCGACCCAGTTCCACCGCCTGCTCGCGCTGCCGCAGGACGTGAAGGACCGCTACGACGTGTCGTCCATGCGGCACGCCATCCACGGCGCCGCGCCCTGTCCCGACCACGTGAAGCGCGCCATGATCGACTGGTGGGGCGGCTGCGTCGAGGAGTACTACGCGGCGAGCGAGGGCGGCGGCGCGTTCGCCACCGCCGAGGACTGGCTCAAGAAGCCCGGCACCGTCGGCAAGGCCTGGCCCATCAGTGAGCTCGCGGTCTTCGACGACGACGGCAACCGACTGGCCCCGGGCGAACTCGGCACCGTCTACATGAAGATGAGCACCGGCGGATTCGCGTACCACAAGGACGAGGGCAAGACCCGCAAGAACCGCATCGGTGACTTCTTCACCGTCGGCGACCTGGGCGTCCTCGACGAGGACGGCTACCTCTTCCTGCGCGACCGCAAGATCGACATGATCATCTCGGGCGGCGTGAACATCTACCCCGCCGAGATCGAGTCCGAGCTGCTCGCCCACCCGGCCGTCGCCGACGCCGCCGCGTTCGGCATCCCGCACGACGACTGGGGCGAGGAGGTCAAGGCCGTCGTCGAGGTCGCCGAGGGGTACACCGCGGAGGAGCCGCTCGCGGCGGAGATCCTCGCCCACTGCGAGCGGAGGCTCGCGGGCTACAAGCGGCCCAAGACCGTCGACTTCATCGAGACGATGCCCCGCGACCCGAACGGCAAGCTGTACAAGCGGCGCCTGCGCGACCCGTACTGGGAGGGCCGCACCCGGGCCGTCTGAACCGCTCGGCGCACAGGAAAGGGGGAGGCCGGCCGGCCTCCCCCTTCCCGTTCACCGTCACCGAGCCTTCAAGAGGCTCAGTCGTGCACCCGCACCACCCTCAACTCGGGCGAACGCAGGATGTCCTTCTCGCAGAAGCGCTCCGTGACCCACTTCCCGCCCGAGAACAGCCGGGTCTGGTCACTGGAGTGCGCCGACGCCGTGTTCGACGACTGGCCGTACGTCAGGAGCGTACGGGCCACGGGGCAACGGCCGCCGTCCCAGCCCACGGCCTGGATGTAGCTGGAGCCGTGCACGACCTCGGTGTAGCCGCCGCCCGCCGGGTTCCAGGCGGTCTCGACCTTGTTCCACACACCGAGGGACTCCGTGCCGCCGTGCACCGGGATCCGCTCCCCGCCCCGCACCACGAACTGGTTGCGGCCGAGCTCGCCGTCCGACGGGATGCCCGCGCCGCGCAGTTCCGCGACCGCGTCCGCGAGCGCCGTCGCGAAGCCGGGAGCGTCCGTGTTCAGCGTGTTCGGCGTGCGGACCGGGTCGGCCGCCGAGAACGGCACCTTCCACAACTGCGCCGCCGGCACCTTCGCCGTCAGCTTGCGCCAGAACCGGTCGAAGAGCAGCGCCCCGCGGCTGTCCGTCCGCATGGTGCGGTCCCAGGAGGCCAGCACCCGGCACGCCTCCGCGACGTCGACGGCCTTGCCGTCGCTGCCCGTCGCCGTGCCGCCCGGCAGCGCCGCGCAGGCCCGCGCCGTGTCGGCCGCCGCCAGATCACCGGCCGGCACCCGGTCCGCGAACTGCTGGCGCTGGAGGTCAGCCACGGTCAGCTTCCCGCGTCCGGCCATCGCCGCCACATCCTCGACCGCGCCCCGCGTCCGCATCGAGCGGGGCGTGCCGACCGTGCCGAAGACCCGCTCGTAGCCGGTCAGCGGCCGGTCCGCGTTGGCCAGCCACGCGCTGTCGTTCGAGTTCTCGGCGTACGGGGCGTCCTTGAGGACCGGCATCCGGGACGGGCCGAAGATGCCCGGCTGCACCGCGTCCGCGTCCTTGCCGAGCGCGCAGTCCCCGCGCGACCCGTCGAGCACCGCGACCCCGGAGGCCGGGTACGTGACCTTGCCGAGCGGCGTCGAGCAGCGCGCCGCCAGGTCGTCCGTGATGCGCGGCAGCACCTGCGACTGCGTGAACAGGGAGTGCCCCGCGGAGTCCGCCGCGATCGTGTTCACCCACGGGATGCCCTGGGTGCGGCGCAGGGCGCGCAGCACGTCGTCCGTCGAGCGGGCCTTGCTGAAGCCGAGCGCCGTGTCCGAGGCCCGCAGGTTCAGCGCGTTCGGATCGTTCAGCGCGTACGCCGTCGTCGCCGTCCAGGGCAGCGGCAGACCCGCGCCCATCGAGGTGACGACCGGGCCGTAGCGCGTCCACCACTGGGTGCGGGTCACATCCGGGCCGCCCTTGACGGGCACCGTGACCGTCCGGCGCGTCATCGGCTCCCGCTTGCCGTCGACCACGTACGCGGTCGGGTCGGCCGGGTCCAGCGTGAGCTGGTGGAGGTTGAGGGTGACGCCCGTGGCGACGGTGTGGCTCCAGGCGAGGTGCGCGTTGTGGCCGATGGAGATGCCGGTCGTGCCGAGCAGCGAGCCGCCCATCACGTTCAGCTCGCCCGGGATCGTCTGCTGCGACTGCCAGAAGCGGCGGCCGCCCTGCCACGGGTAGTGCGGGTTGCCGAGCAGCAGGCCGCGCCCGTTCGCCGTCGTGTCCCCGCTGAACGCCACCGCGTTCGAGCCCATGTCCGCGTCGTCCTGCGCGAACAACTCCTGTGCGGCGTCCGCGAGTTCCTTCTTGTCCGGGGACTGCGGGGCGGCGGCTCCGGGCGCGGGCGGCTGGGCGGCCGTGATGCCGTCGACGCCGCGGCCCTGCCCGCCGAGCACCGATATCGCGAAGCCGCGCGCCGCCACGTCCAGCGCCGTCACCGGCTCGACCCAGCCGGCGCCCTTGCAGGCCGGGTCCGTGACCGGGTGGTCCCGCAGCCAGGCGTTGTACCCGGCGGCCCAGCCGCGCATCGCGTCCTTGGCGTCCTCGCTCGGGCCGGCCGGGGCCGGGGTGGCGAGCAGCTTCTCCACGGTGCGGCTGTCGCGGACCCCGCGGAAGTACAGGTCGCTGGCCAGGTTCGTGGTCGCGGAGGACAGGGAGCCGTCCGGCGCCGCGTCCGCCCCGAACCGGCGGGCGCGTTCGCCGCGCACCGTCACGAACCCGTCGGCCAGCGTGCACACCTGGTCGGCGGCCTGCGCCCACCCGGTGCCGAACCCGAGGCTCGCGTAGTCCTTCGCGACGATGTGCGGAATCCCGTACTCGGTGTACCGGATGGTGGCGGACAGGCCGCCGCCGTGCGGGTGATCCGCGCGGCCGGCCTGCGCGGAGGGCGCCGCGGCCGTGCTGCCGAGCACGGTCAGCAGAGTGATCCCGACGGCCGCGAGGGGCCGCCGTCTCGGGCGGGTGCGCATCGTGCTCCCAACTGGAGGGGAAACAGGGGCGGTTGAGCGTACCAACGGGTATGTCGCCTGCCGAGGCCCTTGCGTAGACCTCTTGACCCGGCGCTTCGCACCGCTGAGGATCACGCCATGACGAGCTCACCGGCAGCAGAGGCAACGGGCAGCACGGTCGACGGCGTGCTGCGGCGCAGCGCCCGCCGCACCCCGGCACGGGTCGCCCTGCGCTACGGACCGCGCTCCTGGACGTACGAGGAGCTGGACGACGCCGTCTCGCGCGCGGCCGGGGTGCTGCGCGGCCTGGGCCTGTCCGCCGGCGACCGGGTCGGCGCCTACGGACACAACTCGGACGCCTACCTGATCGGCTTCCTCGCCTGCGCGCGGGCCGGCCTCGTGCACGTGCCGGTCAACCAGAACCTGACCGGCGACGACCTCACCTACCTCGTCCGGCAGCACCCTCGTCCTCACCGACCCCGACCTCGCCCGCCACCTGCCCGACGGCACCGACACCCTGGCGCTGCGCGACGCCGACGACTCGCTGCTCGCGCGGCTGCCCGCCGCGGAGCCGTACGACGGTCCGACGCCGCGCGCCGACGACCTCGTCCAGCTCCTCTACACCTCCGGCACGACCGCCCTGCCCAAGGGTGCCCGCATGACGCACCGGGCCCTCGTGCACGAGTACGTCAGCGCGATCCACGCCCGCGACCTCAAGGCGACCGACCGGCCGGTGCACGCGCTGCCGCTCTACCACTCGGCCCAGATGCACGTGTTCCTGCTGCCCTATCTCGCGGTCGGCGCCACGAACACGCTGCTCGACGCGCCCGCCCCCGGGCCGATCCTGGACCTCGTCGAGGCGGGCGAGGCCGACAGCCTCTTCGCGCCGCCGACCGTGTGGATCGCCCTGTCCCAGGACCCCGGCTTCGCCACCCGCGACCTCGGCGCCCTGCGCAAGGCGTACTACGGCGCCTCGATCATGCCCGTGCCCGTCCTGGAACGGCTGCGCGAACGGCTTCCCTCGCTCGCCTTCTACAACTGCTTCGGGCAGAGCGAGATCGGGCCGCTCGCCACCGTCCTCGGCCCCGACGAGCACGAGGGCCGGATGGACTCGTGCGGGCGCCCCGTCCTGTTCGTCGAGGCGAAGATCGTCGACGAGGACGGCAAGGACGTGCCCGACGGCACGCCCGGCGAGGTCGTCTACCGCTCGCCGCAGCTGTGCGACGGCTACTGGGACAAGCCCGAGGAGACCGCACAGGCCTTCCGCGACGGCTGGTTCCGCTCCGGCGACCTCGCCGTGCGGGACACCGAGGGCTACTTCACCGTCGTCGACCGGGTCAAGGACGTCATCAACTCCGGCGGCGTCCTGGTCGCCTCCCGTCAGGTCGAGGACGCCCTCTACACTCACCCCGCCGTCGCCGAGACGGCCGTCGTCGGCCTCCCGGACGAGCGCTGGATCGAGGCGGTGACCGCCGTCGTGGTCCGCGGCGCCGAGGTCACCGAGGCCGAACTCCTCGCCCACGCCCGCGAGAAGCTCGCCCACTTCAAGGCGCCGAAGCGGATCGTCTTCGTGGACGAACTCCCGCGCAACGCGAGCGGCAAGATCCTCAAGCGCGAACTGCGGGACCGCTTCGCCGCCGGATGAGCGGGCGGGCGAACCCGCCCGTGAACCGGCTCATACGTTCCGCAGGTCCATGATGCGCTTGATCTTGCCGACCGAGCGCTCCAGGGTCTCGGGGTCGACGATCTCCACGGAGACCGTCACGCCGACCCCGTCCTTCATGCCCGCCGCGATGGCCCGCGCCGCCGCCTCCCGCTCGGCCGGGGTCGCGTCCGGGCGGGCCTCCGCGCGGATCGTCAGGGCGTCCATGCGGCCCTCGCGGGTCAGCTTCAGCTGGAAGTGCGGGGCGACGGCCGGGGTGCGCAGCACGATCTCCTCGACCTGGGTCGGGAACAGGTTCACCCCGCGCAGGATCACCATGTCGTCGCTGCGGCCCGTGATCTTCTCCATGCGGCGGAACGCGGGCCGCGCCGTGCCGGGAAGCAGCCGGGTCAGGTCCCGGGTCCGGTAGCGGATCACCGGCATCGCCTGCTTGGTGAGCGAGGTGAAGACCAGCTCGCCCTGCTCCCCGTCGGGCAGCACCTCGCCCGTGATCGGGTCGACGATCTCGGGGAGGAAGTGGTCCTCCCAGATGTGCAGCCCGTCCTTGGTCTCCACGCACTCCTGCGAGACGCCCGGGCCCATGACCTCGGACAGGCCGTAGATGTCGACGGCGTCGATCCCGGCCCGCTCCTCGATCTCGCGCCGCATCTCCTCCGTCCACGGCTCCGCGCCGAAGATCCCGACCCGCAGCGAGGAGCTGCGCGGGTCCACGCCCTGCCGCTCGAACTCGTCGAGCAGCGTCAGCATGTACGACGGCGTGACCATGATGATCTCGGGCTTCAGGTCCTGGATGAGCCGCACCTGGCGCGAGGTCATCCCGCCGGACGCCGGGATCACCGTGCAGCCGAGCCGCTCGGCCCCGTAGTGCGCGCCGAGACCGCCCGTGAACAGGCCGTACCCGTACGCCACGTGCACCGTGTCCCCGGGACGGCCGCCCGCCGCGCGGATCGCCCGCGCCACCAGGTCCGCCCAGGTGTCCAGGTCGTCCTGCGTGTACCCGACGACGGTCGGCAGGCCCGTCGTACCGCTGGAGGCGTGCAGCCGGCGCACGTCCGAGCGGTCCACCGCGAACATCCCGAACGGGTAGTTGTCCCGCAGGTCCGTCTTGGTCGTGAACGGGAAGCGGGCCAGGTCCGCGAGGGAGGCGCAGTCCTGCGGGCGGACCCCGGCCTTGTCGAAGGCGTCGCGGTAGAACGGCACCCGCTCGTAGACACGGGCCAGGGTCTCCCGCAGCCGCTCCACCTGGAGCGCCCGCAGCTCGGGCAGGCCCATCAGCTCGCCCGCGTCCCAGCCCTGTGTGTTCGAAGCCCTCGACGTCATCGTCCGCACTCCCGAAGTCCCGACCGATCATTCGGTTGATCTGTTGACGTCAGTAATTCAAGCCGGGACCACCCACGTCAAGAGATACGGGCGTGCGGGTTGTCCCTCGCCTCCAGGACGTACGGGGTGGTCGTCCCCAGGGCGACGAAGCCGAGGCGCTCCAGGATCGGCCGGCTGTACGGCGAGGCGTCGACGTGCACGTACCGGAAGCCGCGCTCGGCGGCGATGCGGGTCCGGAAGGCCACCAGGGAGCGGTAGATCCCGCGCCCGCGCCAGGCCGGCACCGTGCCGCCGCCCCACAGGCTCACGAAGTCCGTGCCCGGGTGCAGCTCGAGCCGCGCGGCGCTCACCGGCTCGGCCCCGGCCAGCGCGACGACCGCCGCGACCGTGCCCGGATCCTGCGCCAGCTGGCTGCGCAGCAACTGCCCGATGACCGAGCGACCGCCCTCGAAGGCCTGGTCGTGCACCTTCTCGACGAGCGCGACGTCCGCCTCCTCGGTCACCGGCAGCAGCCGGATCCCGTCCGGCGGCGGCACGTCGAGCGGCAGCGCCGCCGTCTCCGCGACGAGCAGCGCCTCGCGCTCCTCGGCCGTGAACCCGGCCGCCGTCAGGCGCGCGGGCAGATCGGCGGGCCGGTCGTGCCCGTACGTCTTCCACTCGACGTCACGCCCGGCCGCGCCGAAGAACCGGACCTGCTCCGCGATCGCCGCGTCGGCGCTCTCCTCGTCGAGGTCCGACCAGAGCACCGCGCTCCAGCCGCCCTCGGGGCCGAGCTGGCGCACGACGCCGCCGGTCCGCTCGATGACGGCGCCCGCCTCGTCGGGCCGCGCCTCGCGCCGCATCTGCCGGTCGTACAGGTCCCGTACCGCTTCAGAATCCATGCGGTCACCCCAGCACCGGCGCGATGCCGGGGCAACCGGATTAGCGCGCCCTAGCCGGCCGCGGAGTCCGCCGCCACGCTGCGCGCCCAGCGGTAGTCCGCCTTGCCGCTGGGGGAGCGCTGGATGCGGTCCGTCACGACGAGCTGGCGGGGGATCTTGTAGCCGGCGAGATGGGTGCGGCAGTGCGTCTGGAGCGAGTCCAGGGTCAGCTCCGGGGCGCCGTCGCGCAGCTGCACCACGGCCGCCACATGATTGCCCCACTTCGGGTCCGGGACCCCGGCGACCAGCGCGTCGTAGATGTCCGGATGCGACTTGAGGGCCTGCTCCACCTCTTCCGGATAGACCTTCTCGCCCCCGGTGTTGATGCACTGCGAACCCCGGCCGAGGACCGTGACGATGCCCTCCTCGTCGACGGTCGCCATGTCGCCGAGCAGCACCCAGCGCGCCCCGTCGTACTCGAAGAAGGTCTCGGCGGTCTTCTTCGGGTCGTTGTAGTAGCCGAGCGGCACATGGCCGCGCTGCGCGAGCCGCCCCACCTCGCCGACCGCGACCGGTCGGTGCGTCGCCGGATCCACCACCTGCGTACGGGCGTTGACCCGCAGCCGGAAGCCCTGGCCCGCGCCCGAGCCGTCGGTCGCCGTGCCGTTGAACCCGGACTCGGACGAGCCGAAGTTGTTCAGGAGCATCACGTTCGGCACCAGCGCCTGGAACGCGGCCCGCACCGAGTCCGACATGATCGCGCCGGACGAGGAGACACTGAACATCGACGAGCAGTCGGTGCCCTTCAGCGGGCCGCTCAGCGCGTCGATCAGTGGGCGCAGCATCGCGTCGCCCACCAGCGACATGCTGGTGACCTTCTCCTTCTCGATCGTGCGCAGCACTTCCTCCGGCACGAACTTGCTGTGGATCACGACGCGCTGGCCGAAGTTGAAGCCGATGAACGCGGTGAGCGTCGACGTGCCGTGCATCAGGGGCGGCGTCGGGAAGAACGTGATGCCGTCGCCGCCCGCCGCGACCCGCTCCGCGAGCTCCTCGGGCCGCGCCACCGGCTCCCCGGTCGGCGCGCCGCCCCCGAGACCCGAGAAGAACAGGTCCTCCTGGCGCCACATCACGCCCTTGGGCATGCCCGTGGTGCCGCCGGTGTAGATGATGAACTGGTCGTCGGCCGAGCGCGGCCCGAAGCCCCGCTCCGGCGAACCGGCGGCCTCCGCCTCCGCGAAGTCGACGGCCTTCAGTGGCGGCGCGGCCGGATCCGGGGTCCCCACCCGGATCAGGTGCCGCAGCTTCTCCGTCCGCGGCAGCGCCGCCGCGACGCGCTCCGTGAACTCGGCGTCGAAGACCAGCGCGGTCAGATCGGCGTCGCGGTAGAGGTAGACCAACTCCTCTTCCACGTACCGGTAGTTGACGTTCACCGGCACGACGCGCGCCTTGAGGCAGGCGAGCACGGTCTGGAGGTACTCGACCCCGTTGTAGAGGTGGAGCCCCAGGTGCTCGCCGGGCCGGACGCCGCTGTCGACGAGATGGTGCGCGAGGCGGTTGGCCGCCGCGTCCAGCTCCGCGTACGTCAGTCTGCGCTCCGCCCCGGTGCCCGGGTGATCGACATGGACGAGCGCCTCGCGGTCAGGGACCACGTCGACGACCGACTCGAACAGGTCGGCAAGGTTGTACTCCACCGCTCCTCCTGACCGTGGCACCGTCTCGTGTGCCGGTCATCACAGCAGAGTCGGAAGGAAGGCGGAAGAGGCCGCGGCAAGAAATCTGACTACCTGTCAGAAAACTCTTGTGCCCGTCCGCCCCCTCCTGCAACCTGTTCTCGTTCCGAGGGTCACGGGACCTCGGGGCTCCGGTCGACTGGAGGGCAGCCATGGGCGGTACCGAACATCTCGACGTACGGCGTGAGGGCGCGACGCTCGTCCTCACGCTCAACCGGCCGGAGGCGAAGAACGCCCTGTCCCTGCCGATGCTCGTCGGCCTCTACGACGGCTGGCTCGAGGCGGACGCCGACGACGCGATCCGCTCCGTCGTGCTCACCGGCGCCGGCGGCGCGTTCTGCGCCGGCATGGACCTCAAGGCGCTCGCCGGCAAGGGCATGGACGGGCAGCAGTACCGCGACCGCATGAAGGCCGACCCCGACCTGCACTGGAAGGCGATGCTGCGCCACCACCGGCCGCGCAAGCCGGTGATCGCGGCGGTGGAGGGCGCCTGTGTCGCGGGCGGCACGGAGATCCTCCAGGGCACGGACATCCGGGTCGCGGGGGAGTCGGCGATGTTCGGGCTCTTCGAGGTCAAGCGGGGGCTGTTCCCGATCGGCGGGTCCACGGTGCGGCTGCCCCGGCAGATCCCGCGCACACACGCGCTGGAGATGCTGCTCACGGGGCGGCCCTACACGGCGGCCGAAGCGGCGGCGATCGGGCTCGTCGGGAGTGTGGTGCCGGACGGTACGGCGCTCGACGCGGCGCTGGCTCTGGCCGAGCGGGTCAACGCGTGCGGGCCGCTGGCCGTCGAGGCGGTGAAGGCCTCCGTGTACGAGTCCGCGGAGCTCTCCGAGTCGGACGGGCTCGCCGCGGAGCTCAAGCGCGGGTGGCCCATCTTCGACACCGCCGACGCGAAGGAGGGGGCTCGCGCCTTCGCGGAGCACCGCCCCGCCGTTTTCCGTCGCGAGTGATCCGGCTGCGGGCCGGTGGGGCTTCTCGCGCAGTTCCCCGCGCCCCTGAGATGCACACCCTTCGGGTGGCATCTCCCCGATGAGGCGCAGCCTCCTCTAGGGGCGCGGGGAACTGCGCGACCAGCCATGACGCGACCCGCAGTCGGCGACGAGACAGCGAACCCCGCAGACGAGGACCCGACCCGAACCGAAGGAGACCCGCGCGATGACAACAGCCCCCCGCCCAGACATACTCCGGGCACCCCTGATCGTGGAGTTCCCGTTCACCCGCTCCCTGGGCCCCGTCCAGAGCGCCTTCCTCACCGGACTCCGGAACAAGGTCACCCTCGGCGTCCGCACCCCGACCGGCAAGGTCCTCGTACCACCCGTCGAGTACGACCCGGACACCGCAGACGAGCTGCGCGACCTCGTCGAGGTCGGCACCACCGGCACCGTCACCACCTGGGCCTGGAACCACGCACCGCGCCGCGGCCACCCCCTCGGCACCCCGTTCGCCTGGGTCCTGGTCAAGCTCGACGGCGCCGACACCGCACTCCTGCACGCCCTCGACGTCCCGGGCCCCGACGCCGTGCACACCGGACAACGCGTCCGCATCCGCTGGGCGGCCGAGCGCGAGGGCGCCATCACCGACATCGCCTGCTTCGAACCGGACGACAGCACGACGGAACCCGCCCAGGCCACCCCGCACCAGGGCGAGTTCGGCGCCATGGTCACCGGCATCGTCACCCCGGCCCGGCTCGACTACGAGTACAGCCCCGGCGGCGCCCAGACCCGGTACATCAACGCCCTCGCGGACCGCCGCACCGTCGGCGAACGCTGCCCCTCCTGCCACAAGGTCTACGTCCCGCCCCGCGGCGCCTGCCCCACCTGCGGCGTCGCTACCACGGAACAGGTCGAGGTCGGCCCGGCCGGCACCGTCACCACGTACTGCATCGTGAACATCAAGGCGAAGAACCTCGACATCGAAGTGCCGTACGTCTACGCGCACATCGCGCTCGACGGCGCCGACCTCGCCCTGCACGGCCGCATCGCCGGGATCCCCTACGACCAGGTGCGCATGGGCCTGCGCGTCGAACCGGTCTGGACCGAGGGCGGGCGCTACCCCGACCACTACCGGCCGACCGGCGAACCGGACGCCGACTACGACACGTACAAGGAGCTGATCTGAGATGCGGCCGCCGATCCGGGACATCGCCGTCGTCGCCTTCGCGCAGAGCGACCACCGGCGCACCACCGACGAGGTGTCGGAGGTGGAGATGCTGATGCCCGTGCTGCACCAGGTCCTCGACGCCACCGGCCTGAAGACCAGCGACATCGGCTTCACCTGCTCGGGCTCCAGCGACTATCTCGCGGGCCGCGCCTTCTCGTTCACCATGGCGCTCGACGGCGTCGGCGCCTGGCCGCCGATCTCCGAGTCGCACGTCGAAATGGACGGCGCCTGGGCGCTGTACGAGGCGTGGACCAAACTCCTGACCGGCGAGGCCGACACCGCGCTCGTCTACTCCTACGGCAAGTCCTCGCCCGGCTCCGTGCGCGACGTGCTCACTCGCCAGCTCGACCCCTACTACGTCGCTCCGCTCTGGCCCGACTCCGTGGCCCTCGCCGCGCTCCAGGCACAGGCGCTCGTCGACGCCGGCCACACCGACGAGAAGGCCCTCGCCGGGGTCGCCGCCCGCAGCCGCACCGCCGCCGAGGCCAACCCCCACGCCCAACTGCGCGGCGCCGGTGTCCCGCAGGGCGACTACGTCGTCCGGCCGCTGCGCACCGGCGACTGCCCGCCCGTCGGCGACGGCGCGGCCGCCGTGATCCTCGCCGCCGGTGACCGCGCCCGCGAACTGTGCGAGCGGCCCGCCTGGATCCGCGGCATCGACCACCGCATCGAGGCCCACTCCCTCGGCGTGCGCGACCTCACCGACTCGCCCTCCACCCGGCTCGCCGCCGAACGCGCGGGAGCCTTCGAACGGCCCGTCGACACCGCCGAGCTGCACGCCCCCTTCACCTCGCAGGAGGTCGTCCTGCGCAAGGCGCTGGGACTCGGCGACGACGTCGACGTCAACCCGTCCGGCGGCGCCCTCGCCGCCAACCCCGTCATGGCCGCCGGCCTCATCCGCATCGGCGAGGCCGCCGCCCGCATCCACCGGGGCGACTCGCACCGCGCCCTCGCCCACGCCACCTCCGGGCCCTGCCTCCAGCAGAACCTGGTCGCCGTACTCGAAGGGGAGGACCAGCGATGAGCACCGCCACGCACAAGGAACCGGTCGCGGTCGTCGGCATCGGCCAGACCAAGCACGTCGCCGCCCGCCGCGACGTCTCCCTCGCCGGACTCGTCCGCGAGGCCGCCAAACGGGCCCTGGACGACGCCGAGTTGACCTGGGCCGACATCGACGCCGTCGTCATCGGCAAGGCGCCCGACTTCTTCGAGGGCGTCATGATGCCGGAGCTGTACCTCGCCGACGCGCTCGGCGCCGTCGGCAAGCCCATGCTCCGCGTCCACACCGCCGGATCCGTCGGCGGCTCGACCGCGCTCGTCGCCTCCAACCTGATCGCGGGACGCGTCCACGGCACCGTCCTCACCCTCGCCTTCGAGAAGCAGTCCGAGTCCAACGCCATGTGGGGCCTGTCCCTGCCGATCCCCTTCCAGCAGCCGCTCCTCGCCGGCGCCGGCGGCTTCTTCGCCCCGCACGTCCGCGCCTACATGCGGCGCACCGGAGCCCCCGACACCGTCGGCTCCCTCGTCGCCTACAAGGACCGCCGCAACGCCCTCAAGAACCCCTACGCCCACCTCCACGAGCACGACATCACCCTGGAGAAGGTGCAGGCCGCACCCATGCTCTGGGACCCGATCCGCTACTCCGAGACCTGCCCCTCCTCCGACGGCGCCTGCGCGATGATCCTCACCGACCGCGCCGGAGCGGCCCGCGCCCCGCGCCCGCCCGCCTGGCTGCACGGCGGCGCCATGCGCAGCGAGCCGACCCTGTTCGCCGGCAAGGACTTCGTGTCGCCGCAGGCCGGCAAGGACTGCGCCGCCGACGTGTACCGGCAGGCGGGCATCGCCGACCCGCGCCGCGAGATCGACGCCGTCGAGATGTACGTGCCGTTCTCCTGGTACGAGCCGATGTGGCTGGAGAACCTCGGCTTCGCCGCCGAGGGCGAGGGCTGGAAACTCACCGAATCGGGGGTCACGGAGCTCGACGGGGACCTCCCCGTCAACATGTCGGGCGGCGTCCTCTCCACGAATCCGATCGGCGCCTCCGGCATGATCCGCTTCGCCGAGGCGGCCCTCCAGGTCCGCGGCCAGGCCGGGGAACACCAGGTGGACGGGGCCCGCAAGGTCCTCGGGCACGCCTACGGCGGCGGCGCCCAGTTCTTCTCCATGTGGCTCGTCGGCGCGGAGCCGCCCACGAGCTGAGCACTGCCGTGCCGCGCGGCCTGTGCGGGGCCCGGCCCGGTCGCTACGCTGGCGCACGGACGACGAACCGGGAGGAGCACGGACGTGGCCGAGAGCACCATCGACCAGCACCCGCTCACGGGGTGGGACAAGCCGGATCTGGACCTGAGCGCGGCGGACTGGCAGTCCAGCAGCAACGGCAGAGGCGACGTCCAGATCGCCTTCGTCGAGGGATTCGTCGCGATGCGCAACAGCGGCAGCCCGCAGAGCCCCTCGCTGATCTTCACCCCCGCCGAGTGGGGTGCGTTCGTGCACGGCGCCCGCGAGGGCGAGTTCGATCTGACGTAGCCCGTCGTCCTTGGTTTCGTTCGCTGAATTCCCTTCGACACGTGACCTTCGGCCCTGTCCTGCGGCGCGCGCATGCGAAAGCCTGGCCGCAGGAACAGCCGGTCTAAACAGGGCACGGACACCGTGCCCGGTGTCGGAGGCGAAACCAGTCATGAGCACGCCGCACGCCCAGCCCGTAGTCGCCGCGGTCGACGGATCCGACGACAGCCGCAGAGCCCTCAACTGGGCCCTCGCCGAGGCGTCCCGGCGCCGCACGGGGCTGCGCGTCCTGCACGTGCGGCAGTACGCGCCGGCCGTGCAGCCCGGGGTCCTTGTGGCCGGGGGCGAGCCGCCCGAGCGCCAGGACCAGGTGCTGGAAGGTGTGCGCGCCTCGCTCGCGGCGCGCGGTGGTGAGCTGCCGCCCGTGGAGTACGTCGGCCGTGAGGGGATCCCGGCCGCCCTGCTGCCCGAGGAGAGCGCGGGCGCGCAACTCCTCGTGCTCGGCTCGCGCGGACGCGGCGGCTTCGCCAGTCTGCTGCTCGGGTCGAACGGGGTCGCGACGGCCCGGGACGCCGACTGCCCCGTCGTCGTGGTGCCCCGGCCGGGTCGCCGGATCGACTCCGAGGTGCCGGTGCCGGCCGGCCCGCGCGTGGTCGTGGGCCTGCAGACCGACGACCCCGACGAGACGGCCCTGGCCTTCGCCTTCGCCCACGCCTCGCGCACCGGGGCGCGGCTCCAGGTCGTCGCCGCGTACCCGTGGCCCGTACTGGCCTGGAGCGCGTTCGGCGACTTCACACCGTCGGTCCAGGACCAGCAGGCGGCCGAGCGCGAGACGCTGAACATGGCCAACGACGCGCTGGTGGACCCGCGGAAGTCTCACCCTGAAGTCGAGGTCGAGCTGTACGTCGCGCCGGGCGACGCGGCCGGCCATCTCGTCGACGCGTCCCGCGAGGCGGAACTCGTCGTCGTGGGCCGCCACCGCCGCCGCCTCACCCGCCCCGCCCCGATGCTCGGCTCGGTCACGCACGCGGTGCTGCTGCACGCGGCGAGCCCGGTGGCGGTCGTCCCGCCCGCGCCGCAGGAGGACGAAACCGCCTGACGGGCTTCAGCGCAGGACCACGCATCCGCGCCCGGTCAGCTCGGCGAGCAGGGCGGGTGCGATACGTGTGCCGTTCCAGCGCAGGTCGAGCTTCTCCAGCGCGGGGAGTTCCGTGATCCAGGCGGGCAGTTCGCGCAGCCGGTTGCCGCGCAGGTCCAGGCGGCGCAGCCGCGGCAGCCCGCGCAGCGCCTCGGGCACGGCCGCGAACGCGTTCTCCCGCAGCTCCAGCTCGCGCAGTTCCGTGAGGTCGCGCGCCGAGTCCGGGAGGGTGGTGAGCGCGTTGCCGCGGAGCCACAGTTCGCGCAGTGCGGACAGCGCGCCGATCCCGTCGGGCAGCGCCGTCAGGCGATTGTGCTGCGCGCGCAGCTCGACGAGGCCGGTCATCGCGGCGAGCGTCGACGGCAGCGCCGTCAGCGGGTTCTCGCCGACGTTCAGGTACGCGAGCCGGTCGAGCGCCCCGAGCGTGTCCGGGAGCTCGGTGAGCCGGTTGTCGTGCAGGTAGAGGAAGCGGGTCAGGTGCGGCAGCGTGCCGATCCGCGCGGGCACCGACGTCAGCAGGTTGTGGCCGAGGTCGATCGTGTGCAGCCGGGTGAGATCGCCGATCCGCTCGGAGATCGCGGTCAGGTGGTTGTCGGGGAGGAGCAGCACCTCCGCCTCCGGGTGGCGCCACACCTCGTCCGGCACGGCGTGCAGACCGGCCCGCCAGTAGTTCAGCACCGATCCGTCCACGGTCATCGCAGCCCCCTGTCCCCACGCGCCACCCGGCTAATGGTCGGCGCGGAATCTATCATTAGCGCGGGCTCTATGATGGCCGCATGCCACACACCGGCGCCGCCTCCGACAGCACCCGGCTCGCCCTCGACCTCGCCCTCACCGTCCGTCACGACGGCCACGGCGGCGTCGCCGACGACCTCACCACCCCCGAGGGCCTGACCGCCTGGGTCCGCGAGCACGTCGACGCGCTCCCCGTCGACGCCGCGTTCCGCGCCGACGACCCCGCCCTCGACCGGGTCCGGGATCTGCGCGCCGCCGTCCGCGCCCTCTTCGCCCGCGCCGTGCGCCCGGGGGAGCCGAGCCCCGCCGACGCCCGCCGCCTGCTGCCCGTGCCCGAGGCGCTCGCCCGGCTGAACGAAGCAACCGCCCTGTGCCCCGTCGTGCCGGTGCTGACCTGGGACGCCGCCGACGGCGCGGCACCCGTGGCCGGAGAGCGCGGCCCGCGGGACGCGCCGCCCGGCGACCTCCTCGTCGCCGCGCTGGCCCGCTCCGCGACCGCCTTCCTGGCGAGCGAGGACCGGACCCGGCTGCGGGCCTGCCACGCCCCGCGCTGCGTGCGCTACTTCCTCAAGGAGCACCCCCGCCAGGAGTGGTGCAAGCCCTCCTGCGGCAACCGCGCACGGGTCGCCCGCCACCACGAGCGGCACAACTCCCGCACGGGACCGGCACCTCACAGCGAGTGAACCCCGACACGGGGCGAGTCGCCGAGTCGACGTACGATGGACCGCATGTCCTTTCTCCGCCGCCGCGCAGCGACCCCCGCGGGCCCCGACTTCGACGTCCTGGCCATGGACCCGGGTGACTGGCCGGGTAATCTCGGGGCCGGCCTGCTGCCCGCCCCCGACGGCTCCTGCCAGGGCGTGTTCCTGCGCTACGACCTGTTCGGCGGCCGCGGCCCCGCGATGATCATCGGCAACCTGCCCGAGGGCTCCCCGGCCCGGGAGACCGCCGAGGGCGAGATCCCCTTCGAGGTCGCCCAGCTCCTGATCGCGCTGGAGAACGACGAGGAGGTCACCGTCACCGACGTCGAGGACGTCCCCGTGATGCAGGGCGACAACCTCCTCATCGTGCGCCGCCTCAAGCTGTCGGAGACCCGCATCTCCTGCGTCCAGTTCGACCGCAGCGACCAGGTGCTCGTGACGATCGCCTCCTGGGACCGCCCCATCACCGACGACCTCTACGCGCTGCTCAAGCCGCTGCCCGCGGAGCTCTTCCAGCAGGGCTGAGCCCGCCCCTCTTCACGCACCCGGGCCCGGTCCGCCTCCACGGCGGACCGGGCCCGAGTCGTACCGGCAGGACCCGACGGTCAGGACACCGTCGACGGCAGCACCCGCACATCGGCCACCCGCACGTACGCGACCCGGTGACCGAACTGGATCTCGTAGTACGCGTCCGCACCCCGCACCACCCGGTGCGACGAGGTGTCGAACGTCGGCGAGTAGAAGTACTCGCCCGTCGTCCGCCCACCGACCACGTACCGCTGCCCCGCGAGCAGCTTGTACGGCAGCGGCGAGATCGCCTGCGGGGTCATGCCCGCCGGGTATGCCGCCTTCTCCGGGTACGCGCGCCCGTACACCGGGATGTCCGAGGCGCCGTCCTTCGGCGTGATCACCAGGCCCTTGGCGCTCACCGAGGCCGGCTGCTCCGCCGGGTCGTGGAACCAGGCCTTCTGGCCCAGGTACCAGATCGCCGTCCAGTCGCCCTCGCGTCCCGCGACCGCGTACTGCTGGCCCGTCGAGGCACGGGACGCCATGTCGTTGACGCCCGTCGTCGAGTCCTGGCCACCCGGGCGCAGTCCGATGTCCTTGACCAGCGGGGCGTCCTCGCTCGGCGCCGTGTACAGCCGCACCGCGCTCGACCCGTGCGGCGCGCACGGCTCACCGGACTTGGTGCAGCCCGTGTACACCGGCTGGTTCGCGGCGAACTCCGGGTCGATCGTCACCAGACCGCCGTCCGGCCCCGCCGTCGGGTGGAACGGCTTGCCGAGCAGCGCGAAGTAATGCGCCCAGTCCCAGTACGGGCCCGGGTCCGTGTGCATCTGCGGGATCGTTCCGCCCGTCGGACCCGGCACCGTGTCGTGGCCGAGGATGTGCTGCCGGTCCAGCGGGATGTCGTACCGCTTCGACAGGTACTTCACCAGCCGCGCCGACGAGCGGTACATCGCCTCCGTGTACCAGGAGTCGGGCTGCGCGAGGAAACCCTCGTGCTCCAGACCGACCGACTTCGCGTTCATGTACCAGTTGCCCGCGTGCCAGCCGACGTCCTTCGCCTTCACCGACTGCACGATGTGCCCGTCGGTCGAGCGCAGCGAGTAGTGCCAGGCCAGATACGTCTTGTCCTGGACCAGCTTCAGCGTCTGCTCCCACGTCGCCTCCGTGTCGTGGATGACGATGTAGTCGATGCTCTGGTCCTTCGGGCGGTCCGCGAGATCGTGGTTGCCGTAGTCGCCGTCGCCGAACTCCTCGTACGGCGCCGGGATCCACTCGCAGGACACCGTCCGCGGGCACTCCGCCCCGTCCGCGTCCGCCCTGCGCAGGCCCGCCCGGGTCAGCTGCCCGGGCTGCGGCTCGGCCGCCGGGTCGGCGATGAGCGCGAGGTCCTGCCCCGCGTCGTTGGTGCGCCGCTCACCGTCACGGATCACCGCGAAGACATCGTCGGCGTACGTCGCAGCACTCGCCGCGTCGTCCGCGCCGGAGAACGTGGCGACCGCGCCGAACCAGTCGGACGGCTCGGACGTGAGCGGTTCGCCGAGCCGCTTCTGCGCGGCGGCGAGCAGAGCCGCGCCGCCCCGCACGTTCGCCGCCGGGTCGCTGCGCAGCTGCTCGGCCGGGATCCCGGACAGCTCCGACGCCCGGACCAGCGTGGTGAGCCGGGCCGGCAGCTCGCCGCCCTCCGGCAGCGCCGGTGTCGCCTTCAGCGGGGCACGCGCATCGTCACCGCGGGCGTCGCCCTCGGCATGGTCGTAGCGCACCGTGCGGGCCAGCGCCGTACGCGCGTCCGTCAGATGCATGGGGCCGTAGCCGCCGGAGACACTCGGCGCGCCGGCGTGCGTGTCCCAGCGCGACTGCAGGTACGAGACGCCGAGCAGCACGCTCTGCGGTACGTGGTACTCGGCCGCGGCCGACGCGAACACGCCCTGCAGCTTCTGGTCCGCCGCGGCCGGTGCCCCGGCGTCCTGCGGGGGCGCCGCCCCGAGCAGCGGGAGCAGCAGCCCCGCCGTCGCGAGCGTGCCCGCCGCCCTGACGCGCGCAACACGACCGGTGAGGGAACGGGGAGAACGATGCAACGGTGCCTCCTGGGAACGACGGAGCCGGGATGGTGCGCGATGCGTGCGGGGCCGATCGTGGTCAGTGGTATCGGCTCCCCGACGATCCGTCAATCATCCGACGGGCAACGGAGTTTCCAGGGATTTCCCATGTCAGCGGGCGTGTGGCCGACCTCTTGGGCCGGTTTTCCCGCGCGGTGGTGCGGCCGCCTGCGACGCGTCAGTGGAGTGGACCAATGGGAGGACCAAGGGGAGAACGATGGAAAGGATCCGCGGGGGGGGGGGGGGGGGGGGGGGGGGGGGGGGGGGGGGGGGGGGGGGGGGGGGGGGGGGGGGGGGGCGGCCGGCGGCGCCCCCCCCCGGCCCCCCCCGGCCGCCCGCCCGCGCCCCCCCCGCCCCCCCCCCCCCCCCCCCCCCCCCCCCCCCCGCGGATCCTTTCCATCGTCAGCGCGTGCCGACGGCCGCGCGCACCGCCTTCCGCGCCATGTTGCAGTCGTCGTGCAGTCGGCGCAGCAGCAGCCGCTGCTCCTCACCGGACGGCACGGCACCGGCCGGGGCCTGTCCCGGCGTCGCCGGGGCCGGCTCCTGCAGCGAGCGCTGCACGGCCGTCTCGTAGGTGCGGATCTCCCGGGTCAGGACGAGCATCAGGTTGACCAGGAAGGCGTCGCGGGCCGCCGGACCGCCGGACTGGGCGAGCTGGCTGATCTGCCGGCGCGCCACGGGGGCGTCACCGAGGACCGCCCACAGCGTCGCCAGGTCGTAGCCCGGCAGGTACCAGCCCGCGTGCTCCCAGTCCACCAGCACCGGACCGGCGGGGGACAGCAGCACGTTCGACAGCAGGGCGTCGCCGTGACAGAACTGGCCCATGCCCGCGCGGCCCGAGGTGTGCGCGATGCCGTGCAGGAGCTTCTGCAGGTCACCCATGTCCCGGTCGGTCAGCAGACCGAGGTCATGGAACCGGTTGATCCGCTCCGCGTAGTCCAGGGGCGCCCCGAACGTGCCCGCCGGGGGCCGCCACTGGTTCAGCCGGCAGATCGCGCCGAGCGCGGCCCGTACGTCCGCCCGCGGCGGTGCCTCGACCGGGTGGCGCTGCAGAGCCGCAGGCCGGCCGGGCATCCGCTCGATCACCAGCGTCCCGTTGTCGGGGTCCGCGGCGATCAGCCGCGGCACCCGCACAGGGGGCCGGTGCCGGACGAACGAACGGTATGCGGCTATTTCGTGCCGCACCTGCTCGGCCCACGCGGGGGAGTGGTCGACTAAACACTTCGCGACCGCGGTGCTGCGTCCGGTCGTGCCGACCAGCAGCACGGACCGCTGGCTGCGGCGCAGCACCTGGACCGGATGGAACTCCGGGCAGATGCGGTGCACCGAGGCGATCGCCGTGCGCAGCCGGTCGCCCTGGGGGCCGGACAAGTCGAGTCTCCCGCTGAGCGGTTGGGTACCCGCCCCCGGGGCGCGACGCGGCCGGCCGATGCCGTTGAGCGTCGGGGCCGCGGGCCGCGCGGGGTCGAGGTACGGGCCGCTGCCCGCCACCGCCGGGCGGGCGGAGCGCAGCGGCCGAGGCGGGGCGGACACGGAGGACGATGCTGCGTACATGGGCGAAACAGATCCCTTCGTGTGCCGACGAGTTGCTGCGCCGCCCCACCCGGCCCCTTCGGATCACCCTGGGGAATGCCCTGCGGTGACCGGGTCGGGGTGGCGCATTCCTACCTGACACCCGAGGGCTACGAGCGTGGCAGCTGGCGCACCCTGGCGAACCCTGGCGAATAGTCGCTCTGCAACTGACAGAGGGCTACTGTCGATTGCAGCCGAGAACCTGGGGGCTTACGTGAGCGGACAACCCAACTCCCGCCTGAACGACCTGTTCGGCCTGGCCGGCTGGTCCAAGGGTGAACTCGCGAGACTCGTCAACCGGCAGGCGGCGGCCATGGGCCACCCGCAGCTGGCGACGGACACTTCGCGGGTGAGGCGGTGGATCGACATGGGAGAGATCCCGCGCGATCCGGTGCCCCGGGTGCTGGCGGCGCTGTTCACCGAGCGACTCGGCCGTGTCGTGACCATCGAGGATCTCGGTCTCGTCCGGCACGGGCGCGTGGGGAAACGGCAGGGCGGCGGGAGCCTGGAACGACAGGGGCCCGACGGAGTGCCGTGGGCGCCCGAACGGACAGCTGCGGTCCTCACCGAATTCACGGGAATGGACCTCATGCTCAACCGACGCGGCTTGGTGGGCGCGGGTGCCGCGCTCGCCGCAGGATCCGCACTCAGCACCGCCATGCACGACTGGCTGCACGCCGACCCGGCCCTCGCGGCCGACGCCCCCAGGACCACCGATCCCCTGCACGCCGACCCCGCTGGGTTCGACCGCTACGAGGCCGCCCCCATCGGGTCGCAGGAGATCGAGGAACTGGAGCGTTCCGTAGAGGTGTTCCGGGCCTGGGACGCCTCCCGGGGCGGCGGCCTCCAGCGCAAGGCGGTGGTGGGCCAGCTCAACGAAGTCGGTGGGATGCTCTCCTACCGTCATCCCGACCATCTGCAGCGGCGCCTTTGGGGTGTCGCCGCCAATCTCGCCGTCCTCGCGGGCTGGATGTCGCACGACGTCGGCCTGGAGCCCACGGCCCAGAAGTACTTCGTCATCGCCGCGCACGCCGCGCGCGAGGGCGGGGACCGGCCGCGCGCCGGTGAGGCCCTGTCCAGAGCGGCGCGCCAGATGGTGCATCTGGGCCGGCCCGACGACGCGCTCGACCTGATGAAGCTCGCCAAGTCCGGCTCCGGCGACGAGGTGCTGCCGCGGACCAGGGCGATGCTGTTCACCATCGAAGCCTGGGCCCAGGCCTCCATGGGCAAGGGCCAGGCGATGCGCCGCACCCTCGGTCAGGCGGAGGACCTCTTCGTCTCCGACAAGGGCGATGTGCCGCCGCCCAGCTGGATGCAGATGTTCGACGAGGCGGACCTGCACGGGATGCAGGCCCTGGCGTACCGCACCCTCGCCGAGCACGAGCCCGGTGCCGCCGTCATCGCGCAGCGGCACGCCCACGAGGCCCTGGCCCTGCGGGCCGGCGGCCGTGACCGGTCGAAGATCTTCGACCATCTGTCCCTGGCCTCGGCCTGCTTCATCGCGGACGATCCCGAACAGGCGGACCGCTACGCACGTCTGGCGCTCTCCTCGATGGGGTCGAACTCCTCGCACCGCACCTGGGACCGGCTCCGCGAGATGTACCGGCTGACCGGGCACTACGCGGACTACCCGAAGATCGAGGACCTGCGCGAGGAAATCAAGCTGGCGCTGCCCCGGACCCCGGGGAAGAGGCTCCAGGCGTAGTCAGGCACCAGGCGCAGTCACGTACGGGGGCAACCGCTCCCGGCGACGATCACTCACTGCACTAATTGACCCGGGCGACCAGGACGCAGCCGTCGTTCTCCCGCTCGTCCCCGCCGAGCTCGTCCGAGACCACACGCAGGCACTCCTGCGGGTCCCGGGCGGCGGTGAGTCGCGGGGCCAGGGCGAGCAGTCGGCCCGCCGTCGCGGTGGCCCCGCGGCGTGGCACCAGGCCGTCGGTGCCCAGTAGCAGCAGATCACCGGCGCGCAGGGTCTCCTCGGCCTGCCCGTACGCCGTGCCGGCCGGGGCGCCCAGGGGCGAGCCCGCCGGAGGCGTGAGGGCGCGCCCGGCCCCGTCGCGGAACAGCAGCGGGGCGGGGTGGCCGGCCGAGGCCCAGGACAGCACCCGGGCCACCGGGTCGTACCGGCAGCACAGAGCGCTGCCCAGCCGCGGCTGGGCGGGGACGTCGAGGAGGTGGTTCAGCCGGGACAGCAGCCCGGCGGGATCCGTACCGCACAGGGCCATGCCGCGGGCGGCGCCGAGCAGCATCGCCACGGTCGAGGTGACGGAGGGGCCGTGCCCCGACAGATCGCCGACGGTCAACAGCGTGGCACCGTCGGCCAGTTCGAGCGCGTCGTACCAGTCGCCGCCCGAGGGTGCGCCGGTCGCGGCGGGGAGGCGCAGCGCGGCGATACCGAGTCCGCCGGGTGTCCCGGCGGAGGAGGGCGGGACCTGGAGCGAGCCGCGCCACGCGGGGGGCGCGGCCTCCTGCGGGGCGGGCTGCGCGACGGGTCGGCGCCGGAGCGAGTCACGGGTCTCGCGTACCGTGCGCTGGCTGCGGCGCAGCTCGCTCACGTCCCGGACGACCGCCCACATGGAGGCGGTCGCACCGTCGGCGTCGAGCACGGGCTCGCCCATCATGTGCACCGTGCGCACCGAACCGTCCGGACGCACGACACGGAACTCGCCGTCGATCGGCTTCCCGTCGATCAGGCAGTCGGTGACCATCGAGGTCAGCTTCGGCTGGTCGTCGGTGTGCACCACGGAGGGCAGCTCGTCGAGCGTGAGGGCGGGCACGGACGGGTCGCGGCCGAGGATCTGGAAGAACTCCTCGGACCAGCTGGCCTCGTCGGTCAGCAGATCCCACTCGGCGCTGCCGACCCGGCTGAGCAGGGAGCCCGCGGCCCGCTGGGCGGGCCGTCCGTCGCGGGCGCCCGCCGGGCCCTCGCGCAGTTGCGCCAAGTGCTTGTCGAGATCGCTGAGTTGGTGCACGGCCAGCTCGTACAGGGCGCGCTGCCAGCGCGCCTCGGGGTCGGCGGCGTCGGTGGCGTCGCCCACGGTGTCACGGCGCACCGCGTCGACGTCGCCGAGCAGACGGCGAGTCTGCGAGATCAGCGCGTCGACGGTGCCACGCTCCGGCGACTGGCCGGCGGGGCGGTCCGCGAAGACATGGGGGGACATGACGAACTCCGATGCAGGCGCAGAAGGCCGAGGCGGACGGAAGGACCGGTTAAGACTCTGGCACAGGGTGCGGGACCCCGTAAGGGATTTGGCCATACACGATGCGGTGGTGCTTCTGACATATGCCCGAGTCCTCCAGGACGCGTCTTCCGTGGGTCCTGGTCGAACGAGTGGCCGATCCTGGCGTATGCCGCCCTGGTGAGGTGTATGGCCCCGGCTGCGTCGAACGGCGTAGGGACGGCTACGCCGTGTCGGACGCGTCGGCCCCGGTCCGGTGGTGCCTACAGTTCGGCGGGCGCCAGGACCTTGTCCCTGAGGAGCTCCAGGATCCGGCGGTCCTCGTCCGGGCCCTGCCACAGGGCGGGGTCGCCGGGGTAGGTGTCGAACAGGATGTGCCGGGCGCCGAGTTCGGCCAGGGTCGCGACGTCGGCCCGGATCTGGTCGACGCTGCCGTGGCCGAGCGGCCGGTCCTCGGTGTCGGGCACGTCCGCGACCACGATCTGGACGCGCGGCGCGAACTCCGGCACCGCGCGCCCCGCCCGCTCCGCCTCCTCGGCGAGCCGCGGCAGCTGCCGCTCCAGCGCGGCCCGCGTGGCCCGGAACGGATGCCAGGCCTCGCCGAGGCGCCCGGCCCGGCGCAGCGCGGCCGGGGAGTCGCCGCCGACCCAGACCGGGACGTGCGGGGCGGTGGCCGGCGCGGGTGCCGTGCGGACGTCCTCGAAGGAGACGTAGCGGCCCTCGAAGCTGCACGGGTCCTGCGTCCAGGCGGCCCGGATCGCGGTCAGGTACTCGTCGGTGATGGCCCCGCGCTCCGCGAACGGCACGCCGAGCACCTCGTACTCGGCGGCCGACCAGCCGACGCCCGCGCCGAGGATGAAGCGGCCCTCGTTCAACTGGTCGATGTTGGCGGCGAGTCGCGCGGTCTGCAGCGGGTGCCGGTAGGGGATCACGGTGATGGTCGTGCCGAGCGTCAGGCCAGGCACCCGGCCCGCGAGATGAGCCGCGAGGACGAACTGGTCGTAGAAGGGGGCCGGGTAGACCGCGTGCACGTCCGGGGTCACCGCGATGTGGTCCGAGATCATCGCGAAGGTGAAGCCGAGGTCACGCGCGTCCGTGGCCTGCCGGACGAGGCTCTCGGGGGTCGTGCCGGAGCCGAAGTTGAGGAGATTCACGCCGTATCGCATGGGGCGCAGTCTCGATGATCTTGTTCGCTCCGGCCAAACCCGTGATCGATTTCAAGCCGTGGTTGTCAGGGGGCGCTTGCGACCGCTACCTTCACGCCCATGTCCGTTGGAATATCAAACCCACTCGTCCGCTCCGGACCGTCGGCGCGCGCCACCGCCTGGATCGTCTCCGTCGGCGTCTTCGTCGTGAACCTGGACCTCTTCGTCGTCAACGTGGCCGTGCCCGCGCTCGGCGCCTCCTTCGACGGCGCCTCGCTCGCCTCCCTGTCCTGGGTCCTCAACGCGTACGCGATCGTGTTCGCCGCGCTGCTCGTGCCCGCCGGGCGTCTCGCCGACCGGTTCGGTCACCGGCGCGGATTCCTGCTCGGGCTCGCCGTGTTCACCCTCGCGTCCGCGCTGTGCGCGCTCGCCCCGGGCGTCGGCTGGCTCAGCGCCGCGCGCGCCCTCCAGGCCGCCGGCGCCGCCGCCCTCATGCCCACCTCCCTCGCGCTGCTGCTCGTCGCCACGCCCGCCGAGCGCCGCACCCGGGCCGTGCGCGGCTGGGCGGCGATCGGCGGGATCGCCGCCGGGCTCGGCCCCGTCGCCGGAGGCCTGCTGGTCGAGCTCGACTGGCGGTGGGTGTTCCTGGTGAACGTGCCGGTCGGGGTGGCCGGACTGCTGCTCGGTGCGCGGCTGCTGCCCGCCGACCGGCCGGACCGCAGCGGCCCGCTGCCCGACCTAGCCGGCGCCGTCCTGCTCACCGGCGCGATCGGCGTCCTCGCCCTCGGACTCGTCAAGTCGGATGTCTGGGGCTGGAGTTCGGGCCGCACCATCGGCGCCCTCGCGGCCGCCGTGCTGCTTGCCGCCGCGTTCTGGTGGCGCTCGGCCCGCCATCCGGCGCCGGTGATCGAACTGCCGCTGCTCCGCATCCCCGCGTTCTCGGTCGCGACCTGCGCCGCGCTGCTGTTCACCGTGGCGTTCGCGGGCCTGCTGCTCACCTCGGTCCTGTGGTGCCGCCAGGTGTGGGGCTACTCGGCGATCCGCACCGGCCTCGCCATCGCCCCCGGCCCGCTCGTCGTGCCCGTGCTCGCTCTGAGCTCGGGGCCGCTGGTGCGCCGGATCGGGGCGGGCCGCACCGCCGCGCTCGGCTGTGTGCTGCTCGGGCTCGGACTCGTGTGGTGGGCGCTGAGCGCCGACCCCGCCCCGCACTACGCCACCGGACTGCTGCCCGGCATGCTCGTCACCGGCATCGGCGTCGGACTCGCCCTGCCGACCCTGGTCGGGGCCGCCGCCGCGGCGCTGCCGCCGGACCGCTTCGCCACCGGATCCGCCGTCACCACCATGGCGCGGCAGACCGGTTCGGTCCTCGGCGTCGCCGTCACCGTGACCCTGCTCGGACAGCCCGCCACGGCCTCGGCCGCGCTCGACGCGTTCCGCCACGGCTGGTACGTCGCCGCCGCCTCGGCATTCGTCGCCGCCGGCGCGTCGCTCCTCCTGCGCCGTACGGCACGACCGTCCGTGCCGGTGACTTCGGGGGTGGCGGAGGTGTCGCGCGGTTCCGCGTGAGTGTCAGGCCTTGGGTGCGGTTCGACGGGGTGCGCGGCGCGGGCGATGCGTGCGCGCCACGGCTGCCTCGGTGTTCGTCGCCGCCGGCGCGGCGCTCCTCCTGCGCCGTGCGGCACGACGGCCCGTGCCGGTGACTTCGGGGGGCGGAGGTGTCGCGTGGTTCCGTGTGAGTGTCAGGCCTTTGGCCCGGCCGACGGGGTGCGCGGCTTGGGCGGTGCGCGCCACGGCTGCCTCGGCATGCGTTCGTCGCCGCCGGTGCGGCGCTCCTCCTGCGCCGGACGGCACGACCGCCCGTTCCGGTGACTTCGGGGGCGGTGGAGGTGTCGTGCGGTTCCGTGTGAGTGTCAGGCCTTGGGTGCGGCCGACAGAGCGCGCGCCACGGCTGCCTCGGTGTTCGTCGCCGCCAGCGGGGTGCTCGTCCTGCGCTGTACGGCACGACGGCCCGTGCCGGAGACCATGGAAGCGGCGGCGGCGTGGCGTGGTTCCGCGTGAACGTCAGACCTTCGGCACGGCCGACGGAGCGCGCGGCGCGGTGGCGCGGGGTGTGGCGGCACGCGTCGGAGGCGCCTCGCCCGTGCGCGCACGGGAGGCGGCGTCCGTGTGCAGGGCCGCGATCTGGGAGCGGGAGGTGAAGCCGAGCTTGGTCAGGATGTGCTCGACGTGCGAGTCGACGGTCCGCTTCGACACCACGAGCCGCGCCGCGATCTCACGGTTCGTCAGGCCCTCGCTGACCAGCGCCGCGACCTGCCGCTCGCGCGGCGTGAGCCCGTCCGCCGGACCCGAGCGCGGCACCGGCACGTCGGGCGCCGCCGACTCGTCGTCCAGCGCTAGGTCCACCACCGTGTCGAGCGGCAGACCGGCGCCCTCGGTGAACGCGTCGTGGTATCCGTCGGCGCCGAGCGCCGCCCGGGCCGGCCCCGCGGCGTCCCCGTGCAGCTCGTGCAGGACGGGGATGCCGAACCGGGCCTCCTTCGCGGCCCTGCGCCACAGCGCGTCCGCCGCGCCCTGGAGCAGGGCCACCCGCTCGAAGTGCCGCAGTCGCGCCGCGTGCCAGGCGAGACCCTCCAGGAAGTGCGCGAGCCCCATCAGATCGTGCAGCGCGGCCTTCGCCCGCAGCCCGTCCCGCGCGCACTCCACCGCCGCCTCGTGCTCGCCCCTGAGCCACAGCCCGACACTCTTGACCCACAGCGCCCAACTGCGCGCCCACTGCTCCGCGGGCTGTGCGGCACCCCGGGCCAGCGAGTCGTCGCACCAGTCGATCCCCCGCTGGTGCTCCCCGGAGAGGATCAGCATCAGGCCGCCGTAGAAGCCGAGCATGCGCAGGCCCGTGTCGTCGCCGAGGGCCGTCATCCGGGTGCGGGCCTCCTCGAAGTCCGCGGCGCAGCCCTCCATGCGGCCCAGGAAGTACCGGCGGTGCGCCTGGAACGCGAGCGTCCACGCGGCGCCGATGCGGTCCTCGATGCGGGCGGCGATCCGCTCGGCCTCCGCGAGCAGCTCCTCGTTGCCCCCGCGCTCGCCCTGGATGTCCATGTACCAGCTGGTCAGCCAGAGTGCCTTGACCCGGGTCGGGGTCTCGTCCCGGCAGCCGTCCAGGGTGCGCCGCAGCCAGTACCGGCCCTCGGTCAGCAGGCCGGTGGCGTGCCAGTAGCCCCACAGGGCCGTCGCCATCTCCAGGCCCCGGCCGTGCAGCCGGGGCGTGGTCACGCAGTACTCCAGCGCGACCCGGACGTTCGCCCGGTCGCGGACCAGGGCGCGCAGCAGCGGGATCTGCGAGTCCCCGGTCCACTCCTCGTCGAATGCGCGCGCCACGTCCAGGAAGTACGCGAGGTGCCGGCAGCGGGTGCGCTCCTCGTCGCCCGACGCGGCGAGCCGCTCCAGGCCGTACTCGCGGATGGTGTCGAGCATCCGGTACCGGGTGCCCTCGGGGGTCTCGACGCGGACGACGACCGACTTCTCGACGAGGGCGATGAGCGAGGTGAGGACGTCGTCCACCGGCAGGGCCCGGTCGTCGGCGCACACCGACTCGGCCGCCTCCAGGCTCAGTTCGCCCGCGAACACGGACAGCCGGGCCCACAGCAGCCGCTCCGGCTCGGTCGACAGGTCGTGGCTCCAGCCGATCGCCGTACGCAGGGTCTGGTGCCGCGGCACCGAGGTGCGGCGCCCGCCCGTCAGCAGCCGGAACCGGTCGTCGAGCCGGGTGAGCATCTCGTCCAGGGACACCGCCCGCAGCCGGGACACGGCGAGTTCGATGGCCAGCGGGATGCCGTCGAGCCGGCGGCACAGGGCGAGCACGTCCGAGCGGTTGTCGTCGCCGACCGTGAACCCGGCCACGGCCGCCGAGGCGCGGTCCGCGAACAGGCGCACCGCGTCGCACTCCTCCCCGTCCCGCGGCGCGGCCGCCTCCGGCACGCCCAGCGGGCCGATCGCGAGGACGTGCTCGCCCGGCACGTCCAGGGGCTGCCGGCTGGTGGCCACGATGCGCAGCCGGGGCGCGGCGCGCAGCAGTTCGTCGCAGAGCACCGCGCACGCGTCGACCAGGTGCTCGCAGGTGTCCAGCAGCAACAGCAGCTCCCGGTCCTCCAGATGGTCGGCGACCACCTCGAGCGCGGGCCGCGCGGTCTGCTCGGGCAGGTCGAGCGCGGCGGCCACCGTGTTGGCGAGCAGCTCCGGGTCGCGCAGCGCGGACAGCTCGACCATCCGAACACCGGACGAGAACGCGCCGCGCGCCTCGTGCGCCGCGCGCACCGCCGTACGGGTCTTGCCGACGCCCCCGGGGCCGGTGAGCGTGACGAGCCGGGCCCGGGTCAACAGCTCGGACACCTGCGCCAGTTCGAGCCGCCGGCCGACGAAACTGGTGGCCTCGGCGGGCAGGTCGCCCGGGGTGCGGGGACCGGAACTGCGGTTCATGGAAGGGCTCACTCCGTGCGGGCGACGACGGGACCGATCCCGTCCCACGCTATCGGCAACGGGCCCGGCGAAGGGGCCCATCGGCGAGGAACGCGCCCTGTGCGCAGGCGAGTCGGGGCCGCGCGGTCACTCCGGCGCGGTCACCATGTCCAGGAACGCGGCCGCGGCGGGGGAGCGGCGCGCCTCGTTCCACACGAGCCGCTCCTCGCGCACGGGGCCGCCGCGCACCGGCACCGCCGTGAGCCCCGGCAGGCGCGGGACGAGCCGGGACGGCAGCAGCGAGATGCCGAGCCCGCCCCGCACCAGATCGGCCAGGAAGCCCAGGAACCGGGCCTCGAACGCCACTTCGCGGTGCAGTCCGGCCGCCTGGAACGCCTCGTCGGTCTGCGCCCGCGCCGCGCTGCCCGCCGGGAAGTCCACGAACGCCTCGTCCGCCAGGCGCTCCAGCGGCAGCACGGTGCCGCGCCGGATCCGGGCCAGCGGATGCCCGGGTGCCATGACCGCCACATGGTGGTCGACGGCGAGCGTCCGGGTGCCGAGTCCGGGCCGGTCCGTACGGAACGAGGGCGGTACGCCGAGGATCGCGAGGTCCAGTCCTCCTTCGCGCACGGTGTCCGCCAGCGTCTCGCTCATGCCGTCGATCAGCTTCAGCCTGACCTGCGGATAGCGGTCGTGGAAGGTGCGCATCAGATCCGGCACGTCCACCGCCGTGACGGTGGCGATCGCGCCGACGGCGAGCCGGCCGCGGATCTCCCCGGAGGCCGCGGCCACTTCGGCGCGGGCCCGCTCCGCCGCCTCCAGGGCCTGCCGGGCGGCCGGCAGGAAGGCCTCGCCCGCGGCCGTCAGCCGTACCCGCCGGCTGGTCCGCTCGAAGAGCCGCGCCCCCAACTCCTTCTCCAGCTTGGCGATCTGATGGCTGAGCGCCGACTGCACGACCAGGCACCGCTCGGCGGCCCGGGTGAACCCGCCGGTCTCGGCGACGGCGACGACATAGCGCAACTGCTGCAGCTCCATGGATCCATCGTGATCCGCGATCGTTCGGATGACAAGGATGTGTTGGACTCATAGGTGGGTGCGGGAGCAGTCTTCCTGGCATGACACAGACAGAGCTTCGCACCGCAAGCCCCGCCGGCACCCCCGGCACCGCGCTCCAGGAGAAGCACGCCGGACCGCGCCGCAGCCTGCTGCTCCTCATGGCCGTCGCCACCGGCCTGTCCTGCGCCGGGAACTACGTCGCGCAGCCCCTGCTCGACCTCATCTCCCGCGACCTGGGCCTCGGCAGCGTGCTCACCGGCCTCGTCGTCACCGCCGCGCAGGCGGGGTACGCGCTCGGTCTGATGCTGATCATCCCGCTCGGCGACGTGCTCGACCGGCGGCGCCTCGCGGTCACGCTCTTCTCGGCCACCGCCCTCTTCCTCACCGTCTCCGCGCTCGCCCCGAGCGGCCCCGTGCTCCTCGCGAGCACGATCCTGACGGCCCTCACCTCGGTCGGCGCCCAGGTCCTCGTCGCCCACGCCGCCGCCCTCGCCACCGCGGAGACCCGCGGCAGGGCTGTCGCCACGGTGATGTCAGGGGTGCTGCTGGGCGGTCTGCTGGCCCGCACCGCAGCCGGTGGTCTGTCCGGAATCGGCGGCTGGCGCACCGCGTACTGGGTGCTCGCCGTGCTCATGGCCGGGATGGCCGTCGTCCTGCACCGGTACGTGCCGCGCCTGTTCGACAGCACCGACCTGCGCTACCCGGCCCTGCTCCGCTCCACCCTCGCCCTTCTCCGCGAGGAGCCGGTGCTGCGCCGGCGGGCCCTGCTCGGCGGCCTGTCCTTCGCCTCGTACAGCGTGCAGCTCACCGCCATCACCTTCCTGCTCAGCGGCGCCCCGTACCACTGGTCGGCGCCCGCGATCGGACTGTTCGGGCTGATCGGGGCCGTGGGTGTGCTCACCATGACCTTCGCCGCGCGGCTCGCCGACCGCGGCCGGGTCTCCCTGGTCACCGGCACCGCCGTCGCCCTGCTGCTCCTCGGCTGGCCGGCCCTCTACTTCGGTGCCCACTCGCTGATCTGGCTCGTCGTCGGCGTCATCGCCCTGAACATCGGCCAGCAGGCCGTCCTCAACAGCAGCCAGACCGTCATCTACGGACTGCGCCCCGAGGCCCGCAGCCGCGTCAACTCGGCCTTCTCCACGTCCTTCTTCTTCGGCGGCGCCACCGGCTCGGCCCTCGCCGCGGTCGTCTGGGCGGTGGCCGGCTGGACCGGGATCGCGGCTCTCGGCGCGGGGCTGGCCGCCCTGGGCCTGGTCGTGTGGCTCACGGGGCGTGACCACTGACCGTACGGCGGGGGGTGACGGCGAGCGGGCCGGAGTCAGGCTTCGAACTGACTCCGGCCCGTCGTCTGTTCGTAGAGCACCTTCGCCGCCTGCTTCGCCGAGGGCTGCCACAGCGTCGTCATCGGCTCCCAGACCCGCACCCCGGCCGGCGCCCCGAGCGTCAGCGCCTGGAAGCGGCTGCCGTCGTGATCGGGCACGGCGGCCACCGTCACGTACATGACGGTCCGCACCTCCTTCCCGGCGTCGTCCGAGTCCGACACCGAGCGGACGGCCGCGTAGACGGTGCCGTGCGCGGCGAGCGTGCGCCCCGCGTGCGGCACGGCGGGCAGCGGCAGCGCCGCCCCGTCGAGATCCCCGTACGTGACGGTCGGGACCCGGTCGACCAGGCAGGCCTTCCCCGAGTCGTTGCGCAGGCGCAGTTCGAGCACGTCGCCGTCGTCGTCGGACGGGTCGGCCCGCAGCGTCAGGTCCTTCTCGGCGCAGCGCGGGAGATCCGCGGCGGGGGCCGCCCGCGTCGAGGCCGACGCGGCCGGGACGGTGAGGGCGGCCAGGGCGAGGGCGGCCGTGGTGGCCGCCGTGAGGTGACGAGCGCGCATCGGCAGTTCCAGTCCGTCGTCGGTGGTGCTTCTGTCGTCGGTCGTGCTTTTCGCGTCCCGTGGAGCGCACCCCGCGAGGGGCTCGCAATGCGGACATATGAGCCTATCCTGGAAGTGCGGCTCGTGTACGACGGCGTAGTTTCGATCATGGACCTCCAGATCGCGGACCACGCCCTCCTCGGGGACCTGGAGACCGCCGCGCTGGTCGGCGGCGACGGGTCCGTCGACTGGCTCTGCCTGCCCCGCTTCGACTCGCCCGCCGCCTGCGCCGCGCTTCTCGGCACCCCGGACCACGGCGTGTGGCGGCTGGCTCCCCGCGACCCGCGGGCCCGCGCCGAGCGCGCCTACCGGCCCGACAGCCTCGTCCTCGACACGGTCTGGCGGACCCCCGACGGCGCCGTCCGGATCACCGACTTCATGCCCCCGCGGGCCACCCGCCCCTGCCTGATCCGCTGCGTCGAGGGCCTCACCGGCACCGTGCCCGTCCACGGCCTGCTGCGGCTCCGCTTCCACCAGGGGCGCGTCGTCCCCTGGATGCTGCGCCACGACCCGTGCACCGTCGCGCTCGCCGGACCCGACGCCGTATGGACACGCGCCGACGGCCCGGTCCGCGAGACCCCCGACCCGGCCGGCGCCACCCTCGGCTTCGACGCCGCCCTCACCCCCGGCCAGCGCTGCGCCGTCACCCTCGTCTGGGCCCCCTCGCACCTGACCGAACCCCCGCCCGAACTCGCCGTACCCGCCGGCACCCAGCTCAAGGAGACCCTCGCCTTCTGGCGCCGCTGGGCCGCCCACTGCACCTACGACGGACCCTGGCGCCCCGCCGTCCTGCGCTCCCTGATCACCTGGAAGGCGCTCACCCACGCCCCCACCGGCGCCGTCCTCGCCGCCCCCACCACCTCCCTCCCGCACGGCCCCGACGGCGCCCACGACGGCGACGGCCGTGTCTGCCGCCTCGACGGCCTGCGCCCCGCCCTCGCCACCCTGATGCGCTGCGGCCTGCGCGCCGAGGCCGCCCACCGCGTCGACTGGCTGCTGCGCACCACCGCCGGCGACCCCGCCGCACTCCAGGACGTCTACGGGCCCGCCGGAGAGCGTGGGCTGCGCAGCGTTGCCGCGCCCTGGTTCCCCGGGCGGCCGCCGGACCGCCCCGTGCGCTTCGGCACCGACCCCGCCGGCGCGCTGCGCACGGCCGCGCACGGCGAGGTCCTCGATGCCCTGCACCTCGCCCTGTGCGCGGGCCTGACCGGCGGCCTCGACTCCGGGCGGCTCGCGGCCGAGCTGACCCGGCACGCCGGGCTCCTGTGGACCGCCGCGCCCCCGCCGGGCGCCGCCGACCTCATGACGTGGGTGGCGCTCGACCGAGGCCTGCGCATCGCCGGCCGGCTCGGCCGCGCCGTCGACGCGGACAGCGCCGTCCTGCGCGACACGATCCGCCGCCGCCTGGTCGCCGCGCCCCGGCTGCCGCCCCGCATCACCCTGCTGATGTCGGAGGCCGGACTGCTGCCCGCCGCCGACCCCCGGGTGCGCCGCGCCCTCGCCGCCGCGCACGACGACCCCGCGCCCGCCGTCACCGACGCGCTGCTGCGGGTCCGCGTCCTCGCGGAGGCGGGACGGCGGACCGCCGCGGTGGCCGCGTTCGAGCGGATCCTCGCCGCCCGCAACGACGTAGGCCTGTTCGCCGAACGCTGGGACCCCGGCACCGGCATCCCCCTCGGCAACGCCCCGAGCGCCGCCGCCCACCTCGCGCTCGTCGGCACCGCCCTGACGCTCTTCGACGCGGTGCGGACGGCTCAGGGCCCGCGCCCCGGCGGCGGGCCCTCGAGCAGGGCGGCGGCCTGATCGGACACCAGCGGCCGCGAGAAGAGGAAGCCCTGGCCGAACCGGCAGTCCATCGCGGTCAGCATCGCCCACTGCTCCGGTGTCTCGATGCCCTCCGCGATGACATCGAGGCCGAGGGTGTCCGCGATCCGCACGATGCCCTCCACCAGGGCGAACTGCCGCGCGTCCGCGGTGATGTCGTCGATGTACGACTTGTCGATCTTCAGGACGTCGACGGGGAACTCCCGCAGATAGCGCAGCCCCGAGAAGCCCGTGCCGAAGTCGTCCACGGCGATCCGCACCCCGAGATCCTTCACCGCCTGCACCACCGAGTCGATCTGCTTGTCCCGCCGCATCAACACGGTCTCCGTCAACTCCAGCTGGAGCGACCCGGGCCGCAGCCCGGGGGTGTGGAGTGCCGCCCGTACCTGGTCCACGAAGTCCGCCTCACGGAACTGCCGCGCCGACACGTTCACACTGATGTACGGCGCCGGACCCGAGGCCGACGCCTGCAGCCCGGCCGCGCCCGCCGCCGCGTTGCGCAGCACCCACGCACCCAGCGACGCGATCTGCCCCGTCTCCTCGGCCAGGGCGACGAACAGCTCCGTGGGCACCGTGCCGCGCGGATCATCCGGCCAGCGCAACAGCGCCTCGAACCCGACCACCTCCTCCGTCGCCAGGTCCACCACCGGCTGGTAGCGCAGCGCGAATCCGCCGTTGCCGACGATCGCGGCCATCCGTTCCTGCAGCTCGTGCCGGCGCACCACCCGCTCGTGCAGCGGCGGCCGGAACCGCCGCCACTGCCGCTTGCCCGCCGCCTTCGCCGCGTACAGCGCGAGGTCGGCGTGCTGCAGCAGCTCGTCCGCGTTCGAACTGTCCAGGGCGGTGGCCACCCCGACGCTCGCCGACACGCTCACCGAGTCCTCCAGGAGACGCACCGGACGGCTGAGCGTCTGCAGGATCTGCGCCGCCAGCAGCTCCGCGTCCACCGGCTCGTGGGCGTCCTCCATCAGCACCGCGAACTCGTCGCCGCCCAGCCGGGCCGCCGTGTCCGTGCGCCGCAGCGTCCCCGACAGCCGCTCGCCGACCGCCATCAGGAGCAGATCGCCCGCGGGATGCCCGAGCGTGTCGTTGACCATCTTGAAGTCGTCGAGGTCGATGAAGAGCAGACAGGTCAGCGCCGGCTCGCGCCGGCCACGCAGCAGCGCGCGCTCCACCCGCTCCAGCAGCAGCGTGCGGTTGGGCAGCCCGGTCAGCGCGTCGTGGAAGGCGCGCTGGGTCAACTCGTGCTCCAGCTGGCGCTGCTCGGTCACGTCGCGCAGCGTCACGACGATGCCCGCGACGGTCGGTTCGGACCGCAGGTCGCTGCACCGCACCTCCACCTCCGTCCGTGCGCTGTCCCGCGTCACCCACCAGTGGTCGTGCGTCTCCGGCGACCCGTCCGCGCGCAGCGTCTCCAGCGCCTGCCGCGCACGTTCCCGGTCGCGTGACCCGACCAGCTCGGGCAGGACGGCACCGGTGGGTTCCACCCGGAACACGGCGCGCGCCGACGGGCTCGCGTACCGGACCGTGTCGTCGTCGTCGACGATGAGGATCACGTCCGACGTGTTGCGCACCAGCGTCCGGAAGTACGCCTCGTTCTCCCTGCGGCTGACCTCCTCGCGCAGCCCGATCCGCTCCATCGCCAGGCCCGCGTGTGCGGCGAGGCTCTCCAGCGGGCCCTGGATCTCGGTGAGCCGCTTCAGGGGCCCGGCCGCCACCAGGACACCCGGGAGATCGCCTCCCGGCGGCCGGTCGGGAGGCACCATCGGGCAGGCCAGCGCCGTGTCCAGCCCGCGCAGCCGGGCAGCCGCAGCCGGCCCGAGCTCCGCCACGGACACGATCCGCGTCGCCGCGCGCTGCGGACCGTGCGCTGTGTCGGGCAGCGCCGGCATCAGCGCCGAGGCGTGCGCGGAGTCCGGCCCGAACAGAGTGCTCACGGCCCGGTCGCAGGCCGCCGCGATGTCCCGCGGAGACTGGGCCGCCACCAGCGCCCCCGTCGCCGTGCGCAGGGTCTGCTCGCGCGCCACCGCCGTCCGGTGCGCCACGACCATCCCCCCGAGCCGCAGCAGCACCAGCAGGAACATCAGGGCGCTGAACGCCGCGATCGCCGCGCCGTCGCGCGTCCCTCCGGACAGTGCCTCGTGCAGCAGGACCACGGGAGCGCTGAGCGTCGCGAGCCCCAGCATCACCAGGCGAGGCCGGGCCGGCAGCAGCGACGGCTCGCGCGGGCGCAGCGCCGTCAGTTCGGCCATCGACGGGTGCAGCGCGGCGAGCGCCCACGCGGCGTGGAACACGATCCAGCCCACGTCGAGCGCCGTGCCCGCCTGCCAGGTGCCGTTCAGCCGCAGGATGCCGTACGTGATGTCGACGCCGAGCAGCGCCACGGTCCCGACCATGAGCAGCTGGAGCGAGCGGTTGCCCCGTGTCCCCGGCCCCGCGGCGATCAGGCGCGCGAGCAGCATGAGCACGAGCACGTCGCCGAGCGGGTACGCGAGACTCACCGCCCGCTGCTCCCAGGTCATGTTCGCGGCCCGCGTCAGCGGCTGGACGAGGAACACCCACACCGGCAGCGCGAGCCCCGCCGTGAACAGCAACGCGTCGAGCAGTGCGGGCAGATCGTGCCCCGCCCACCGGTACCGCGCCAGCCCGTAGAGGCCGAGCGCCAGCAGCGGGTACGTCAGCAGATAGAAGCCGTCCGTAGGGGACGGGAACGGAATGGCCGCGTGGAGGTACTGGACCTGGAAGCTGTAGTACGCGTCGCCGACGGTGAACGAGAGGAGCGCCCCCGCCAGCACGTACCAGGGCCAGCGGTGCGCGGGACCGTGCAGTTGGACCCCGAGGAGGACCGCGCCCGCCGAGGAGAGGCCTATCACCGCCCACACCGGCATGTACGCGGCCGGAACGGTGACGTACACGACGGTGACGGCCACCGCGAAGGCGGTGTAGAAGGCCATCAGCCGATGAGCTCGCAGCACTGGACACACGCCTCCCCGCGTCGGGGACACCGGGTCGCGTTCACGCAGTAGATCCTGGGCCTCGCTCCGAGTCGATCGTAGGCACGGCGTGGCGCGACGTGCATCTCAGCGCGACACGACCGCTCCGACCCGCGGTTCTCCGCTCCGGGCGAGCCCGGAGCGGCGCGCTCACACGTGCACGGGCCTGCGGTCCCGGGCGGTGGGCACCGCCCCGTCCGCCGCACGGGACCTGGACCACGCCACCGTGCGGCGCAGCCCCTCCTCAAGCGGGACGGTCGGGCTCCAGCCGAGATCCGCTCGCGCCCGGTCGATGACCGGGTGGAGCCGGCACGGATCGTCCACGGGCAGCGGCCGGTACTCGACGGACGACGGCGAACCCGTCACCTTCAGCACCAGGTCGGCCAGCTCCCACACCGTGAACTCACCGGGGTTGCCCAGGTTCACCGGGCCGTCGGAGCAGCTGTCGAGCATCGCCGTCAGGCCCTGCACCAGGTCGTCCACGTAGCAGAAGCCGCGGGTCTGGGAGCCGTCGCCGAAGACGGTGAGCGGGCGTCCGGTGAGGGCCTGGCGCAGGAACGTGGAGACGACTCGGCCGTCGTGCGGGCGCATCCGCGGACCGTACGTGTTGAAGATCCGCACGATGCCCGTGTTCGCGCCGAGCGAGCGGCGGTAGGCCGTCGTCAGCGCCTCCGCGTACCGCTTCGCCTCGTCGTGGACGCTGCGCGGACCCACCGGGTTCACATGACCCCGGTAGTCCTCCGGCTGTGGGTGCACCTCCGGGTCGCCGTACGCCCCGCTCGTCGACGCCAGCAGGAACCGGGCACCGCGGCGCAGCGCGAACTGCAGCGCGTTCTCCGTGCCCCGGCTGCCCACCGACAGCGTCTCGAGGGGCAGCCGGTGGTAGTCGGGCGGCGAGGCGGGGCTCGCCAGATGGGCCACCGCGTGCACGGGGCCGGGCACGTCGAACGGCTCGGTCACGTCGCAGGACACGAGCCGGAAGCGCGGCTCGGGCAGCAGGTGCGTGACGTTGCTGGGGGCGCCGGTACAGAAGTTGTCCAGGCACCACACGGTGTCGCCCCGGTACACCAGGGCCTCGCACAGATGGGAGCCGAGGAATCCGCCGCCTCCCGTGACCACCACTCTCATGACACACCTCCGGTGGTCGGTGCCGGACGGCCGAGTGCGTGGAACGTCCAGCCGCCCGCACCCCACGCCCGCCCGTCCAGGCAGTTGCGGGCGTCGAGGATCAGCGGGGTGCGGACGACCGCGGCCAGGGCCGCGGGGGACAGGACGCGGTACTCCGGCCACTGCGTCAGATGCAGCACCAGGTCGGCGCCCTCGCATGCCTTCGGCACGTCCAGCACGTACGTCAGTTCGGGGCGCACCGAACGGGCGTTGTCGAGGGCCTGTGGGTCGTGGACGCGGACCGTCGCGCCCTCCGCCGCGACGGCCGCCGCGACGGTGAGGGCCGGCGAGTCGCGTACGTCGTCGCTGCCGGGCTTGAACGCGGCACCGAGCACGCCGATCCGGCGGCCGGTGAAGTCACCGCCCAACAGGGCGCGGGCCCGGTCCACGGTGCGGGTGCGCTGCCGGGTGTTGATCCGTTCGACCTCGTGCAGGAACGCGACGGCGCGGCCGGCGCCGATCTCCTCGGCCCGGGCCGCGAAGCCGCGGATGTCCTTGGGGAGGCAGCTGCCGCCGAAGCCGAGGCCCGGCTCCAGGAAGCGCGGCCCGATCCGGGTGTCCGCGCCCATCGCGCGGGCCAGGACGGTGACGTCGGCGCCGGCCGCCTCGCACACCTCGGCCATCGCGTTGATGAAGGAGATCTTCGTGGCGAGGAAGGCGTTCGAGGCGACCTTGACGAGCTCGGCCGTGGCCGGGTCCGCGGAGAACACCGGAACCCCGGCCCGCACCATCGGCGCGTACACCTCGCGCAGCAGTTCGTCCGCCCAGGCCGAGGACGTGCCGAGCACCAGCCGCTCGGGACGCATCGTGTCGGCCACCGCGGCGCCCTCCCGGAGGAACTCCGGGTTCCAGGCCACCTCCGTGTCCGGCGCGAGCTCGGCAAGGCGGCGCTGCATCCGGGCGGCCGTGCCGACCGGCACCGTCGACTTGCCGACGACCAGGGAGCCCGGCCGCAGCGGCGGCCCGAGCTCCTCGACCACGGCGTCGACGAAGCGCAGGTCGCAGCCCTCGCCGTCGGGGCGCTGCGGCGTGCCCACGCACACGAAGTGCAGGTCGGCGAAGCGTGCCGCCTCGGCGAGCGACGTGGAGAACAGGAGCCGGCCGGACGCGACGCCGCGCGCGAGCAGCGGGTCGAGGCCTTCTTCGTGCAGCGGGGCGTGGCCGACCGTCAGGGACGCGACCCGCTCGGCGTCGACGTCGACGCCGAGCACCTCGTGCCCGATGTCCGCCATGCACGCCGCGTGCACCGTGCCGACGTATCCCGTGCCGATGACCGTCATCCGCATGGTCCCGCTCCTTCGTACTGCGTGGTGGTGCCCGGCCGCCGTGGCTCACCCTGGAGACCGTCGGGGTTGAGCTGCTGGAAGCGCCAGGCGTCCCGGCACATGTCGGCCAGGTCCCGCGTGGGGCGCCAGCCCCAGGCGCGCGCCACCGCGCCCGGGTCCGCCACGAGCGCGGCCACGTCGCCCGCGCGGCGCTCCGTGATCTCGTGGGGGATGGTGCGTCCGCTCGCCCGCTCGAAGGCGGCGAGCACCTCGAGGACCGAACTCCCCTGCCCCCGGCCGAGGTTGAACACCGTCATGCCGGAGCTGGCGGCCAGCTGGTCGAGGGCGATCCGGTGCGCCTCCACGGTGTCCATCACATGCAGGTAGTCGCGGATCGCGGTGCCGTCCGGGGTCGGCCAGTCGGCGCCGAACACCCGCAGCCGGGGCCGTCTGCCGATGCCGATCTGGGCGAGGTAGGGGAAGAGATTGTCGGGGGTGCCGTGCGGGTCCTCGCCGAGCAGACCGCTGGGGTGCGCGCCCGCCGGGTTGAAGTAGCGCAGGCACAGCACCGTCCAGCGCGGGTCGGTGCGGCAGACGTCGGTGAGGACCGCCTCGCACAGGGCCTTCGAGGACGCGTACGGATTGTTCGGCCGGTGCGGGGTGTCCTCGACGAGGGGGGCCGCTCCCGCCTCTCCGTACACCGAGCCGGCGGAGGCGAACACCAGGCTGCGCACGCCGTGTTCGGCCATGACGTGGAGCAGGGCCGTGGTCCCGCCGACGTTGACGTCGTAGTAGGTGACGGGCATCCGTGTCGACTCGCCCACGGCCTTGTGCGCGGCAAAGTGCACGACGGCGTCCACTGGGTGACGGTCGAATACGGCCGAGAGGGCGCGCCGATCACGGATGTCCAGCTCGTACACGGCGCCGACGAAGCGGCCGGCGATCCGCTCGACCCGTGCGAACACGCGCGGGCTGCTGTTGGAGTAGTCGTCGACGACGATCACCTCGTAGCCGTGGTCGAGGAGTTCGACACAGGCGTGGCTGCCGATGAAGCCGGCGCCGCCCGTGACGAGGACGGTGGAGGGGGCGCTGGGGCGTTCGGACACGGAGCTCACCAGCCGGGGACGGCGGCCCTGCAGGCCGGGTGGGGGACGACGCCGGTCGCGACGGTCGCCGCCGGGATCGCTGTCGGAAGGGGGACGCGTGCGGTGGCGAGCAGGGTCCGCAGCGGCACGGCGATCGCCGCCGGCGCGTACGTCGCGCCCGGCAGCAGGAGCAGGAAGACGCAGGCGCAGACGCGGCCGACGGCGGGGCTCGCCGGTTCGCCGTGCGCGGAGACCGAGGCGCCCTGCCGGGGCGGCGGCGTCTGGCGTACGGCGCCGGCCGGGCCCGCGGGAACGAGCGGCGCGTGGCGCAGCGGCAGGGGGCCGGTGCGCACGGCGTGGTGCGAGCCGATGCGCATCGGGGCGAGTCCGTCGCTGTGCGCGGGCATCGCCTCCAGGGCGCTGAGTGGGGAAGGCCACGGCTCCGAGGGCGCCCGCGTGACGACGAACGCGACCGGCAGCGAGGGAATCGCGAGCGACGGGTTCACGTGGTGCGGCCGCGGAGCCGTGGCGAAGAACCAGGCCGACGGGCCGGGGAGGTGAGGGAGGAGCGAGCCGGTGCGGCCGCCCGGAGAAGGGGCCGTCGGGAGCCACCCGCACGGCAATTCCACCGGAGAGGTGCGACGGGTGCGGCGCCCGCCCGCACACATCCCCTGCCGGGGAGATGGCGGGAAGCGGCTCGCGGTACGTCATGGCCGTACGCTCCTGCGATGGATGCAGACGCCGTATGCTTACGGCGTATATGTATGACTTTGCGCCTATGGTGGAGCTGCGTCAAGTGGGGACCGGGCGAAAGGAACGAGCGATGCCGGAGAGCTCCGCACGAACCTCGGACGGCAGCGGCGACGCCCCCGCCCGCCGCGCCTCCGACCGGGGCAAGTACGGCCGCCTGAACCGGGAGCGGGTGCTCGCCGCCGCCCTGGAGGTCGTCGACCGGGACGGGCTGGAGGGCCTGAGCATGCGCGGGCTCGGTGCCGAACTGGGCGTGGAGGCCATGGCCCTGTACCGCTACGCCGACGGCAAGGGCGCCCTCCTGGACGGACTCGTCGAGGCCTTCTTCGGCGAACTGGAGGCGGGGCTCGACGTCGCACCCGCCCGGCGCGGCTGGCGCGCCGAGCTCGACCGGATCGCCCGCGCCGCCCACGCCGTCGCCCTGCGCCACCCGAACGTCGTTCCGCTGCTCGCCACCCGCCTGCTCTCCACCCCGCTCGCCGCCCGCCCGCTCGCCGTCCTGCGCGCCGACGAGCGGATCCTCGCGCTGCTCGTCGACGCGGGCTTCGACGGCGCGAAGGCGGTCCGGCTGCACCGCGCCTTCACCGCCTGGCTGCTCGGCTCGCTCATCGTCGAACTCCGCGCCATGGACGCGGACCCCGACGAGCCCGACCCCGCGTACCGCCTCGGACTCCACCGGCTGCCGGCCCGCGAACTGCCCCGGCTGCGCGAGCTCGCCCCCCTCATGGCCGAGCGGGACGGCGAGGATCAGCTGAGCACCGGGCTCGACGCGCTGCTGCGCCGGTTGGCGAGGGAGGAGCCGGAGGGGTCGGAAGGGCCGGAGAGGTCCGAGGAGCAGGGGGAGTCGGAGGGGTCAGAGGGGTCGTAGGGGCTGGTGGGGCCAGAGGGGGCGGACCTGGGCCCGGGGGTGCAGTGACCGCAAGTTTGCACGGTGTGCAAGAATCTCGGCCGTGACCACGACCGACCCCCGGCCCAGCGCCCCCGCCGAGGGGCTGCGCGCACGCCGACGCCGCAAGACGAGCGCCGACCTGCACGCCGCGACCCTGCGCCTGGTGCGCGAGCTGGGGTTCGCGAAGGTCACGGTCGAGATGATCAGCACCGAGGTCGGGGTCTCGCCCCGCACCTTCTTCAACTACTTCCCCAGCAAGGAAGCCGCGCTCTTCGCCCTGCCCGGCGCCCTGCCCGCCCCCCTCGCCGACCGCTTCGCCGAGGGCACGGGCCAGGACACCGACGCCGTGCTGCGCGACCTCGGCGACGTGCTCGCCGACCATCTCCAGGAGGCGGCCCCCAGCCCCCGGGAGCTGGAGGACATCCTGCGGATCGCCGAGGGCGTGCCCTCGGTGCTCGCCACGTTCCTCGCCCAGTGCGAGGCCGTGGAGCGCGATCTCGCCCGCGTCATCGCCCTGCGTACCGGCACCCCGGCCGACGGCGCGGACGCGGAACTGCTCGCGGGGCTCGCCATGGCGACCGTCCGCAGCGGGCTCAAACGGTGGTCGCAGCAGAGCGACCACAGCGCGGGTCCGGCCGCCTCCGTCCGCGAGGCGTTCACGGCGCTGCGCGCCCTGTTCGGGCGGGCCGCCGTGCAGTAACGGCCCCGCCCGTGTGATCGGTTCCCCCTGTGCGGTCACCTCGACGTTCGAGCGGGCCGTCCGCACGACCTCATCCATCGGAGAACCCCGTAATGACGCACGCCCCCGCACCCGAGGGCATCGACGAGGCGGCCGCCGCGGCGGCCGACGAGAGCATCGCCAAGCCGGCCAACTTCGGCCTCATCTTCGCCGCGCTGATGCTGACGATGCTGCTCGGTGCCCTCGACCAGACCATCGTCTCGACCGCCCTGCCGACCATCGTCGGTGAACTCAACGGCATCGAGCACATGGCGTGGATCACCACCGCGTACATCCTCGCGGCCACCGTCGGCATGCCCGTCTACGGCAAGCTCGGCGACCTCATGGGCCGCAAGAACATCTTCCTCACCGGCATCGCCCTGTTCCTGGTCGGCTCCGTGGTCTGCGGCCTCGCCGAGAACATGGGCACGCTCATCGCGGGCCGCGCCCTCCAGGGCCTCGGCGGCGGTGGCCTCATGATCACCTCGCAGGCGATCATCGCCGACCTGGTGCCGCCGCGCGAGCGCGCCAAGTACATGGCCCCGATGGGCGCCGTGTTCGGCCTGTCCTCCGTCGTCGGGCCGCTGCTCGGCGGCTGGTTCACCGACGAGCACTCCTGGCGCTGGGCGTTCTGGATCAACCTGCCGCTCGGCGTCCTCGCCTTCTTCGTCGCCGCCGTCGCCATCAAGCTGCCGCGCAAGGCCGTCCAGGTCACGCTCGACTACCTCGGCACCGCCCTGATGGCCGCCGCCGTCACCTGCACCGTCCTGTTCGCCAGCTGGGGCGGCACCCAGTACGAGTGGTCCGACCCGCTGGTCATCGGGCTCGGCGTCGGCGCGGTCCTCGCCTGGGTGCTCTTCTTCGTCGCGGAGAAGCGCGCGAAGGAGCCGGTCATCCCGCTCCACCTCTTCCGCAGCCCGATCTTCAACGTGGCGACCCTGCTCGGCATGATCGTGATCGGCCTCGGCATGTTCGCGATCGTCGGCTACATGCCCACGTACCTGCAGATGGTCTACGGGAAGTCCGCCACGGAGTCCGGACTGCTGCTGATCCCCATGGTCGTCGGCATCATGGCCACGGCGCTGCCGTCCGGCGCCGTCATGTCCAAGACCGGCAAGTACAAGATCTACCCGATCGTCGGCACCGTCATCATCATGCTCGTCGCCTACCTGATGTCGACCCTCGACGTCTCCGACCCGGTCTGGCTGGTCTGCGTCTACGTCGGTCTCGCGGGCGCCGGTGTCGGTCTGATGATGCAGACGCTCGTGCTCGCCGTGCAGAACGACTTCCCGGCGAGCGAGGTCGGCACGGCCACCTCGGCGAACAACTTCTTCCGGGAGATCGGGGCGACGCTCGGCACGGCCGTCGTCGGCGCGGTGTTCGCGAGCCGACTCACCGATCAGCTCGCCGCGAGCATTCCCCCGGAGGCCGCGGCCAAGGTGGGGGACAGCGACTCGCTGACGCCCGCGCTGGTGCGGGCGCTGCCGGCGGATCTGCGGGAGACGGTCGTCAACTCCTACCAGGAGGCGCTGGTCCCGATCTTCCTGTACCTGGTGCCCGTCTTCGCCGTCGGTCTCGTCCTCGCCTTCGTCCTGAAGGAGAAGCCGCTGGCCGACACCGCCGACTGGCACGCGGAGAACGCCCCCGCGGACGACGCCGCCCAGACCCCGACGCCGGTCGCCTGACCCTCCCTGTCGTGCCTGCGGGCCCCGGCGCTCCTGGAGCGCCGGGGCCCGCTGCCGGTCAGCCGGTCAGCCGGTCTCAGCCGGTCAGCGGGTCAGTCGGCCACGAGCCAGGCGCCGTCGCGCATCAGCTCACGCTCCGCCAGCTCGTCGACCTCCCGCCACGCCAGAATCCGTACGGGCCGCACCCGGAAGTACACATACCGCTGCCCCTCGATCCCGCCCGGGTCGAAGCCGGTCTTCGCCGCGAACTCCCGCCGCAGCTCCTCGTCGACCGCATCGTCGCCCAGAGCCTCCGCGACCCCCTCCACGTGCACGACATCCCGGGTGTGCCCGATGCCCAGATGGACCTGGCCCCCGGCGACGAGATTCCGGGCCACGGGATTGGAGGCCCGGGTCGACACGTACAGCCGTCCGTCCCGCCACAGGAACGACAGCGGCATCATGTACGGCGCCCCGCCCTCCGGCCCCGCCGTCGCCACCCACGCGTCGACGTCCTCCTCGAGGCGCCGGAGCGTGTCCTGCTTGCGCTGCTTCGCCGAACGGGGCGGCGCGGTCTCGGTCATGGGGTTTCCTCGCTCTTCGGGGATGCCGCGTAACACCGTACGTCGACCAACTCGCCGGGCCCCCACTCCTGTTGCCCCGCGCCGAGAAACGTCCAGCCCGCCCGCTCGTACAGCGCGACCGCGGCGACGTCCCGCGGCACCACGTCCAGGACGGCCCGCGCCCCGCCCCGCCGCGCCGCCTCGCGCGCCGCCCGCTCCAGCAACCGCGCCCCGATCCGCCGCCCCCGCGCCGCCGGTGCGACGAACAGCCGACCCACGACACACGTCGGCCGCTCCGGCGGCGCGAGACGGGGCGCCACGTCAACGGGCCTCGGCCGGGCCAGCAGGACATGCCCGGCCACCCGCCCGTCGAGCCGTGCCACCCACGCTCCGACCGCTCCGTCCACCCGCAGCCAACCCTCCGGATCGGCGGGCCAGTTCACCGGATAGCCGTCCGCCCGGTGCACGGCGCCGAGCACCTCGGCGCACTCCGCGAGATCCGAGTCGTCCCGCGCGTCCACCACTACGTGACCGCTCACCTGATCGCTCCACTCCATCGGGGCATCGAACCACGCGGCTGCCCGCCCGGCGCCGGGTACCGTGCCCGCGTGGAACTCTTCGTGCGCTCATGGTCCGACCTGCGCTCCGCCGTCGCGGGGCTCGCCCCCGAGGACTTCGCCCGGCCGTCGGGCTGTGCCGGATGGCTGGTCCGCGACCTCGTCTGCCATCTCGTCATCGACGCGCAGGACGTCCTGATCACCCTCGTCACCCCGGCCGACGCGGAGCCGACGGCCGACGCGGCGACCTACTGGCACGTGGGGGAGGAGCCGCCGACCGGCGACGACCCGCTCGACGCGCTGACCGTCCGGCTCGCCGCGGCGTACGAGGACCCGGCCCTGCTCACCTTCCACCTGGACGACGTGGGCTCGGCGGCGGGCCGGGCGGCCGAACTCGCCGACCCCGACGCCCGCGTGAGCACCCAGGACATGGTGCTCACGGCCCGCGACTACCTCGGCGCCTACGTCCTGGAATGGACCCTGCACCACCTCGACCTGACAGCCCGCCTCCCGCACGTCCCCGGCCCCGCCCCGGAGTCCCTCGCGGCGACCCGCTCCCTCCTGGAACGCATCGTGGGGGCCCCGTTGCCCTCGTCCCTGGACGATCGCGCGGCCCTCCTCGTCACCACGGGCCGCCGCCCTCCGACCCCGCTCGAATCCACAGCCCTGGGCCCCCTCGCCTCCCGCCTCCCCATGGCCCTGGGCTGACCGCACGCGAAAGGGCCCGCACGGTGTCGTACGGGCCCTCTCGGCAAAGCCGGCGTCTCAGGTCTCGGGTCTCGAGCCAGCAGGGCTCAGGCCAGGGAGAGGAAGAGCTTCTCCAGCTCCTCCTCGCTGAGCGGGGGCTGTTCGCCGTCCGCCGCGTTCATGCAGTCCCGCATGCCGGAGGCGATGATCTTGAAGCCGGCGCGGTCCAGGGCGCGGGACACGGCGGCCAGCTGGGTCACCACGTCCTTGCAGTCCCGGCCCGCCTCGATCATCGCGATGACCCCGGCCAACTGGCCCTGGGCGCGGCGCAGTCGCTTGAGGACCGCGTCCATCGCCTCGGGGTTGTCGGTGCCCTTCATGCGCGCAGGGCCGCGCGGGCCGAGTCGAGAGCGCCGGGCTCGGGGCGGTTGAAGGGGAGCTTGCCGAGCATCACGGCCATCCCGCACGTGTTGCTCACGCCCGAGTAGACGAGGCCCGACGCGACACCGGCGGCGAGCAGCCGGACCTTGGGGGCGCGGCGCCCGAGCGCGAGGCCCAGCAGCACGAGCGAACCCGCGGCGAAGCGGACCTGGCGGTCCATGGCCCACACGGAGCGGCCGGGCCGGTCCACCGTGTGCACGGGCAGCCCGTCGGCGCTCCACGCCTGCGTGCCACCCGCGAGGCCCACGGCCTCGACCCCGGCGTCCGCGAGCTTGGCGCAGGCCGCGGCCGAGCGCTGGCCCGCCGCGCACACGACGACGATGTGGCGGTGCTCCGCGGCGGCGCGCAGGTCGGGGAGCAGGTCGTCGAGGTGCTCCGCCGGCACGTTGATCGCACCCGGTACATGGCCCGCGGCGAACTCACCGGGGGCGCGGACGTCGACGACCAGCGTGCTGTCGGCAGGCCGGGCGTGCAGCTCGGCGGGGGCCAGGGTGGCGCTCATGCTTCTCCCAAGTGAGACGGCGCGGCTCATCTGATACCCCCGAGGGTATCAGATATACCCCAAGGGGTATCGAGGCGAGGCATCGTTCGTATCAACACCGACAGAGGATGTCCGGATTCCCGGGAAAGCTCGACACCGTACGAAGAACGCCTGCGCGGCACGCGTGCGGGCACAGGGAACAGGAGTCGATGTGAGCATGAGCCGTCCCCAGGGGCTGCACGGCAAGGTCTGCCTCGTCGCGGGCGCCACCCGAGGCGCGGGCCGCGGCATCGCCGTGGAGCTGGGCGCGGCGGGCGCCACCGTCTACGTCACCGGCCGCAGCACCCGCACCCACCGCTCCGAGTACGACCGTCCGGAGACCATCGAGGACACGGCGGACCTGGTCACCGAGGCGGGCGGCCGGGGCATCGCCGTCCCCACCGACCATCTGGAGCAGGACCAGGTCCGCGCCCTCGTCGACCGGATCGCCGCGGAAGAGGGGCGGCTCGACGTCCTCGTCAACGACATCTGGGGCGGCGAGCACCTCTTCGGCTGGGAGGTGCCCGTCTGGGAGCACGACCTCGACAAGGGGCTGCGCCTGCTCCGGCTCGCCGTGGAGACCCACGCCATCACCAGCCACTACGCGCTGCCGCTGCTGCTGCGCCACCCCGGCGGCCTCGTCGTGGAGGTCACCGACGGCACGGCCGAGTACAACGGAACCCGCTACCGCAACTCCTTCTTCTACGACCTCGCGAAGACCTCCGTGCTGCGCATGGCCTTCGCGCTCGGCCACGAACTCGGCCCGCGCGGCGCCACCGCCCTGGCGCTCACCCCGGGCTGGATGCGCTCGGAGATCATGCTGGACGCGTTCGGCGTCACCGAGGAGACCTGGCGCGAGGCGCTGCCCGCCCAGCCGCACTTCGCGATCTCGGAGACCCCGCGCTACACCGGCCGGGCCGTCGCGGCGCTGGCCGCGGACCCCGACGTCGCCCGGTTCAACGGCACCTCGCAGTCCAGCGGGGGCCTCGCCGCCGTCTACGGCCACACGGACCTCGACGGCAGCCGGCCGGACGCCTGGCGCTATCTCGTGGAGGTCCAGGACACCGGTAAGCCCGCCGACGTCACCGGATACCGGTAGAGGCGGTGGGGGCGGTGGCGGCGCCGGTCAGATCCCGCCGTCGGGGTCGTCCAGGTGTGCGGGCCAGATCGCCGAACCGCCGCCGCGCCACTCGATGAAGTCCGGGTCGTGCAGCGGCGCGTCCTCCAGGCCTGCGCGGCGCAGGAACTCCACCACGTCGGCCAGCGAGTGCGCGAGCCCCGCGTCCTCGCCGCGGATGGTGACCCGCCGCCCGCCGGGCTGAGCGGCGTGCACGACAACTGAGGGGTATCCGTCGAGTCCGTCCATGCCCCCCAGCTTGGTGGTCCGGCGGGCGCCGCGCACCCGGTACGGCAGGACGCGTGCCCGCCGGTCCACGGCCGGACGTGATCAACAGGCGCGGCGCACATACCCCTTCGTCCCGGCCGGCCGTACGTCACGGTCGCGCAGCACGACCGAGAGCCGGCCGCCCCAGCGTGCGCAGGCCCGCGCGAGGTCCCGGGCCCGGTACTCGATCACGTAGACCCGGTCGTCGTAGGCCTCGGCGTACGCGCCGCACTCGTCGTAGCGCGCGCACTCCTCGGCCACCGCGAAGTCGAATCCGGCGTGCGCGCCCTCGGGCAGCAGCTCGGTGGTGTTCTTCTGGCCGACGGCGAGCCCGGCCGCGTGGGCGCGGGAGGCGAGCAGCCGCGCGAAGGCGAGCGCGTCGGACTTCTTCAGGAGTCCCTTCGAGCGGGTGTAGGAGTCGAGGTTGTCGGGCTCGACGGCCTGGTAGCCGGAGTCGGCGCAGCCGTCGATCCAGCGGCCGACGATCTGGGCGAGCGAGGACCGCTTGCCCGCCGTCGAGATGTCGAGCAGCGGTTCGCCCCAGTCCTCGTCGACGACGAGCCGTCCGTCCGCGTCCCGCAGCAGCAGCTCCGGACGCTCGCGGCGCCACCACCGCGTCGCGTCGGGCTGGGCCTGGAAGGCGTTGACGTAGCAGATGTTGTAGAGCCCGCGCACCGGCCGCTCGGTGCGGTCGCGGGCCACGACCCGGACCCCGTCCGGCGGCGGGTACGGGCCGCCGAGCTGGTAGTCGAATCCGGCGCCGGCCGGAGGCCGCGTGACCCGGCCGTCGGGTGCGTCGGGGGCGCCCGGCCTCGCGGAGCACCCGGCCAGCGCGGCGGCGGCCAGGACCGGTACGAGGGTTCGGCGCAGGCGGGCGGCGGCCGCATCGAAGATCACCCGGGAACCCTAAGGTGTCGTGCGTCACCGGCGGGAACAAGGGTGGGCCCGCGCACGTTGAACCGATCGTGGACGCGGATGGAACTGTGTCCCCGGGCCTCATCTCCTTCGCCTGCAGGGAAGATCGTTCGGCTGAAGCCCTGTGGAGCCCCCGCCAGGAGGCGACCGCCATCCGCGCCCATCCCAGAGCCGCCCCGGCCGTGGTCCCCCGTCACGGCCGGGGCTTTCCCTTTTTCCGGGCCGGACTTTCTTCCGGGCCTGACCACCCCTCCACCTGCGCGGCGCCCCGCATTAGAGTCGACGCCATGGGACTGGACCGCGACACCAAGCACCGGATCGTCACGACCTTCCAGCGGCGGGTCGCCAATCCGCTCTCCCTCAAACTGCCCGGCCAGGTCCTCGTGGAGACCACCGGCCGCACCTCGGGACTGCCCCGGCGCACCCCCGTCGGCGGGCGGCGCATCGGGGACAGCTTCTGGTTCGTCTCGGAGTTCGGACTCAAATCCCAGTACGTGCGCAACATCCAGGCGGACCCGAAGGTCCGCGTCCGGATCCGCGGTCGCTGGTACGAGGGCACCGCCCAACTGCTCCCGGACGACGACGCGCGCGCCCGGCTGCGCGCCCTGCCCCGGATGAACAGCTCGGCGGTGCGGGCCTTCGGGATCGACCTCCTCACCATCCGCGTCGACCTCGACTGACCGGCTCCGTCGACCGGCTCCGTGACCCGTGATCGGATCCCCGCGGAGTGATCGGTTCTTCGGCACGGGGTGCGCCCTGGCATGATCGGGGGCATGGCAGAACGTGTGATCGCCGCGTGTGACGGCGCGTCGAAGGGAAATCCCGGGCCCGCGGGCTGGGCGTGGGTCGTCGCCGACGGGGACGAGAAGCCCGTCCGCTGGGAGGCCGGAGCGCTCGGCACGGCGACGAACAACGTCGCCGAACTGACCGCGCTGGAGCGGCTGTTGACCACCATGGACCCGGCCGTGCCGCTGGAGGTCCGGATGGACTCCCAGTACGCGATGAAGGCGGTCACGACCTGGCTGCCCGGCTGGAAGCGCAAGGGCTGGAAGACGGCCGCGGGCAAGCCCGTGGCCAACCAGGAGCTGGTCGCGCGCATCGATGCGCTCCTCGACGGCCGCAAGGTCGAGTTCAAGTACGTGCCCGCGCACCAGGTCGACGGCGACCCGCTGAACGACTTCGCCGACCGGGCGGCCAGCCAGGCGGCCGTGGTCCAGGAGGCGGCGGGCACGGCGCTCGGCTCCCCGGAGCCGCCGCCCTCGCCCACGTCCGCCTCCCCGGCCCGCGCCCGCAAGCGCACCGCGCCAGCGTCCGGCGGCGCGTCCGGATCCGGCGCCTCCGCCTCGGGCGGCTCCTCGCGCACCCTCAAGGCGAAGTTCCCCGGCCGCTGCCGCTGCGGCCGCTCGTACGCGGCGGGCGAGCTGATCGCGAAGAACCCCGACGGCTGGGGCCACCCCGACTGCCGCGCCTCCGCCTGACCGGCGGCGCCACCCCTTGCACGGCTGAGGCCCGGACGGATCACCCCGTCCGGGCCTCAGCCGTGCAAGGGCCGGGCTCAGCGCCGGCGCAGCGCCTTGATCAGCTCGTCCTTCGACATGTGCGACCGCCTCTCGATGCCGATCTTCTTGGCCTGCTGGTACAGCTCGTCCTTCGTCCGGTCCTCGTAGGGCCCCGCCTTGCCGCCCTTGCGGCCGGTCGCGGAGCGCGAGGAGCGGGACGCGTCGTTGGCGATGCGCGCCGCCTTCTCCTTGCCCGCGCCCTCGCGGCGCAGCGCCTGGTACGTCTTCTCGTCCTTGATCTGTGCTCTGGGCACAGGAACCACCTCCGGGAAGGGTCGGTCGGTGACGGGTGTGCCCCCTTCCTGCCTGTCCCGGGTGCGCAGGACCTGCCAGGTGAAACAGGCGATCGGGCGCGAGCAGCCGAGCGTCGTCGCCATGGAACAAGATCGGCATTTCCGAAAAGATGTACAGGAACCTCGGAAAGCTCATGATCCGTACGTAGGTTACCGAACGGTTTCCATTCACCTTGTTGGCGATCAACAGTAGAACTCGTTTCGATTCCGTCGAGAGATAGGAACTCGGAATGACTGCCGCAACCCCCACTGAAGTGGCTCGTAACGGACTGTCCCGGCGTGGCTTCCTCGCAGGAACAGGTTCTCTTCTCGGTGCCGTGGTACTGGCCGGGCCGGCCGCCGCGGCCGCCCGCTCCGCCGCCCCGGCACTCGCCCCGCTCGCCGACGGCGCGAGCGTGCCCGCTCTTGTTGTCGGCTCCGGCTACGGCGGCTCCGTCGCCGCGCTGCGCCTCGCCGAGGCCGGGGTCGACGTCACGATGGTCGAGATGGGCATGTCCTGGGACACGCCCGGCTCGGACGGCAAGATCTTCGCCAACACGACGAAACCCGACTACAGATCGTTCTGGCTGCGCACCAGAACCAAGCAGCCGATCAGCGACTTCCTCGGCTTCCCGCTCGACAAAGACGTGCCCTGTCACACCGGCATCCTCGACGCCGAGGAGTTCGGCGGCATCATCGTCTACCAGGGCCGCGGCGTCGGCGGCGGCTCGCTCGTCAACGGCGGCATGGCCGTCACGCCCAAGCGGGAGAACTTCGGGGCGATCCTGCCGACGGTCGACGCGGCCGAGATGTACGCCACCTACTACCCGCGCGCGAACGCGGGCCTCGGGACCGCGACCATCGACCCCGACTGGTTCGAGACGGCCGACGCGTACCAGTACGCGCGCGTGGGCCGTAAGCACGCACAGCGCTCGGGCTTCCCGTTCGTGTTCGTGCCGGACGTGTACGACTGGGACTACATGGAGAAGGAGGCGGCCGGGTCGGTCCCGAAGTCGGCGCTCGCCGGCGAGATCCTCTACGGCAACAACTACGGCAAGAAGTCCCTGCAGAAGACCTACCTCGCGCGGGCCGCCGCCACCGGGCGCGTCACCGTCACCCCGCTCCACAAGGTCACCTCGGTCACCCCGGCCTCCGGCGGCGGCTACACCGTGCGGATCGACCAGCTCGACACCGAGGGCAAGGTCACCGCCACCAAGGAGATCAGCGCCGAACGCGTCTTCTTCGCCGCGGGCAGCGTCGGCACCAGCAAGCTGCTCACCCGGCTCAAGGCCACCGGGGCGCTCCCCGGGCTCAACGGGGAGATCGGCAAGGGCTGGGGCGACAACGGCAACGTCATGTGCGGCCGCGCCAACCACATGTGGGACCCGACCGGCGCCCTCCAGTCCTCCATCCCGACCGGCGGCATCGACAACTGGGCCGGCGGCGGCGCCTTCGCCGAGGTCGCCCCGCTGCCCACCGGTATCGAGACCTACGCGTCCTTCTACCTGTCGATCACCAGGAACCCCAACCGGGCCCAGTTCACCTACAACCCGACCACGAACGCGGTCGACCTGAACTGGCAGACCGCCTGGAAGCAGCCCTCCATCACCATGGCGAAGTCCATCTTCGACCGCATCAACTCGACGGAGGGCACGATCTACCGCACCGACCTGTTCGGCGCCTACAAGATCTGGGGCGACCACCTCACGTACCACCCGCTGGGCGGCGCCGTGCTCGGCAAGGCGACCGACAACTACGGCCGCCTGCACGGCTATCCGGGGCTCTACGTGATCGACGGTGCCCTGATCCCGGGCAACACCAGCGTCAACCCGTTCGTCACCATCACCGCGCTCGCCGAGCGCAACATCGAGAAGATCGTCGCCACCGACCTGTGAGGATCGCCCGGTGGTGAGTGCCTGCCCAAGTCCTGAGGGCGTGAGGGGTGTTCAGGACTTGGGCAGGACGCACACCGCGTCGAGGCCGAGCACATGGTTGAGCCGGCCGAACGCCAGCCACGAGCCGATCGCCATGCTCAGCTCCACGATCTCCGCCTGGCTGTAGTGCGCGGTCATCCGCGACCAGAACGCGTCGTCGAGCCCGTGGTGGTCCAGCGCGTACCGCTCCGCGTACTCGGCGGCAAGCCGCGTCCGCTCGTCGAAGACGTCGGTGGTCCGCCACTGCTCCACCGCGTCCGCGAACGACTCCTCGACCTTCACCCCGTCCCGCTCGGTGCGCCAGTCCAGGCAGAACAGGCACCCGTTGATCTGCGCGATCCGCAGCCGCGCCGCCTCGAACTCGCGCAGCCCGAGCTTGGAGTGGTCGTAGACCGCCATGGAGAACTGGGCGGCCACCGGCCCGATGCCGGGCACCATCTCGCCCCACACGTACGGGATCGGTTCCTCGCCCTCGGGGATGTCGATCATCATGGCTGCTTCCTTCCGATCCGGCCGGCCGCGGGGAGCAGGGGCACGTCCAGTGCGTCGTACAGTCCGGGCGGCGCGGTGGTGAGCCAGTCGATCGCGCTCACCAGGCGGCCCACGGCGGTCGCGTTGCCGCCCGCCGAGTGGTTGCCGTCCTCGTCGGTCGCCTGCACCGTCACCTCGATGTGCGGGCGGCCCTCGACGATCACGCGGTGCGCCCCGGCGCCACCGCCCGGCGGCAGCGGCCAGTCGGGGGCGCAGGAGGGGTGGATCCGGGTGATGTGCTCGACGACGAGGCGGACGACGCCGTCGACCACACCCTGCACCTCGAAGCGGACCGCGCCTTGGGTGCCCTGCGCGAAGTCCCCCATCGTCGCCGTCGTCACGTCCGACTCCAGCGGGCGGCGCTCCAAGGTCTCGCGGATCTCGTCCAGTTCGAGCCCGAGCGCCCGCGCGAGCAGCCGGATCTGGCCGCCCCACACCATCGTCGGGATCGACTCGGCGAGCATCAGCGGCGCGTAGTGCATGGGATGACCCATGCCGACCAGGTCGCGGACCGAGTCCTCCTGGTCGTACGTGGAGTAGTCGAAGATCTCCTGGCAGCGCACGACATCGATGTGCGAGCCGAGGCCGCTGACCAGGAGCGGCAGGATGTCGTTGGCCCAGCCGGGGTCGACGCCGGACACGAAGAGGGAGCCGCCGCCCTCCGCGATCGCCGCGCGCACCGGGTCCGTGAACTCGGGCGGCGCGCCGCGCGGGTCGTAGAGCGGGTAGAGCGCCGGGGAGACGACGACCGCGCCGGCGCGCAGGGCGCGGCAGATGTCGTCCAGGGCCTCGTCGGGACGCAGTTCGCCGGACGCGGCGTAGACGACGGCGCCCGGCCGGGTGCCGAGCAGCGCGTCGATGTCGGTCGTCGCCGTGACGCCGAGTGTGTGGGCGAGCCCCGCGAGCTCGCCCGCGTCGCGGCCGGCCTTCGCGGGATCGTGCACGAGCACGCCCGACAGTTCGAGCCCGGGATGGGCGTCGACGGCCCGGATGGCCGCCCGCCCCACGTTCCCGGTGCCCCACACCACCGTGGAAGTCATGCGCCGGAGGGTAACCTGATGGACCGTCAGTTCATAGGGGTGCGTCGACCGTAGAAGGCGTACGCGGGATGGCTGGTGGGTACGGGCGGGGCGAGGGAGGCCGGATGGTGGCGAAGGGTCCGTACGGGAAGCGCTCGCGGTCCGGCGCCGGGGTGCTCGTCGTGCAGAACACCCCGGGTGGCGGGCCCGGGCGGGTCGGGGAGTGGCTGCGCGGGGCCGGTCTCGACGTGGAGGTGGCGCGGCCGTTCGACGCGGACGTGCTGCCCGGCGAGCTCGACGGCCGGGCGATGATCGTGCTCGGTGGCGGATTCATGCCGGACGACGACGCGCGCGCCCCCTGGCTGCCGGACACCCGCCGGCTGACCCGGCAGGCCCTCGACACCGGGACACCCTTCCTCGGTATCTGTCTCGGCGGGCAACTGCTCGCCCACGTCGCCGGAGGCACCGTGAGGGCGGCGTACGGGCGCCCCGAACTCGGGAGCACGGCGATCCGGCTGCGGCCCGAGGCGGCCGGGGACCCTCTGCTGCGCGGGCTCGGTGACACGGTCCCCGCGATCGAGCGACATGTCGACACGATCACCGAACTGCCGGACGGCGCCGTCTGGTTGGCCTCCAGCGAAGCATGCCCGTACCAGGCGTTCCGGGTCGGCCCGTGCGCCTGGGGCACCCAGTTCCACCCCGAGGCGGCGGCCGCGCGCATCGCCGCCTGGGCCCCGTCCGGCCTCACCGCCCACGGCCTGGACCCCGCTGACGTCCTCGCCCGCGCGGAGGCCGCCGAGCCGGAGGCGGTGGCGGTCTGGTCGACGTTCACGCGCCGCTTCGCGCAGGTGTGCCGGACGCGTTCATGAAGGTGTGCGCGGGGACGCGCCGGCGGCGACCGCCTCCCGTGGCTCAGGGGTCGGGGCGGTGGCCCGGCGCCGGCCGGCGGTGGAGATCAGGCTGGTCAGGACACCCGCGAGCAGGCCCCAGAACGCCGAGCCGATGCCGAGGAGGGTGACGCCGGAGGCCGTGGCCAGGAAGGTCACGGCCGCCGCCTCGCGGGAGCGCGGGTCGGACAGGGCCGTCGACAGGGAGGACTCGATCGTCGCCAGGAGGCCTACTCCGGCCACCGACAGGACCAGGACGTGCGGCATCGCGCTCAGCAGGGAGGCGACCGTCGCACCGAGCAGGCCCACGCAGAGGTAGCAGACGCCCGCCCAGACCGCCGCGAGATAGCGCCGCTCCCGGTCCGGATGTGCCTCCTCGCCCGTGCAGATCGCGGCCGTGATCGCCGCGAGGTTCAGACCGAACGCGCCGAACGGGGCCAGCACCGCCTGCGCCGCGCCCGTCCACGTCAGCAGCGGCGACACCGGCACGTCGTACCCGGAGGCCCGCAGCACCGCGACCCCGGGCAGGTTCTGCGAGGCCATCGTCACGACGAACAGGGGCACGCCGACGCTGATCAGCACCTTCCAGTCGAACTCGGGGGCCGTGAACACCGGGTGCGCGAGGGAGAGTCGGAGCCGGTCGAGGTGCCAGCCGCCGGCCAGGACCGACGCCACGACCCCACCCGCCAGGGCGAGCAGTACCGCGTACCGGGGCAGGAGACGGCGCGCCGCGAGATACAGCGCGAACACCGTGAACGCGACGGCGAAGCCGCCCTCCATCTGCGCGAACAGACCCGTCCCGAACTGGAGGAGCACGCCCGCGAGCAGCGCGGAGGCGAGCGGCACCGGGATCCGGTCCATGACCCGGGCGAACCATCCGGTCAGCCCGCTCAGCAGGATCAGCACGGCGCAGAAGAGGAACGCGCCGATCGCCTGCGCCATCGGGACCCCGGCCAGGCTCGTCGCCAGCAGCGCCGCGCCCGGCGTCGACCAGGCCGTGACCACCGGTGCGCGGAAGCGGAGCGACAGGCCGACGCAGGTGACGGCGAGGCCGACGCCGAGCGCCAGCATCCACGAGGAGATCTCCCGCGCGTCCGCTCCGGCGGCCCGGGCCGCCGTGAACACGAGGGCCGCCGAACTGGTCACGCCGACGGTGACCGCGATCAGCCCGGCCGCCACCGCGGAAGGCGGGGCGAGCGCGCGGAGACGGGCGAGCGAGGACATGGGGGCATCACTTCCGGACTTCCGGGAGGGGCGCAGGGGTGCGGTACGGCTCGTTCCATGAAGAGGCGTTCCATAAATAGAACGTTCTGTTTATGGAACACTAGAGACGCGGGCCGTGAACCGTCAACACACTTCCGCGGAGGGCGCATGGGTCTGAACGACGAGGTGGGGCGCCGGCTCAGGGAACTGCGCCGGGCCGACGGCCTGACGCTGTCCGAGCTGGCCCGCCGCTCCGGCGTCGGCAAGGGCACCCTCTCCGAGCTGGAGAGCGGCCTGCGCAATCCCACCCTGGAGACCCTCTACGCGCTGACCACCGCACTCGGCCGCCCGCTCAGCGCCGTCCTCGACGACCCGCCGCCGGGCGTCACCGCCGCGTCCGGCGGGGTGTCGGGAAGCGCCGTCACCGCGGTCCTCCTCGAACGGTACGAGGACGCCGACGCCGCCACCGACGTCTTCCGGATCACCATCGCCGACGGCGCCGTCCAGGAATCCGCGGCCCACGTCGCGCACACCACCGAGAGCCTGATGGTGCTCTCCGGCACCGCCGTCGTGGGCCTGCCCGCCGCCCCGCAGACCGCGGGCCCAGGCGGACACGCCACCTGGCGGGCCGACAGCCCGCACGTGTACGGCGCGCCGCACGGCGAGGTCCAGGGCGTCCTGTTCGTCCGCTACCCGAAGAGCCCGCCGGCCGAGCCGGAGGCCTGAACCTCGGGCGCCCGTGTCAGGCGCCGGTCCCCGGCGTCTCTCCCGGCGCCATGTCGCGCAGCTTCGAGATGTCCACCGACTGGTCCGCGGACGGCGTCTTGTCCGGCACTGGCTTGCCGTAGTCGGTCAGCGTCATCGTGACCGACTCGCCCGAGCCCTTCACGGTGGCCCGCACGAGCTGGTGCGGCTCGTCCGAGGCCACGTACAGGGTGAAGTCCTTGCTGTGCTCGCGCCCGGTCAGCGGCACGACATCGGTGCCGCGCACCGTCGTCTCGTCGCCCTTGGTGAGGTTCTCCGGTCCCGAGTCGCCCGAGCCGTTCTCCAGCTCGCCGCGGAAGGAGTCCAGGTCGCACACGTCGGACAGGCCGTCGAGCATCGGGTCGTCGGTCGTCCCGTGCACGTACCGGCCGTCGAACAGCTGCGCGGCCAGCTCGCCCGCGCCGCCCGGCACCTGCGCCTTCCAGAACGTCGCGTCCGGCTTCATCCAGACCTCGTCGCCCCGCTTGACCAGGTCGAGGCTGCCGCCGTCGGCGCCGCCCGTGCCCATCGTCAGCGACCCCGTGCAGTTCCCGTCCTCGTCGAGACGGAGATCGAACGAGGAGGGCGTGCGCAGCTCCCGCTCGTCCGTGCGCTCGGTCAGCCTCACGTGCACCGACTTCGCGTCCGTGAGCTCCTTCTTCGCCGCGTCGGCCAGCTCCTGCGCCGACATGTCCGAGGCGTCGTCGGCGAGGGCGGGGCCCGCGGCGGCGAACACGCTCGCGCAGACGAAGGCGGCGGCCACCGGCGCGCGGGCCGCCGTGCGCCAGGCGCGCGGCCTGTTCGAGGACTGTCCGGCCATGACCTCACCTCGCCGTCCCAGGCGCATCGTGCGCCCCAAAACCCCCATAAAGTCTACGTTCGCCGCCCGACGGATGCCGCGCCGAGCGGCCGGGGACGCTCAGTCGGCCTTCCCGCACACCCGCAGCCCCACCGGCGTCCCGCACGGCAGATGCCCGTGCGTCGCGACGACGCCCTTGCCCGTCCCGTTGTCGACCGCGTACGCGAGGAAGCTCGACGCGAGCGAGTCCGCGGGCGGCCGCCCGTACGTGTACGCGTACTCGATCTCCCGGTACGGGTAGCCGCCGGTGTCCAGCCGGTCCGGGTTCGGCGCCCGGCCGTCGAGCGTGAGCCGGTGCAGGCCGTGCGGCGCGTCCGGCGGCGACGCGGCCCGCAGCTCCGCGTAGCCGAGCGCGCCCGGCGTGCGGGCCACCGTGTCGAGCACCTGCTCCGTCGAGTCGAGCTCGCAGCGCAGGACGGGCGCGTCGCGCACCGTGCGGTTCACGCAGTCGTCGGAGGAGGCCTGCGGCTCGTCCCGGCCGCCGAGCACCCGCTCGGTCAGCGCGGACCGGGTGCCGGAGCCCGAGGTGCGACTCACCAGGACGACGGGCAGATCGGGGCCGCCCAACTCGCTCCAGTTGCCGATCTCCCCGCGGTAGACGCGCCGCACGTCCGCCACCGACAGATTCGTCAGCTTCACTTCGTCGTGCGTGACCAGCGTGAACAGGGACACCGCGATCCGGCTCTCGCTCAACTGCGTGTAGCTCGCCGGACGCGGCCCGTCAGAGAACGCGACCGCCGGCGCACCGTCCTGCGGCTTCCCGTCCGACAGCGCCAACTCCCGTACCCCGGTGCGGCTTCCGTGCGCCGCGACCGTGATCCGCGGCTCGTCGCCGCAGTGCTCCTCGTACTTGTGCGCCAGCTCCGTCAGCACGGGCGTGAACGCGGTCGAGCCCGTGAGCCGCAGCGTGCCCGTCTCGCAGTCGTCCGGCAGCGGCGCGGGCAGCGTCAGCGGCAGGACGGCCGCGGCCATCAGGGCGAGCCCCAGGACGACCGTGGTCCAGCGGGCCTGCCGGCTGAACACGGGCGGCTTCTCGTCCGGCGTCAGACTGTGGTTCTCGTGCAGCGAACCGTCCTTCAGATCCCCGGTCACGGCGACCCGGTCACCCTCCGCGCCCCCGTTGAGCAGCACCAGGATCTTGTAGTACGCGCCCGGCTTCAGCGGCACGCGCGGGATCCGCAGCGTGCTCGGCCCCGCCACGTGCAGGCCCGGCTGATGTTCGAAGTACCCCATCAGATTGGTGTGTTCGCCGGGCAGCGTGACGTCGTGGGCGCGGACCGTGCGCCCCGGGAACTCGGCGGTGAGCCCGTACAGCGGTGAGGAGTCGAGATAGTCGGACTCCTCGATGTGCCGCGAACCGTCGTTCTCGATCCGCAGCAGCACGAGTGTCGCATCCCGCATCTCGGGCAGGTCGTTGAAGAGCCCGAGCAGCGGCGGATCCGCCTGCCCGGTGGCCGGGGCGGTCCCGTTGTGCCCTATCGCGATGTCCATCTGCTTGCGGAAGCCGATGCGTCTGCTGCGCCGCGCCCTGCGGTCCGCGGCGAACGGCGTGATGATCGAGACGACGCCGAGCAGCAGGCCCGCGGCGGTGAAGGTGATCTCGAGCCAGCCCATGGGGTGACGGTACGGATCGAGGGCGCCGCTCCGGCCGGACGACGGGGAGCTTCGCCCACTGTTCGTCGGGCGTTCAACTACGGGGTACGGGAGGGGAGTTCGCGCTCCTTGACGCGGGAACCCCGCGCCGGACCCAGCCGAGGAGCAGCACCGAGCACAGCGCCGCGCACGCGCACCACGTCGAGACGAACTCCCAGCGCCACAGCGCCGCGCACACCGCCGCACCGGCCCCCACCAGAGCACCCAGCAGCACCAGCGCCCGCTCACCGGACAGCAGCAGGGCGCCGATCGTCGCCACCAGATAGCCGCCGATCAGCCAGGCGGCGTGCGGCAGGCCGATCGCGTACGCCATGGTGTGGCCGCGGATCTCGGCGGTCACCGTGTGCGTGGCCAGCACCCCCGCGAGGATCATCGAGGTCACCACCCCGACGGCCACCGGCAGCCACAGTCGGCGCCGGGCCGCGCCCGCCACCGCGCACCACACCGCGAGCGGCACCCACAGCGGCAGCAGCGGCAGCGCGATCACCGCCCAGGCGCGGGTCGCCGGACCCGTGCCGCCGCCGGAGTGCCAGACCGCGGCCTCGATCAACTGGTGCGCGCCGAGCAGCAGCGGCAGCGCGGCGAGGGGCACGGCCCGCGGCCGCACCCGCGCCGCACGGGCCACGCACGCGACCCCGACCGCGGTGATCGCACCGCCCGCCACCAGATCGGCCGTCGCACTCCAGCACATGCGGCCACGCTACGGTCCCCGGGCGCGCCCGGCACCGTCAGCCGGAGCCGCCAGGCCGCCGAGCCGACAGGCCGCGCACCGTGGGGCCCACGGCGAACGTGGCGCTGTAGGCCCGTCCGGAACCGTCCCGGCTCACCAGCTCGATCGCGTAGCCGTCGCCGTCCGGCACCGGGGGCAGCACGGTCGCGGTCTCGCCCGCCGGGGCGTCGGACAGCTTCGAGGCGAGCCGCACCACCCGCTCCGTCTCGCCCCGGACCAGCCACATGTCGAGCTCCTGCCCCGTGGCGTTGCGCCAGGCGACGAACAGCGTGCCGCCCGCCGGATGCACCGAGGCGGCGGCCGGGGCGGTCACGGACACCGCCTGTTCCGGCCCCGGTGGCGGGGCCAGGGCCAGCAGGGGAGCGGCGACGAGGGACAGGAATCCGGTGCGGCGCATGCGACGACCTCGTTCCGAGCAGGTAGGGGTTCGGGGTGGACGGGGCGGGCGAGGGCCCGCACAGAGAGCCCTGCCACCCGTACAAGATCGTGAAAGGGCGCGGGCCGAAGCCCACTCCATGGGGTAGCCCTCGTTCCCCGAAGCGGCGGGCTCGGCAGGACAGGGCCGCCGCCCAGGCGCATCCTCGCGCCCGCGCGGGCGCGACCAGGCCGCGGGACGAGGTGCCGGTGCGCCCGCGCGGGGGCACGCTGGATACGTGAGGGGGAGCCGGGAACGGCGAGACGAGGTGACCCGGATGACGGAGCGCAGCGACGACGCGGCCATGGGCGACGAGGTCTACCAGCCGGGGGACCCGGAGGCCCGTGAGGACCAGGGCATCCTGGACGCGGAGGACACCCTCTACGACCGGGGCGTCGACCCGTACGACGCGGGCTGGTCGCCGCCGGAGCGCCCCCTCGGCGTGGAGCACACGGGCGTCACCGCGGCCGAGCGGCAGGCGGGGGAGACCCTCGACGAGCGCCTCTCGGAGGAGCAGCCCGACACGGTCCTGGAGCTGCTCGAGGCGCTGGAGAGCGACGAGGGGGACGGGGACGACGACGACGGTCTGCGCGACGAGGACGCGGAGCCGTACGACGAGGAGTCGGGACGGTGGCGGTCCGGGCGGCGGATCGTGACGGTCGGTGAGGGGGGCGACGCCGAGGAAGAGGTGGACGAGGTCGCCCATCAGGCGGCCGAGCACGACATGGCCGAGGAGGTCGAGCCCGAGTCACTGCCCTGACGCGGTCGCCGTCAGCATCAGGGCCACGGCCGTGAAGGCGGTCACGAGGGCCAGGGCGGGGGCACCCAGCTTCACCTCGTCCGTCGCCAGGCGTTTGGCGGTGACGCCTATGCACAGGACGCTCACCGCGCCGAGCACCATCGAGATGTAGATCAGCACGCTTGAGTCCTTTCCGCAGGGGAACCGGCTTCGGCCTCATGATCGCTTGAGGCGGAGGGTCGCGCATGCGGAGCGTTCTCGTGTGCCGGGTTCCGTCTCGTCGGCGGGTGCCGGCCCGGTGGGGGCTGGTCGCGCAGTTCCCCGCGCCCCTGAAATGCAGACGCTTCGCGTCGCATTTCCCCGACGCGCAAGGGCCCGATGAGATCGCGCACGAAGTGCGCATCTCAGGGGCGCGGGGAACTGCGCGACCAGCCCCCACCGGCCCGCACCCGCCCGGCAAGGGGCACCCCGCAGACGCGAAGGGCGTTGTCAGCCCCCTGTGGCAGGGTGACCCGGGACGATATCGGTACCGCAGCACCCCGGGGGACCCGCACGTGTCAGATCTGGCCGCGATCAAGACCTGGTGGAAACACCTGGGCACCGACGGTTTCCTCGTCCTGCCCCCACCCGGCCGGGGCCGGTACACCCAGTTCGACGGCCACGAGGACGCCGCCGAGCTCCGCGCGCAGCAGGGACTCCCGGACCCCGTCTCGTTCGCCTACTGGCACTGGCAGTCCCACGAGCGCGCCTTCGACCGCTCCGGCGCCCTGACCGGCGAACTGCTGCTGCACTGGGGCGGCGACCACACCGCCGTCACCGCGGGGCTGGGCGCGGGCCCGACCGGATACCGCCTGGTGAACGGCGGCCCCCAGGGTGCCTTCGTCCTGGACCGGATCACGCGGCGGGACGCCGCGGGCCTGCCCGACCCCGCGGACCCCGACGGCGTACGCCAGTTCCTGAAGGAGCTGGACGAGCCGCTGGACCGCAGCCGGCTCCCGTACACGTACCGGCCGCTCTCCCCGGCCCAGGCGGACTGGCTGCACGCCCGGCTCGCCGATCCCCTGGGCCTCGTGGCCGCCACCCCGTTCGCGGTCTCGCTGGAGCGGCGCGACGCACTGACCCCCGACGAGACGGAGCGGCTGCTGCGCGCCTGGCGGGCCGGGTACGAGGGCCGGCTCGCGGACTGGGAGGCGTGGAGCGACCTGCTGCACGCGCTGCTGCGGCAGGACCACGCGCAGGCCTGGCCCACCGTCGACGCCCTCGGCGCCCGTGCGTCGGACACCCTCACCGAGGTTCCGTCCGAGCGGGGACTCGCCGCGGTACGGGAGTTCGCCCTCGCCGGTGAGCCAAGTGCGGTTCGCGACTGGCTCACGCTGCTCCGGGCGTTCGAGGAACCGGACGCGGTCCGCGCGGCCGTCCGGATCGCGGCGGAACTGGCCGCGCACGACGCCCCCGAGGCGTCCCTGCGCTCGCTGCGCAGGGCGCTGACCGGCGCGCTCACCGGCGACTGGCGCGAGGAGACCGGCGCCGGATACCGGATCCAGCAGCTCTACGCCGACCTCATGGACGTCCGCTGCGCCACCGACCCGCGCCTGCCCCGCGAGCTGCGGGTCCTCGCCGCCGGCGCCGTCCGCGACCGGGTGGACCTCGTACGGGAGGCGGCCCTGCGACCGGAAGGCTCCGTGTTCACCGGAGTCGACACCGCCGAGGTCCTGGCCGACCTCGCACGCTACGAAGAGGCCGTGGGAGAGCTGCTGGCCGGCACCGGGCCCGACCTCGGCGCGTACCAGGGCGCGCTCTGCGACGTCTGGCACCGGTACCGGACGCTCACCGACGCCGACGAAGCCTGGCTGCACGCGCGCGTGGCCGACCCGGACACGGAGCTGCAGGGCCTCGGCTTCTGCCTCGAACTGCTCCTCGCCCACGGCCGCGCCACGCGAGCGGACGTCGAGGCGCTGCTGCCGCGCCGCCTCAAGGAGCTCACCAAGAAGTACGAGACCACCTACACCGAGTGGCGCCACCCGCTGGTCACCCTGACCTGCCTAGCCCTCGACCTGGACCACCCGGCCGCCGCGAAACTGGTCGCCTGGTGGAACGGGAAGCGCCCGGTGTGGAAGGACCAGCAGCGGCTGCTCACCCACCTCGGCGCACCCGACGAGGCCAAGGCCGCCGAGCTGTGGGACTTCGTCACCTCGCCCGCCCATGACGTGGGCCAGCTGATGACCTGGGTGCTGGTCCGAGCCCGCCTCGACGGCGAGCATCCCCTGCTCGTGGCCGACCGGCTCATCGGGACGCCCGGTCTGCGCGACTACGTGCTGCACCGCGTGCTGCTCGGGGTCGCCGACCCCGCGCAGCCGCTGTGGCACTACAGCGTCGACCCGCGCAGCAGGGGCTGGTGGCAGCGCGCCGTCGAGGTCGCCGAGCATCCCGGCGTCTCCGGGCGGGCCCGGGAGATCGCCCTCGGGATCGCCCGACAGCACCATGTGATGACCTACCCCGACCAGATGCGTCCCGTACCGACGGAGGCCGAGCGGGCGGCGGCCCGGGAATGGCTGGACCGCCACGACCCCGGCGGGGCCTGAGCCTCAGCCGGGTGGCGCCCGAAAAGTCAGCGGGGCGGCGCCGACGACGGGTCCGCCCGGCGGGCGATCTCCTCCAGTTGGGCGTGGTACGCGGCCCGCTCGTCGAGGTCGGTCGTCCCCAGCGCGTCGTTGTCCCGGCGCCAGCCCACCGCCCCGTCGAGGCCCTCGCGCAGGATGTCGGCGTGGCCCGCGTGGTGCTGGGCGTCGGCGAGCACACGGACCAGTACGTGGTGGAAGGTGACCTCGGCGCGCTCCTTCGGCCACCAGGGGACGGTGCCGACGGTGTCCAGGGTGAGTTCCTCGATGGCGGCGTCGCAGTGGGCCCAGGCGCGCCGGTAGCGCGCCACGATCTCCTCGCGCGACTCGTCGGCGGCCGCGTACATGTCCTGCTCGGGATCGTCCAGGGCCTCGCCGTGCTCGCGGCCGAACGTGGCGCAGAGATAGCCGAGTTCCACATAGGTCAGATGCTTGACGAGACCCAGCAGGTTCGTGCCGGTGGGCGTCAGGGGGCGCCGCACGTCGTAGTCCGAGAGCCCTTCCAGCTTCCAGAGGAGGGAGTCACGGGCCTCCTGCAGATAGCGGTGCAGGTCGGCCTTCTGTTCGGATTCGCTCATGGGGGCAGTCTGCTGGCCGCCGCTCGGGACGATCAAGCTCTTTCGCGGGTGGGACCGGGGAGCGAGGGGCCCGGCCCTTACGGACGGACCAGTACCGCACGCGCCGCCCGGACGGATGCGTTTCGATGGGAGGCATGGGAAACGAGCAGCAGGACCGGCCCGGCGACCCCCTGACCGCCCTTCTCGACCAGGTGCGGCTGCGGCTGCGCGACCTCGACGACGGCGAGCCCGCCTCGTACATCCCGGAACTGGGCCGTGTGGACCCCGACCTGTTCGGGCTGAGCCTGTGCGCGCTCGACGGGCAGGTGTACGCCAGCGGTGACACCACCACGCCGTTCACCGTGCAGTCGGTGTCGAAGCCGTTCGTGTTCGCCCTCGCGCTCGCCGACCACGGTCTGGAGAACGTGCTGGCCCGGGTCGGCGCCGAGCCCAGCGGCGAGGCGTTCAACTCCATCCGCCTGGAGCCGGTCACCGGGCGGCCACCGAACCCGATGGTCAACGCCGGGGCCATCGTGACCAGTTCGCTCGTCTCCGGCGACACCCCCGGCCAGCGCTCGGCCCGCATCCTGGAAGGCCTGAGCGCCTTCGCGGGCCGCCCGCTCAAGGTCGACGAGGCCGTCTTCGCGTCCGAGCGCGCGACCGGCGACCGTAACCGCGCCCTCGCCTACCTCATGCACAACGCGGGCTCCCTCACCGGCGACGTGGAGGAGCAGCTCGCCGTCTACTTCCGGCAGTGCTCCGTCCTCGTGACCTGCGAGGACCTCGCCGTCATGCACGCGACGCTCGCGGGCGGCGGCGTCAACCCGGTCACCGGCGACCGCGTCGTCGCCCCGCGCCACGCCCAGCACGTCCTCGCCGTGATGGCGACCTGCGGCATGTACGACGCCTCGGGCCAGTGGATGCTCCAGGTGGGGATGCCCGCCAAGAGCGGTGTCTCGGGCGCGATCGGCGTGGCGCTGCCCGGCCAGTTCGGCATCGGCGTGTTCAGCCCGCCGCTGGAGGAGAAGGGGAACAGCGTGCGCGGCATCGCCGCCTGTCACCTCATCTCCGACCAGTTCGGGTTGCACCTGATGCGGGCCACCGTGCCGCAGCGCCGGCCGCTGCCGCCGCGCTCCCTGCACCCCGCGCCGCTGCGCTCGCTGCGCCACCGCCCGCGCTCCCAGCGCGAGGCCCTCGACGCCCGCCCGGACCGCATCCAGGTGCACGTCCTCCAGGGCGACCTGGACTTCGCGACCGCCGAGCAGACTCTGCGGGCCGCGCGCGAACTGCCCGCCGCCGTCTCCTGGTTCGTCCTCGACCTGACCCGCGTCGGCCGCGTCGAGACCGTCGCCGCCGACCTGCTGCGCGCCCTCGGCCAGGACCTGCCCGCCCGGGGCACCCGCATGGTGCTCGCGGACCCGGACGAGCGCCAGGCCATGGCCCGCCCTGCCGACGAGTTCCCCGACCTCGGCCGCGCCCTGGAGTCCTGCGAGGACGGACTGCTCGCCGAACTCGGGCTCGACCCGGACGCGCCCGTGCCGCTCGCGGACTGCGACCTGTTCGGCCGCGCCGACGCCCGGGTCCGTGCCGCCCTCGCCGACGCCTTCGACACCCTGCGCCTTCCCGAGGGCGAGATCGTCGAGCCGCCGGGCGCCCGGCTCGGCGGCCGCATCGTGCTCTGGTACGTCGAGTCGGGCCGGCTCGCCGTCTGCGCCGACTCCGTCTCCACGGTCCGCACCTGGTCCGCCGGGCCTGGCGCCGCGCTCACCCCCGCCGACTTCCCCGCCCGCATGTCCCGCCAGGTCCTCGCCGAACGCGACACGGTGTGCCGCACGCTCACCGCCGAGGGCCTCATGCGGCTGCGGGCCCGCGTGCCGGAGGCGGTCGCGGTCCTGGAGCGGGCCCCGCTGGAGGGCGCGGAGACCGTCGACCGGGCGGACACCGCCTGACGCCCCGTCCGGGCCGCTCGCTTCAATGACCCGAGTGACCGGACTCATAGATTCCAATTCCCTTTCCGCCGAGGACACTTCGGTGGTGATCATCGGCGCGGGGCCCGCCGGGCTGACCGTCGGGAACCTCCTGCGCGCCGCCGGTGTCGACTGCGTGGTCCTGGAGTGCGAGAGCCGGGAGTTCATCGAGCGCCGGCCCCGCGCGGGAGTCATCGAGGAGTGGGCGGTGCGCGGCCTCGACCGCCGCGGGCTCGCCTCCGCGCACCTGCTGGCGGCGGAGCGGCACACCGCCTGCGAGTTCCGCCTCGCGGGGGAGCGGCACCGCTTCCCGTACGAGGAACTGGCGGGCAGCCGGCACCACGTCTACCCGCAGCCCCTCCTCGTCACCGACCTCATGCGCTCCTACGTGGACGAGCGCGGCGGCGATCTGCGGTGCGGGGTGCGCGACGTGCGGCTGCACGACATCGAGTCTGAGCGGCCGTCGATCTCCTACCTCTGCCCCGGCACCGGGCGGCGCCGGCTGCTGCGCTGCGCGTACGTGGCGGGCTGCGACGGCGCCCGCGGGGTGAGTCGCGCCGCCCTGCCCGAGGGCCGGGTGCGCATCGCCCGGCACGACTACGGCATCGGCTGGCTGGCGCTGCTCGCCGAGGCGCCGCCGTCCGCCGACTGCGTCCTGTTCGGCGTCCATCCGGACGGGTTCGCGGGCCAGATGCCGCGCAGCCCCGAGGTCACCCGGTACTACCTCCAGGTCCCGCCCGGCGACGACCCCGCGGCCTGGCCGGACGAGCGGGTGTGGGCCGCGCTGCGCCGCCGCCTCGCCGCCGACGGCGCGCCGCCGCCGGCCGAGGGGCGGCTCGTCGAGAAGCGGGTCCTGGACCTGCACGACTACGTCGTCGAACCGATGGCCGTCGGCCGGCTGTTCCTCGCCGGGGACGCCGCCCATCTCGTCGCGCCCATCGCGGCCAAGGGCATGAACCTGGCGCTGCACGACGCCTTCCTCCTCGGCGACGCGCTCGCCGCCCGCCTCACCGGCGCCGACCCCGAAGGCGCCGCGCTCGGGGGCTATTCGGGGGCGTGCCTGCGGCGGGTGTGGGACTACCAGGAGTTCTCGCAGTGGCTGTCGGAGGTGTACCACGGGGCGGCCGTCGGGGACCCGTTCCGCGCGGGTACCGCCGTGGCCCGGCTGCGCCGCCTGTTCACCTCGCCGCGGGCCGCCGCCGCGTTCGCCGAGCAGTACCTCGGAACCGCCGAGCGCTACTGACGGGCACTCGGGATACAGAACGCGTTCCGGTATACCAACGGCTCGGATTCGTAACGATCGCATCCCGCGGGCTCGCGCACAATGCCCGTATTTTGTCGAGAAATTCGGAGGTGGGGGCCGCTTTCGTGGTGAAGGTGTCCAGGGAGTGAGACAGTCGCTGGTATACCGTGTCGCCCCAGCGCGACCCGGCCGGGCGCGCACCCCATCCGTGTAAGGAGGTGTGGTCCCGTGCGTCGCCTACCCGCCGTGCTCGCGGCGGCCGCATTGCTGACGTTCGCCACAGGCTGCGGCTCACTCGCCCCGCCCGGTGAACAGAGCGCCGCCGCTCCCCGTCTCGTCGACGACCGGCCGGTCCGCGACGGCGGAACCGCTGTCGTCGGGCTCAAGTCGGACCCCGACATGCTCGACCCGAGCCTGACGGGCACGCTCGTCGCGCGCACCGTCTTCACGTCCATGTGCGAGCAGCTCTACGACGTCGACCGGCACAACCGGGTCGTGCCCCAGCTGGCCTCCTCGATGCCGAAGATCACCGACGGCGGCCGCACCCTCACCTTCGACGTGCGCGAGGACGCCCGCTTCAGCGACGGCGCCAAGCTCGACGCGAAGGCCGTGAAGGCCTCGCTCGACCGGCACCTCCACCTCAAGGGCTCCGGACGCGCCTCCGAGATCGACTCCGTCGACAAGGTCGAGGCGATCGGCCCGTACACCGTGCGCCTGAAGCTCAAGCACGCGGACACCCCGCTGCTCGGCCGGCTCGCCAACACCGCGGGCCTCATCATGTCGCCCAAGGCCATCGCGAAGTACGGCAAGAACTTCGCCACGCACCCGTCGTGCGTCGGGCCGTTCAAGTACGAGAAGCGCGTCATCGGCGACCGCATCGAGCTCAAGAAGGACCCGCTCTACTACGACGCGGACCAGGTCCACCTCGACGGCGTGGTCTACAAGACCATCACCGACGGCAACATCCGCCTGGCCAACCTGCGTTCGGGCGATGTGCAGATCGGCGATCAGATGGGCCCCGTCGAGGTGCGCAGCGCCCTCGGCGACAAGGACCTCCAGGTCCTCAACACGCCCTCGCTCGGCTACATGGCCATCACGATCAACGTCGGCAACGACAACGGCATCGACGGCAAGCCCGGCAAGGTCGACACCCCCTTCGCCCAGGACGTCCGCGTCCGTGAGGCCTTCGACCTCTCGCTCGACCGCGAACTGATCAACAAGGTCGTCTTCCAGGGCATGTACGCGCCCGCCTGCGGGCCCGTCCCGCCCGGCACCCCGCTGTCCACGCCGACCACCTGCCGGAAGCGGGACGTGGCGAAGGCGAAGAAGCTCCTGAAGCAGGCCGGCGTCAAGACACCCGTGCCGCTCGAGCTGATGATCAACACCACGCCCGAGGACGCCCGGTTCGGCCAGGTCGTCCAGGCCATGGCCAAGGAGGCGGGCTTCGACGTGAGGCTCCAGCCCACCGAGTTCGCCACCGGCCTGCAGCGCACCTACGCCGGCGACTTCCAGGCCCGCACCGGCGGCTGGGGCGGCCAGCCCGACCCCGCCGGCAACATCGACAGTCTCGTCGGCACCCGGGGGAGCAACAACCAGGGCCAGCTCTCCGACCCCGAGATCGACCGCCTCATCGCCGCGGGACGCTCCACGTCCGACACGGCGAAGCGCAAGAAGATCTACCGCGAGCTGACCGAGGCGATCAACCGGCAGCACTCGGTGATCTACACCTACCGCAACATCAACTACGCGGTCGCCGCCCAGGACATCAGCGGCATCGCCCTGTCCGGCGACGGTCTGATCCGCATGAAGGAAGCCGGATACGTGAAGGGCGGTGACAAGTGATGGGCTCCGTCCGCGGATTCCTGAGCTCCTACCCGGCGCGCCGCGTCGGACAGTCCCTGCTGACCCTCGTCCTCGTCTCGATCACGGTCTTCGCCGGCGTGCGCGCCATGCCCGGCGACACCGCCCAGGCGATGGCCGGCGAACAGTCCTCGCCCGAGGTCCTCGCCGCCATCCGCGAGGAGTACGGCCTCAACGACAACATCGTCGTGCAGTACTGGAACTACGTACGGCACGCCGTCATGGGCGACTTCGGCACCTCCGCGCGCAGCGGACTGCCCGTCCTCGACTCGATCCTCGACGCGCTGCCCATCACCCTCGAACTCGCCGCGCTCGCCCTGCTGCTGGCCGTCGTGGTCGGCATCGGCTCCGGCATCGTCGCGGCCGTGCGCCGCGGCAAGCCCGAGGAGTGGCTCGCCAACGCCGTCGCCCTGCTCGGCATGTCCGTCCCGACGTTCTGGCTCGGCATGCTCCTCGTGCTCGCCTTCGCCATCGCGATGCCGGTCTTCGCCGCCTCCGGCTTCGTGCCGTTCGGCCAGGACCCCGTCGAGAACATCCGGCGCCTCGTGCTGCCCGCGATCGTCCTCGGCTCCGGCTTCGCCGCCGTCGTGATGCGCCAGACCCGCGCCGCGATGCTCGACGCCCTGTCCTCCGACTACGTGCGCACCGCCCGCGCCAAGGGCCTCTCCGCGCGCACCGTCATCGGCCGCCACGCCCTGCGCAACTCGCTCGTCACCGTCATCACGGTGCTCGGCCTGCAGCTCGGCATGCTCATCTCCGGCGCCGTCGTCACCGAGCAGGTCTTCGTCCTGCCCGGCTTCGGCAAGCTCACCATCGACGCGGTCTTCACCCGCGACTACGCGATGGTCCAGGGCGTCGTGCTCTTCACCTCGGCCGCCTACATCCTGATCAACCTGCTCGTCGACCTCCTCTACTCGGTCGTCGACCCCCGCATCCGGCTGGGAGGCTCCCGATGACGGCCCTCGACTCCGCCGCCGCGCCCGTGCTCACCCGGGAGAAGACCCCCGGGCGCGCCGCGAGCCTGTGGCGCCGACTGCGCCGCAACAAGCTCGCCCTCACCGGCACGATCCTCGCCGCGCTGTTCGTGCTCGTCGCGCTCCTCTCGGGGATCCTGACCCCGTACGACCCGGCGCAGCCCGACTTCGACAACGCGCTCGCCGCGCCCAGCGGCGCCCACTGGCTCGGCACCGACGACCTGGGACGCGACCAGCTGTCCCGCGTCCTCGTCGGCGTCACCGCGTCGATGCAGGTCGGCGTCCTCGCCGTCGTGCTCGCCTTCGTGGTCGCCGTGCCGCTCGGCCTGCTCGCCGGCTACTTCGGCAAGTTCGCCGACACCGTCGTCTCGCGGCTCACCGACACGATGCTCGCGTTCCCCTTCCTGGTGCTCGCCGTCGGCCTCGCCGCCGTCCTCGGCCCGTCCCTGAAGAACGCCACCATCGCCATCGGCATCTCGCAGATCCCGGCGATCGTGCGCATCACCCGCGCCGAGACGCTGCGCCTCAAGCACCTCGACTACGTGGGCGCCGCCATCGCCAACGGAGCGGGCAACGGCACCATCCTGTTCCGCCACATCCTGCCGAACGCGACCTCCGCGCTCCTCGTGCAGGCGACCGTCGGCATCCCGTCGGCGATCATCGGCGAGGCCGTGCTCAGCTTCCTCGGCCTCGGCGTCCAGCCCCCGTCGCCCTCGCTCGGCGTCATGCTCTCCAGCGCCCAGCCGTTCATCGCCGACGCCCCCTGGATGGCCGTCTTCCCCGGCCTCGTCATCGTGCTCGCCACCCTGGCGTTCAACCTGCTCGGCGACGGCGTCCGCGACATCCTCGACCCCCGTGGAGGCTCCCGGTGACCGCCACCCATCAGCCGGCCGAGCCGGTCCTCAGCGTCCGTGACCTGACTGTCGACTTCCACGGCCCGGACTCCACCGTCCACGCCGTCGACGGCGTCTCCTACGACCTGCACCCCGGCGAGGTCCTCGCCGTCGTCGGCGAGTCCGGCTGCGGCAAGTCCGTCACGTCCATGGCGGTGATGGGCCTGCTGCCGCCCACCGCCCGCATCGGCGGCTCCGTCACCCTCGACGGCCAGGAACTCGTCGGCGCGAGCGAACGCACCTGGCGCTCGCTGCGCGGCCGCCGGCTCTCCATGATCTTCCAGGAGCCGATGACCTCGCTGAACCCGGTGCTCACCGTCGGGCGGCAGATCACCGAGGTGCTGATCCACCACCAGAAGCTGAGCAGGAAGGAGGCCCGCGCCCGCGCGATCGAACTCCTCGACCTCGTCGGCATCCCGGCCCCCGCCAAGCGGGTCGACGCGTACCCGCACCAGCTCTCCGGTGGCATGCGCCAGCGCGTCATGATCGCCATCGCGGTCGCCTGCGACCCGGCCGTCCTCATCGCCGACGAGCCGACGACCGCCCTGGACGTCACCGTGCAGGCGGGCATCCTCGACGTGCTCAAGTCGCTGCGCGACCGGCTCGGCACCGCGATCGTGCTCATCACGCACGACCTCGGCGTCGTCGCCGAGACCGCCGACCGCGTCCTCGTCATGTACGCGGGCCGGCCCGTCGAACAGGCCCCGGCCGACGAGCTGTTCGCGCACCCCGGCCACCCGTACACGCGCGGGCTGCTCGGCGCCGTGCTCCGTCCCGGCAGCCGGACCGCCGAGGGGCGCGCCCGGCTCAACGAGATCCCCGGACTCGTGCCCGACCTGCGGAAGCAGCCCGACGCGTGCTCGTTCGCGCCGCGCTGCACGTTCGCCCAGGACGACTGCCGCGGGGGCCGTCCGGCGCTGCGGACCCTGTCCGGCACGCACCGGATCGCCTGTCACCACCCGGCGGCCGGGGACGAGCCCGCGCTCGTCACCGCGTCCGCGTCCACGTCAGAGGAGGTCGCCCGATGAGCGGGACCCCCGTCCTCGAGGTCCGTGACCTGCAGCGTCACTTCCCGTCCGCGTCCGGCACGGTCAAGGCCGTCGACGGCGTCTCGCTGACCATCGGCCCCGGCGAGGTCGTCGGCCTCGTCGGCGAGTCCGGCAGCGGCAAGTCGACCGTGGGCCGCTGCGTGGTCCGCCTCGACACCCCCACCGGCGGCGAGGTCGTCATCGACGGCACCGACGTCACCACGCTGTCCCCGCGCGCCATGCGGCCGCTGCGCAAGAAGGTCCACCTGGTCTTCCAGGACCCGTCCTCCTCGCTCAACCCGCGCATGACGATCCGCCAGATCATCGCCGAGCCGCTGCGGCTGCACGGTCTGGCCAACCGGGCCGAGGCCTCCGCCCGCGTCGACGAACTGCTGCGCCAGGTCGGTCTGCGGCCCGAACTCGCCGACCGCACCCCGCACCAGCTCTCCGGCGGTCAGCGCCAGCGCGTCTCCATCGCGCGGGCCCTGTCCGTCGAGCCGGCGCTGCTCATCGCGGACGAGCCCACGTCCGCGCTCGACGTGTCGGTGCAGGCGTCCGTCCTGAACCTCCTCGCCGACCTGCAGAAGGAACGCGGCTTCGGCTGCCTGTTCATCACGCACGACCTGGCCGCGGTCGAGTACCTGGCGGACCGGATCGCCGTGATGTACCTCGGGCGGATCGTCGAACTGGCCCCGGCCGTCGAGCTGTTCGCCGACCCCAAGCACCCGTACACGCAGGCGCTGCTCTCGGCCGCGCCGGTTCCGGACCCGCAGGAGCAGCGCGAACGCTCCCGGATCGTGCTCGGCGGCGACCTGCCGAGCCCTCTGGACCCGCCGCCCGGCTGTCACTTCAACACGCGCTGCCCCCTCGCCACGGACCGCTGCCGTACGGAATCCCCGGCCCTGCGCACCCTCCCCGACGGCCGCCAGGTGGCCTGCCACCTCGTCACCGAGGACGGCACGGCCCCGGACGCGAAGTCATCCTGACTCGACCCGGAGTACGCGAAGTCCCCTGGCCCGGAACGCAATTCCGGGCCAGGGGACTTTTCTGCCGCGCTGGTGACTGAGGGTCAGATCAGCTGGAGCTGGTCCGCGACCACGCGGCCCGCGCGGAGGACCGTGCGGTCCGTGCCACGGTCCATGACGGCGGCGGCGACGGTGTCACCGTCGACCAGAATGAGGTCCGCCGCGTCGCCGACCGAGACACCGGGGCGGTCGGCCGTGGAGGTGAGGCGTTCCAGGGACGGGTCCAGGATCGCGGCGCCACCCCGGCTCGCGACGGCCCAGCAGTGCTCGATCAGCTCGTCCGGCCGGTACCGGTTGGTGAACGCCAGCTGCCAGGTCCGGTCGAGCATGTCCCCGTTGCCGTACGGCGACCAGTAGTCCCGCTGCCCGTCCTCACCGAGACCCACCCGGACCCCGGCGCGGGTCAGCTCGGCGAGCGGCAGCGCGTGCATCTGCTGCGCGGGCGCGATCGTCGCCATCGAGATGTCGAGGTCGGCGAACTCCTCGATGAGGCGGCGCGTGGTGGCCTCGTCGACGTTGCCCAGCTCGTAGGCGTGGGAGAGCGTCACCTTCCCCTGCATGCCGAGCGCACGGGTCCGCTCCAGGATCAGGTCGGTGCTGAACACGCCGAGGTGGCCCGGCTCGTGGAGGTGGATGTCCACCGGCGCCTGGTGCTTCTCGGCGAGGCCGAAGACGATGTCGAGGTGCTTGACCGGGTCCTTGTCGAGGGTGCACGGGTCGATGCCGCCGACCACGGCCGCACCGGACGCCAGCGCCTGGTCCATCAGCTCCGGCACGCCCTTCTCCAGGAGCAGACCGGCCTGCGGGAAGGCCATGATCTCGACCTCGGCCCGGTCCTTGTGGGCCTCCTTGGCGGCGAGCACGCCCTCGAAGCGCTCCAGGCCGCTGTCCGCGTCGATCTGCGCGTAGCTGCGCACCCGCGTCGTGCCGCGCTCGATCATGCGGCCGAGCAGGGCGGTGGTGCGCTCGGCGACCGGCGGGTCCTCGCGCCAGTGCTCACGGTCGTTCATGGTCAGGCCCCACACGCCGGGCTTGCCGGTGTGCGGGCGGAACGGCAGGCCGACCCGGTTGGAGTCCAGGTGGCAGTGCACGTCGGAGAACGACGGCATGGCGAGCCGGCCCCGCCCGTGGACGCTCGACCCGTCGTCGGCGCGCGCCGGGTCGTGCGGCATGACGGCCGCGATCCTGCCGTCCAGGATCTGGAGGTCGGAGGCGTCGCCACCCCACGGGCGGACGTTCCTGATGAGCATGGGCGTGACTCCTTGCGGGAAGGCGGACGGAACGCCTCGGACGGACCGTGGTCGAGGCCACCGTGACCCTAACACTTGGCATACCAAATGAAATTACCCTCTGCATTACCGCGTCAGTTATGGGGGTTTTAAGGCGAATTTCAGTCAAGGGGAGGTGAGTGTGCGTTGATTTCCCGGCGACCCGGTATACCGGGCGGCCGAAATGCTTCGGACCGTGCGAGGGGTGCGGCACGAACGCCTGAACTCCGATGCGAAAATGGGGGAATGACAGGCGCAACGGCAGACGCCGAGGAATTCACCCCCGAGTCGGAGCGGGTCGTGCGCACCCTGCGCGACCAGATCATCGACGGCTCCCGGGCCCCCGGCAGCAAGCTGGTGGAGCGGGAGCTCGCCGCCGAGCTCGGCGTGAGCCGGCTGCCGGTGCGCGACGCGCTGCGCGATCTGGTGAACGAGGGCCTGGTGACGCCCAGGCCGCGCACCTGGGCCGTGGTCCGCGAGTTCAGCCCGTCCGACATCTCGGACCTCAGCGAGATCAGGTCGGCCCTGGAGACCCTGGGCTTCCGGCTCGCGGCGCAGCGCCGCACCCGCTCGGGTCTCGCCAAGCTCCGCTCCCAGCTCGACGCGGAGCAGGCCGCCGCGGCCGAGGGCGACGGCGCCGCCGCGCGCCGCTTCGCGGCCGACTTCCACGAGACGGTCACCGAGCTCGCGGACAACGCCCTGCTGAGCGAGCTCGATCTGACGCTCCGCAGCCGGATGCGCTGGCTGCTCGGTCAGCACGACGACTTCACCGCCGTCGCCGAGGAGCACGAGGAGCTGTACCGCGCCATCGAGGCCCGGGACGTGGAGTCGGTGGGGGAGTTGGCGGTGGCGCACCTGGCGACCAGTCAGGCCGAGGCGGACGCGCACCACCGGCACGCCGCCGTGAGCTGACCGGCGGGCGGGGTGGGTCAGGCGGGTCAGACCCCGCGGTAGCGGGGCAGCCCGGGCAGGCGCAGGGCGAGCACGGCGAGGAACGCGACGAGGAGCAGTGAGCTCAGCAGGGTCGTCGTGGCGACGCCGACGTGCTGCGCCGAGAAGCCCAGGCACAGCGAGGACAGCGGCATGACACCGATGGCGAGTTCCTGGACGCCCAGCGCCCGGCCCTGGACCGAGGGTTCCGTCGTCATCAGGAGCAGCGTGGTCTGGAGCACCCCGAACGAGGCGCTGAGCAGGCCGATGAACGCCATCAGCGCGAACGACACGGCCACCTGGTGGGAGAGCGCGAACAGCGCCCACAGCGCGCCCCAGGCCGCGGTCCCGTAGACGAACAGGGCGCCCTTGAACCGGAAGTCGCCGAGCGCGGCGATGACCAGGGAGCCGGTGAGGCCGCCGACACCGCTGCACGTGAGCAGCCGGCCGAGTCCGTCCGCGTCCAGCCCGAGCGACTCCTTCGCGAAGACCGGCATGAACGCCTGATACACCGGCCACAGCAGGATGTTCGCGGCGAGGGTGACGCCCAGGACGCCGGCGGCGAGGCGGTTGCGCAGGATCGTCCGGATGCCGCCGACCAGCAGGGCGGCCACCGGCTCCGGCGCGGCCCGCCGTGAGGCGCCCGCCGTGTCCGCGTGGCGCAGCGGCCACAGCGCGACCAGCGACAGGGCGAACCAGCCGGTGGAGATCCACAGGGCGACGGAGGAGCCGAACGCGCTGATCATCGCGCCGCCCAGAGCGGGACCGACGACCTGCGTCATGTTCATCGCCATCGCGTTCAGCGCGTTGGCGTTGCTGAGGTTGCGCCGGCCGACCAGTTCGAGGACGAGCGAGGAGCGGGCGGGCTGCGAGGGGGACTGCGCGAGTCCGGTGGCCAGACCCGCGAGCACGAGCACCCAGTACGGGGCGTCCGTGGCCGATTCGAGTGCGGACACGGCGACGGCGGCGGTGAGTGCCCAGCCGCAGGCGATGCTCAACAGCCGTACGCGGTCGTGACGGTCGGACAGGACCCCGGCGAAGGGGCCGAGCAGCATCGGGGCGAGCCGCGCCGAGGTGAACACGGCGAGCAGGAACTCCGAGCCGGTGGTGTCGAAGACGATCCAGCCCAGGACCATCGTCTGGGTCCAGGCGCCGCCGAAGAAGAAGACGTTCGAGATCCACAGTGCGCGGAAGGCCCGGCTGTCGCGCAGCGAGGCGAGCGGGCCGGAGCGGACGCGAGGAGGAGACGGGGGTGCGTCGGTCGGCGTCTCCCGCGGCACGGTCGAACTCCTCTTCCGTTGTACGGTTCTCGGCCCGCTGGGCCGCCTCGCCACCGCCGCGTTGCGACGGCGGTGGCAAGGGGTTGCCCGAATGGTATACCGAAACCGTGCGAACGTCAGACGAAGACGATGTCGCCCTCGACGTCGGAGCGGATCTCGGTGCCGACCTTGCGCTCCAGCAGGTCGTCGAGACGGTCCAGCGGGCCGATGAGCGTACGGCCGCCGGCCTCGGCGACGCGCACCGCGGCGGCCACCTTCGGCGCCATGGAGCCCTCGGCGAACTTCATCGTGGCCAGGCCTTCGGGGGAGGCGGTGAGGATGTCGCGCTGCTCCGGGGTGCCCCAGTTCTCGCTGACGAAGTCGCCGTCGGTGAGCATGATCAGCATGTCGGCGCCCAGGTCCGCGGTGAGCGCGGCGCTCGCGGCGTCCTTGTCGACGACGGCCTGCATGCCGATCTGACGGCCCTTCGAGTCCGTGCGCACCGGCACGCCGCCGCCGCCCACGCAGACCACCAGGGTGCCGTTGTCGAGCAGGGTGGAGACCAGCGGGGCCTGCATGATGCGCAGCGGGTGCGGCGAGGGCACGACGCGGCGGTAGGCGCCGCCGTCCTTGGCGATCGTCCAGCGGTACTCGGCGGCGGCCTCGGCAGCGTCCTCGGCGGAGTAGGTCGGGCCGATCAGCTTCGTCGGACGCTCGAAGGCCGGGTCGTTCTCGTCGACCTCGGTCGTGGTGACGATCGCGGCGACCTCGCGCTCGCCGACCAGGGCGTTGGACAGCTCCTGCTGGATGACGTAGCCGATCATGCCCTGGGTCTCCGCGCCGAGGATGTCCAGCGGGTACGCCGCGACGTCCTGGTAGGCCAGGTTCTGCAGGGCGAGCAGACCGACCTGCGGGCCGTTGCCGTGGGTGATGACGACCTCGTGCTCGCGGGCCAGACCGGCCAGGGCCTGGCAGGCGCCCCGGACGTTGGCGCGGAGGCGGTCGGCCGTCATCGGCTCCCCGCGCTTGGCCAGTGCGTTCCCTCCGAGGGCGACGACGATGCGCATGTGAAGTCCCTTGTTCTGAATGTTCGCTTACCGGACGCAGAATGGTATACCAATACGGGTAGGTCAGAACGAGCCGGACGACAAGACCGGCAGCGGCAGTGAGGAGGGCACGACGATGTGCCAGGGCGAGCCCCTCGGGCTGCGCGCGCACTCCGGTGACGCGCGCCTTCTCGCGCGCCTGCACGCGCCCGCTCCCGGGCCCGCCGGCACCGGCCCGTACGGCTTCCAGGGCGCCGGCACGGTCCACTCCGCCTTCACCCACGTCGTCAATCTGCTGACCCCCGACGGCCTGCTCATCGCCCTCGCCTCCCGCGACGCGGGCGACGCCCCGCGCACCCTCGTCGTCGACGTCCCCGACTGGACCGGCACCGGTCTCGACGCCGGACAAAGCGTGATGTTCGACACTGGCCGTCTCATTCTCGGCGCTCCGGGCCGCCCCGTGCACCTGACCACCGCGAACGCCCGCCCCTGGGACCCGTCCGGCCCCTCCCTCGCGCACCTCGCCCCCGGCGACCTCACCCGCGCCGCCGACGCCCTCGACGCGTACAACCACGCCCACGGCGCCCCCGGCGGCATGCTCGGCGCGGCCCCGGGCGCGGGCCTCATGGAGAGCGCCGTCGCCCGCGCCCTCGACGCGGGACGCACCCGGCTGCTCGACGCGCTGCGCGCCGGCGACCCCGTCGAGACAGTGCAGGGCATCCTCGCGCTGCACGGCCTCGGCCCCGGCCTCACCCCCGCCGGCGACGACTTCCTCGCCGGCCTCACCCTGGTCGCCGCCCTCCCCGGCAGCGCCCTGGCACCGCTCCCGACCGCCGTCCGCACCGTCCTCGACGACCACCGCGGATGCACCACCGACCTCGCCGCGGCCACCCTCGCCGAGGCCGCCGAGGGCCGGGCGCGCGCCGAACTCATCGACGTACTGCGGCACCTGGCGGACAGTCCGCCGCCGTGGGACCTGAACGATCCTGCCCGTCGCGTGCTGGCCTTCGGCCACACCTCGGGCAGCGACACCCTGTCCGGCCTCGTGGCCGGACTCCACCTGGAAGAAGAACTGCGAGGTTCGCTGTGAGTACCACCACAGCCGTCGTACGTAAGAACACGTACTTCGACTCCGTGTCCCTGATGTCCGTCTCGACCAAGGCCAACGCCCTGGACGGGGTGGAGCAGGCGTTCACCGCCATGGGCACCGAGATGAACAAGGGCGTCCTGGACAACCTGGGCCTGCTCACCGACGAACTGAAGGCCGCCGAGAGCGGTGACCTGATGGTCGTCCTCGTCGCCGAGGACGGCGCCGACACCGAGGCGCTCCTCGCCGAGATCGAGGGCCTGCTCACCCGCAAGGCCCCCGCCTCGGCCGACGGCGGCCAGGTCACCTACCGGACCATCACCTCCGCCGCCGAGGGCATCGCCGGCGCCAACCTCGCCGTCATCGCCGTCAACGGCTCCTACGCCGCCCGCGAGGCCCGCAAGGCCCTCGAGTCCGGCCTGCACGTGATGATGTTCAGCGACAACGTCGCCGTCGAGGACGAGATCGCCCTCAAGAGCCTGGCCCACGACAAGGGCCTGTTCATGATGGGCCCGGACTGCGGCACCGCGATCATCAACAACATCGCGCTCTGCTTCGGCAACAAGGTCCGCCCCGGCAACGTCGGCATCGTCGCCGCGTCCGGCACCGGCTCGCAGGAGGTCTCCGTCCGCGTGCACGCGCTGGGCGGCGGCGTCTCGCAGCTCATCGGCACCGGCGGCCGCGACCTGTCCGAGCAGGTCGGCGGCATCATGATGGTCGACGGCATCCGCGCGCTCGCCGCGGACCCGGCCACCGACGTCATCGTCCTGGTCTCCAAGCCGCCGGCCCCCTCCGTCGAGAAGAAGGTCCTCGCCGAGGTCGCCGCCGCGGGCAAGCCCGTCGTCGTCTGGTTCATCGACGGCTCCGAGGAGGCGGTCACCGCCGCCGGCGGCCACTTCGCCGCGGGCAGCCTCCAGGCCGCCACCAAGGCCGTCGAGCTCGCCGGCCTCGCCCCGGCCGCCGTCGAGGACTTCGACGCCGAGGCCGCGGCCGGCGCCGTCGTCGCCCGCCTAGCCGAGGGCCAGAAGTACGTCCGCGGCCTGTTCTGCGGCGGCACCCTGTGCGACGAGACCATGTACGCCGTGCGCGACGCCGGTCTCGACGTCTGGTCCAACATCCAGAAGAACGCCGACTTCCGCCTCCCGGCCGGCTCCGCCTCGCGCGGCCACACCTTCCTCGACTTCGGCGACGACGACTTCACCAACGGCCGTCCGCACCCGATGATCGACCCGGCCCTGCGCATCGAGCGCATCGTCGAGGAGGCCAAGGATCCCGAGGTCGCCGCCCTCGTCATGGACTTCGTCCTCGGCTTCGGTTCCCACGAGGACCCGGTCGGCACCACGCTCCCCGCCATCGAGGAGGCCCAGCGCGTCGCCAAGGAGGCCGGCCGCCACCTGGAGGTCGTCGCCTACGTCCTCGGCACCGACCTGGACACCCCCTCGGTCGCCGCCCAGACCGCCGCCCTGCGCGCGGCCGGTGTGACCGTCACCCTCAGCTCCACCGAGACGGGCCAGTTCGCCCGTGAGATCGCGAAGAAGGCACAGGCATGAGCACCGAGAACACCGAACTGACGCCCGCCGCCGCGCTGTTCGCCGGCGACCTCAGCGTCGTCAACGTCGGCCTCGCGATGTTCGACGAGGACATCAAGGCCCAGAACGCCAAGGTCTCCACCCTCGACTGGACCCCGCCCGGCGGCGGCAACCCCGACGCCGCCCGCGCGCTGAACGCCCTCGAGGCGAGCCCCGAGCTCACCGCGAAGATCGACGCCGCCAACGCCGAGGCCGTCGAGCGCATCATGGCCGCCCGCCCGATGCTCATCGGCTTCGGCCGCGCGCTCGACGTGGTCCCCGGCATGACGCCCACCACGATCCTGCACTCTGGCCCGCCCATCACCTGGGACCGGATGAACGGCCCGATGAAGGGCGCCGTCACCGGCGCCATCGTCTTCGAGGGCCTGGCCAAGGACCTCGACGAGGCCGCCGAGGTCGCCGCCTCCGGGCAGATCACCTTCCGCCCCTGCCACGAGGCGAACTCGGTCGGCTCCATGGCCGGTGTCACCTCCGCGTCGATGTACGTGCACATCGTCAAGAACGAGACGCACGGCAACATCGCGTACACCAACCTGTCCGAGCAGATGGCGAAGATCCTGCGGATGGGCGCCAACGACCAGAGCGTCATCGACCGCCTGGTCTGGATGCGCGACGTCTTCGGCCCCATGCTCAAGGAGGCCGTCGAGTTCACCGGCCCCGTCGACCTGCGTCTGCTGCTCTCGCAGGCCCTCCACATGGGCGACGAGTGCCACAACCGCAACGGCGCCGGCACCCTGCTCCTCTTCCAGGCCCTTTCCGCGGGTCTGCTCCAGTCGTCCTTCACGACCGAGCAGAAGAAGGAGGTCTTCGACTTCGTCGCGTCCTCCGACTACTTCTCCGGCCCGACCTGGATGGCCATGGCCAAGGCCGCCCTCGACGCCGCCAACGGCGTGGAGAACTCCACCGTCGTCACGACGATGGCCCGCAACGGCGTCGACTTCGGCATCCGCGTCGCCGGTCTGCCCGGCCAGTGGTTCACCGGGCCGGCGCAGAAGGTCGTCGGCCCGATGTTCGCCGGCTACAAGCCGGAGGACTCCGGTCTCGACATCGGCGACAGCGCCATCACCGAGACGTACGGCTTCGGCGGCTTCGCCATGTCGGCCGCGCCCGCGATCGTCGCCCTCGTCGGCGGCACCGTGGCCGAGGCCATGGGCTACACCCGCGACATGGGTGAGATCACCACCGCGCAGAACCCGAACGTGACGATCCCGGCCCTCGACTTCCAGGGCCTGCCCACCGGCATCGACGTCCGCAAGGTCCTCGACACCGGCATCCTCCCGATCATCAACACCGCCATCGCCCACAAGGACGCGGGCATCGGCATGATCGGCGCCGGCATCACCCACCCGCCGGCCGAGGCGTTCACCAAGGCCGCCACCGCCCTCGCCGAGGCGTTCGGCGGCTCCTCCTCCTGACGCGCGAGAGCGCCCACCCGGAAGCCCACTCACGATGAAAACAAACCGCTCCGCCGCGGAGACGGACACGTCCACGGACCGGGAACTCGACGACGAGTTCGAACACAGCCCGGTACCGGCCGACCGCCGGAAATCGCTCCTGACGGTCTCGGCCGTCTGGTTCGGATTCCCGATGATCCTGACCAACGCCATCCCCGGCGGCGTGGTCGTCGCCCTGCTGGGCTTCTGGCGCGGGCTCGCGGCCATCCTCGTGGCCAACCTCGTCATGCTCCTGTACGTGGGGATCCTCAGCCACCGCGCCGGATCCACCGGCGAGAGCTTCTCGCTGCAGGCCACGCGCACCTTCGGCCGCGGCGGCTACATCGTCGCCTCCGCGTTCCTGGCCACGATCGTGGTCGGCTGGTTCGCGTTCAACACCGGAGCCACCGGTGCGACGCTGCACGCGTCGTTCGGCTGGCACGAGCAGTTCGTCACCGTGCTCGCGGGCCTGGGCTTCATAGGCCTGACCTACCTGGGCATCAAGGCGCTGTCCTGGCTCGGCGCGGTCGCCGCGCCGCTGTTCGTCATCGCCGGTGTCATCGCCCTGGTGATCGTGGCCCGGGACCACGACCTGGGTTCGGTGTTCTCGTACAAGGGTGTCGGCGGCGCGTCCGCGCTCACCTTCGGTGCGGCCGTCTCCACGATCATGGCGACGTTCGCCGACTCGGGCACGATGACCGCGGACTTCACCCGCTGGTCGAAGAACGGCCGGCAGGCCGTCCTCGCGACCATCAGCGCGTTCCCGATCGCCAGCCTCGTCGCCCAGGTCACCGGCGGTCTCGTCGTCGCCGCGGGCGCCATCGCCTCGGCCGGCACCGCGGGCGGCGACTTCCTGCCCATCCTGACCGGCGAGCACTCCGGGATCCTGAACGTGATCGCGGCCGTCTTCGTCTTCGTCAACCTCGGCTCCGTGTGCAGCCACTGCCTGTACAACGGCGCCCTGGGCTGGTCGCACCTGACCGGCACGACGATGCGCCTGATGACGATCGTCCTCGGTCTCATCGGCACGGCCGCCGCGCTCGCGGGCGTCTGGAACCACTTCCTGAGCTGGCTGGTCATCCTGAGCGTGTTCGTGCCGCCGCTCGGCGGTGTGCTCATCGCCGACATGTTCTTCGCTCGCGGCGGCCGCGGCGCGATGGACCGGCGTCCCACCGTGACGGTCCGTCCGACGGCCTTCGTGGCCTGGGCGGTCGGCGCGGCGGCCGGCGGTGTCGCCCACTGGTGGGCGCCGCAGCTGTCCGACGCGGTCACCGGACTCGTCGTCGCGATCGTCGCCTACGCGGTGTTCGAGCGGACGCTCGCCCGCGAGCCCGTGGCCGAGGCCGAGCCGGAGCCCGCTGCGGCCGCCTAGCCGCGGCGAAGTACACAGGAGAACGAGGGCGCGCCCCCGACCGGCACAGGGTCGGGGGCGCGCCCTCGTTCTGCTTTGGTTCTACTGCTCGGCGCGCTGCGCGAACCGGTGGTGCAACTCCTTGATCGCGGGCACCAGCTCGTCGACCGGGCCCTCCACCGTGACGCCCGGCGCGATCTCCTGGGCGGGCAGCGGATTGACCGGGCCCAGCGGCCGGCCCCAGCGCGTCAGCCACTCGGACAGCTGGGCCGAGGAGGCGACGTACACGATCCGGCCGAGCCCGACCCAGGCGTGCGCGGCCGAGCACATCGGGCAGTGCTCGCCGGAGGTGTAGACCGTGGCACCGGCCCGCTCCTCGGGGGACAGGTGCTCGGCGGCCCAGCGGGCCAGCTCGAACTCGGGGTGGCGGGTGGAGTCACCGCCCGCGACACGGTTGCGGTCCTCGGACCGGACCTTCCCCGAACCGTCCACGAGCACCGAGCCGAACGGCTCGTCCCCGGCCTCGAGGGCCTCCTCCGCCAGCTCCACGCACCGGCGCAGATGCGCCAGCTCCCGCTCGTCCATCATGGCCCCTTCCAGGTCCGGTACGCCGTGTCGAAGCCCGTTCACGAGGTTACGACGATGACCACCGCGACGAGTGCGGAGAAGGCCGCGAGGACCGCCCACACGGTGCGGGTCAGCGCCACGGCACGGCGTTCGGTGGACTCGCGCACGGACCAGGGCTGGGCGACGGTGCGCGCCGACTCCTCGTCGAGGAGCGCCGCGAGGTCCGGGGCGCCGAACGCGTCGAGCGCGGCGCGCGCGTTGCGCAGGCGGCCGTTCGTGGCGGCCGTCCCGGCCTCGGTCTCGGCGGCGGTCTCGGACGGGCTCAGGCCCAGGCCGTCGCAGAGCAGCACCGCTCGGCGCTGCCGGGGCGACAGCGTGAGCAGCGCCCGCACCACGGGGTCCTCGGGGGCGGGCAGCGGACGCCCGGGCAGGCGGCGCAGCCGGTGCCAGGGGGACAGGGCGTACGTGTGCGACTCGGCCCGCACCCAGCCCACCGGGTCTGTGTCGCGGGCGACCTCGGGCCAGCGCTCCCAGGCCCGGCGGAAGGCGTACTCCACGGACTCGAACGCGAGCCGGCGGCTGCCGGTCAGCACATGGGCCTGGCGGATCAGGCCCGGGGCGGCGTAGACGTACAGCGCGTCGAAGGCGGCCGCGGGCGTGAGCGCTCGCTCCGCCCGGGGGGCCGGGACGTCGTCCTCGCCGGTGCGCTGGGCGGGGATGGCGGTGTCGAGGGTGAGGGCGCGCAGGAGTATCGCCCGGGTGTCGGGGGCGGATGCGCGCCGGGGCTCCTTCCCGCTCGGTTCCTCGCGCTCCTGAGGGGGAGCCGTGGCCAGGGGGGATCGCATGGGTGGGGACGTCCTAGGAGTGGTGGGAGGCGGTGTCGGCCGGGAGGGCGCCGAGGGACGGGCGGGGGTGGGGGACGAAGAGGGGGTCGGGGACGGGACGCGCGGGGGTGCCCGATTCGAGCTCGGCGATCAGGTGCAGGAGCGCCGTGTGGCCGGGGCCCGTGGGGTGGCCGGCCGGGGCGGCGCCCGCGTCGAGGGCGCGGCGGGCCCGGTGCCAGGCGCGTCCCGGGTGGCCGCGGCTCGCGTCGACGCGGGCCCGGGCGTAGTTCGCGAGGAGGTTCGCCCAGGCGTCGTCGCGCACCCCGGGCCAGGACACGGCACGCCGCGCGGCGCGCAGGGCCGCGCGCGGGCTGTGCTCGGCCTGCACCAGGGCCAGCGCGGACAGGCTGACGGCGGGGGACGGGCCGCCGGGCACGTACGCGGGGATCAGTTCGGCCGCGTCCGCGAAGTGCGCCGCGGCCGCGCGGGTCTCGCCCTGACGCAGCGCCAGCATCCCCTCGACATGGGCGACGCGGCCGAGCGTGACGTCGTCGCCGGACAGAACGGCGCCCGGCCAGGCCGCGGCGAGGAACGCCCGGGCGGCCGCCGGGTCGGTGTCGACCGCGAGCCACGCGGCGAGCCAGGTGCCGCGCACCGCCGAGGGCCGCGTGGGCTCGCACAGCGGCAGGAGCCGGGCGAGCAGGTCGAGGCCGGTCACGGCGTGCCCGTGGGCGAGCCACCAGAACCAGACGGAGACGATGGTGTCGAGCGCGGCGTCGGTGTGCTCGGGGTGCGGATGCTCCAGCGCGTGGTGCGCGGTGGCCAGCAGATCGTCCTGCTCGTCGCGTACGAGACGCACCGCGCCGAGCTGGTCGCCGGAGTCCCAGCAGCGCCCGGCGTGCGCGGCCACCTGCTGGAAGTGCTGGGTGCGCCGGGACGCGGCCACCGGATACTCGCCGGCCTCGGTCAGCCGGGAGACGCCGAACTCCCGTGCGGCGCGCGTCATCCGGTAGCGGGGCCGGCGCACCCCGCCCGGGTCGCCGGACACCCGGAGCACGCCGAGCGCGGACAGCTGGGCGAGGCAGGACGGGATCACCTGGGCGTCGATGCCGCCGCCCGAGGCCACCGCGACGGCGCTGGCCTCGGTGAAGGAGCCGGTGAAGACGCTGGCCCGGGCCCAGACGACGCGCAGGGCCCGCTCGCACAGCTGGTAACTGGCGCCGACCGCGTCCCGCACCGACTGGTGGCGGCGCAGCGCGGGGTAGGAGCTGGTGAGCCAGCCCTGGCCCTGGCGCAGCCGCGCGGCGAGATCGTCGAGGCTGTAGCGGTCGAGCTGGTCGGCGGCGAGCTCGATGGCGAGCGGGACGCCCTCGACGAGCCGGCACACCTCCTCGACGCGCGCCGACTCCGTGTCCCGCGCGAGGAGTTCCTCCGCGCTGTCGCGGGCCCGTTCGACGAAGAGGCGCACCGCCGGTGCCGGACCCGTGGCTCCCGCGGGCACGTCGACGGGCAGCGCGGACAGCCGCAGCACCTGCTCCTCGCCGAGGCCGAGTGGACGCCGCGCGGTTACCAGGACGCGGACCCCGGGGACGGCCATGAGGAGCTGCTGCACGAGGCGGGTGCACTCGGCCTGGACCGGGTCGACGTCGTCGAGGAGCAGCAGGGTCCGCTCGGTGGCGCACAGGTCGGCGAGCGCCGCGGGTTCGAGGTCCGCGCCCGGGGCGCCGCCGAGCGCCACGGCGGCGGCCTCGGCGAGCGAGGCGGGTCCGGTCACGTCGGCGTCCCAGCGGACCCGGACGATCCGGCTCCAGGGCGGGACGTCCCAGGAGCCGAGTGTGCAGTCGGCGAGCCGGCTCTTGCCGATCCCGGCGAATCCGGTGACGGTCACCAGCCGGTGGGCGCCGAGCAGATGCCGTAGCGCAGCGCTCTCGTGGGACCGGCCGATGAGCCCTCCGGACTCCCGCGGGTCCGGCGCTGGCCGCGACGTCACGCCGCCGGCACGTAGCCTCACGTTGAACTCCCCGTTCTTCTGTTGCCGTCCGGGGCGACCCCGGTCTCCGCACTGGTGCGGCACGCTGTGCAGAACCGTCACTGCAATCGGTGCCACGGCATCCCCAACGCGTTCCGTGCGCTCTCGGTAGCGCCGGAGCCGCCCGGTTCACACGCTGAGACGAATCCTCGAACCCGCGTCCTGCTCACGCGGGGGCGTCCGCGCCGTCCGTCTCCGGCACCTCGGCGATCAGAAGGGCCACGTCGTCGGCGACCCCGGGACCGCTCAACCCCTCCAGGAGCCGGGTGCACACCTCGTCCAGCGAGCCCTGCGGCTCGCTCAACAGCCGCAGCAGCTGCTCCAGCCGGTCGTCGATCGGATCGCCCCGCGTCTCCACCAGCCCGTCGGTGTACAGGACGAGCCGGTCGCCGGGCCCGAACGCGATCTCCGTCGTGCTGTAGTGCACGCCCCCGACCCCGAGCGGCACCCCGGACGGCAGCGGCACGAGCCGCGGCGGCTCGCCCCGCGCGATCAGGACCGGCGGCATGTGTCCCGCGTTGGCGATCCGGCACACGTGCCGGTACGGGTCGTAGACCGCGTACACACAGGTCGCGATGTGCGTCTCCAGGTCGAACGCGGTGCGGTCGAGCCGGTGCAGGATCTCCGCCGGATGCAGCGCGAGATCCGCGTAGGCCTGCGTCGCGGTGCGCAGCCGGCCCATCGCCGCCGCCGCGTCGATGCCGTGCCCCATGACGTCGCCCACCACCAGCGCGGTCCGGCCGCCGTCCAGCGGCAGCACGTCGTACCAGTCGCCGCCGACCTGCGAGGAGGACTGCGCGGGCTGGTAGCGGCAGGCCACGGCGAGACCGTGCAGCGGCGGCAGCGGGCCCGGCAGCAGACTGCGCTGCAGGGTCTCGGCGGCCGTGCGCACGCTCTGGTGCCAGCGCGCGTTGTCGACCGCGATCGCCGTCCGCGCCGCCAGTTCACCGGCGAGCAGCAGATCGTCCTGGTCGAACGGGACCGGATTGCGGGCCCGCACGAGGTCGACGACGCCGAGCACCTGGTTGTGCGCGATCAGCGGCACCGCGAGGTACGAGTGCACGCCCGCCTCGGCGAGCAGCTGTGCCGCCTCCGGGTTCCGGGCGATGTGGGCCAGGTCCTCCGGTCCCGTGTGGGTGACCATGATCGGCCGGCCGGTCGTCGCGCACCGCGTGATCAGCCGCTCGGCCCGATACGCGGCGAGGCTCCCGATGCGGTCCGCCGCCGCGGCCACCCGGTTCGGGTACGCCGACGCGAACCCCAGCGCGCGGAACCGGCGCGGCCCCTCGCCCTCCTCGCCGCGGCGCAGCTCCAGCGCCGCGTCGAGGATGTCCACCGCGGCGATGTCCGCGATCTCCGGCACCAGCACGTCGGCCAGCTCCTGCGCCGTCCGCTCGACCTCCAGGGTCGTGCCGATCCGCGTCGAGGCGTCGGCCAGCAGCGCGAGACGGCGTCGGCCGCGCTCTGCCTCGGCCGCCGCACGGTGCCGCTCGGTGATGTCGACCACCGCGTTCGCCACCCCCAGGATCTGCCCGTTCGCGCCTTCGAGCCGGTAGTACGACACGGACCAGGCGTGGTCCTCGTCCGGCGCCGCGGCCGTGCGGCCCACCACGTGCCGGTCCATCACCGGGACGCCGGTCTCCAGGACACTGCGCAGCGTGTTCTCGATCTCCTCGACGTCGAGGGAGGTGAGCAGATCGCGCGGATGGCGCCCGATGTGGTCCGCGGCCGGCCGGCCGTTGATGCGCTCGAGCGCCGGGTTGACCAGGACGTACCGCAGATCGTGGTCGAGCAGCGCGAGCCCGACGGGGGACTGGGAGACGAGCTGGTCCGAGAGCGCGAGCGCGGCCTCCAGCTCCCTCAGCTGCGACTGGTCGGCGGCCATCCCCAGCGCGTAGACGGCCCCTTCGTCGTCCTCCAGACGCATGTTGCGGAACTCGACCAAGCGGCGGCTGCCGTCGCGGCGCACCACCGGGAAGGCGCCCGCCCAGGGCGTCCCCGTGGTCATCACCTGCGCGAACAGCCCGTTGACGAGGTCGTGATCCTTCGCGCTCACGAGCAGGGACGCCGCGTACTGGCCGAGAGCCTCTTCCGCCGAGTAGCCGAACACGTCCTCGGCCTGCGGGCTCCACAGCACGATCCGGCCCCGGTGGTCGAGTACGACCGCGCACACGCCCAGCAGGTCGAGCAGGACGCCCGCGGGCATGATCACGGAGCGATCCGCGCCCCGGCCGGGGCGCGCGGGATCCGAAGCGCCGTCGCCCATGTGTGCGGCCTCCCTCCGTGCGGCACCTCCCATGCTCCCCCCGCCCGGCGCCGCGCACGACCCGGCCGACGCACGTCGTGCGGGGCCGCCGGGGCGCGGTTATGGTGGCCGGGCGGTGCAACGGAGAGTCACATGAGACCTGCGGAGAAGCCGGAGATCAGCCTCGAGGAACGTCTGCGCCTCAACGACGTGGGCAGCTTCGACTGGGACCTGGAGGACGGGGCGCTCAGCCTCGACGACAACTGCCTCGCCGTCGTGGACCTGACCCGCGCCGAGTTCGGCGGCACGGTCGAGTCCCTGGGCAGCCGGATCGGCCCGGCCGAGGCCGTGCGCATCACCTCGGCCGTGAACGCGGCGGTCGAGTCGGGCTCCGACGCCTACGGGATCTACTTCCACACCCGGATGCGCGACGGCACGATGCGGCTCAGCCACGCCTCGGGCCGCGTGCTGCGCGACGGCGAAGGGCGCGCCGTCCGCGTCGTCGGCCTGCTGCGGGCCGCGGTCCACGAACCGACCGAACTGGCCGGGCTCGACGCGGGCGACCGCCGCAGCCGCGTCGCCCTCATGGTCCAGGGCACGACCGAGGCACTGTCCCGGGCGGTCACGGTCGACGACGTCGTGGCCGTGCTCTCGGGCGCGGGCGGCCTCGACCGGTTCGCCGCGGACGGGCTCGTCCTCGGCCTCGTAGAGGGCGAGGACCTGAAGCTCGTCGCGCTCGTCGGCCAGTCGATGCAGGCCCTCGACGAGCTCAAGCTGCGGAACACCGACGACTCCCTGCCGCTCGCCGACGCGGTGGTGCACCGCCGGCCGCTGTTCGTCGAGCGGCTGCCCGAGATCGCGCACCGCCTGACCCGGCTGCGCCCTTACATCGACGAGCACCGGCTGGACTCCGCCGCCTTCCTGCCGCTCGTGGCGCAGGACCAGGCCATCGGCGGCCTCGCCCTCTTCTACCGGGGCCGCAAGGAGTTCACCGACTCCGACCGCAACCTGTGCATCGGCCTGTCCGGCATCGTCGCCCAGTCCCTGCAGCGGGCCATCCTCTTCGACGAGGAACGCGACCTGGCCAAGAGCCTGCAGGACACCATGCTGCCCAGGGACATCCCGCAGGTGCCGGACACCGAGGTCGCCGTGCGCTACCACGCCGCCTGGGGCGGGCGTGACGTCGGCGGTGACTTCTACGACGTCGTCGTGCTGCCCCGCGGCCGCATCGGTCTCGTCGTGGGTGACGTCCAGGGCCACGACACCCACGCCGCCGCGATCATGGGGCAGCTGCGCATCGCGCTGCGTGCCTTCGCCGGCGAGGGGCACCCGCCCTCCACGGTGCTCTCCCGTGCCTCCCGCTTCCTCGCAGAACTGGACACGGAACGCTTCGCGACCTGCACCTACGCCCAGTTCGACCCCGCCACCGGCATCGTCCGCGCGGTCCGCGCCGGGCATCTGCCCCCGCTCGTGCGCCATGTCGACGGGCGGGTCGGCATCCCCCGGCTGCCCGGCGGGCTGCCGCTGGGCCTCGCCACCGAGTTCGCCCTGGAGGACTTCCCCGAGACCCGTCTCGACCTCGTGCCCGGCGAGACCCTGGTGCTGTGCACCGACGGGCTCGTGGAGGAACCGGGGCTCGACCTCGACGCCGGCATGGGCGCGCTCTCCACCGCGCTGAGCTCGGGCCCCGAGCGCGCCGAGGACATCGCCGACCACCTCTCCCGCACCCTGTGGGAGACCTGGGGGAGCGGCGACGACGTGGCCCTGCTCGTGCTGCGCCGCGTCCCCGACCCCGGCACCCCGAAGGCGCCCCGCATCCACCGCTATGTGCACCAGGCGGACCCGGAGGGCCTGGCCGACGCCCGGCAGGCGCTGCGCCAGCACCTCACGGCGTGGGGCCTGGGCGAGGTCGCCGACGACGTCGAGGTCGCCGCGGGCGAGCTGCTCGTCAACGCCCTCGTGCACACCGAGGGCGGCGCCATCCTCACCCTCGAAGTGCTCCCCGAGGCGCCCCGGCACGTACGGCTGTGGGTGAAGGACCGCTCCAGCGCCCGCCCGCACCGGCGCTCGCCGGGGGAGACCGCGACCTCCGGGCGGGGCCTGATGCTCGTCGAGGCGCTCGCCTCGCGCTGGGGCGTGGAGCCGCGCGGCGAGGGCAAGGCGGTGTGGTGCGACTTCGAGGCCCCGGACGGCTGAACCGGGCTCACCCGGAGAGGAGAGAGGGGGAGGGAGAGCGGCCACCGGGCCCCGCTTCTCCCGATCCCGGGCGCGGCGGCCGCTCCGTGCACCCGCCGGACCAACGCGTCCCCGCCGCCGGGGTTGCGCCGGGGCGGGGACCTGCCATGCGTACGAGCGGTGCGGGGGACGCGGATTGACCCCGGGACGGGGGCGCGGACTAACCGGTGCACTGCGAGGTCCGGCGCCGGGCGACCTGGACGCCGGTGCGCTCGGTCGCGTACTCCACCGACAGCGTGACCCGGGCGCCGAGGCCGCTCGCGTAGCGGGACACGGTGTCGAGGTCGAGGATCTCGCCGCTCTCGATCTGCGCCGCCCACAGCCGGGACAGGCCGGCCGCCGCCGCCGCGTGCGTCAGCGCGACCCCCTGCTCCTGGCGCATCTCGCGCAGCCGCAGGCCGAGGAGGCGGGCCTGCTGGGTGCGGCTGTTCAGCGGCACGACCACGTCCTCGGCGCGCGGCCGGGGCAGCGGCGCCTCCCGCGCGCCCGCTACGGCGCTCGCGGCGACCGTGCGGGTCCGGGCGACGAAGCGGCGCAGCACCTGGGTGTCGAAGCGGAGCGCGGCGAGACCCTCCGGCGAGCCGAACTCGATGACGGTGTGGTCTCTGCCGTGCGGCAGCACCCGGACGTTGCCGTGCCGGGCGGGTGACTCGAGCCCGTCCGCCAGCAGGTCCCGGGCGACCGTCCACACGGCCGCCCGGCCGTCGAGCGTGACATGCGGCGGGAAGGCGAGCAGGACGACCTCGGGGTCGGCCGAGGTGTGGCGCAGCGTGACCGGGGTGGCGTACTCCTGGCCGTCCGAGGTGAACAGACGGGCTCCGATGGGCGTTTCCAGGGAGACGTGCATGAGGGGGCTCCGATGTGGGTGCGGCGTCGGCCGGGTGTGACCGTCGGGGTGTGAGAGCACTCCTGTGGCCTGGCATTACGCCGGTTTCCTCATCGGATTATGTGACCTGCATCACATCATGGGGTGCGTGGCGCCGGACCGGGCCCGGCGAAAGAGGAGAAGAATGGTCGGGTGCTCACTGTCCTCGTCCTGGCCTCGGTCGCGCGGGCGCCCCGCCTGATCGCGCAGGCCGAGAGCGTGTCCGAGGTGCACGTGCTGTCCCACACCCACGACAGCACCCTCGCGCTCGCCCGGGCCAGGATCCTGCTGCCCGACGTGTTCGTGATCGACCTGAGCGCCATGTTCGCGCCCGACTCGGCGACCGTCGTCCACCAGGCCCGGCAGGTGGAGCCCCCGTGCACGGTCGTCGTGCACGCGGACGACCACGTGATCGGCGTCATCGCCCCGGACGCGGCGGTCGCCCCCGCCTCCACGGACGTCCAGGGCGGCCTCGACGACACCCTGCGCAGACTGAACGGCGCCCAGTCGTGACGTAGACGACCGGGCGCCGTTCGGCGAATGCGAGGCTCAGCCCTGGGCGAGCAGCGTGAGCGAGTCGACCACGCGGTTCGAGAAGCCCCACTCGTTGTCGTACCAGGCGACGACCTTGACGTGCTTGCCGTCGACACGGGTCAGCTCCGAGTCGAAGATCGAGGACGCCGGGTTGCCCACGATGTCGGCGGAGACCAGCGGGTCCTCGGAGTACTCCAGGACCCCGGCCAGCGGACCCTGCGCGGCCTCGCGGTAGGCGGCCAGCACCTCGTCGCGGGTGACCTCGCGGGACACCGTCGCGTTCAGCTCGACGATCGAGCCCACCGGCACCGGCACGCGGATCGAGTCGCCCGACAGCTTGCCGTCGAGCTGCGGCAGCACCAGACCGATCGCCTTGGCGGCGCCCGTGCTCGTCGGCACGATGTTCACGCCGGCCGCGCGGGCCCGGCGCGGGTCGCGGTGCGGACCGTCCTGCAGGTTCTGCTCCTGCGTGTAGGCGTGCACCGTCGTCATGAAGCCGTGCTCGATGCCGGCCAGCTTGTCGAGGACGGAGGCGAGCGGGGCCAGCGCGTTCGTGGTGCAGGACGCGTTCGAGACGATCGTGTGCGCCGCCGCGTCGTACGCGTCGGTGTTGACGCCGTAGGCCAGCGTCACGTCCGCACCCGCCGACGGGGCGCCGACCAGCACCTTGCGGGCACCCGCGGTCAGGTGGTCCCGCGCGGCTTCGGCCGAGGTGAAGCGGCCGGTGGCCTCCAGGACGAGGTCGACGTCGAGCTCGCGCCAGGGCAGCTTGACCGGCTCGCGCTCCGCGAGGACCTTGATGCGGTGCCCGTCGACGACCAGGGTGTCGCCGTCGACGCTCACCGGGCGGCCGAGCCGGCCGGCCGTGGTGTCGAACGCGAGGAGCTGGGCGAGCGCCTTCGGCTCGGTCAGGTCGTTGACGGCGACGACCTCGAGGTCGGTGTCGCGCTCCAGGAGGGCACGCAGCACGTTGCGTCCGATGCGGCCGAATCCGTTGATGGCGATGCGGGTCATGTGAGGAAGTCCTTTCGTCCGCCCCAAGACTCGCGCCCGGCGCCCGCAGCGAACAGGGCGATGATCGCCACGATCCGCAAGGATCGCGACACATGCGCGAAACGCCCCCGCGACGCGCCCGCTACTCGCCGCGCGCGAAGGTCCGCCGGTACTCGCTCGGCGTCGTCCCCAGGATCCGCTGGAAGTGCAGCCGCAGATTCGCGCCCGTACCGAGCCCGACATCGGCGGCGATCTGCTCGACACCCCGCTCCGAACGCTCCAGCAGCTCGCGTGCCAGGTCGACCCGGGCCCGCATCACCCACTGCATCGGCGTGTACCCGGTCTCCGCGAGGAACCGCCGCGAGAAGGTGCGCGGCGACACGGCCGCGTGCTGCGCCAGCACTTCGAGGGTGAGCGGATCGCCCAGCCGGTGCAGGGCCCACTCGCGGGTGTCCGCGAACCGCTCGCCGAGCGGTTCCGGCACGCTCCGCGGCACGTACTGCGCCTGACCGCCGCTGCGATAGGGCGCCGCGACCAGGCGCCGGGCCGCGTGGTTCGACGCCGCCACACCCAGCTCGCCGCGCAGGACGTGCAGGCACAGGTCGATGCCGGACGCGGCGCCGGCCGAGGTGAGCACGCTGCCCTCGTCGACGAACAGCACGTTCTCGTCGACCCGGATCTGCGGATGCCGGGCGGCCAGCGCCCGCGTGTAGTGCCAGTGCGTCGTGGCCCGCCGGCCGTCCAGCAGGCCCGTGGCCGCCAGCGCGAAGGCTCCCGTCGAGATCGCCGCGAGCCGCGCGCCCCGCTCGTGCGCCGCGGTCAGCGCGTCGAGCACGGCCTGCGGCGGATCATCCCGGTCCGGGAACCGGTAGCCCGGGATGAACACCAGATCCGCCCAGCCCAGCGCCTCCAGACCGTGCGCCACCGAGTACGCGAGCCCGTCGCCGCCGGTCACCAGGCCGGGCGCGGCCCCGCACACCCGGACCTCGTACGGCATGCTCGCGCGGGTCGTGAACACCTGCGCGGGGATGCCGACGTCCAGCGGCTTGGCTCCTTCGAGCACGAGGACGGCGACACGGCGCAGGGCGGGGAACGGGGCGGGCACGGAACGAGCCTACGTGGCCCGCCCCGGCCCGCGCGCCACCGTACGGGCAGGTCAGCCCGCCGAGGCCACCAGCGGGTAGTGGTCGGACAGGTCGGTGTACGTGTAGCTCGTGCCCCAGCTCGACACGGTCCACGGCGCGCTCGGCGCCTGCACCACCGTGTTGGTCCACCCGGCGGGCCGCGCGTGTCCCTCGCGGAACAGCACGTAGTCGAGGTCCTCGCGCGGGTCGTCCGGGTACCGGTACCGGGCGATCGAGTTCTCCTTGGTGTCGAAGGAGTACGGGTGCCCGGTGCGCGTGTCCGCCGGCGCCAGGTTCGCGTTGTCGAGCATCGACGCGTACTCGGCGCTGCGGCTGTCCACGTTCAGGTCACCGGCCACCAGCACCTGCTCCGTCGCCGGGATGTTCTTCGCGGCGAGGAAGGAGTCGATCGCCCGGAACTGCGCGGCCCGGTCCGCCTGCGCCTCCCCGGCCTTGCACCCGGAGTCCGTCGACTGGGTGTGCGTGCCGACGACGTGCACCCTGGCGCCGTTCACGTTCAGGACCGCGTACACGAACCCCTTGTTCGAGTACCAGTCGGAGCCGCACGCGTCCTTGTACACGTACTGCTCCTTGCGCAGGATAGGCCACTTGCTGAGCAGCGTCACCCCGCCGTCCTCCGGAGTCGTCGACGAGTACGCCCCGCCCGTCGCGTCCCAGCCGCTCGTGCTGCGCCCGACCACCGGCGTCTGGTACGGGTACTGCGCCGACGCCGCCTGCTTCAGTGCGTCCGACGTGCTGTTGTCGAAGGCCTCCTGGAGGACGACGACGTCCTGGCCGCGGAAGAAGTCGGCCTTCGGGATCTCGGCGGCCCGGTGCTCCTGGCCCCAGTTCGGGTAGAGGTTCCGGCTCATCAGGAACGTGTTGTAGGTGAGGACGCGCAGACTCGGCGTCGCCGACTCGGCGTGCGCCGCGGGCATCGTGGTGGCGAGACCAGCCAGCGCGAGGGCGGCCGTGACGGCGACGCGGGTGAGCCGGGGGAGCGCGACATGCGCCATGAGAACTCCTGGGGGGTGGGAGAAGTCGGTGAAATGAACGCGCGCAGGCTAAAAGCTGAGGACATGTCAACTCTGCCGGGGTGAGTATGGCGCCCGCGCGGCGCGCGCGACACCGGGTTGAGGAGATCCGCCGGTGCGGCATCATGCTGCCCATGAGCGACTTCGATCACCGAGAGCCCGGGCGGGGCAGACTCGCGCACAGCCGGGTGCCGATGACCGGCCGGGACCCGGGGGAGCGGGAGCGCGTCTCCACCCCCCTCGAGCTGCTGTTCGACCTGACCTTCGTGGTGGCGGTCGGCACCGCGGCCTCCCGCTTCGCCGAGATGGTCGCCGAGGGGCACGCCTGGCAGGCCGTCACCGCGTTCGTGCTCGCCATGTTCGCGATCAGCGTCGCGTGGATCAGCTACAGCTGGTTCGCCTCCGCGTTCGGCACCGACGACTGGCTCCACCGCGTCCTCACCATGGTCACGATGATCGGCGTGGTGGTGTTCTCGCTGGGCATCCCGGCGATGTTCCACTCCGTCGAGGAGGGCGACCACCTCGAACTGCGGGTGATGGTGCTCGGCTACGTCGTCATGCGCGTCGGCATGGTGCTCCAGTGGTGGCGGGCGGCCAAGGAGTCACCCGAGTACCGCAAGGTCGGCATGGCCAACATCCGCTGGATCGTCATCGTCCAGATCGGCTGGGTCGCGATCGCCTTCTCGCACCTGCCGCTGCCCGCCGTGTTCGGTTCCTTCGTCGTGCTGGGCGCCCTGGAACTGGGCCTTCCCGTCATCGCCCAGGGCCGGGCCGGCGGCACGCCCTGGCACCCGCACCATGTCGCCGAGAGGTACAGCCTGTTCGCCATCATCACGCTCGGCGAGGGCGTCGTCGGCACCGTCGCCTCCTCGGGTGACCTGCTCGGCGGCGCGGACGGCACGGAGTGGACGTGGAACGCGGTCGCCGTCGTCGTCGCCGGCGTCGGCCTCACCTTCGGTATGTGGTGGGTGTACTTCTCGACCCCGTTCGGCGACATCCTGGTGCACCGGCGCGAGCGCGGCTACCTCTTCGGGTACGGACACATCCCGCTGTTCGCCGGAATCGCGGGCGCCGGTGCCGGACTCCACGTCGCGGGCCTCGCCCTGGAGCACCACGCGGAGATCGGCCACGCCGCCGTCGTCCTGTCCCTCGCCCTGCCCGTCGGGATCTACCTCCTGACGATCTATCTGCTGCACACCCTGCTGCTGTCCGCCGCCGACCGCTTCCACATCCTGCTGATCACCCTCACGCTCGCGACGCTGACCCTCGCGGTGCTGCTGGCGGCCGCGGGGGTCCCGGTGGCGGTGTGCCTTCTCGTGGTGATGCTGGCGCCGTTCGTCACCGTGGTGGGGTACGAGACGGTCGGGCACCGGCACCAGCGGCGCATGCTGGACGCGCTGCGCGGGGCGGGTGCCTGAGGTCAGGAGCGGGTGTACTTCCCGGCGTTGCCCGGCGCGGTCTGGGTCTGGTTCTGGAAGTAGTCGATGCTGGACGGCGCGTCGGCGTCCACGTACGAGGCGGCGATCGTCTGGCAGCCCGTCCCGGAGCGGGCCTCGTCCGGGTTCCCCTCGCCGAGGACGAGCCGCTTCCCGCCGTTCTGCACGGAGACGAGCCGCGCCACGTAGGTGCAGTTGGGGTAGCCGTTGGTCGTCGTGAAGGTGACCGCCTGCTCGCCCTTCGCGGCCTTGCGGATCACGATGCTGTCCGGCGGCCAGCCGCCGTACGAGGGAAGGTTCGCCTTCCAGGTACCGACGAAGTACGAGGGCACAGCGTTCGCGGAGGAGGAACCGCTGTCGTCGGCCGCGCCGGAGCCGCCGTTCTTCGCGCCGCCCGCCGGAGCGTCCGCCCCGTCGCCGTCGGCGGCATCCGCGGGGTGCGCGGTGGGACCGGCCCCGCCGTCCTCGGGGGCGTCGCTCCGTGCCCCGTTCGGCTTGTCCTTCTTCTCGCCGGCGGCCTTCGTGGCGCTCGCCGACGGTGACGCGGTGCCCGTCGACGCCCCGGCCGACGGGGTGGCCGTGCCGGACGGGCCCTCGGCCAGGTCCGAACTGTCGGGGCGCTGGCTGACGAAGTAGTACACGGTGCCGCTCGTCATCAGGACGGCGAGGACGGCGGCGAGCACGATCCAGGCGGTCTTGTTGTGACCGGACGCGGTCGTGGTGGTGGTCGTGCGAGGTGCGGGTTCGCCACCGGGGACGGAGGCGTCGGAGCCGGAGCCGGAGCCGGAGCCGGAGTCGGTGTCGGTGTCGGTGTCGGTGTCCGGGGCGGGTGGCACGTCCTGCGGCGTCTCGATCTCGAGCAGCAGGGCCGTCTGCCGCGCCAGACGCACCACCACGGCCGGCGGCAGCCACGCGCCGTCCCCCGCGCCGTCCTCCGGCCAGGGGAAGTCGGCCAGCAGGGCTTCGACATCGGGCCGTTCGCCGGCGTCCTTGACGAGGCAGCGCGCGACGAACGCCCGCAGCTCGTCGTCCTCGATCAGCGACAGCTTCGGTGCGTCGTGGACGATCGTGTACATCAGGGAGTGGTTGTTGCTCGTCGGCTCCCCGTGCGGGAGGCGCCCCGTGAGCGCCCAGGTCAGGACGCAGCCCAGCGCGAACACGTCGGCCTTCGGACCGACCTTGTCCCCGCGCACCTGCTCGGGCGCCATGAAACCGGGCGTGCCCACCACCATGCCGGTGCCGGTCAGGCGCGGTTCGGCGGACGTCTCGAGGGCGCGGGCGATGCCGAAGTCGATGACGCGGGGGCCCTCGACGGTCACCATCACGTTCGACGGCTTGAGGTCGCGGTGCACCACATCGGCGTCGTGGACGGAGCGCAGCGCCCGCAGGAGGCCGTGCGCCAGCACCTTGACGGTGCCGGCGGGCAACGGCCCGTTCTCCCGGACCAGTTGTTCGAGGGGCACGCCGGGAACGTAGCCGGTGGCGATCCAGGGGCGGGACGCCTCGTGGTCGGCGTCGAGGACCCGTGCGGTGTACCCGCCGTCGACACGGCTCGCGGCCTCGATCTCGCGGCGGAACCGGTCCCGGAACGTGCGGTCCGAGGTGTGCTCCTCGTGCACGACCTTCACCGCCGCCGTACGGCCGCTCCCGGACCGCGCGAGATACACGCGCCCCATGGCGCCGGCGCCGAGCCGGCCGAGCAACTGGAACGGGCCCACACGCTGCGGATCCGTCGCTTCCAGCGGTTCTACGAGGGCCGCGCCGCGCTTCGCGCCGCCGTGACTCCTGGGCATGCCGGACGTGTCCCCCGTTCGGTGCTGACGTTCAACTCGCGCAACAATAGAGGGCGTTGACCGTGGCGCGGGCCCGAGGGCGCGATCAGGACAACCGGTGGCCGTGGAGACGGCGTGTGCCTGGTGTGCGTACGTGTGTGGGCCGCGCAAGGGGTGGCGGGCCTGACCCGGCCCTTCTCGGCCCGCCCGCACCACATTTCGAACACGTTGCGCGTACTACTCCCGGTAAGGGTGACACCCGGGGCGGGCGCGGACCCTGGCGCGGCGTCCGGTTCCCCCGGGGTGCCCCCGGCCGGTGATTGACGGGTGACGCGTCGGTCCCGCAGTCTCCCGTGGGTCAACGCTGGAGTTGCGCCGGCCACGCACGGCCGGCGCCGGGTTCAGGGGGAACCATCACTCGGCACAGACCACTTCGCAGCGCGCGCAGTACCCTGCGCAGCGCCCTGCTCGCCTGCGCCGCCACCGCGGCGCTCACCGCCGGGACACTCGGCACCGCCACGGCCGCCCAGGCGGCCGGACCGACCGGGGGATCATCGGAGCCGTCCCAAGTCACCTACAAAGGGCGTACGTTCACCGTTCCCGCGACCTGGGACGTGATCGACCTCGACCGACACCCGGACACCTGCGTCCGCTTCGACCGGCACGCCGTGTACCTCGGCACGCCGGGCGCGCGGCAGGACTGTCCGGCCAAGGCACTGGGCCGCACCGAGGCCATGCTCGTCCAGCCCGCCGACCGGACGCGCGAGGGGGCCGCGTCCACCACCCGCGTCACCCGCAACACGACCGACCACTCCTACCGGGCCACGGCGCCCGGCCTCGAGATCACCGCCACCTACAGCGGCGACCGCAAGGACGTCGAGCGCGTCCTGGGCAGCGCCGACCTGCCCGTGTCCGAGGCCAGGACGGTCCGGTCCGCGGCGCCGGGCGGCCGGACCGCGGCCGCCGCCGCTCTGCCGGGCGATCCGACGTCCTTCCAGGGCAAGGGCTTCGACCGCTGCGCGGCGCCGTCCGCCGCCCAGATGCAGGCCTGGAAGGGCGCCTCGCCGTACGGCGCCGTCGGCGTCTACATCGGCGGCGTGAACGCGGGCTGCGGCGTCACCGTCGACGCGGGCTGGATGCAGGCCCAGTACGACGCGGGCTGGAAGTACTTCCCGATCTACGTCGGCCCGCAGGCCTCGGCGGACGCGGGCAGCTGCAACGGCACCTGCGACGTCATCGACGACCCCGTCGCGGACGGGGCGGACTCGGCCCGCGACGCCGTCCGGGCGGCCGGCACTCTCGGGCTGCCCGCCGGCTCGGTGCTCTACTACAACATGGAGCACTACGACGGGCAGCACGGCGCCGTCGTCACCGCGTTCCTGGAGTCCTGGACCCGGACCGTCCACGAACTCGGCTACCGCTCCGGCGCGTACGGCAGTCTGTCCTCGCTGATCACCGACCTCGCCGACGCGGCGCAGGGCGGCGGCTATCTCGCCCCCGACGTCATCGACTTCGCGAAGTGGGACGACAACGCCACCACCGACGAGCCGAAGATCCCCGCCGCGCTGTGGGCCGACCACCAGCGCATCAAGCAGTACTCCGGGGACCTCACGGAGTCCCACGGCGGCGTGACGCTCAACATCGACGCCAACCAGCTGGACGTCGGCGCGGGCGGCCCGCAGCCGCCCGTCCAGAAGGACACGCAGCTCGCGTACACCGGCGCGAAGACCGTCTCGAACGGGGCCCCGGCCGAACTGGCCGCCACCCTCACCGAGAAGGACGGCGGCGCCGCCGTCACCGGCCGCGAGGTCACCCTGACCCTCGGGGCGGGCGACGCGGCGCAGAAGTGTGCGGCGAAGACCGACGACCAGGGCCGGGCCGCCTGCACGGTCGCCTCCGTCGACCAGCCGCTCACGGCGGACGCCACCGTGCCCGTCGCCGCCGAGTTCGCGGGCGACGACGCGTACAAGGCGTCGAAGACCGCCGCCACCGTGAGCCTCCAGTACGTCACCGGCCGGGCCTTCGGCCTGTCGGCGAACGTCCCGCTGCCCCTACTCTCTGTCAAGATCGACCCGACCCCGGACACGGGCGACGTCCGCACGGCGGGCGCCGGCAGCAAGGCGCCGCCCTGCACCGCGTCCGTGTCGACGCTCGTCCTGAGCGCTGACACGCTCTGCGCGAAGGTCGACACGAGGACGGGCCCGAGCACGGCGACGGCGACCGCCTCCGTCGAGAAGGCGCGCATCGGCATCGCCGGACTGCCCGTCGTCGAGGTGTCCGGCCTGACCACCACCGCGACGAGCAGCTGCGCGCGGCAGACCGGCAGCACCTCGCTCACCCTGAAGATCGCCGGTGCCGTGGTCGAGGTGCCGGACACGCCCGGCCAGGTGATCGACCTGGGCCTGGCCCGGCTCGTCGTGAACGAGCAGAAGAAGACGGCCGACGGCATCGAGGTGACCGCCGTCCACCTCACCAGCGCGACCGGCATCGACGTGACGATCGGCGCCGCCCGCTCCGCGGCTCACAACTGCGCGGAGTGACCCGGAACTCCTGAGCTCCTGACTGAGTTCCGATCAGGCGCGGCCATGACCTCCGGGTCGTGGCCGCGCTCTGCGTGCGGGCCCGATGGGTGCCCTGAGGTCGATGGCCCCGCCCCTCTCAGCCCAAGTCCCCCTTGCGCAGCAGCAGATGGCCGCGTCGGAAGCGCTCGCCCTCGCGCGGCTCGCGCAGCATGCGGCCGATCTCCGTGAAGCCCTGCTCCGCCGCCACGTGCGCCACCTCGTCGACCGGCCACCGGTACGCCGTCGTCACCTTGTGGTCGAACGGGGTGACGGGCCCGCCCTCCGACTCGAAGAACCCGACCAGGAGATGGCCGCCCGGCCGGAGCACCCGCGCGAACTCGCCGAAGTAGCCGGGCACGTCCTCGGGCAGCGCGTGGATGACCGAGTACCAGGACACGGCCCCGGCGAGGGACCCGTCGGGCAGGTCGAGCGCGTGCATGGAGCCGACCTCGAAGCGCAGGTCCGGATAGGTCCGCCGGGCGATGTCGATCATCACCGGGGACAGGTCGATCCCCGAGGCGTCGAGCCCCAGGTCCCGCAGATGCGCGGTGAGCCGCCCGGGCCCGCAGCCCAGCTCGACGACGGGCCCGCCGGACTCCGCCCGCACGGTGTCCGCGAACGCGGCGAACATCGCCCGGTCCAGGGGGAGTCGGTCGAACTCGGTGCGGACCAGCTCGGTGTACGGCTCGGCCCAGTGGTCGTAGGCCCGTGCGGTGGTGGCGAGTTGGGTGTCGGTGGCCGCGGTCGCGGAGATGTCTGTCACGGGGGAGGACTTTAGGGGTGGCCACTGACAACGGGTGGTCGGGCGAGGGTGATCCGCGCTGCGATCGGCAGGTGGTCGCTGCCGGTGGCGGGCAGGGTGCGGATCCGCCCGACGGTCCCGCCGCGCGCCATGATCTGATCGATCCGCGCCACCGGGAACGCCTCGGGGTAACTGAACGCGAAGCCGCGCTCCGACACCTTCAGCCGGGAGGTCAGCGGACGCAGACCGCGGTCGTCCACCGTGCCGTTGAGGTCGCCGAGCAGGACCACCGCACGGGTCCGCTCGGCCGCCAGCGCGTCGCCGAGCAGCCGCGCGCTCTCGTCGCGCCGGGCCGAACCGAAACCGCCCGCGCCGAGCCGGACGGACGGCAGATGGGCCACGTACACCGCGACCTCGCCGTGCGGCGTCCGCGCCACGGCGCGCAGCCCGCGCCGCCAGTCGTCGGCGATGTCGTGCGGCTTGATGTCGACGGCCCGCACCCCGGTGAGCGGATCCCTCGACCACAGCCCGACCGTCCCGCGCACCGCGTGGTACGGATACGCGCGGCCCAGCGCCTTCTCGTACGCGGGAACGGCGGAGGGCAGCAGCTCCGCCAGGGCGATGAGTCGGGGGCCCGCGGCGGCGAGGGTGCGGGCGGTCGCCGCCGGGTCGGCGTTCTCGTCGCTCGCGTTGTGCTGCACCACGTCGAGCCCGGCCCGCGTCTGCGCGTCCGCCGGCAGCAGCAGCCCGCCGAACTGGTACGCCCAGGCCGCCACCGGCAGCAGCAGGGCGAGCAGCGCGGTCGCCGACCTGCGCAGCAGGGCCGCACCGAGCAGCACCACCACGACGACACCCAGCCACGGCAGGAACGCCTCCAGGAGGCTGCCGAGCCGTCCCGGAGTGTTCGGCACCAGGCGGTGGCCGAGCAGCAGCGCGGCCGTGAACGCGGCGAGCCCGGCGAGTACGCGGCCGCGCGTCCACCACGAGCCGCGCCGCCCGCACCGTACGGCCGGGTCAGGGGCCGGGGTCGGCTCCGTACCGCTTTCCACCTGCGTCATCGGGGCCGCGCCTCCGCTCGTCTCGTCCACGCCCGACAGGACGACAGGGCGGGGGTGATCAGTTGCGGGCCTGGGCGCGCAGCGTCCCGGCGGCGAGACCGAGCAGGCGTTCGGCGGTGGCGAGGGCCATGTCGGCGAGCACCGGATGGTCGAGCTCGGGGTCCGCGTTGGCGTAGGAGCCGAGGCCGTCGACGGTCACCAGGATCTGCACGGTGACGCCCAGCGGGTCGTCGGCCGTGAACGCGCCGGCCCGCACCCCCTCCTCGATCAGCTCGGTCAGCGCGGTCCGGGTCGCGGCCTCCTGGGCGCTCACCGCGGCCCGCAGGCCCGGCTTGAACCGGCTGAGGTGGCGTGCGTTGAGCCAGAGCCGGCCGAGGTCCAGGCAGTCGTCGCCCGTGAGGCGGACGAGGAAGCGGGCGAGCCGCCGCAGGGGCGGCAGCGCGCGCTCGGCGGCGGGCAGCAGGGAGTCGCGCTCATGGCCGGCCGCGTGGGCGAACGCCTCGCTGACGAGGTCGTCGGCCGGGAAGTAGTGCCCGATGAGGCCGGGCCGGACGCCCAGCTCGTCCGCGACGCGGCGCAGCGTGATGCGCTCCAGCGACTCCTCCAGGCCGATCCGGGCGGCGGTCCGCAGGATTTCCGCGCGCCGTTCGCCCGGCGGCTTCCTGGCGTGCGCCGGAGCCGCGGTGGTGACCTGTGCCGAGTTGGTCGAGCGAACCCTTGACGTCATGGGATCCACGTTATTGGATGTGCGACCAATAGCGTGTTGGTCAGATGGCCAATAACGGCGATGGTGCCGTAGGCCCTGAGAGGACCCGATGACGACGACGAACGACACCGCCGCCGCGCCGCCCGCCGAAGAGGTTGGGCAGGAGCGCGCGGGGCGGGAGAACGGCCGGATGGAGACCCGGGGCATCGAGCTGGTGCCCGGCGACGAGCGCACCGGCCGGCCCCACCGGCTCTTCGCCGTCTGGGCCGCGCCGAACGTGAGCTATCTGAGCTTCGTCGTCGGCGCCACCATGATCCTCATGGGCCTGAGCCTCCCGCAGGCCGTCGGCGTGATCCTCGCCGGGAACCTGCTCTGGATCTGCACCGGCATCGTCGCCGCGAGCGGCCCGGTCGCGGGCACCAGCGGCTCGGTGATCTCCCGCGCCATGTACGGCGTGGTCGGCAACAAGTTCGTCCTCGTGCTCACCGGCTGGCTGATCGCCGCCGCCTACCTCGCCCTGAACTGGTCCGCGGCCTCCGTCGCCGCCATCGGCCTTGCCGACCGTTTCGGGCTGCCGCGGAACAGCGCCGTCGACGCGGCGATCATCATCGCCATCGCGGCCTGCACGGTCCTGATCGCGATCTTCGGCTACGCGCTGATCGTCCGGCTCTACACCGCGCTCAGCGTCCTGCTCACCGTCGTCTTCGTCGTGGTCACCGGCTACGTGCTCGCCGAGGCCGACTTCTCCTACGCGCCGGCCGAGCCCCTCAAGGGCGCCGCGCTCGCCGCGACGCTCGGCGTGGCCTTCACGATCATCGCCTCCACGCCGCTGTCGTACGGCAACAGCCCCGACCTCGCCCGCTACCTGCCCCGCGACTCCAGCCCCGTCGCGGTCGCCGGCTGGACCGCCTTCGGCGCGTACCTGCCCAGCGTCGTCTTCACCACCGTGGGCGCGCTCGCCGCCACCAGCCTCGACATGACGGACCCCGAGGGCGCGCTGGAGAGCATCCTGCCCGGCTGGTTCATCCCCGTCTTCGTCATCGCCGTCGTCGTCAACACCATGACCAACAACGGCATGACCGCCTACAGCGCCGGCCTCGCCATCCAGTCCGTCGGCGTCCGCCTCGCCCGCATCCCCGCCGTGCTCATCATCGGCGTCCTCGGCACCGCCATGACCCTCTACGCGATCCTCGTCTTCGACTTCCTGACCAGCGTCAACACGATGCTGCAGCTCGTCGTCGCGGTCACCGGCCCGGCCATGGCCGTCGCCGTCACCGACCTGATCCTGCGCCGCAACCGCTACCAGGGCGCCGACCTGCTCGAACAGCGTCGCGGCGGCCCCTTCTGGTACCGGGGCGGCGTCCACTGGGCCGGGATCCTCGCCCTCGTCGTCGGCGGCCTCACCTCCGCGTCGTGGGTCAGCACCACCTTCTGGACCGGCCCGGTCGCGACCGTTCTCGGCGGCGTCGACCTCGCGATCCCCTCCGGGATGATCGTCGCCGCCGCCGTCTACTGGGCCGCGACCCGCGCCCTGCGCTCCATCCCGCGCGCCTGAGCGCACCCCCGCCGAGCATCCGTACGACGAGCCGAAGGAACACCGTGCACGCCGATGTCATCGTGCAAGCCCAGCACGTCCAGCCCCTGACCGACGAACCCACCGCCCCGGCCGACAGCGTTGCCGTCACCGGCGGCCGGATCGTCGCCGTAGGCCGGGCCGCTGACCTCGAACCGCTGCGCGGGCCCGACACCGCCGTGCACGTCTTCCCCGGCGCCACGATCCTGCCAGGTCTCGTCGACGTGCACGCCCACCCCGTCTGGGGCTCGATCTCCATCGGCAGCGGGGTCGACCTGCGCGGCGCCGACAGCCTCGACGAGATCTGCGCCCGTCTCGACAAGGCCGCCGCCGGTCAGGAGACCGAGGACTGGATCCTCGGCTACGACCTGAACGTCAACGCCTTCGACGGCGACCCGGCCGGCGACTTCCTCGCCGACCGCTTCCCCGGCACCCCGGTCTCCCTCATGACCGCCGACGCGCACGCCCTCGTCCTCAGCCCGCGCGCCGTCGAGGTCTGCGGCCTCACCGGCACGGAGACCTTCACCGACGCCTCCAGCGTCGAGACCGGCCCCGACGGCCGCCCGACCGGATACGTCGTCGAACTCCAGGCCATGGACCTCGTCTTCGCCCACCACCCCGAGATCCCCGTCCCCACCGCCGCCGGACACGTCAGCGACGAACTGGAGCGGCTCGCGGCCGCCGGACTCACCGGCCTGCACGCCCTCGACTTCACCGACCCCTCCGAGGACGTCTACCGGCACATCGAGGAGCACGGCGACCTGCCGCTGCGCATCCGCTGCTCGCCGCTCGTCCCCGCCGACTCCGCGCCCGAGGTCTGGCAGGAGATCGCCGACCTCCAGGGCCGCCGCGGCCGCCGCTGGCACGTCGAGGGCGCCAAGTTCATGCTCGACGGCACCGCCGACAACGGCACCGCCTGGTTCGACCACCCCGACATCCACGGGGAGAACCGCGAACCGCTCTGGCGCGACGTGGAGGCGTACCGGACCGCCGTGCACTTCTTCACCGAGCGCGGGATCCCCACCGCCACCCACGCCATCGGGGACCAGGCCGTGCGCTTCGCCCTCGACGTCCTCGAGGAGGCCGGGCCCGCCGGACGCGCCCCGCACCGCATCGAGCACATCGAGTCCCTGCCCGACGACCTCCTCGACCGGTTCGCCGAGCTCGGCGTCGTCGCCAGCCTCCAGCCCGTGCACGGCACCCGGCACACCCGCGCCGACGCCACCGACAACTGGTCGACACGGATCGGCCCCGAGCGCGCGGCCCGCGGCTGGCGTACCCGTGACCTCCTGGACCACGGCGCCGTCGTCGCGCTCGGCTCCGACTGGCCCATCGGACCCGGCGACCCCCGCGTCGCCCTCGCCGACTGCCAGCTGCGCCGGCCCGTGGAGGAACCCGGCAAGGCGCCGGTCCAGCCCGAGCAGGCCGTCACCGCCCGCGAGGCCTACCTCGGCATGACCGTCGCCGCCGCCCACACCGCGGGCACCGCCGACGAGACCGGCCGCATCGCGCCCGGCTTCCGCGCGGACCTCACCGTCTTCGCCGCCGACCCGCTGGACCTCACGCCCGAGGACCAGCCCGGCAACGCGGTCCTCGCGACCGTCGTCGACGGCGTCGTCCAGCGCCACTCCTGACGGCCCCCGGCCGTACCCACCCCCGCACCCGCACCACCTCGAAAGGCCCCTCGTGACCGCGACCCCGATTCCCCGCCCCGAACACCGCCGCCACATCGTCGCGGCCGCGGCCGACCCGTACGAGCGCGGCGTCACCCGGGGCGAGCAGCTGCGCGACGCCGTCCCCGCCGCGATCGAGGTCTACGACCGGCTCTTCGCGCTCGGCGAGGTCCCCCTGGAGCAGGTCCGCGCCGACGCCGAGCGCGCCCTCGACGTCATCGGCGAATTCCGGCCGGGCGCCCGCGCCCAGATCGAGGGCATCGCCGCCGGCAGCGGCGCCGACCTCTGGCGGATCGCCGCGCTCAACGCCCGCACCGAGATCCTGGCCCGCAGCGTCGGCGTCACCCCCGGCGAGTGCACCACCCTGGTCCGCAGGCCCACGCCCGAGACCCCGCACCCCTTCGGCGTCCAGACCTGGGACTGGCACGTCGAGCTGAACGCCATGTGGCACACCGTCGAGTCGCGCGGCGGCCGGTACGACTACGCGGGCCTCACCGAGGACGGCATCCTCGGCAAGATCGGCGTCAACAGCGCGGGCCTCGCCCTGCACTTCAACATCCTCGGCCACGTCCGCGACGGCGTCGGCGGCATCCCCATGCACGTCCTCGCCGCGATCGTCCTGGAGGAGGCGGGCAGCGTCGCCGAGGCCGTCGACCTCGTACGCTCCGCCCCGATCACCTCGTCGGGCTCGTTCACGCTCTTCGACGAGCAGGACGCGACGCTCCTCGACCTCAGCCCGGCCGGTGTCTTCGCCGTCGGTCACGAGGAGGACACCTTCATCCGCACCAACCACTTCCTCACCGCCCGGCTCACCGCCGACGAGAAGTCGTGGCTGTACCAGCCGGACTCGGGAGAGCGCCGGGACTTCGTCAAGGCCCGCCTCGGTGACGGCCGGACCGTGCGCACCAGTGACGACCTCGCGGCCGTCCTCGTCACCGGCGCCGGCGAGCCCGCCGTGACCTGCCTGCCCGATCTCGACAAGCCGCTCGGCCAGCGCTGGGGCAGCCTCGCCACGGTCGCCCTCGACCCGGTGACCCGCACCGCCCGCGTCCTGGACGGCACCCCCGCCGACCTCGGCAGCCGCGACTGGCGGGTGCTGGACGCGACCGCCGTCTGACGGACGGACGACGGCCGCGCCCCGGGCCCCCTCGCTCAGATCCTCGTGGCGAGGGGCACCGTCACCTGCTTCAGCCAGGTGCCGGACGCGAAGTCACGGGCCTTGACGACGACTCGGTCCCGGTACACCTCCACCTGGAGGCCCTGGTTGAAGGCGCCGGGCACCGTGTTCTCGCCGCCCTGCCCGTTGTCCGTGAACCCGGTCTGCACGGCGCCCGTGTTGACCACCGAGAAGCCCTCCAGGTTCGCCGTGCCGGGCACCACCCGGCGCACGTACCAGTCGGACAGGCCCAGGTCCCAGTGCGTGTGACCGCTGAACAGGAACACGTCCCGGTACCGGCCGAGGAGGCCGAGCAGGCGGTCGGCCTGGAGGTAGTCGCTCAGGTAGAGCTTGTTGCGGGTCCCCGAGACCGTGTTCGGCAGCGGGTGGTGGGTGATCACCATGACCGGCTTGCGCCGCCCCGCCCAGTACCGCAGCCGCTCCTCCAGCCACTGGAACTGCGCCTCGCTCAGCCACACCTCGTCCCACAGCTTCGGGTCGTGGTAGTGCATGTACCGCTCCGTGCCGATGGTCAGCACGGGTATCCCGCCGAACGTCGTCTCCGCGTAGACCCGCCCGCGCTCCGCGAACGTGTAGAAGGAGCGGAAGAGGGAGTCCTCCGTCGTCCCGTTCGGCCAGGTGGCCTGCGCGAGCGTCTGCGGGTCCGCCCACTTCGGCACGTAGAACTCGTGGTTGCCGATCGCCCACGCGATCTCGCGCGGCCGCGGCTCACGCGCGAGGACCTTCCGGACCTCGGCGTACTCGGCGTCGTACCCGCGGGGCGTGATGTCCCCGGCCACCGCGAGCCCCGAACCGTGCGGGTTCGTCGCCCGGATGTCCCGCAGCGCGACCGCCAGGTCGCCGAGGTCGCCCTGGATGTCGCTGATGACGTCGAACGTGGTCACCGGCCTGCCTCCGTTCTGCGCCCCGGACGGAGCCGCCGCCTCGGCGGGCAGCGAGGTCAGGCCGCCGAGTGTGACGGCTCCGGCCGTCGCGGTGATGAGGGATCTGCGTCGCACGATCGTGGGTTCCTTCCCCATACGGTGCCGGACACCCCCACGGCGCACGGCACTTCGGACCAGACCCGTTATCTTTACGCGACCGAAGGGGCGGGGGAATGAACAGCGCGGGACGATCCGTGGGACCGCCCCGCGCGTTTCGGCCACCCGTCAGCGCAGCTTGTTCACCGCGGTCACCGTCGTCTTCTTGAACGCGGCCACGGGCGCGTCCCGGAAACCGCCCATCTGACCCCAGCGCACCACGGTGACGATCCGCCCGTCCCGGCCGACCGAGAACAGGTTGATGTCCGTCGCGCCCCACGTGGTCCGCGTGTTCACCCCGTAGACCACGGCGCCTTCCTCCACCGGAAGCTTCCCGTAGTACTTCTGGCGGGCCGTCACGTCCGGGTACTCGGCCATGACGTCCTTCGCGCAGCTGTCCAGATGCTTGCGGAGCAGCGCCGCGAAGGCCTTCGCGTGCTGGGCGTCCCGCTCGACGACCGTCACCTGGAGCGCGGTGGTGTCCAGGTCCGTGTAGTAGGCGCGGTGCACGGAGGTCGACGGCAGGGCGTCGCCCACGCACATCGGCAGCGGGTCGGGCTGCCCGGCCGTCACCGGGCCCGCGTACCAGGCCGACGACGGGTGCGGCGGCAGCTGGGACGGGGACAGGAAGCGCGGGGTGCCCGCCGCGCCCGCCGGTGCGGCCAGCGCCCCGATCGCGGCGACGGCCACCGCCGCCGCGATCGCCGCCGTGCCTCGGTGTACTCGTACGTTCATCGTCGTTCCCCCATGTCGGTCGGCCTGCCGGGTGGCCCGGACCGTACGGCACGCCGGCCCGGGCGAGGGGCGACACGGCGGCGCGCTCACCCGCCCGCCGTCTCCCGCCCTCGCCCCGTACGACCCGCGGGGCCACGCGGCAGTTGCCCCCTTTGTGTCACGGCTTCGTCACTGCCCGGTTCGTCACCGGGCGGGCGCGCCTCAGCGCAGATCGAGCCGCATCACGATCCGGGGCAGCCCGACGAGCTTCGACTTCGTCCCGGCCGCGAACGTGAACCCGGCCCGCTCGAAGTTCCGCCGCATCCCCACGTATGCCATCGTCGTGTCGACCCGCGTCTCCCCGTTGTCCAGCGGATACGCCTCGATCGCCGGCGCGCCCCGCTCCCGCGCGTAGGCGACCGCGCCCTCGATCAGCGCGTGCGAGACCCCCTTCTTCCGGTGCCCCGGCCGCACCCGCAGACACCACAGCGACCACACCGGCAGCTTGTCCACGTGCGGGATCACACGACTGCGCGCGTACGAGGTCTGCGCGCGGGGCGCCACCGCCGCCCAGCCCACCGGCACGTCCCCGTCGTACGCGAACACCCCCGGCGCCGGCTCCGCGTACGCCCCGCGCTCCCGGCCCTTCAGCGTGTGGTCCACCTTCGGGCGCGTCACCCCGTCATGCGGCCCGCCACGAGGCCGCCGGACCGGCATTGTCAGTGGTGGGAGGCAGGATGGAGGGCATGACGACGACTTCTGCCGTTCCTTTCGCGCTGCCCGACGCCGCCGCCTACGCCCAGGCCGTGGCGGACGCCCGGCGTGCCTCCGCCGCGTACTACGAGGGCGGCACCTCCACGCTCGACGACGACGCGTACGACCGGCTCGTGCGGGCCATCACCGTGTACGAGACGGAGCACCCGGACGAGGTCCTCGCCGACTCTCCCTCGGGCAAGGTCGCGGGCGGCGCGGTCGAGGGCGACGTCCCGCACACCGTCCCGATGCTGAGCCTGGACAACGTGTTCTCGGACGAGGAGTTCACCACCTGGTCGGCCTCCCTGGAGCGCAGGATCGGCCGCGAGGTCGCGAGCTGGAACGTGCAGCCCAAGCTGGACGGCCTCGCCATCGCCGCCCGCTACGAGGAGGGGCGCCTCGTCCGCCTCGTCACCCGCGGCGACGGCACCGCCGGCGAGGACGTCTCGCACGCCGTCGGCACGATCGAGGGCCTGCCCGCCGAGCTCACCGAGCCCGTCACCCTCGAGGTGCGCGGCGAAGTCCTCATGACCACCGCCCAGTTCGAGTACGCCAACGAGGTCCGCACCGAGCACGGCGGCGACCCCTTCGCGAACCCGCGCAACGCGGCGGCGGGCACCCTGCGCGCCAAGGACCGGGCCTACACGGTCCCGATGACCTTCTTCGGCTACGGACTGCTCCCGCTGCCCGGCACCGACGAGACCCTCACCGGGCAGCTCGCCGAGGAGGCGCACGGCGCGCTCATGGACCGCACGGCCGCGCTCGGGATCAACACCCCGGCGAGTACGGACGTGCCGGGTGTCGTCCTCACCTCCGTCGAGCAGGTCCTGGAGCGCGTCAAGGCGATCGCCGAACTCCGCGCCGACCTGCCCTTCGGCATCGACGGCATCGTCGTCAAGGCCGACCTCGCCGCCGACCAGGCCACGGCGGGCTCCGGCACCCGTGCCCCGCGCTGGGCCGTCGCCTTCAAGCTCCCGGCCGTCGAGAAGATCACTCAGCTCCTGGCTGTGGAGTGGAACGTGGGGCGCACCGGCATCATCGCCCCGCGCGCCGTCCTGGAGCCCGTCGAGCTCGACGGCTCCACCGTCACGTACGCCACGCTGCACAACCCCGCCGACATCACCCGCCGCGGACTGCGCCTCGGCGACCAGGTCATGGTCTACAAGGCGGGAGACATCATCCCGAGGATCGAGGCGCCCGTCGCCCATCTGCGGACCGGCGAGGAGCAGGAGATCGTCTTCCCGACCGAGTGCCCGCAGTGCGGCTCCGGCATCGACACGAGCGAGCAGCGCTGGCGCTGCGAGCGCGGCCGCAACTGCCACGTGGTCGCCTCGATCAGCTACGCGGCGGGCCGCGACCAGCTCGACATCGAGGGCCTCGGCCAGACCCGCGTCGTCCAGCTCGTGGAGGCGGGCCTCGTCGAGAGCCTGCCCGACCTGTTCGACCGGCTGACCCGTGAGCAGCTCCTCGGCCTGGAGCGCATGGGCGAGACCAGCACCGACAACCTGATGACGGCGCTGGAGCGGGCCAAGGCCCAGCCTCTGTCGCGTGTCCTGTGCGCCCTCGGCGTGCGCGGCACCGGCCGCTCCATGTCCCGCCGCATCGCCCGCTACTTCGCGACGATGGAGAACATCCGGGCGGCCGACGCGGAGGCCATGCAGCGGGTCGACGGGATCGGCGCCGAGAAGGCCCCGGTCATCGTCGCCGAACTGGCGGAGCTGGCCGCGCAGATCGACCGGCTCGCCGCGGCGGGCCTGAGCATGACCGAGCCCGGCGCCACCCCGCCGCCCGCCGAGGGCACCGAGGAGACGGACGGCGCCGCCACGGACGACGCGGGCCCCCTCGCCGGCATGAAGGTCGTCGTCACCGGAGCCATGACCGGCCCCCTGGAGAAGCTCTCCCGCAACCAGATGAACGAGCTGATCGAGCGCGCCGGCGGCAAGTCCTCGGGCAGCGTCTCGAAGAACACGAGCCTGGTTGTCGCCGGTGAGGGCGCCGGATCCAAGCGCGCCAAGGCCGAGGACCTCGGCATCCGCCTGGCCACCCCGGACGAGTTCGCCGAGATGGTGTCCGCCCTGCTGGACTGAAGGCGCCGGGCGGTGGCGCGGGTTCCGCTTCTCGATGCCTGAGCGAGCGGGGCCGGAGCGATCAGGAATCGAGAAGCGCCCCCGCCCCGCCCCGCCTACCGTTACGGCCATGGACATCACCATTCACACCACGGCCCTTCCGCACGAAGACCCGGACGCCTCCGTCGCGTTCTACCGGGACTCCCTCGGCTTCGAGGTCCGCAGCGACGTCGGCGAGGGGAAGATGCGCTGGATCACGGTCGGCCCCGTCGACCAGCCCGGCACCTCCATCCTCCTCGCGCCGCCCGCCGCCGACCCCGGCATCACCGAGGACGAGCGCCGCACCATCCAGGAGATGATGGCCAAGGGCACCTACGGCTGGATCCTCCTCGCCACCCGCAACCTCGACGAGACCTTCGAGAAGGTGCAGGCCACCGATGCGGAGGTCGTCCAGGAGCCCGTCGACCAGCCCTACGGCATCCGCGACTGCGCCTTCCGCGACCCCGCCGGCAACCTCGTCCGCATCCAAGAGCTGCGCTGACGCACCGGCACAGGAGGGGGCTTCGCATGTGCCGTCCAGGATGGGCCCGCGCCCGCACCGCGGCGTGGCGGCTCGAACGGTTCGCCCGGATGCGCCGGGTCCGCGACCGCATCGACCGGGAGTACGCACGACCGCTCGACGTCGAGGCGCTGGCCCGCGCCGCGGACCTGCCGCCGCGCGAACTGACCCGGCAGTTCCGGCTCGCCTACGGGACGTCCCCGTACGCGTATCTGGGCGCCCGGCGCGTGGAGCGCGCGACGGTGCTGCTGCACCGCACCGACGTGTCCGCGGCCGAGCTGCACCGGCTCGTCGGCGCGCCGACCCGCGGCGTGTTCGACCGCTGGGTCCGCGCCCGGAGCACCGTCTGACCAGCACGACTTCTGTCATATCCGCACCTGTATCCAGCACCACGGCTCACAAGGGGACGACGTCATGGCCACCACGAAGAAGACCGGCACGGCGGACACGGAGCAGGGCTTCACCGACGACGAGCGCGCCGCGATGAAGGAGCGTGCCAAGGAGGTCAAGGCCGGCCGGAAGCGGGCCACCAAGGCGGACCCCGAGGCCGACGTCCTCGCGAAGATCGCCGAGATGGACGACGCCGACCGGGTGCTCGCCGAGCGGATCCACGTCCTGGTCAAGGAGAACGCCCCGGACCTCGCGCCGAAGACCTGGTACGGCATGCCCGCCTACGCGCGGGCCGGAAAGGTCGTCTGCTTCTTCCAGTCGGCGCAGAAGTTCAAGTCCCGTTACGCCACGCTCGGCTTCAGCGACGAGGCCCGGCTCGACGAGGGCGCCATGTGGGCCTCCGCGTTCGCCCTCACCGAGCTCACCCCGGAGGTCGAGGCACGCGTCGCGGACCTCGTGAAGCGCGCCGCGGGCTGAGCCGGGGCAGGGCGGGCTACCGCAGCCGGACGACGGTGAAGCCGCCGTCGCGCGCGGCGGCGAGCGCGATCTCGGCGAACATCCCGCCCGCCGTGGTCGTGTAGCGCTCGCCCCCGGCGGTCCGGGCCCGCCGTCCGGGGCCCGCGTCCCGGACGTGCCGGGCCAGTTCCGCCGCGGCGGGCGCGGTCAGCGCCTGCGACAGCGCGCGCGACCCGTCGGGCAGGCGCACGGCCGCCCGATGCGGCCGGGACGGCGGCCCCACGTACCCGACGACCTCCACCTCGACCGAGCCCCGGGCGCCGCCGCGCACCGTCACCCAGATCCGCCCGGCGCGGTACGGATCGCAGGCCCGCTTGGCGACGACCCCGTCGACACCCTGCGCGGCGAGCCCCTCCAGCCACACCCCGGCGACCTCCGGATCGTCCGTCGCGGGGACGGGCTGCAGCGGCGGCGGCACGTCGTGCAGCAGATCGAGCAGCACGGCCCGCCGCTCGGCGTACGGGCGCCCGCGCAGATCCTCGCCGCCCAGGGCCAGACAGTCCGACACCGCGTAGGAGGCCGGACGTTCGGCGGCGAGGGCGACGGCCCCGCGCGGCGCGGCGGCCGCACGGGCCCGCGCCGCCGCGAGATCGAGCCGCCCGCCCCTCCACACCACGGCCTCGCCGTCCAGGACGGTGCCGGCCGGCAGCGCGGCTCGGGCCGCCGCCGCGAGATCGGGCCACGCGGTGGTCACGGTCCGGCCGGAGCGGGACTGGCAGCGCACGGCCCGCGCGGACCGGTGCACCACGAGCCGCTCGCCCTCGAACGCGGGCTCGTACCACCAGCCGGGCCCCACGGGCAGCTCGTCGGCGGTCTCGCTGAGGGCGACGGCCACGGGATACTCCACGCCTCCAGCCTCGGCGGACCCCGCCGGGAGCGCGCGACGGCGTACTCCGACCGGCCGCGTTGTCAGTGCCGGATGCGAGGCTCGACACCATGGACGAGCAGGAATTCATGCGGGGCCGGGTGTACGGGGCCGACCACGAGGACGCGAGCCCGCAGCCGGGCCGGGTCTACGCGGAGCTGGTGGGCGGCCCGCTGGACGGACTGCTGCTCGACGTGACGCTCCCGCCGGGCCAGGAGCTGCCCGGGGAGGTGGCGCTGCCCACGGAGCTCGGCGCGTACGGTGCGGGCGGCCGGGCCCTGTACGCGGTGGCGGGACCGGGGCGCTTCCGGTGGAAGGGGGACATGCCGTGACGGGGGCCGGCGTCGGCGCAGCCAGGTCCGTTCGTCGATCAGGACGGTCGGCGTGGAGAGAAAGACATCCGGGGTGACGGGCCCGTAGGCGACGTTGTAGGTGTCGAGCCAGTAGGTCCAGCCGCGGATGCCGAGGGCGCTGCTGTAGCGGTGGTTGAGGTGGCAGCGGACCCACTGGCCCGGCCGGAGGCGGACCGCGGGCGGGCGTCGTCGGCGGCTGTACAGGCCGACCGACGGCAGGCGCGGCTGGACCCGCAACCGGCCGTCCTCGACGCCGAGTCGGAGGTCGAGGGTGCCCCGCTCCTCCACGGTGTCGTACGGCGTGAAGCCGTCGCTCTCGTCCATCCGGACCACGTGGGCGCCGGACAGGGGCCCGGCCGGCAGCGCGAAGCCGACCGGTGCCGCGTTCCTGCGGGTCGCCGCCGCGCCGCCGCGGGACTCCTTCGTCCAGACGGTGTGCACCCACTGGACGGTGATCTGGTCGTGCATGACGGCATCATGCCCGCCGCGGCGCCCTCACGGCGAGCGCTCCAAGGGCGGGGCGGCCGTGCGGAAGCGGGCGGCCAGGCCTCCGGCGCGGAGCAGCTTGTGGATCGCCGGCTGGTGGAAGAGCAGGCGCAGTTCGCCGGAGCGCTCGCGGACCCGGCGTTCGGCCCGCACGAGCAGGCGCAGGCCGGAGCAGTCCATGAACTCCACGTCGGTCAGGTCGATCAGGACGCGCGGCACGGTGGCCCGGGTGGCCTCGTCGAGGCGGGCCTGGATCTCGGGAGCGGTGGCGATGTCCACCTCGCCGCGGATCCGCACGACGGTGAGGCCGTCGCGGACGTCGCGGGAGACTTGGGCGTGGGGGCAGGCCGTGCAGAGGTGGAACAGGGAGGTCATCGGCATCCCTCGGAGGACGGGGCCCCGTCTGCCCGAGGCCGTCGCTGAGCAGCGCCCAGGAGGGCGCTGCTGGTCGGCGGGGGCAGGGGCGACCGTCGTCCACGGTAGAAGGAGCCGCGTCAAGCGAAACGTGCCTGCACCGCGCGGCTCTCCTGAGTGGGTGACAAGACGACCGTCAGTTCGGATGTGCGAGAGCTCAGGTCCGGGGGATCAGCGCGTGCGCCGCGGCCTTCGCCTCGGACAGGGCACTCGCGGCGTCGGCGCCCCGCAGCCCCAGCACCACGCGGGTGCTCAACCCGTCCAGCAGCGCCAGCAGTTGACCCGCCGCGGCGTTCTGGTCGTGCTCGGCGAAGCGGCCCTGGCCGACGCCCCGGGCGAGCAGTGCCGTCAGGTCGTCGTGCCAGCCCGCGTCCAGCTCGTCCTGGGCCTCGCGGAGCGAGGCGTCGCCGGGCGTACGGGCCCACAGCTCGATCCACAGCATCCACCGCGGATCACGCGGACCGCGCGGCAGGTACAGCTCCATGAACTGCTCCAGCTTGCGCCCGGCCGGGACACGGCGGGCCAGCAGCGCGCGGCGCTCGTCCGCGAGGCGGCCCTCGCTGTAGCGCAGCGCCTCCAGGAAGATCCGGTCCTTGCTGCCGAAGTAGTACAGGATGTGCCCGCCGCTCATCCCGAGCCGGCGGCCCAGCGCGGCCATGGTCAGCTCCGCGAGCCCGTGCTCGGCGACCGTGGCCATGACCTCCTCGAGGATCCGCTCCGCAGAGGGCCGCCCGCCGCGCTCCCGCACCACCACCGCCACCACACACCCCTCCGCTCGCCGTGCCCCGAGCCTATCCGCCGCGGTCGGTGCGGCTGGAATCGCGTGGCCCGGGGGCTTGACGTGACGCGGCTCCACCCCGCATCTTGAATGCCGTTCGAAAAACTTGAACGGCATTCTAAAAGCGGCAGTCTCCAAGGAGTGACCTCATGACCCGGACCGGTATCGACGGCCAGGCGGACCGCGCCGCCGACCTGCTGCTGCGCGGCGCGCGGATTCACACCGTCGACGCCGCTCTGCCCGAGGCGCAGGCCATGGCCGTGCGGGACGGGCGGATCGTCTGGATCGGGGAGGACGGCGACGCCGCTGCCTGGGCCGGGCCGGACACGCGGGTGATCGACGCCGGGGGGCGGCTCGTCCTGCCCGGGTTCATCGACGCCCACAACCACGTCCGCCTCGGCTCCGACGCCGCCTGCGTCCAGCTCGCCGGCGCCGACACCCTCGACGAGGTCCACGCGCGCATCCGCGCCTGGCACACCGTCCACCCGGACGCCGAGTGGATCGAGGCCGAGGCCTTCGACTACTCGGCGCTCGGCGGCGGCCGCATGCCCACCGCCGCCGACCTCGACCCCGTCACCGGCGACACCCCCGCCTTCGTCCTCAGCTACGACGTCCACACCGCCTGGCTCAACACCGCCGCCCTGCACCGCCTCGGCGTCACCCGCGACCGCACGCACCTCCCGTTCGGCGAGGCCCAGACCGACCCGGAGACCGGCGAACCCACCGGGTTCATCAAGAACTTCGCCATCCAGGGCCTGTCCCGCGAGGGCCACCGCGCGCTGCGCGAACTCGGCGTCCCCTGGGCCTCGGCCGAGCGCCAGTACGGCCGCCTCGCCAAGTCCCTCGACGACGCGATCGGCCACGGCATCACCACCGTCGTCGAACCGCAGAACTCCCTCGACGACCTCGCCCTGTTCGAGCGCGCCCGCGCCGAGGGCCGGCTCCGCTCCCGCCTGGTCGCCGCCCTGTTCCACCCGCGCGGCACCACCGACGCCGACCTCGACGAGTTCGCCGACGCGGCCCGCCGGTACGCCGACGACCGGCTGCGCGTCGGCCCCCTCAAGCTCTACATCGACGACGTCGTCGAGCCCCGTACCGCCGCCCTCCTGGAGCCGTACGCGGGCTGCCGGCACCACCGCGGCGACACGTTCTACCCGCCGGAGGAGTTCGCCGGGCTCCTCGCGAAGCTCGACGCGCGCGGCTTCCAGTGCTTCGTGCACGCCACCGGCGACCGCGGCATCCGCGTCGTCCTCGACGCCTTCGAACACGCCCGTCAGGCCAACGGCGTCCGCGACTCCCGCCACCAGGTGGTCCACGTCGAATGCCTCGACCCCGCCGACACCGCCCGCTTCGCCGCCCTCGGTGTCGTCGCCTGCATGCAGCCCCGCCACTGCGCCCCCGAGGTCGCGGGCCCCGGCAAGGACTGGGCCGACAACGTGGGCGCCGACCGCTGGCACAAGGCCTGGCCGATGCGCAGCCTCCACGAGGCCGGCGCCGTACTCGCCTTCTCCAGCGACTGGAACGTCGCCGAGATGGACCCGATGGTCGGCATCTACACCGCCGTCACCCGCCGCCCGCTCGGCGGGGGAGAGCCCTGGCGCCCCGAGGAGACCGTCGACGTCGCCACGGCGATCCACGGCTACACGATGGGATCCGCGTACGCCAACTTCCTCGAGGACGACCGCGGTTCGCTCACCGTCGGCAAGGCCGCCGACTTCGTGATCCTCTCGCGCGACATCCTGGACGCCGCCCCCGAGGACATCCCGGGCACCGTGCCCGAGCTCGTCGTCGTCGGCGGCGAGGAGGTCCACCGCCACGAGGGCACCGACCTCGGCTGAACATGTCCGCCCGCCCCCCCGGCCACCTGTCCGGGGCGGGCGCGCGTGCGTTTCGCGCCAATCACCTGTCCGACGCGCCCGGAGTTCCGCAACGGTGCGCCGCACGCCCCTGAAGTGCGCAAAGGTACGGGGAGCAGCGCCGCAGCCCGCACGGAAGGAAGCGCATGAGGGTCGAACTCCCGCCGGAGCCCGTCCACTTCGTCAACCGGCACGACGAGCGCGAGCGGGCGCTGCGCGCGATCGCGGAGCGGACCCGCCGCTCCCGGCCCCTCGTCGTCTCCCTCAGCGGCCCGGCCGGCCTCGGCAAGTCCGAACTCGCCTACCTGCTCGCGCGGACCGTCCTCGACCGGCACCCCGACGGCGTCCTGACCGTCGACCTCGACGACCACCGGCTCGACGGCGTCCTCGACCCCGGCGACGTCCTCGCCCAGCTCCTCGAATCGCTCGGCGTCGAACCGGGCCTGGTCGCCGCCGGGTACAAGGCACGCTGCCGCCAGTACTGGCGCCTGACCGCGGACCTCAGTCTCGTCCTCGTCGTCGACGACGTCCGCCACGCCTCCGAACTCGTCCCGCTCCTCCCGGCCTCCGGCACCTCCACCGTGATCGTCGCCAGTCACGGACCGCTCTACGACCTCGAGGACGGCGCCGCCCTCGACCTGCCGCTCGGCCCGCTGAACGACGCGGCGGCCGAGGAACTGCTCGGCCTGATCGTGCGCGACGAACGTCTCGCGGCCGACCCCTCGGCGCTCCGGGCGCTGCTGAGCCTGTGCGAAGGACTCCCCACCGCCCTGCATGTCGCCGACCGCTGGATCCGCGCCCACCGACTGCGCCCGCTGTCCGGACTCATAGGAGAACTGCACGGCACCTGGTCGGAGCGGGGCCTCCCCGAGGTCGAGCGGATCTGGGACACCGCGTACGAGGCGCTCTCCGGACCGGCCGCCGCGCTCTACCGGCTGCTGGCTCACCACCCGGCGCCCGCCTTCACCCCCGAGTCCGCCACGGCCCTGCTCGGCCAGGGCGCCGACCGCTGCCTCGCGGCCCTGGAGGAGCTGGACCGGGCCGGCCTGCTCGATCTGCGCGACCCCGCCGGACGCCTCCGGCTCCCCGGCCCGCTGCACGCCCACGCCCGGCGCCGCGCCCACCGCGACGCCCCGCCCGGCGAGGTGCGGGAAGCGCAGATCCGCGCCCTGCGCTGGTTCACCCGGCAGGCTCAGCGGGCCGACCGCTTCGGCGCCGGTTCCCGCCTGATCGTCGCCGACTGGGTGGACGTACTGCCCGACGTGCCAGACGCGGCGTCCCTCCTCGACCCCGCGCAAGCAGTCGACGAAGCCGACCGCACGGCCCGCAAGGAGGGGGCGCTGCGCCGGCTGGCCGCCGAGCGGCACGCCCTGTTCGGCTGCCTCCGCCTGGCGCACGCGCTCGGCCACGACGCCGAGGCCGTCGCCCTCTCCGAGGCGATCTGGACGTACGCCCTCGACCACCCGGGCCAGACCGAGGTCGCCGAGGTGCAACGGCTAGCCGTTGCCGCCGCCGTACGGAGCGGCAACCCGCGCTGGATCGTCCGCACCCGCTGCCAGCTCGCCCGCGCCCTGTGGGAGACCGGCGCCCACGAGGAGGCGGGACAGGAACTCGACCACGCCGAGTCCGCGGCAGGGCTGCTGAACGGGACCGAGCGGCGGGACCGGAAGCTGACCGCCTCCGTCATCGAGTTCCAGGGCCTGCTCACCGGGCTGCGCGGCGACTGGACGCAGGCGCTGGGCCGCTTCGCCGCCTCCCGGGAGATCCACCGGGACATCGACAACGCGTACGGCGCCATGCTCCAGACCTACCGGATGGGTGAAGCCCACACACACCTCGGAGACCTGGACACCGCCCGCGATCTCCTCACCGAGGCCCATGCGACGGCCCGGGAGCTGGGGCGCGTGCGCATGACGCGGCGCACCGGTTTCGCCCTCGCCGAGGTACTGCTCCGGCAGGGCCGGCACGCCGAGGCCCGACCGCTGTACGAGGCCTCGCTCGAAGGCGCGCGCGGCCGGAACTCCGTGCACGACGTGGCCCGCGTCCACGACGCGCTCGCCGCACTCGACGACGCGGAGGGCCGACGTGACGACGCGGCGCGCCACCGCGCCCGGGCCCACGAGATCCGCCGGTGCAACGGCCTGGAGCAGCCGGAGCGATGAGCACCGATGAGTTTCGCCGCCGGGCGCGGTCGGTACTCATGTCACGCCCGCCACGCCTGACCCGTACGTAGGGAAGGAACACCGTGCAGCACCAGCAGCTCCTGAAGGTCCAGAACTTCAACGTTTCCAGCGACGGCTACGGAGCGGGGGAGGGCCAGAGCCTGGAGCGGCCCTTCGGCCACGCCGATCCGGGGAGCATGTTCGCCTGGGCCGGCGCCACCGCGAGCTGGCCCAACCGGACGGACCCCGGCGGCAGCCGCGGCCTCGACGACTATCTGACCAGGGACTTCCACCACAACATGGGCGCCGAGATCATGGGGCGCAACAAGTTCGGGCCGCAGCGGGGACCGTGGGAGAACCTGGACTGGGAGGGCTGGTGGGGCGAGGAGCCGCCGTTCCACACCCCCGTGTTCGTCCTGACCCACCACGTCCGCCCGTCGATCACGCTGTCCGACACGAGGTTCCACTTCGTCGACGCGGACCCGGCCACGGTGCTGGCGCAGGCCAAGGAGGCGGCGCAGGGCAAGGACGTGCGGCTCGGCGGCGGTGCGCAGACGATCCGCGCGTTCCTGGACGCCGACCTCATCGACACCCTGCACGTGACGGTCTCCCCGGTGAAGCTCGGCGCCGGCTCGCGCCTGTGGGAGTCACCCGACGAGCTCCTCGACCGCTACCACTGCGACGTCGTGCCCAGCCCGAGCGGCGTGACGCACCACCTGTTCTGGCGCAAGTGACCGGCACTACAGCTCCTGGCGGGCCTCCGCGTCCGTCGCGGCTCTGAGCCGCACGGGGTAGGTCCGTTCACCGATCAGGCAGGTCAGGTGGACGGGCTCCGTCGTCAGCGGGGGTCGTCCGTGCGCGACCAGACGCACGTGTGCGGCCGACACCGCCGCGGCCGGATCGACCCGCACCAGCCGCCGCCCGCCCTCCGGCAGCGGAGCGACCTCGACGACGTACGGGTGTTCCCGCCCGCGCACCCGCAACAGCCAGGCGGAGTCGGAGAGTTCGACGGCGGCCGTGCGGCAGCCCGGATGCTCGTCGAGGGTCTCCCGCGCCCAGCCGTCCGCGGTCCACGTGACCCGTGCCGGGCCGGCGGAGGGCTGACGGTCGCGGCGCCGGAACAGCAGGCCCGCCGACCGGAGCTGCCGCTCGGTCGCGGCCCCGTGCTCCGCCGCGAGGTGATGGCCCGGCGGGCCCGCTCCGGCCGGGTGGCGTGCGATGCGAATGCCCTGGCCGCAGGTCTCGGCGGTCACGTCGAAGGCCGTCGGCGCGCGGGGCGCGGGGACGGGATCCGGCAGCGGTGCGGCGTCGCGCCGTCCCGGGCGCGGGGTGAGATCGAGCAGCTCGTACAGCTCCCCGCGCAGTCGGTGCAGGGCGTCGCCCTCGTGGGCGAAAGCCGCCCGCGCCGCTTCCCGTACGGGTTCGAGGCGGCAGGCGGCGAGCGTGTCGACGAGGTCCTCGGCGCGGATCAACTCCGGTATACCGTCCAGGAGTTTTCCCATCGGGCTGGTCGGGATGAGCTCGCCGCAGCCTCGGCCCGCGGCGGCGGCCATGGGGCGGGCACCGACGGCCGCGTAGTACAGGGCCGTCGAGCCGTGGTCGGTGACGAGGGCGTCCGCGGCGATCAGCGCGGCACCCCACTCCTCGCGGGGGTGCGGCAGGACGAGTCCGGCGGCGAGAGCCGGTTCGAGGCGCTGACCGAGCTCGTACGGGCCGAGCCGGCTCCACTCGTTGGGGTGCACGATCAGGGCCAACTGGTACTCGTCGTGGGGGAGTTCGGCGGCCAGCCGGGCGGGGAGGTCGGGGTGGCGGCCCAGGAGGGAGTGCGGGCCCCAGGTGGAGGTGAGGGCGATCAGGGTGCGCGGGCCGGTGCGCAGCGCCGCCCGGTAGCGGTCGCGGAGCGGGCGTGAGGCCAGGAGGCGGTCGAGTGTCGGATCGCCGATGACCTTGGCGCGTCGTGCGGCCGCGGGGGCGGCGGCGGTGAGCCGGGTCAGCTGGTCCGGGTGGGCCAGCGCGTACAGGGCGAGCGGAGCCGTGTCGCCGGCCGGATCGAGGAAGGCCGGATCGCGAAGGGCCGGATCGAGGAAGGCGGGGTCGAGCCCGGACGCGGAGTCGGCCGAACCCTCGGACGGGATCGCCTTGTTGAACCCCGCGCCGTGAGGGAGCAGCACGCGCGGGCCCGGCAGCCGCGCGGGTTCACCCTTCGGGCTGGCGGCGAGGACGAGATCGTAGGAACGGCCGAGCGCCTCGCTCCACGGCAGGAGGCGCCCGCCCACGGCCTCGACGGCGGACAGCACGTCCGTGCCGAACTCCGAGCCCGGGATCAGGGTGAAGAGACGGGTGATGCGGTCGTCGCCGGAGAGGGCCGGGAGCGCGTCGAGGAGCCGGTGCAGTGCGACCGTGGACCGGGCCGCGAGCAGCACGGTGCGGTGCCCGTCGCCCGTCGCCCGTCGCCCGTCGCCCGTCGCCCGCGCAAGTCTCCATCCTAGTGCGGGGATTCGCGCCAGGAGGAGCATTTTCGCAGGTCAGAGGCTGTTTCTCGGGGTCGGTCGGGGGCATGGGGCGATCCTACCGTCGCACGATCACGGAAAACGGGGCGAGGCCGGGCGCCGGCCGGAGAGGATGGCCGCATGAGTGAGTGGGCAGTCGCACTGATCGCCGCGGGGGCGGCACTCGCGGGCAGCGTCGTCACCGGCTGGTACGGGCGCTCCGCGGGCATCCGGCAGGCCGAGGCGGCCCGGCACGCCGGGGAACGGCAGGCGGACGCGCTGCTCGCGTCGGTACGGCTCACGCTGTCCGGCGAGGCGCGGCTGCGCGCGCAGGAGCTGCGGCGGCGCACGTACACGGAGTTCCTCGCCGCGGCGGACGACCGGCTGCTCGCCGAACGCACCGGGCGCGGGCAGGGCGGCGACGAGGCGGCCCTGCACCGGGCGGCGGGCGCCGTCGAGCTGGAGGGCCCGGACGAGGTCGCGGGAGCCGCCCGCGCCCTGGTCGCCGCGCTGCGCCGGCACGCCTCGCCCGACGATCTGCGGGACGCGAAACGGCAGTTCACCGAGGCCGCGCGGACCGCTCTGGCCACGGCGGCCCCGTAGCGTTCGGGGTGCGGTCCTCTGTTGATCACTCCATGGGTTCACCCTATTGATCACTCCGGTGATCACTTCGAACCCCCGCACGTACGTCCTACGGGCGATGGTGGCGAGCGTCACAGCCCGGCAGGATCGTTACATGCACGTACTCCTTCTCGGAGGAACCTGGTTCCTCGGCAGAGCAGTTGCCCGCCACGCCCTCGCCAACGACTGCGAGGTCACGACCTTCAACCGGGGACAGAGCACCCCGTATCTGCCCGGAACCCTCGCGGTCCACGGCGACCGCGCCAGCGCCGACGACTTCGAGCGACTGGCCCGGTACGGCCCGTGGGACGTCGTCATCGACACCTCCGCCTCCGACACGGCGCCCCGCCACGTCCTCGCCGGCGCCCGGGCGCTCGCCGAGGTCACCGACCGGTACATCTACGTCTCCAGCGTCAGCGTCTACCGGGACTGGGGCGCGGGCCCGCTGACCGAGTCCTCCGCCACGTACGACACACCGGCCGACGCCGGACCCGAGTACTACGAAGGGCTCGACGCCGCCGTGCAGGACGGGATGCGCAAGGCGGGCTGCGAGCGGGCGGTGACCGAGGCGTTCGGCGCGGACCGCACCACGATCCTGCGGCCCGGTTCGATCCTCGGCCCCGGTGAGTACATCGGGCGGCTGCCGTGGTGGCTGCGGCGGTGCGCGCGCGGCGGCGAGATTCTCGCGCCCCGCGAACCGGACCGTCCGGTGCAGCCGATCGACGCGCGGGACGTCGCCGCGTTCGCGGTGTCCGCGCCGGCCGGGGTCTTCAACGTGACCGCGCCGCGCGGCCACGCCACGATGCGGGACCTGTTGACGGCCTGCCTCGACGCCACGGGGTATCAGGGGCGGCTCGTGTGGACCTCGGAGGAGGTGCTCGCGCGGCACGGGGTGCGGGGGCGGACCGAGTTGCCGCTGTGGCCCGGGACGGACGGTGTGGTCGATGTGAGTGCCGCGCTGGAGGCCGGGCTGACGTGCCGTCCGCTGGATCGGACCGTGGCCGATACGTGGGCGTGGCTGCGGGACGGGGCGGATTCCGTCGCCGGGCAGCAGGCGGGGTGGGAGCGGCACGGGATCGCGCCGGACAAGGAGGCGGCGATTCTGGCGGAGGTCGGTCTGACCGGCTGAGCTCCGCTCGGGGCGGGGGCGCCCATTCGTCTGCCGGGTGCCCCTCTCCGGGAGGGTGCGGGTTTCGTCGTGGCTGGTCGCGCCCCGCGGCGGAGCCGCATATCGACACAGCCCCGCGCCCCTGAAATGCCTGGCGCTGCGCGCCGCATTTCCCCGATGAGGGCTGAGCAGCAGCGCTGCTCAGCCCTCATCTATGAGGTGCGCCCGAAGGGCATGCACCTCAGGGGCGCGGGGAACTGCGCGGCCAGCCCCCACTGGGGGAGAGCTAGACCACCGCCCCCGTGCCGCCCCGTACATCCCGCGCCCCGCGCCGCGGAGCAGGCGCCGGGGCGCGGGACTCCAGGGTCACCGCCAGGGGCACCGCGGTGAACACGGTCGAGGCCATCCCGACCACGACCCCCGCGATGAGCGCCAGCGAGAAGTCCGCGAGCGAGTCGCCCCCGAGCACCGCCAGCGCGGCGAGGACGAACAGCGCCCCCATCCCCGTGTTCACGGTCCGCGGCAACGTCTGCACCACGGCCTTGTCGGCGGTCCGCTCCAGACTCGTGCGCGGGTCACGCCGCCGCGCCTCCCGCACCCGGTCGAACACGACCACCGTGTCGTTGACCGAGTACCCGATCACCGTGAGCAGCGCCGCCAGGAACACGCTGTCGACCGGCTTGCCCAGCCACGCGAACAGGCCGACCACGATCAGCACGTCGTGCGTCATCGCCGCCACGGCCGCCGCCGCGAACGTCCACCGGAACCGGACGCTCAGATACGCCAGTTGCGCGAGCACCGCGATCCCCAGCGCGATCAGCGCCTTCGTACGCAGCTCGTCCCCGAGGCTCGGGCCGATCATCTCGTCCCGTTCCACGGTGACCTCGCCCCCGTGCCGGGCCAGCGCCTCCTTCACGTCGTGCTGTTGGTCGTCGGACAGCTCCCCGGTCCGTACGGCGATGCCGCCGTCGCCCGACTCCTGCACCACGGCGCGCGGGAACCCGGCGTCCGCCACCGCCGCACGCGCTGTGTCCACGTCGACGGCGCGCGAAGTGCCGTACTCGACCATCCGGCCACCGGTGAACTCGACGCCGAAGTCCAGGCCCCGTACGAGGATCCCGGCGACCGCGACCACCACGAGCAGCGAGCTGAGGCCCAGCCAGCGGCGCCGTCGGCGGACCAGGCGCGGGTCGCGGCGGGCCAGCCAGGCGCGGACCCGGCCGGTCGTCGTCACGCCGGTCAGGGACGGGCGCCGGCGCACGGCGGCGCGGCGCAGCGCGAAGTCGGCGAGGACCCGGGTGACGACGAGCGCCGACACCATCGACGCGAGGACACCGATCGACAGGGTCACGCCGAAGCCCTTCACCGGGCCCGTCGCGAGAAAGAACAGCAGGCCCGCCGCGAGCAGCGTCGTGACGTTCGAGTCGACGACCGCGCTCCACGCCTTGGCGAAGCCGCGCGTCACCGACGTGTCCAGCACCGCCGACGACTTCGTGCGCGAGCCCAGGTACTCCTCCCGGGCCCGCTCGAAGACGAGGACGTTCGCGTCGACCGCCATCCCGATCGCGAGCACGAACCCGGCGAGCCCGGGCAGCGTCAGCGTCGCGCCCAGGGCGACCAGGGCCGCGTAGGAGATCAGCCCGTACAGGGCGAGGGCGACGGTGGCGAGGGCGCCCAGGAGTCGGTAGACGACGACGATGAACAGAGCGGTCAGGGCGAGGCCGATGAGGGCCGCGCGCGTCGAGGCCTCGATGGCGTCGGCGCCGAGCGTCGCACCGACCGTCCGCTGCTCGACCACGTCGACCGGAACCGGGAGGGCGCCGCCCTTCACCAGCGCGGCCAGGTCCCGGGCCTGCTGCTGAGTGAACCCGCCGGTGATCTGGGTGTCGCCGCCGGTGATGCCGGTGCGGCAGGGGACGGACGGGTTCATGCCCGGCGCGGAGACGATCCGGCCGTCCAGGACGATGGCCACGCGCCGCTCGGGCGAGCCCTGCGGGGCGCAGGCGGCCTCGCCGGTCAGCCGCGCCCACGCGGCCGTCGCGTCCTTGCGGAAGTCCAGGGCGACGGTCCAGCCCGCCATGCTCTGCTGGTCGAGGACGGCCTCGGCGTCGCGCACGCCGTCGCCGCTCAGGGCCGGTTCGGCGAGCCGGAGGAAACCGCCCCCGCCGTCGGGGTCGCGCAGGGTGCGCCGGTCGTCCTTCGCGGCCTTGTCGGCGGTGCCGGTGACGGCGTGGACGGTGAGCTGGGCGGTGCGGCCGATCACCTCGGCGGCCTCGCGCGGGTCCTGGACCCCGGGCAGTTCGACGATGATCCGCCGCTCCCCGGACCGGGACAGAGTCGGCTCGGCGACCCCGAGCGCGTCGACCCGGCGGCGCAGCACCTCGAGCGCCCGGTCGGTGGCCTCAGCGTCGGCCTTGAGCTTCGTGTCGGGCGCGTCCTTCGTCTCCAGGACGATCTGGGTGCCGCCGCGCAGATCGAGGCCGAGGCGGGCGGACTGGGTGAGGGCGATGGCGAGGGACGCCGCGATCACCGCGAGGGCGATCAGCGCACGCCACAAGGGCATGCGGGAATGCTTACGGGGCATGACTGCTCCACGGCAGGAAGAAGTGAGGCGCGGCGGACCGTGAGGTCAGGCGCGGCCTGGGGTGACATCACTGCGTGGAGGTGCGGGCGGGGCGCGGGGCCCGGCCGTGTCGTGCGTGTGCCGCGCCGTGCGCGGGACGGGCTCGGTCCCGGCGTCGGTGCGCCCCGGGAGGCGGTGCGCCGGGGTTTCGCCGGCCGCGGACGTGATCAGCCCGGGCTTGTGGTGCCAGGGCACCTCGGGCGGCGTTCCCCGCGCGACGTGCCCCGAGAGCACGGCATGGAACCCGGACCCGTCCGGCCCGTGCCCCTCCCAGGAGAACGCGGCAGCCGTCGCCCCCGGCCCGGGGCCCGGATCGGCGGGCACCGCGGTGCCCGGCACGAGCAGGGCGAAGAGGGACAGGAGCGCGGCCGAGGCGAGCGCGACGACGACCCGGGCACGCGAGCGGCGGCCCGGGGCCGTACGAGGTCCGGGTACGGCCGCGCCCGCACGCCTGGAAGAGGACCGGTCGGTGCGTGACGGCCGGGCGGACGACGTGCACGCGTCGGGGTCGCTCGCCGGTCGGCCCGGGTGCGTTTCGGGCAGGGCCGCTGGGCGGCTGACGTGCGGGACGGGCACGGGGGCGGAGGGGGCGTGGCTGCGCACCGTCGCCTCCCCGTTCGTAGTCTCGGCCGGTCGTCCGTGGGTGTTCCGCTCCGGACAGGCTAGGCGACGCGGAGGAGCGCCGGGAGCGGCGGTCAAGGAGGGCGCGTCGGGGGGCCTTTGGGACGGGGGCTCGGGGGCGGGTGATAGGGATAGCGGTGTTCAGCACCATGCGTGACCGGAAGGAACGACAGCCTGTGACCGCCGAAGCCGACGCCCCCGTACTCCTCAGCACCCGGGGCCGGGCCGCCCACATCACGCTCGACCGGCCGCGCGCGCTGAACTCCCTCACGCCCCCGATGATCGACAGCGTCGCCGCCGCGCTCGACGCCTGGGAGCACGACCCCGCCGTCGAGACCGTCGTGATCACCGGCGCGGGCGAGCGGGGCCTGTGCGCGGGCGCCGACATCCGCCTCTTCCACGACGACGCGCGCAGCGGCGACGGCACCCGCTCCGAGGCGTTCTGGCGCGCCGAGTACCACCTCAACGCCAGGATCGCGCACTACCCGAAGCCGTACGTCGCCGTGATGGACGGGATCGTCATGGGCGGCGGCGTCGGCCTCTCCGCCCACGGCAGCCTCCGCATCGTCACCGAGCGCTCCCGCGTCGCCATGCCGGAGGTCGGCATCGGCTTCGTCCCCGACGTCGGCGGGACCCATCTCCTCGCCCACGCCCCCGGCGAACTCGGCACCCACCTCGCGCTGACCGGCGATTCCGTCGGCGCCGCCGACGCCCTGCTCTGCGGCCTCGCCGACCACTTCGTGCCGTCCGCCGCGCTGCCTGGGCTCCTCGACGAACTCGCCACGGTGCCCGCCGCCGAGGTGGTGGCCCGCCACGCCCGCCCCGCACCCGAAGGCGTCCTCGCCGGTCAACGGTCCTGGATCGACGCCTGCTACGCCGCCGACACCGTCGAGGAGATCGTCGACCGGCTGCACGCGTACGGCGACCCGGTGCCCAAGGAGGCCGCCGAGACACTGCTCGCCCAGTCGCCCACTTCGCTCAAGGTGACCCTCGCCGCCCTGCGCCGGGCCCGCGCCTTCGACACCCTGGAGCAGGCCCTCGACCAGGAGTACCGGGTGGCCTGCGCGGCCCTCGCCACGCCGGACCTGCCCGAGGGCGTGCGGGCCCGCATCATCGACAAGGACCGCAACCCGCGCTGGTCCCCGGCCACGCTCGCCGAGGTGACCGAGGCCGAGGTGGAGCGCCACTTCGCCCCGCTCGGCCCGCGCGAACTCGGCCTCGCCCGCGCCCTCGGCTAGCCCCGCTCGGCCGAACTGCGCAGCACGCAGAACTCGTTGCCCTCGGGATCGGCGAGGACCGCCCAGCCCGTGCCGTCGGGTTCGCGGCGGTCCCCGAGGAGCGTGGCTCCGAGGGCCAGCAGCCGGTCCACCTCGCGGTCGCGCGTGGTGTCGGGGCGCAGGCACAGATGGACCCGGTTCTTGACGGTCTTGGGCTCCGGCACCTGGTTGAAGTACAGGGCCGGACCCTCCGGGAGCAGCACCCGGGTCTCGTGGGAGCCCGGGCCGTCCTCCGGGTCCAGCGGGCCGCCGGTCACCTCGCTCCAGAACCGCGCCAGTTCGTACGCGTCCGCACAGTCGATCGCCACGTTCTGCACCACCGAGATCATGAACGCGATCCTGTCACGGCACGCGCGGCCGGAAACCGACGCCCCCGGACGGCCGACACGCGCACCGGTGGACCCGCGCGCCCCGGGGCCGGGATCATGGGGGCGCCGTCGCCCGTCCCGGCCCCAGGAGAGGACCCCCGTGCCCCGCGACCACTGGCTCCAGCAGATCCGCCGCCTCGACCCGGAGAAGGACTTCGAGGAGATCTACCGCATCAGCACCGCGCACGAGTTCCCCTGGGACACGATGCAGGCCCTCGGCTTCGCCCTGTACCGCACGTACGCGGTGCCGAGCATCGGCCGACTCCTGCGCGACACCGGCGAGTTCACGGCCCGACCGCAGAAGCGCTACGAAGACACGGTGCTGGTCCTCGACGCGCCGGGCGAGCACGGCCTCGACTCGCCGCAGGGCCGCGAGGCGATCCGCCGCATGAACCAGATGCACCGCGCCTACGACATCTCGAACGACGACTTCCGGTACGTGCTCGCCACGTTCGTCGTGGTCCCCAAGCGCTGGATGGACGACTACGGCTGGCGGCCCTACTCGCGCCACGAGGTGCGGGCGGCGACCAACTACTACCGGGCCCTCGGCGCCCGCATGAACATCCGCGACATCCCGGAGACCTTCGAGGAGTTCGAGGAACTCATGGAGGACTACGAGCGCCGCCACTTCACCTACGACGACGGCGGGTACGCCATCTCCGAGGCGACCCTGGACCTGATGGCCTCCTGGTACCCCGGCCCGCTGGCCCCGCTGATGCGCAAGGCCTCGCTGTGCCTGATGGACGCCCCGCTGCGCGCCGCGTTCGGATACGCCGACCCGCCGCCCGCGCTCGAGCGCACCGTGCGCGGCGGGATGCGGCTGCGCGGCCGCGTCGTCCGGCTGTTCCCGCCGCGCCGCGCGCCGCGGTTCGCCCGCCAGAGCTCCAACGTCCGCGGCTACCCGAACGGTTACCGGGTCGCGGAGCTCGGCACCTTCCCCACCGGCTGTCCGGTGCACGAGCGCGAGGAGCAGGCTTCGGACACTCCCTAGGCCGTGAAGACGCGGCCTAGGGGGACTGGGTGACGAGCCGGCTCGTCGTGGTGACGCGGACGCCGTCCGGTGCGTTCCCCGCCGTGAGGACGAGCGGACCCGACACGGGCGTGCCGGACGGCGCGTACCCGGCGGGGGCCGCCGTCTCGCGCCAGTAGTACGTGCCGAGGCCGACGGCGCTGGAGCAGAGGCCGGAGCCGTCGGTCGTGCAGGTGCCGCCGACCTTCGTGTCGGGCGCGGCGCCGGAGGTCTGGAGCCCGGCCGCCGCGCCGGATTCCCGCCACAGTTCGAACTCGGCGCCGGGCAGCGCGAATCCGGTCGCGGCGTCCTTCTTGAGCACGCTCACCCGGCCCACCCGGTAGGCCGCCCCGGAGCAGTCCGGGAGCTCGCCGAGGAACGGCCGGCTGTGGAACTCCGGCCCGCCGTCGGCGCTCTCCGTGCCGGTGTGCGTGAGTGAACCGGCCGTGAGAAAGCGCCCGTTGACGCCGGTGACCGACACCCTGGCCATGGAGTTCTGCTCGCCGATCAGAATGCTGCCCTGGAACTGGCCGCCGCCCGTCAGGGTCACGTCGGTGGCGTCCGGGAAGTTCCACAGGAGTCGGTCACGGTGGGCGTGGAGACCGGCGGCGGCGCTGTCGGAGCGGCCGGTGTGGAGCGTGCGGTGTGCGCCGCGGACGTTGACCAGGATCGTCGCGTCGTCGGGGATCCGGGCGAAGGACAGGTCCGCCGGGCCGTCGTCCGCCCCGGCCAGGTCGAAGTCGACGTCGAACACCTGGAGGCGGGAGCTGCCGTCGCCGGTGAGGACGATCCGCCCGTCGGAGCCCCGCGCGGCCGTGCCGGTCGTCGCACGCGGTGTGCCGCCGGGCCGGGCGTAGCAGCGGCTCACCGCGCTGAACTCGTCGCGCAGCCGCGCGTACGGCGCGACGGCGGCGGCGTCCCGTACGACGTTCCGGGCGTCGACCTCGCCGGTCACGGCCCCGGCGTGCCGCACGGCACCGGACCCGGCCAGGAGGCGCTGCCCGCCCGCCACGGTCACGTCGCCGCCGGTCGTCAGGAGGTCGGGGCCGGTGCCGGGCGCCCCGAGGACGTAGGCCCGGCCCGTGTCGGACCGGTTCATGTCGAAGTCGCCGAGGACGACGGCGGGCCCCTCGGCCCCGGCGGCGCCGCCCCGGACCAGGAAGTCGCCCCCGGCGAAGAGAGCGACGCCGCTGTCACGGCCGCCGGGCAGCGGGGCCGCCGCGGCGGCCGGGCCGAGCGCGAGGACCGGGAACGCCCCGGCGAGCACCGCGCACGCCAGTCCCGTCGCGCCGACCCGGGAACGCCAGGCCGTCCCGCGCGGGGAGAGACGCGAGGTGAGAACGGTGGAGAGGACAGTCATACGGTCGAGAATCGGCCGGTCCGCGCCGGGGCCGCGGCTGCCACTCCGTGAGGACACGGGAACGGATCAGTGGCTCAGGGCGCCTTGGGCAGGACTTCGCAGAGCGTGTCCAGGGCGGCCGCGAAGCCGTGGTCCGGGGGAGTGCCGTAACTGATGACCAGTCCGTCGCGCGGGGGCATCGTGCTGTCCGGATGGCGGTAGGCGTGCAGCCCGTCCAGGGCCAGGCCCGCCCGCCGGGCCGCACGCAGCGCCGACTCCTCGGTCCCGGGCGGGAGTTCGAGGACCGCGTGCAGTCCGGCCGCGATGCCGCTCACCCGGATGTGCGGGGCGCGCTCGGCGAGCGTCCGCACGACGAGGTCGCGGCGGCGCCGGTAGTGCTGCCGCATCCGCCGCAGATGCCGGTCGTACGCGCCGCAGGCCAGGAAGTCGGCGAGGGTCAGCTGGTCGACGACCCCCGACCACATCTCGCGCGGCCCCTTCGCGGCCAGCACCTCCTCGGCCAGCGGGCCCGGCAGCACCATCCAGCCGAGTCGCAGCGCGGGCGACAGGCTCTTGCTGGTGGAGCCGAGGTAGGCGACCCGGTCGGGGTCGAGGCCCTGGACGGCGCCGACCGGCTGGCGGTCGTAGCGGAACTCCCCGTCGTAGTCGTCCTCGACGAGGAGTCCGCCGCGCGAGCGAGCCCAGTCGACGACCGCTGCCCGGCGCTCGGGGTGCAGCGGACCGCCCGTGGGGAACTGGTGCGCCGGGGTGAGCAGCACGGCCTCGGCGCCGCTGCCCGGCAGCTCGTCGACGCGGGCGCCGTGCGCGTCCACGGTCAGCGGGACGGTGCGCGGGCCGGCCCGTTCGGCGAGGCCCCGGTGGAAGGAGAGGCCGTAGGACTCCACCGCGAGCGGGCCGCGCAGGACGCCGCTCAGCAGGGACAGGGCGTGCGCGAAGCCGGAGCAGACCACGATCCGGTCGGGCTCGGTGCGCACCCCGCGGGCCCGGCCCAGATACTCGGCGAGCGCCGTCCGCAGCTCGGGCCGCCCGCGCGGATCGCCCACGCCGAACGCGTCGTTGGGGGCCGTCGCCAGGGCGCGGCGCGCCGAGGTGGCCCAGGCGGAGCGGGGGAACGAGGACGCGTCGGGCGAGCTGGGCATCAGGTCGTGCAGGACCCGCGGCCGCTCGGCCCGGTGCGGCCGCTGCGCCGGGGCGGCGCGGTGCGGGGTGCCGCGCGGCGCGACCAGGGTGCCCGAGCCCTGCCGGGCCGACAGCCAGCCCTCCTCGACGAGTTCGGCGTACGCGGTGGCGACGGTGTTGCGGGCGATGCCGAGATCGCGGGCCAGCGTGCGGTACGGGGGAAGGCGGGTGCCGGGGGCGAGCCGCCCGGAGCGGACGGCCTCGCGCAGCGCGTGCATGAGCCGGACCCGCAGACTGCCGTCCCCGGACAGCTCCAGATGGAGATCCGTACCGGGGACCTCGGGCGCCGCGGGGCGGGCCGCCGTCTCCCTGGTCTCTGTCATGATCACGGACCCTATCGGTCGGTCAGGGCTCCAGTTCGCCGAGGAAGCGGCGGATCGCGTCGTACAGCACCTCGGGGTGTTCGAGGTGGACGTCGTGGCCGGCGCCGGGGACGCTCAGCGCCCGCGCGTGCGGTCGCGCCGCGAGCAGGGTGTCCGCCTCGCCGGGCGCGATGATGCCGTGCTGCCCGAGCACCACGAGCGTCGGACAGGCGACGGCCGACCACTCGGGCCAGAACGCCCGCTCGGCGATCTCCGCGAGGGACGCGACCATCACGTCGGCGTCGAACCGCGGCCACCAGCCGCCGTCCCGCTCCTCCAGCCCCCGCGCCCAGCCTTCGCCCACCGGGCCGCCGCCGAGGAACTCCACGGCGGCCGCCCGCGACGGGAAGGGCGTCGGCCAGGACTCCAGCCAGCCGCCGATCTCGGCCTGCACCCCGGCGTTCGGACCGCCCGCGCCCGCCTCGACGAGGACGAGCGCGTACGGTAGGTCCGGGTGCGCGGCGGCCGTGAGCAGCGCCGTGTGGCCGCCGAGCGACTGGCCCACCAGGACCGGCCGCTCCAGGCCCAGTTGCTCCACGACGGCGACGACGTCCGCGACGTACGCGGCCCGGCGGGTGTCCGCCGGGCGGCGCTCACTGGCCCCGTGCCCGCGCTGGTCGACGGCGACCACCCGGTGCCGGGGGCCGAGCGCGTCGGCGAGGGCGTCCCACTCGCCGGAGTGCCCGGCCAGGCCGTGCAGCAGCACGACGGGACGTCCGTCGCCGCCCCGGTCCCGGCACACCAGACGCACCCCGTCGCGCACGACGACGCGCTCCGTCCACGACCCGGCGTCCCCCATGCCGGCTCCCCTCTCGGCTCAGGCCTTCTTGACCACGCTCGACTTGAGCTGCATGGCCCCGAAGCCGTCGATCTTGCAGTCGATGTCGTGGCCGTCCACGGCGTCCGCGACCAGGCGGATGTTACGCACCTTCGTGCCGGCCTTGATCCCCGAGGGGCTGCCCTTGACCTTGAGGGCCTTGACGACGGTCACGGTGTCGCCGTCGGTGAGCACGTTGCCCACCGCGTCCTTGATGACGCTCTCGGCGTCACCGCCGCCGGACACGGCGTCGCCGGCGGCGGGGGACCACTCGTGGGCGCACTCGGGGCACACGAGCAGGGCGCCCATCTCGTAGGTGTAGGCACTGGAGCACTGGGGGCAGGGCGGAAGCGATTCAGTCACCGGAGGAGTGTAGGTAGGGAGTCGCGGAATTGCGAAATTATGCAATTCGTTAGATGGTGAAGCGGTCGTCTCGGCAGGCTCCCGCACTTCGGAAGGTGCGGGACGTTCGGGAAGTGTCGGAAGTCCGGGAAGCCGGGGAGGGTGTCAGGTGTCGGTTCCGCTGTACCAGGCCAAGGCCGAGTTCTTCCGGATGCTCGGTCACCCCGTGCGGATAAGGGTCCTCGAGCTCCTCCAGGACGGCCCGACACCGGTACGCGACCTGCTCGCCGCCATCGAGGTCGAGCCCGCCGCGCTGTCGCAGCAGCTCGCCGTGCTCCGCCGCTCCGGCATCGTCAGCTCCCGGCGCGAGGGCGCCACCGTCGTGTACGCGCTCGCCGGCGGCGACGTCGCCGACCTGATGCGGGCCGCCCGCCGGATCCTCACCGAGATGCTCGCGGGACAGGGCGAACTCCTGGCCGAGCTGCAGGAGTCCGAGGTCGGAACCCGATGAGCCCGACCCGTCGCGCCCGGTCCCTCGTGGGCCGGGTCACCGCCCTGCTGCCGAACCGCGCCGACCTGGCCGACGTGCGCCGCGATCCGCGCCGCGACCTGCTCGCCGGGCTCACCGTCGCCATCGTCGCGCTGCCCCTCGCCCTCGGCTTCGGCGTCTCCTCCGGCCTCGGCGCGGAGGCCGGCCTCGCCACCGCCGTCGTCGCCGGCGCGCTCGCCGCCGTCTTCGGCGGATCGAATCTGCAGGTGTCCGGGCCGACCGGCGCCATGACCGTCGTCCTCGTGCCGATCGCCGCCCGCTACGGGCCCGGCGGCGTGCTCACCGTCGGCCTCGTCGCCGGACTGCTGCTCGTCGCGCTCGCCCTGGCCCGCGCCGGCAAGTACATGAGCTACGTGCCCGCGCCCGTCGTCGAGGGCTTCACCCTCGGCATCGCCGGCGTGATCGCGCTCCAGCAGGTGCCGAACGCGCTGGGCGTCGCCAAACCCGAGGGCGACCGCGTCCTCGTCGTCACCTGGCGCGCCGTCGAGGAGTTCCTGAGCGCGCCGAACTGGACGGCCGTCGGGCTCGCCGCCGGCGTCGCCGTGATCATGCTCGTCGGCACCCGGCTGCGGCCCACCGTCCCCTTCTCCATCGTCGCCGTCATCGCCGCGACCCTCGTGGCCCAGCTCGCGCACCTCGACGCGGCCCCGCCCATCGGCGACCTGCCCTCCGGGCTGCCCGCGCCCTCGCTCGGCTTCCTCGACCTCGGCGCGCTCGGCACCCTGCTGCCCTCGGCGCTCGCCGTCGCCGCGCTCGCCGCCCTCGAGTCCCTGCTCTCCGCCTCCGTCGCCGACGGCATGACGGTCGGCCGGCGGCACGATCCCGACCGGGAGCTGTTCGGCCAGGGCCTCGCGAACATCGCCGCGCCCCTGTTCGGCGGCGTCCCCGCGACCGGCGCCATCGCCCGCACCGCCGTCAACGTCCGCACCGGCGCCGGATCACGGCTCGCCGCGCTCACCCACGCCGCCGTCCTCGCCGCGATCGTCTTCGCGGCCGCGCCCCTCGTCTCGAAGATCCCGCTCGCGGCGCTCGCCGGGGTGCTGCTCGCCACCGCGATCCGCATGGTCGAGGTCGGCTCCCTGCGCGCCATGGCCCGGGCCACCCGCTCCGACGCCGTGATCCTCGTCCTGACCGCCGTCGCCACCCTCGCCCTCGACCTCGTCTACGCCGTCCTCATCGGGCTCGCCGTCGCCGCACTGCTCGCCCTGCGCGCCATCGCGGGCCAGGCCCGGCTCGACGAGGTGCCGCTCGACCGGGGCGACCACAGCGCCGAGGAACACGCGCTGCTGGCCGAGCACATCGTGGCGTACCGCATCGACGGACCGCTGTTCTTCGCCGCCGCCCACCGCTTCCTGCTGGAACTCGCCGAGGTCGCCGACGTGCGCGTCGTCATCCTGCGCATGAGCCGCGTGACCACGATGGACGCGACCGGCGCGCTCGTCCTCAAGGACGCCGTCGAGAAACTCGGCCGGCGCGGCATCACCGTCCTCGCCTCCGGCATCCGGCCCGGCCACCGCCGCGTCCTGGAGTCCGTCGGCGCGCTGCCCCTGCTCCTGGGCGACGGCCACGAGTACGCCACGACGCCCGAGGCCATCGCCGCCGCCCGCGCCCACCTGGAGCACACCGGCGTCCTGCCCGCCCCGCGCGCGGCCGCCGTCGGCGAGGGGACGGTCCGATGAGCACCGGACAGGGCGCGACACCGCGCATGGTCGAGGTCTCCGGCGCGGAGGCCCTCTGGCTCCTCGAAGGCAGCAGCCGGGGACGCCTCGTCTACGTACGCCGGGACCAGGCCGTCGTCCGGCCCGCCCGGCACCTGTGGGGCACGGGACGACTTCTCGTGCGCGCGCCCGCCGCCGTCGGCGCCCTGCCCGGCGCCGTCTCGTACCACGTCGACGAGGTCGACGAGCGGACCGGCGAGGGCTGGACCGTCACCCTGACCGGGCCCGTCGACACGGTCACCGAACCCCACGAGGCCGCCCACTACCGGCGTGTCCTGCCCGGCTGGGCGCACGGACCGCACGACGCCGTGCTCCGCGTCCGCCCGCAGACCGTCACCGGATTCCGGCTCACCGCCCCCGGAGCCGCCCGGTGAACACGCCGAACCGGGGCATGCCGCTGCGGCACGCCCTCACCGTGCCCGCCGAGGGCTCCGCCGTACGCCTCGCCCGCGAGACCGCGCAGATGGTCCTCGCGGAATGGGGCGTCAACCCGGGCCACCCCGCCGTGGACCCCGCCCTGCTCATCCTCAGCGAGCTCGTCACCAACAGCGTCCGGCACGCCGCCGCGCTCGCGCCGACCGTCACGGTCGTCTTCGCGGGCGGCGCCGACTGCCTCGCGTTCGGCGTCCACGACCGGCACCCCGACCGGCCCTCGCTGCACGGGACCGCCGCCGGTTCACCCGACGGCGGACTGGGCACCGTCATGGAGCTGACCCATGGTCTGGGCGGCAGCGCCGTCGTCCGGGGCGACGCGGACGGCCAGGGCAAGAGCATCTGGATCACCCTGCCCCTGTGACGCGCGCACCGGGGCCCGCCGTCGCGGCGGCGTACGAAAGGCAGTGGACGAGGACGATGACCATCGAATGGCGTTACCGCATCGAGCAGGACCTGGGCATCCTCTCCGTGTCCGGGCACCTCGGCCCGGAGGCCGCCCACCGGTTCACCGGCGCGGTCGGCTGGGTCGTGGCACGCGGCACCGGGCCCGTCGTCGTCGACCTGACCGAACTGCGCGGCTGGTCCACCGAAGGGCAGCTGGCCATCGTCGCGGCCGCCCGCCGGCTCGCCGACAGCGGCCGGGCCATGGAGCTCGCGGCCATCCCGCCGGACGGTTCGCTCGTGCCGAGCGGAGACTGCCCCGCCATCCCCGTCCACTGCGACCTGCCCGCCGCGCTCGCCGCGCACGCCCCCCGCGGCGACGGCGCCGACGAGCCGCACGAGTGGCGCACCGAGGGCTGGGCCGGCTGACGCGCGCCCCGGCGGCCGGGGGGCCGGTCCACGAGGCCGCCGCGACGCGCGAAGATAGGCCCATGGTGACGATTTCTGGGCGCGGGGACCGTGGCAGCCGGGGGCGCCGGCGATGAGCACACCCCTGTACCAACTCAAGGCCGAGTTCTTCAAGACGCTGGGCCACCCGGCACGCATCCGGGTCCTCGAACTGCTGAGCGAGCGCGAACACGCGGTCGCCGAGATGCTCCCCGAGGTGGGCATCGAACCCGCCCACCTCTCCCAGCAGCTCGCGGTGCTGCGCCGGGCGAACCTCGTGGTGACCCGCAAGGAAGGCTCGAACGTCTACTACTCCCTGACCAGCCCGCACGTGGCCGAACTGCTCCGGGTCGCCCGCACCATCCTCTCCGGCGTCCTCAGCAACCAGGCCGAACTCCTCGCGGACCTGCGCTCCTCACCGGGCGAGCGCGGGCGTTCCGTCTAGCCGGGCGCGTCCGGTGCCGGCGGCTCAGGAGCGCTCGCCGAGCCGGGCCGCCACGGCCGCCAGCCGGTCCGTCGCGTGCGCCACCCCGAGCCCGTCCATGTAGTCGCGGACGTGCACGACCCTGCCGTCGCGGACCCGGATCACGAGCAGCCCGGGGAAGTCGAAGGACTTGCCGGTCGTGGTGAAGGTCCCTGAAACCACCTGCTCGACGACGATCACCTCCGGGTCGGTGCTCTCGTGCACGACGACCTCGCGGATCTCCCGCGGCTGCGCCGGGCTCGCCCCCCAGGCCGCCCGGTAGCCCGCGCGGACCTCTTCACGCCCCTGGAAGCGCTCGGGCAGGCCCGGGAAGAGGAACGGAAACTCGTGGACGGCGTCGACCTCGTACAGGTCGGCCAGGTCGTCCGCGGACTTGTCGAGCATGGCCCGGTGGTAGCGGGCCAGGACCTCGCGCGGGCCGAGACCGGCCGAGCTGGTGTGCGGCATGGCAGTGGGACTCCGTTCCATGGATGGGCGTTCAGTGAGCGGGGGCGTCGTCGGTGAACGCGCCCTCGATGAGAATCGGTACGACCGGGGCGGTGTCGGGTTCCGTGGCGATCTCCACGTCCTCGAGGAACCCGTAGCCGTACAGCTCGTGCGCGGACGGGCTGTCGGCGACCGCCGCGCGGACGTCGGGGGTGTGGAGGAAGGCGTCCCGGGTCCGGACCGCGGACGGGGCCGGGCGGAGGCCGTCGAGCGCGGCGATCGTGGCGCCAGCGCCGAGCAGATCCTCCTCGGCGAGCCGGAGCGTACCGTCGGCCGCGCGCTCGCCGGCCGCGATCACCGCGACCGGCCGCTCCGGCGTGCCGAGGCCCTCGGCGGTGAGCCGGCGGCCGACCGCCGACGCGTTGCGCAGACAGGACGCGACGACCAGGGTCCCGGGACCGGCGGCGGCCGCGATGGTCGAGCCGTTGGGGGACGGGAGCACCAGGCGCGGGGTGAACGGCGCGCGGCGCAGCGAGGCCGGGGACAGCGACCATGGCGTCCCGGCGCCGAGCGCGCTCCGCCCGACGGCCAGACGCGCCCCGACCTGCTCCGCGAACTCCGCCGCGCTCGCGTCCCGCCACCGGTAGGGGTACGCGCGTGTCCCCGCCGCCACGGCGACGGTCACCGCCGTCGTGAACGACAGCACGTCGACGACGACCAGGCAGGCGACACGCGGGGCGAGGCGGGCCGCGCCGTCCGGGCCCCACGCGAAGTACACGCCGTGCCCTGCCGGTTCGGCCTCAGCGGGCATGACGCGGGTGCTCGCGGGCCGTGCGCTCGTTGCCTCTGCGGTAGTTGCCCGTCCAGCGGGCCATCACCAGTTGCGCGTCACTGCTCTCGGCCTCCCGCACGAACCGCGCGGCGCGGTCCCCGCGCAGCACGGTCGCCGTGCGGTGGTGATGCGTGATGCGTACGGTGCCGTCGGCCCGTTCCTCGTACGCGAAACCCTGCGGTGCGGGCATGCCTCGGGACCCCCCTTGTCGCGGAGTTCCATGGTGCCGGGCCGGTGCGCGGGGCGCGAGCCGTTATCCGTGGTGCGGGGGCGAGGGGACGATGAGGGCGTCGACGGCCAGGGCGCCTGCCGGTGACACCCGCACCGGGTTGAGCTCGATCTCGGCGAGGCCGGGGCGGGTCGCGAGCAGCCGGGAGAGCGTCACGATCACCCCGGCGAGCGCCGTGACGTCGAGCGGCGGGGCGCCGCGCCACCCGTCGAGCAGCGGGCGCAGGCGCAGCCGCCGCAGCATCGCCCGCGCCGTCGCCGGCGTGCACGGACCCAGTTCGAGCGCCAGATCCGGGTCGAGCTCGGCCCGGACCCCGCCCGCGCCGACCACCACGACCGGCCCGAACGACGGGTCCCTGCGCGCGGCCACGAGCAGCTCCACCACCCCGGGGCGCCGGTCCATCTCCTCCACGACGAACCGGTGCGGGCCCAGCCGGTCCACCATCTCGGCGTGGGCGGCGGCGAGTTCGGCCGCATCGCTCAGCCCGGTGACGACACCGCCGTGCTCCGTCTTGTGCTCCAGCCAGTCCGCCTTGAGGACGAGGGGCGGGGCGAGACCGGCGACGAGCGGACGGGGGTCCGTGGTCCCCGGCGGCAGGGCGACGGCCCGGGGGAAGGGCACCCCGGCGCCGTCGAGCAGGCGGCGCGCCGCCCAGTACCCGCCGCCGACGACGTCCGTGCCCGGACCCACGCGCGGATCGCGGGCCGCGCCGGTGCCGGCATCTGTGTCTGGGCTCGGGTCCGCGTCCACGCCCGACGATTCAGGAAGCGGCGCCCGACGCAGCGGCGGTGCGGCCAGGCGCCGTGCCGTCGCCACCGCCCGCAGCGCCCCCTCGACGTCTCGGTACGTGGGCACGCCGGCGGCCTGCAACTCCTCGATGGTGAGCGTGCGTTCGGCCATCGAGTGCACCACCACCGGAACCCCGTGCCCGGCCGCCGCGGCGCCGAGCTCGCGGGCGGAGGCGGACTCCGCCGGCTGCTGCGCGGGGATGTCCCGGCCGTAGCTGCCGAAGTAGCCGCTGAGCACGACGGCGTCCGCGACACCGGCCGCGGCGGTCGCCGCCACGGTGCCGGCGTACGTGGTGAGGTCCTGCTCTCCCGCGCCCGCGAGGTCCACGGGGTTGGCGACGGCGGCTTGCGGCGGCAGGCGCCGGGCCAGGTCGTCCCGTAGGGCCGGAGGGAAGAGGGTCACTTCGAGACCGAGCCGGGACGCCGTGTCCGCAGCGACCGCGGCCTGACCGCCGCTGTCCGCCACGATCGCCACGCGCGGACCGCGCACCGGCCCGGAGCGGATCAACAGCTGGGCCGTGTCCGCCAGTTGGGCCGGGGTGTCGACCCGGACCGCGCCCACCGCGCGGCACGCCGCGTCCACGACGTCGACGCCGGAGGTCATCGAGCCGGTGTGGGACAGGGCCGTGCGCCGCGCGGCTCCGCTGGCGCCCACGGTGAGGACGAGGACCGGCTTGCCGGCGCGCCGCAGCCGGTCGAGCGTGCCGAGCAGCCGCTCGCCGTCGCCGAAGCTCTCCAGGTAGAGGGCGACCACCCGCGTGGCGTCGTGGTCGACGAGGTCGTCGAGGACCTCCGCCGCCGTCACGTCGAGCTGGCTGCCGACGGACACGAACCGGGACACACCGATCCGCGCCGACGCCGCCGCCCCGGCGATCTCCAGGCCCAACTGACCGCTCTGCGACACCACCGCGAGGCCGCCGGGAGTGAACGAGCCCCAGGCCAGGCAGAGTTCGGCCGCCGCGTCGTACACGCCCAGACAGTTCGGCCCGAGCAGCCGCGTCGTGTGCCGGGCCGCGACGGTCGCCGCCAGGGCCGCCTCGTCCGGGACGCCCGCGGTGATCGCGAGCAGGCCCGGCACCCCGAGGGCGGTCGCCCGCTCGACCCCGGCGGCCAGCGCCGCCGCCGGGACCGCGAAGGCGACCAGGTCGGGCACCTCGGGCAGCGCGTCCAGACCGCGGTGACAGGGGAGGCCGAGCACCTCGCCGCCCCGCGCGTTCACCAGGTGCACCCGCCGCCGGTGCCGGCCCGCGAGCGCACCGCGGGCCAGCCAGTGCCCCCACTTCTCGGGCCGCTCGCTCGCCCCCACGACCGCCACGGAGCGCGGATCGCGGAACACCCCGAGGCCGCTCACGACTTCGCGAGGGCGCGGGAGACGATGAGCCGCTGGATGTCCGAGGTGCCCTCCTCGATCTCCTCCAGCTTGGCGTCCCGCATCCACTTCTCGGCCAGGTACTCCTGCGCGTACCCCCAGCCGCCCAGTGTCTGCACCGCCGCCCATGTGGCGAACATCGCGCTCTCCGAGCCGACGAGCTTCGCCGTCGCCGCCTCGACGGTCACCCGCTGACCGGCGTCGAAGAGCCGCGCCGCCCGCATCGTCGCCAGATGCGCGCCGTCCGTGCGCACCGCCATGTCCGCGAGCCGGAACGCGACGGCCTGATGCTCGATGATCGGCACCCCGAACTGCTCCCGCTCCCGCGCGTACCCCACGGCCAGGTCGAGCGCGGCCCGGCACAGGCCCGTGCAGGACGCGCCGATCAGGACGCGGGAGGCGTCGAAGGTGCGCATCAGGCCCGAGAAGCCCTCGCCCTCCGCGCCGAGCCGGTCCGCGACCGGCACCACGACCTCGTCGAGGAACACCTCGGCGTTGACGATCGCCCGCTGCCCCATCTTGCGCATCGGCTTCCCCACGGTGACCCCGGGTGCGTCCCGCTCCACGACGAACGCCGTCACGCCACGGGACCGCAGCGCCGGGTCGACCGTCGCGAACACCACGAACCGCTGTGCGTAAGGGGCGTTGGAGATCCACGTCTTCTGCCCGCTGAGCACGTAGTGGTCGTCCTTGCGGACGGCCCGGGTGCGGATGCCCGCCGCGTCCGAGCCGCGGTCGGGCTCGGTGACGGCGAGCGCGGTGAGCGGCGGCGCGTCCGTCGTCAGCGGGCGCAGCCAGCGCTCCTTCTGCTCCTCGGTGCCCAGTTCGAGGACCGGGGCGGCGAAGAACCCGCTGGAGGTCAGGAGGTTGCCGATGCCGATGTCGCCGTGGCACAGCTCCTGCTGGACGAGCGCCTGCGTCACCAGATCGGTGACGCCGCCGCCTCCGTACGCCGCGGGGATCATGAAGGAACTCAGGCCGGTCTCCGCGGCCTTCGCCCACAGGTCGAGCGGGGAGACGGTCTGCGCGTCGTCCACCTCGCGGGCCCGCGGCCGGATCTCGGCGGCGGCGAAATCGCGGGCGAGCCGCACCAGATCGCGCTGTTCGGGGGAGAGTTCGGGTGCGTCACGGACGGTGTAGGGCATGGTGCGGCTCCCTGGTCGAGAGAAGGCGGAAGAGGGGGCGTCGGAGGTCAGTTGGGGACGGCCGGCTGCGCGGCTTCCCTTTCCTGCTCCGGGACCGGTGCCCCGGCCTCGAGGGCGAAGAATCCGGGGGAGATCCGCGCGTAGGCCCCCATCAGGAGCAGGCCGAGCAGCAGGGTGCCCGCGCCGATGACGAAGACGCCGCCGATGTGCCAGTGCGGGGGCACGGGCAGGGTCCACGACGTGTAACTGTTCACCGGGTCCCAGTCGTTCTTCAGGCTCCACACCCCGGCCGCGACGAGCATCAGGCCGCCGAGCCCGGGCAGCACGAGCCGCAGCCACAGATCGCCCGGGCCGGAGCGCCACCGGTCCCGGTGCGCCCAGGCGGAGGTGAGGCCGGTGAGCCCGTAGTAGAAGGCGATCATGAGGCCGCAGGAGGAGACGGCGTCGCCGATGACCAGGCCGTCGCTGAGGAAGTTCATGACGACGTAGGCCAGCGCGCCCGCGACGCCGGTCGCCAGCGTGGCGACCTGCGGGATCCGGTAGCGCGGGTGCACCCGGGCGAAGGCGCGCGGCGCGGCCCCGCGGTCGCCCATGGCGAGCAGCGTGCGGCCGAGCGCGAGCACGGTCGTCTCGGTGGAGGCGGCGGCCGAGGACAGCACCATCAGGACGAGCAGGTGCCACAGGAGCGAGCCGAGGCCGCTGTCGCCGAAGACGGAGTGGCCGATCGCCGAGAACACGTCGCCGAAGTTGTCCGGGTTGCCGAGCCCGATGCCGGTCGTGCCGGTCCCGGCGAACGCCAGCGTCGCGACGGTCGCCACGAGATAGAGCCCGAGCAGCATGACCGTGGAGGCGATCGCGGCGCGGCCGGGCGTGCGGTGCCGGTCCGCGGTCTCCTCGTTGACGGTGACGGCGGTCTCCCAGCCCCAGTAGATGAACAGCATGAGGACGAGGCCGCTCACGAAGGCGCTGGGGGAGGCGATCTCGAACGGGTTGAGCCAGGACAGGCTGGGCCGGTGCGCGCCGGGTCCCGCGTGGCCGCCGTAGACGCGGACGAGCGCCACGACGGAGAAGGCGGCGAGCATGCCGAACTCGAGGAAGAGCAGGACCCGTTGGACGGCCGCCGCGACCTCGATGCCGCGGTAGCACACGGCCGTCATCAGGCCGATCCAGCCGAGGCCCACGAGCAGCACCCAGGGGCTCGACGCGTCGGCGCCGATGCCGCGGGCGCCGAAGAGAATGAACACGTACTGGCCGGCGACCTGCGCGAGGCTCGCCATCACCAGGACGAACGAGCTGATGATCGCCCAGCCGCCGAAGAAGCCGACGCGCGGGCCGAGCACGCGCGTGGCCCAGGTGAAGATCGTCCCGCAGTCGGGCTCCTGGCGGTTGAGCGCCGCGTAGCCGAAGGAGACGAACAGGATCGGCACGAAGGCCAGGAGCACGATGGACGGGGCCTGGAAGCCGACGAACGCGACGATGAACGCGAGGGTCGCGGCGAGGCTGTACGCGGGGGCGGCCGAGGCCACCGAGAGGATGAGGCTCGCGGTCATGCCGAGCGCGCCGGCCCGCAGGCCGCGGCCCGACGACGAGTTCGTCGTGGGCGGAGTGGTTGCCATGGTCGAACCCCCTGTCCGGGGTAGATGTCCGGGTGGCTTGCGCGGTGTGTCTCCGGAGTGCGCTTCGCACGTACACATCGCAAGACTGATGCGTGGGTCAATGATGCTGAAGCGGCCGGGCCTGTCAAGGCTTCCGGACAAGCTCCATCGCAACGATTGACGGAACGTTCAGTCTTGCTCCATGCTCGGTCGGCATGTGGGAACAGAGCGAATGGGACCTGGTCGAGACCGAGGTCGTCGTCGTGGGCGGCGGCTACGCGGGACTCGCCGCCGCCCTCCAACTGCACGACCAGGGCGTGGACTTCGTCCTCGTCGAAGCCTCCGGCCGGGTCGGCGGCCGCGTCCTCACCGAGACCCGGGGCGGCGGCGCCACCGGGGGTGCGGAGGTCACCGTCGATCACGGCGGTCAGTGGGTCGGCCCGACCCAGACCCGGCTGCGCGCCCTCGCCGACCGGTTCGGCTGCGCCACCTTCCCGACCTGGGAGACCGGAAAGCACATCGAGGTGTGGCACGACGGCACCGGAGTGCCCTACCTGGGCGCGGCCCCCGCCGACGGCCCCGGCATCGCCGACTACCAACGCGTCACCGAGCTCCTCGACGCGCTCGCCCTGACCGTCGACACGGCCGCACCCTGGCGCACGCCCCGCTGCGCCGAATGGGACGCGCAGACCGCCGAGTCGTTCTTCCGCGCGCAGACCGCCGACCCCGACGCCCTGCGCCGGCTCGCCCTCGCCGTCCAGGGCGTGTGGTGCGCGGAACCGTACGAGATCTCCCTGTTCCACGTGCTCTTCTACATCGCCGCCGCCGGGGGCTACGAGCAGCTGATGGAGACCCGCGACTGCGCCCAGGACAGCCGCTTCGTCACCGGCGCGGCGGGACCCGCCCGCGCCGTCGCCGAACTGCTCGGCGACCGCGTCCGGCTCGGCGCCCGCGCCCTGTCCGTCGAGCACGACGCGGACGGCGTACGCGTCCACACCGCCGGCACCGTCTACGAGGCCCGCCGCGCCGTCCTCGCCCTGCCGCCCCCAGCCGTCCGCACCCTGCGCTTCACCCCCGAACTCCCCGCGGCCCGCGACGGCTGGCTCGCCCACAGCCCCATGGGCCGCGTCGCCAAGATCCACGCCGTGTACGAGACACCCTTCTGGCGCGACGCGGGCCTGTCCGGCATCGCCACGCTCTACGGCGACGGGCCGCTCGGCGTCGTGTTCGACAACTCCCCGCACGACGCGGCGCGCGGCGTCCTCGTCGGCTTCGTCTACGGCGACCGCCTCTCCGCCTGGAGCGACCTCGACGCCGCGGCCCGCCGCGCCGCCGCCCTCACGAGCCTCGGCTCCGTCGTCGGCTCGCGGGCCGCACGGCCGCTCGACTACACGGAGAAGATCTGGTCCGAGGACCCGTACGCCCGCGGCGGGTACGAGGCGTACGTGACGCCCGGCGGCTGGACCGGGTACGGGCGCACCGGCTGGCGCTCCGTCACCGGAACGCTGCATTGGGCCGGAACGGAGACGGCTAGTGTGTGGAACGGCTACATCGACGGCGCCCTGTCGTCGGGCCGGCGCGCCGCCGACGAGGTCGTGGCCGCACTCCAGGCACCTGCGGCGGAAGGCTGAACGGACCCAGCGCGATGACGTCGATCCAGGACCGGGCCCGTGAGGTGGTCCTCGCAGCCCCCATGAGCCAGCGGGAGTTCGCCGACCGGGTCGGCATGGACCCGACCGCGCTCTCCAAGGCGCTGCGCGGCACGCGCCGGCTGCGGGACGCCGAGATCGCCGCCATCGCGCAGGTCGGCAAGGTCTCCCAGCGCTATCTGCGCACCGGGGAGGGGAAGCCGCCCGTGCCGCCCGGCGGGGGAGCGGGCGCACCGGCCGCGCGCCGCAGGGCCGACGCCGTCGAGCCCGACGTGCGTCGCGCGCAGATCCTGGAGGCGACCGCCCGGCTCATCGCGCGGCGCGGCTTCCACAAGGTCCGGGTCGCCGACATCGCCCGCGCCTGCGGCACCAGCACCGGCACCGTGCACTACCACTTCCCGACGAAGGACGCGGCGCTGCGGGCCGCCCTCGTCTTCTACGCGGACCGCTTCCACACCCGCCTTGAGGCCGAGTTCGAGACGGCCGGCAGCACCGTCGAGAAGCTGCGGCGCCTCATCGACGTACAGCTCACGACGACCGACGAGGACATCGACGAGTGGTCGGTGTGGGTCCAGTCCTGGAACGAGGCGATCCTGGACCCGACCCTGCGGGCCGGTCAGCGGGACGTGTACGTGCGCTGGCGCCGGATCGTCGTCGACCTCGTCCGCACCTGCCAGGCGGAGGGCATGGCGCGGGGCGCGGACGCCGATGCGCTGGCCGCCCGTTTCACCGGCCTGGTCGACGGCCTCGCCATCCAAGTACTCGCCGGTACGGGCGACATGGACGCGGCCCGCATGCGCGAACTCCTCCTGGACGCCTTCGAACCGCACATCACGCTGCGCTGAGCCGGCCCGCGCGTCAGCCCTTCTCCGGGCGGCCGCCCAGGTGTTCCGTCTCGCCGCCGAACGGCAGCACCAGCACCCGGTGCGCGAGCAGCCACTTCCCGTCGACCCGGCGGAACCGGTCCTCGTAGTGCCCGACGTTCGACGGCAGCCGGGTCGGCACCATCGTGCCCTCCGTGTACCCGTCGACGCGGTACGTCGCGAAGTACGTGGTCGCCGACGCGGAGTCGGGGGAGTCGACGGTCACCAGGACGTTCGTGCACAGGCGCCGCGAGAGCCGGTCGGCGGGGCGGCCGCCGAAGTAGGCCCGCAGCGCCTCCCGCCCCGCGACGCGCCGTCCGTCGTAGGGCCACTCCCACACGCCGTCCTCGGTGAACAGCTCGGCGACGGTGGACGGTTCGCCGAGATCGAGACGGCGTACGAGATCGAGCACGAGGCGCTCGCAGGCGCGCTCGGCGAGCAGTCGGGTCAGGGGATCGAGTGCGTCGGTACCGGATGCTGTCGAGTCGGGCATGATCCTTTCCTATCAGCTCCTATCAGCCTGTCGTGCACGGGAGTTGAGGGGTCCCGGACCCCGCGAACCCCTGACGCTCTCGCCTACCGGGCGGTAATGTTCGGGCCCGGTCGCAACCAGGGGGAGTGGTATGGACACGGTCACGCGTTTCGATCCCGTCGCCGAGCACGAGCGGACCCGCGCGGCGCTGACCGGGGTGCTCGCCCGCGTGGTCGCCGCCGTGCGGGACGCGCCCGACCGGGACGCCGCCTCCGGCCTGCCGGGCTGGACCGTCGGCGACGTCGGCGCGCATCTCGCGGCGGTGTACCTGGCCTGCGGCGCCGCGTTCACCGGCGAGGAGATCCCCTGGAACGCCGTGCTGCCTGGCGACGAACCCGGCGACGCCCCGCTCGTCGACCGCATCACCGCACTGAACGCCCGGGCCGTCGCGCTCCTCGACCCCGCCGAGCGGGACGGCCTCGCCGACCTGCTGGCGCGCCGCGGCGCCGACTTCCTGCGCGCCACCGAGGGCCTCGCCCCGGACACCCCGGTCGCCGCGCCCTGGTACGGGGAGGGCGTCACGTTCCCGCTCTCGGCCGTCACCGGTCTGATGCTCAGCGAGAGCCTCGTGCACGGGCTCGACCTCACGCGCGGCACCGGCGCCCGGTGGCCGATCGCCCCGCACGAAGCCGCACTCGTGCTCGGCCAGTTCATGCCGACGGTGATGCCGATGACGGTGGACGCGGCGAAGGCGCGCGGCGTGCGCATCGCCTTCGACCTCGCGCTCAAGGGCGGCCCCCGGCTCGCCGTAGTCGTCGACGACGGCAGCGCGACCGTCGTCCGGGACGCGCCGCCGCGCCGCTACGACTGCCGGATCACGGCCGACCCCGTCATGTTCCTGCTCGTCTCGTTCCGACGCGTCCCGATCTGGAAGGCGGTGGCCACCGGCCGCATGCGAGCGGGCGGCCGCCGCCCCTGGCTGGCCACCCGCCTCGGCGACCTGATCGGCACGCCGTAGGGCGAACCCGCACGGGCGCTCCCACGCGCGTCCTGATCCGACCGGGCGGGCGCGGGGCGAGCCACCCCGGACGGACGCCGACGACGGTCGGCACCGCAGGGGCCCGCCGCGGCGCTGTCCGGCGCGGTCTCGGGCGGAGTGCCGGCGTCGAGGCGTCCGCCGGGCGCGGCGTGCCCCGGCTCGGGTCGGCAATGAGGGGCGCCCCCGGTTCGGCCAGGGGCGCGGGGGTCGAGGGTGCCTGCGCCGCGCTGTGACGTGGTCAGGGACACGCTGCCCGGCGGCGGGCCCGGGGCGCCGCTGATCGCTGCGACGCCCTGGAGCGGCGGCAGGCCAGCCGCGGAGGGGTGTCGGCATCCCAGTTCGGTCAGGGGTGGGCGTCGACGGGCGCCCGCGCCGCGTCGTGGTCGGGACGCGCCGGCCGGCGGCGGGCACGGGGCGTCGAGGAGCGCCGCGGCGGCCCGGGCGGCGGCCGCCCGATCGCGTTCGGGCTCGGGTCGGTGTCGAGGGGCGTCGGTGCCGAGATGGGCTTCAGGGCGGATCGGCGAGGGTGGCGGCAGGCCGGGCGCGGAGGGATGTCGGCATCGCCGGATCGCCGCCGTGTCGTGGCCCGGTTCGGTCAGAGGCGGCCGTCGCGGGGCGCCCGTGCCGCGCCGTGGTCCGGGGCGCGCCGGCCGGCGACGGGCTCAGGGCGTCGGTGATCGCCGCGGCGGCCGCCCGGTCGCGTTCCGGCTCGGGGTGCGTCAGGCGTCGAGGATCGCGTTCGCCGCCGCGTCCGCCGCCGTCGGGTCCGCCGACGCGATCGCGTCGAGGAGTGCGCGGTGTGCCTCGGTCGTCGAGTGGCGCATGTCGTCCGCCAGGACCGTGTCGCGCAGGGCCGTGCTCAGGTGGGAGTAGAGGTCCACCAGGAGGGGGTTGTGTCCGGCCCGCGCCACGCACAGGTGGAAGTCGATGTCGGCGTCGACGAACTCCTTCAACTCCCCGGCGTCGAAGTGCTGTTGGCGCCGCTCGGCGATCTCGCGCAGCTCCTTCACGTCCGCCTCGGTGCGGCGCTGCGCCGCGAGCCGCGCCGCCACCAGATCGAGGCCCCGGCGCACCTCCTCCACGTCCCGGTCGGCGGCGTCCGCGAGCATCCGGCCGAGCGCCACCGCGGACTCGTCCGCCGCCGTGACGTAGGTGCCGTCGCCCTGCCGGGTCGCGAGCAGCCCGGTGTGCACGAGCGCGCGCACCGCCTCGCGGACCGAGAGCCGGCTCACCCCGAGCGTCTGGGCCAGTGAGCTCTCCGAGGGGATCTTCTCGCCGACCTGCCAGTGGCCGCTGGTGATCTCCTGCCGCAGCTCGGTGATCACCGCGTCCACCAAGGACTTGCGTCCCACGCTCTTCATGTCTCCCCGCCTGTCGTGATCTCCGGCGCCGGGGCGCCTCAGGTGATTATGCGTCCTGCTCCCGTCCACGCTCCGGACGGTCCCCGCGTCCACGTTCCGAACAGTGCCTGCGAAACCTCTTCACCAAACATCAGACATCTGATAACTCTATCCGTCACCTCGGCAACCCCGCGAAGACACACGGGAGATGACTGGATGGAGCGGTACCACCACCTGCGGATCAAAGGCGTGCGTCCCCTCGGGGAAACCGCCCGTGACCTGGTGATACACAACGGACGCTTCGTCCGGGACACCACCGCAGGCACGACGGAAGAGGTGCTCGACGGTGGCGGGATGCTTGCGCTCCCCGCCCCGGTCGACGCCCACATACACCCCGACAAGACCACCTGGGGCGGCCCCTGGCTCAGCCGCGAACCCGCCGAGTCGCTCGCCGGGCTCATCGCCTACGACGCCTCGGTCCGCGCGGAGATGGCCCCGGTCGCCGAACGCGCCGGCGCCCTGCTCGACCACGCGATCGCCCACGGCACCCGCGCCATGCGCGCCCACGCCGACGTCGCCCCCCAGTACGGGCTGGACAACGTGCGCGGACTGCGCGCCGCCGCCGACGCCCGCGCCCACCTCCTCGACGTGCAGATCGTCGCGTTCCCGCAGCTCGGCGTCGTCACGGCCCCCGGCACCGCTGCCCTCCTGGAGAAGGCCCTCGACGAGGGCGCCGACCTCGTCGGCGGACTCGACCCGGTCGGCATCGACGGCGACCGCGACGGCCAGCTCGACCTCCTCTTCGGCATCGCCGAGCGACGCGGCGTCGAACTCGACATCCACCTGCACGACGGCGGCGCGGCCGGCCTCGACCAGATCACCGAGATCGCCCGCCGCACCACCGCCCTCGGCCTCGCCGGACGCGTCACCGTCAGCCACGCCTTCGCCCTCGCCGAACTCGAAGGCCCCGAGCTCACCGCCATGGCCGAACTGCTCGCCGGCGCCGGTGTCGCCGTCACCACCTGCGCCCTCGGCGCCGACCCCGTCGTCCCGCACGCCGCCCTCACCCGCGCCGGAGCCCGCGTCGCCGTCGGCTCCGACGGGGTGTGCGACCCGTGGAGCCCCTTCGGCAACGCCGAGATGCTCGACCGGGCCCACCTGCTGGCCTACCGCACCGACGCCCGTACCGACGACGAAGTCGCCGCCTGCTACCGGCTCGTCGCCGACCAGGGCGCCGACCTGCTCGGACTCGAGCGGGTCGGCTTCCGGCCCGGCGAGCCCGCCGACCTCGTCCTCGTCGACGCACCCTCCGTCGCCGAGGCCATCGTCCGCCGCACGACGCCCCGCGTCGTCGTCCGCGCCGGACGCGTCATCGCCCGTAACGGCACACTCCTCCCAGGAGGCCCCGCATGACCGGACGCCGTCCGATCCTCACCGGCGCCCTCGCGCTCCTGCTCACCGCCGCCCTCACCGCCTGCGGCGGCGGCCCCGGCGACCTGCGCCCGGCCGTCGCCCTCGACCTGAGGACCACCACGCCCAAGGCCACCAAGCCGCTGGACTCCATCACCTGGAACCTGCCGTACGAGCCCCAGGGCCTGGACCCCATCAAGTCCTTCAACTACGCCGAGAACACGGTCCTCGCCAACCTCTGCGACAGCCTGCTGCGCCTCACCCCCGACTTCGAGATCAAGCCCGGGCTCGCCACCGAGGCGGAGAACCCCAGCCCGAAGAAGTGGGTCTACACGATCCGCGACGGAGTGAAGTTCTGGGACGGCACCCCGCTCACCGCCGAGGACGTCGCCGCGAGCCTCAACCGGCACCTCGACCCCAAGCTCGGCACCTGGTGGGGCGACTACTACCAGAACGTGTCCGCCATCAAGGCCACTGGTCCGCTCCAGGTCACCGTCACGCTCAAGCAGCCCGACGCCCTGTTCAACCAGGCCATGGCCACCGGCGCCGGCGCGGTCGAGCAGAAGGCCCAGATGAAGCGCGCCGGCGAGGACTTCGGGACGCCGAAGCAGGGCGTCATGTGCACGGGCCCCTTCAAGTTCACCCGCTGGCGCTCCGGCGACTCCCTCACCATCACGCGCAACGACGACTACTGGGACCGCGCGCACCGCGCCCTGTCCAAGAAGCTGACGTTCCGCTTCGTCGCCGACGAGACCACGGCCGTGAACGCGCTGCGCTCCGGCGAGGTCGACGGCCAGTACTTCTACCTGCCGCCCGCCGCTCTCGGCCAGCTCCAGAACTCGCCCACCGGCACCGTCACCCTCGGCCGCTCCCTGGCCTACTGGGCCCTGCTCGGCGCCACCAAGTCCGGACCGTACGGCAACGTCAAGGTGCGCCAGGCGCTCTCCACCGCCCTCGACCGCGGCGCCCTCGGCTCCGCCGTCTTCCAGGGCACCGCCCCCGCCGAACACGCCCTCGCCGGCCCGCCGTCCTGGGGCTACGAGAAGGAGACCTTCCGCAAGACCTACGAGTCGCTGCCGCACGGCAAGGCCGACCTCGACAAGGCCAAGGCCCTCGTGAAGGAGGCCGGACCCGCCGCCAAGGGCAAGATCACCATCGGCGTCCAGGGCAGCTCCGCCGTCCACGAACAGACCGGCAACCTCATCAAGGCCACCGGCAAACAGCTCGGCCTGGACATCGAGATCCGCGTCATCCCCGTCGAGCAGTACGGCAACCTCTACAGCGACGCCAAGTCCCGCCGCGGCATCGACGCCTTCCTCTCCACCTGGTACGGCAACGTGCCCGACCCGCTCGACGCGTACACCGTCTTCCTCGCCGGCGGCCGGACGAACTTCAGCGGCTTCGACAAGGTCGACAAGGACGTCCAGAAGGCCCGCGCCGCCTCCGACCCCGCCGAGCGCGCCGAGATCATCACCCGCATCGAGCGCGCCGTCGCCGAGGACGTGACCTGGATGCCCATGAACAACCTGCCGGTCATCCTCTACATGAGCGACCGCGTGACGGGCGCCGTCGCGTCCTTCCCCTACCTGTACTACCCCTGGGCCACCGGACTGGGAGGGCGCTGACCCTTATGAACGCCACCGTGAAATTCGTGCTCCTGAGACTGGTCGGCCTCGCCGCCGTGCTCCTCGTGGCCTCGTTCCTCGTGTACGGGCTGCTGTACCTGGTCCCCGGCGGACCGATGTCCTTCCTGCTCGGCAACCGCACCGGAACCGCCGAACAGATCGCGGCCATCCGCGCCCAGTACCACCTCGACGACCCGTTCGTCGTGCGGTACTTCAACTGGCTCGGTGACGCGCTCGGCGGCGACTTCGGCCGCTCCCTCGTCTACCGGCAGGACGTCACCGCGCTGCTCGCCGGCCGGGTCGCCACCACGCTCTGGCTGGTCGCCTACGCCTCCGTGCTCATCGTCGTCGGCGGGCTCGCCGCCGGCAGCCTCGCCGCCCTGCGCGGCGGCCGCACCGACACCCTGATCAGCGGCGTCTCCTCCCTCTTCCTCGCCACGCCCGTCTTCGTGATCGGTGTCGTCCTCGTCATCGTCTTCGCCCGCGGACTCGGCTGGTTTCCTGTCTTCGGAGCCGGAGAGGGCTTCTTCGACCGGGTGCACCACCTGACCCTGCCCGCCCTCACCCTCGCCCTCGGCTCGGCCGCCTACCTCGCCCGCATCACCCGCGCCTCCGTACGCGAGGAGATGGGCCGCGAACACGTCGAGACCGCCCGCAGCCGGGGCCTCGCCGAATCCCTCATCGTGCGCAAGCACGTCCTGCGCAACGCGGCGGTGCCCGTCACCACCGTCATCGGCCTCACCGTGGCCGGCCTCCTCGCGGGCGCCGTCGTCGTCGAGAACGTCTTCGCCCTCGACGGCATCGGCTCCCTGTTCGTCCGCGCGATCATGCAGCGCGACTTCGCCGTCGTCCAGGCCGTCGTCCTCGTCCTCGTCGGCTCCTTCGTCGTCGTGAACCTCGTCGTCGACCTCCTCTACTCCGTCCTCGACCCCCGGATGGCCCGATGACCACCGTGCTGACCTCGAAGCTCGCCGCGACCCGCAGAGTCGTCCCGCGCGACCCGCTGGCCCGGGCGGCCGCCCTCGTGCTCGCCCTCGTCGTGGCCCTGACCCTCGCCGCGCCGATCGTCGCGCCCTACGACCCCGACCTCCCCGACCTCTTCAACACCCTCGCCTTCGCCACCCCCGAGCACTGGCTCGGCGGCGACGCCCTCGGCCGCGACGTCCTGTCCCGGCTCGTCTGGGGCGCCCGCCCCACCCTGCTCGGACCCGTCCTGATCATCGCGATCTCGGCCGTCGTCGGCACCGCGCTCGCCATCACCGCCGCCTGGTGCGGCGGCTGGGTCGACACCGTCGTCTCGCGCATCCTCGACGTCCTGTTCGCCGTTCCCGGCATCGTGTTCGCCCTCGTCGCCGTCGCCGTGATGGGCCCCGGCCTCACCCCGGTCGTCATCGGCCTCACCGTCGCCTACACCCCGTACGTCGCCCGCGTCGTACGCGGCGCCGCCCTGCGCGAGCGCGCCCTGCCCTACATCGCCGCCGCCTGGGTACAGGGCCGGCCCGCCCTCACCATCTGCCTGCGGCACCTGCTGCCCAACCTGCGGCCCATCGTCATCGCCCAGTCCGTGTCCGCGCTCGGCTACGCCGTCATCGACCTGGCCGCGATCTCCTTCCTCGGCCTCGGCGTCCAGCCGCCCACCGCCGACTGGGGACTCATGGTCAAGTCCGGCCTGGACAGCGCGATGCGCGGCAACGCGATCGAGGCCGTCGCGGCCGGCGCCGCCATCGCGCTCGTGGTCTGCGCCGTCAACCTCCTCGGCGACCGGCTGGAGAAGAACCGATGACCGACACCACCACCTCCACCCAGAAGCCGCGCCCCGCCGAGGGCACGCCCCTGCTCGCCCTGCGCGGATTCCGCCTCGACGTCCCGTACCGCGCCGAAGGACAGCGCCCCAAGGACGCCGAACGCCGGGTCATCGTCGACGGCGTCGACCTCACCATCTGCCCCGGCGAAGCCGTCGGCCTCGTCGGCGAGTCCGGCTCCGGCAAGTCCATGACGGCCCGCGCCGTCATCGGACTCACCCCGCCCGGCGCCCGCGTCCACGGCGACATCGTCTTCGACGGGCAGAACGTCTCCGGTCTCGGCCGGCGCGAACTGCGCGCGCTGCGGGCCCGCCGCGTCGCCATGATCTTCCAGGACCCCCGGGCCCACATCAATCCTGTGCACAGCATCGGCGACTTCCTCACCGAGGCCCTCGTCACCGAACGCGGGGTCGCCCGGCGCGAGGCCGAACGCAAGGTCGTCGCCCTCCTCGCCGACGTGGGCATCCCCGACGGCGCGCGGCGCCTGCGCCAGCACCCGCACGAACTGTCCGGCGGACTGCTCCAGCGCGTCATGATCGCCTCCGTCCTCGCCGCCGAGCCCGACCTCGTGCTCGCCGACGAACCGACCACCGCCCTGGACGTCACCGCCCAGTCCGAGGTCATGGCGATCCTCGACGAGGCCCGCAAGGAGCGTGGCCTGGCCCTGCTCCTCATCACCCACGACCTCGAACTGGCCGCCGCCACCTGCGACCGGCTCGCTGTCATGTACGCCGGGCGCACCGTCGAGACCCAGCCGGCCCAGGCCCTCACCGAGCGCCCCCGGCACCCGTACTCGGTCGGTCTGCTGAAGTCCCGGCCGAGCCTGGAGGAGCGGGTGAACCGGCTCCCCGTCATCCCCGGGCGGCCCGTGGCCGCGTTCGAGGCGCTGGAGGCGGGCCCCGGCTGCTCGTTCGCCCCGCGCTGTCCCCACGTCCAGCCGGACTGCGAGCAACAGCAGCCGGAGGAGCGGGAGTTGTCCGACGGCACGCGCGTCGCGTGCCTGCGTGCCGAGGAGGTCTCCGCATGGTGAACCAGCCCCTTGAGAAGGAGCAGGTGAAGGAGCGCGTGAAGGAGAACGTGCTGGAGGCCGTCGGTCTGCGCAAGACCTACGGCGAGGCGGTCGCCGTCGACGACGTCTCGTTCACCCTCGCGGCGGGGGAGTCCCTCGCCGTGGTGGGCGAGTCCGGCTCCGGCAAGACGACCGTCGCCCGGATGCTGCTCGGCCTCGAGAAGCCGGACGCGGGCACGCTCACCGTGTGCGGACGGGAGCGACCCGCGGCTCGCCGCGTCGCCTCCCGCGAGCGGCGGCGCCGCGCCCGCGAGATCCAGATCGTCTTCCAGGACCCGTACGCCTCGCTCGATCGGCTGCAGAAGGTCGGCGACGTCATCGAGACGGCGCTCGCGCTGCACTTCCCGCTCCCCGCGGAGGAACGGCGGACGCGGGCGGCCGAGCTGCTGGAGTCGGTGGGTCTGGCCGAGCGGCACCTGACCATGCGCCCCGCGCAACTGTCCGGCGGACAGCGGCAACGCGTCGCCATCGCGCGAGCGCTGGCGGTCGAGCCCCGCGTCCTCGTCCTCGACGAGGCGGTCGCCGCCCTGGACGTCTCCATCCAGGCCCAGATCCTCAACCTCCTGGCCGACATCCGTGAACAGCGGGACATCGCCTACGTGTTCATCTCGCACGACCTCGCCGTCGTGCACCAGATCAGCGACCGGGCCCTGGTGATGTGCGGCGGCAAGGTCGTCGAGCAGGGCTCCACGGCCCAGATCCTGGCCGACCCCCAGGAGTCCTACACCCGCCAGCTCCGGGCCGCGGTCCCCGGCCCCGGCTGGACCCCGTCCCGCCGCCCCCAGCCGGCCTGACCGCCCCCTCTCGAGCCGGCGTGCCGCCCCCCCCCCCGGGGGGGGGGCGGCGACGCCGGGCTCGGCCCGGTTCACATCAACTGGCCGTGACCGGTGCGCCGGAGCGGAGCACGAACGGGCGGGAACCCACCGTCACCGCCACCGAGACCGCCGCCATCACCGTCATCGCGACCCCGGGCGACACCATCTGCGCCAACCCACCGGCCAGCGCCGCCCCCACCCCCTGCCAGCTCAACCGGCCCGCGGACTCGGCCCCCTGCACCTGCCCGCGCACCGCGTCGTCCGTCAGCGCCAGCAACTGCTCCTGCAAGGGCAACGTAGCCGCGAATCCGGCGCCCGCCACGAAGACCCCGACCGCCGCCACCCACACCGGCGGCCCCGCCGCGAACATCAGGAACGGCACCGCGAGCACGAGCCGCAGGGGGAACGCCCACCGCCGCCGACCCGCGGCACTGAGCACCCGTCCGACCAGCAGGTCCCCGAGCAGCATCCCGGCGGAACTCGCCGCGAGGAACACCCCCGCGTGCCCGGAGTCGTAGGAGATGAACAGCGCCTCGCACCCGACGACGAGCCCGTTCGGCACCCACAGGTTCAGCAGCAGCGCCCGCCGCCCCGGATGCGCGAACAGCCAGATGTTCGTCGTCCAGGTCGTCCGCAGCCCGGGCCGCCGGGTGAGACGGATCGACCGCTCCCGTACGGTCGCCGCGACGACCACGAGCCCCAGCCCGGTGAGCACGGCCGCGACCCCGAACACCTGCTGCGGGCTGAGGAAGTGGAGGAGCGCTGCACCGACCGCGTACCCGATGATCGCCATGCCGCCCGAGGTGATGTTCATCAGAGAGCGGGCCAGCGCGTACGAGGTGTGCGGCACGACCTCGGCGAGCAGTCCCATCCGGGTGCCGCCGCCGAGTGACTGGAAGAAGCCGAGGCACACCAGGATCCCGAAGCGGGCGGCCAGCGGCAGCCCGGGCACGGCCTGCGCGGCGACTCCCGCGAGGGAGAGGCACTCGAGTGCGACGAGTGTGCGCCGGGGTCGCTCCCCGTCCGCGACCGACATCAGGGTCAGCGCCCCGAGCACGGTGGCGAGCGTGGCCCCGTACATGCTGACGGCGGTGAGGAACGGCGACTGGGTCTGCCGGTCGACGAGCGTGCCGAGCGCGAATCCGGAGAACGTGCTCGCGGCGACGGTGAACAGGAAACTGACGTAGAGCCCGGCGAACTCGCGGTTGCGCAGCAGCGCGCGATAGCCGTGCGGTGTGGATGAGGATGTGTGAGTGGACATGAAAAAAGCCTCCGAGCGCACCGCTTGGTGCGCCGAAGGCGACGTGTGAGTTATAGCAGGTGCGCACTCACGCGCGCCACCGCGGCCCGTCCCGGACGGGGGAGCGGCCCGCGGCGGCGGGACTCAGGCCGTGACCCAGTCGCTCGTCGCGATGACGGGCGCGACACCGTCACGGTGGACGGTGCCCTCGATCAGGCCGTACATGCGGTCCGCCGCGAAGTACACCTCGTTGTCGTTCTTGAGCCCGAACGGCTCCAGGTCCACAAGGAAGTGATGCTTGTTCGGGAGGTTGAGCCGGACCTCGTTGACCGCGGGGACGTGGTCGAGGACCCGGTCGGCCATCGCGTGCAGCGTCTGCTGCAGCGAGTAGCTGTACGTGTCCGAGAACGCCTCCAGCATCCGCCGCCTGACGTCCTTGTACATCTGGTCCCAGTCGGTGTCCGCCTCGCTCGCCGCGGACGCCGCGTAGGCCCAGCGGGCGGTCACCTTCGTGGCGAGGATCCGGTCGTAGGCCTCCTGCAGGGTCGTGTACCTGTCCTTGATGAAGCCGTGGAACTCGGAGTCCGTCGAGTTCATGACGGTGAGGTCCTTGAGCCCGGAGACGATCTGCAGTTGGCCGGTGTCACCGCTGTAGGTGATCTGCGTGGTGCGCACCTCCTGCCCGGAGCGGACGAAGGAGTGCTGCTCGCGCCGGGTGGGCGCCGGCAGCCGGTCCCACACGAACTCCTCGATGCGGATCTGCGTCTCGTGGATCACCGGCTGGGAGCTGACGAAGTGCCGGGCCAGCGCGATGCCGAACGCCTCGGGGGACTCGACGCCGTGCTCCTTGGCGAAGGCGTACACGGTGTTCTTGGTGGTGTCCGTCGGCAGGACGTTGGCGTTGTCGCCGGTCAGGTGGACGTCGCGGAACTCGCCGCGCAGCGCGACCGACACGTTCAGGTCGCGGATGTCGTGCCAGGTGCCTTCGTTGCCCTTGCGGGTGATCTTGACGATGCGGTTCTCGGCCTTGCCGTACTGGTTCTGCGCGAGCACGTGCTTGCTCATGGAGCAGGTCCTCCGGGTACGTGGATGTTCTCATCCCGTACGCCCGGCGTCCGGTGCCGTCGTCCACGACACCCCCCGCCGTTCGGCCCGTGCGGAGGCCGCCCCGGGACTGACGAGCATCCCGGTCCGTAGGTCGGCGACATTTGAGCACGCGCCCGGCGCCGCTGACAAGGGATGTCACAGGCCGAGGAACCGGCCCCCGGAACCGGCTGATGTCATGGACTGACGTCACGTAGGATCGCCGCATGGGTAGATGGGAGCCGAACGCGCGCGGCCGACTGGCCGAGGCCGCGCTCAGGCTGTACGCCGAGCAGGGCTTCGACCGGACGACGGTCGCGGAGATCGCCGCGTCGGTCGGCGTCACCGAGCGCACCTTCTTCCGGCACTTCACGGACAAGCGCGAGGTGCTGTTCTACGGGGCGGAGGCGGCGCTCGACCTCGTCACGCGCGCCGTCGCCGGGGCGCCCGAGTCGGCCTCGCCCATGGTCGCGGTGAGCGGTGCGCTCCAGGCCTTCGGCGCCTTCTTCCAGGAGGACCCGCAGCGCGCCCGCAACCGGGACGCCGTGGTGTCCGCCAGTGCCGAGCTGCGCGAGCGCGAGCTGGTCAAGCTCGACGCCTTCTCCCTGGCGATGGCCGGCGCCCTGCGCGAGCGCGGGGTCGCGCCCCGGACGGCGACCCTGGCCGCCGAGGCCGGCACCGCCGCGTTCAAGATCGCCTACGCGGAGTGGATGGCGATCGGGCGCTCCGGCGAGAAGGATCGCGAACTGCCCGGCCTGTTCCTGGAGGTCCTCGCCGAGCTGACCTCGGTACTGGACGCGACCCGCGACTGACCGCCTGCGCGGAGTGGGCGGCGCAAGCGGAGTGGGCGGCGCAACAGGACCGGTCCGGCTGCGCGTGACCTGCGTCACGTCCGTAAGCCGGGGTGCGCAGTATGCTGAACCCATGATCCCGCTCGTTCGCCGCCGCCACGTGGACTACGTCCGCGTCACGAGCACGGGCTGTCGACGCTCCTTCTGAGCGGTCCGGCCCCACCTTTTCTCTTCTTCACGGTGCCGTTCCGGCCGCTTTTCCCAGCCGTACGTCTCTCTCCCATCAGGCACCTGTGCCCCGCCACACCCCGGCCGCGCACAGGCACCCCGTACACCCCGCGGATGCACCATGACGAACGTATCGACGACCACCACCGAGACCACGACGACGCACACGTCGAACCGGCAGCTCCCGATCATCGACCTCTCCGCCGCCGATCGCGGCCCCGAGGCGCGGGCCCTGCTGCACGCACAGCTGCACAGTGCCGCGCACGACGTGGGGTTCTTCCAGCTGATCGGGCACGGGGTCACCGACGAGGAGACCCGGCTCCTGCTCACCGCGATGCGGCGCTTCTTCGCGCTGCCCGAGGAGCAGCGGCTGGCGATCGACAACGTGAACTCGCCGCACTTCCGCGGCTACACCCGCACCGGCGACGAGCGCACCGGCGGCCGCCAGGACTGGCGCGACCAGCTCGACATCGGCGCCGAACGCCCGGCCCACGTCCCGGCCCCCGGTGAGCCCCCGTACTGGTGGCTCCAGGGGCCCAACCAGTGGCCGGACGCCCTGCCGGAGCTGCGCACGGCCGCCCTCCAGTGGGTCGAGCGGCTCAGCGGTGTCGCCGAGAAGCTGCTGCGCGAACTGCTCACCGCGATCGGTGCCGACCCCGCCTTCTACGACGGCATCTTCGGCCGACACGCCCACCCGCACCTCAAGCTCGTCCGCTACCCGGGCGGCTCCGGGGACGGCGCCGGTCAAGGGGTCGGCGCGCACAAGGACTACGGCTTCCTGACGCTGCTGCTCCAGGACCAGGTCGGGGGCCTGCAGGTCCAGCGCGACGACGGACTGTTCCACGACGTGCCGCCGATCCCCGGCGCCTTCGTCGTCAATCTCGGAGAGCTCCTCGAAGTCGCCACCAACGGTTACCTGATGGCGACCAACCACCGGGTCGTCTCGCCTTCCGGCGCCACCGAGCGGTTCTCCGTCCCGTTCTTCTACAACCCCCGCCTGGACGCCCATGTCCAGCCCCTCGCGTTCCCCTACGCCTCGGCGGCCCCCGGTGTCTCCGAGTCCCCCGACAACCAGCTGTTCGCCGACTACGGCTACAACGAGCTCAAGGGCAAGCTCCGGGCCCACCCGCTGGTCGCCGAGCGGCACCACGCGGAGCTCCTCACCCCGGCGTGAGCCGCGTTCCGGAGCCCGTCACGATCAGCCCGTCACCACCAGCCCGCCGTCGGCGCCGCGCCGCACCGGCACTCCCGTACGGAACCGGCCGTCGGAGGTGAAGGCCTCGGCGTCGGCGTCCGGCGCCCGGTAGTAGCCGCGTGTCACCGACGGTCCCCGGACGAGGAGTTCGCCGGAGTCGCCGTCCGCGTCCACACGGAACTCGTCGTCGGACGTGAGCGGGTGGAGGGCGGCCCCTCCGGTTCCGGTGAGCGCGGCCACGCCCTCCGGCCGGGTGAGGAACTGCCGTGTCTCACAGTCGAGTTCACGCCCGAACCGGGCGGCGTCGGCCGAGGGCAGATCCGTCGCAGGGGTGAGCACGAGCCGCAGGCTCTCGAGCGGGCCCGCCCCCGCGTCGAGCCACGCCGTCAGATCGGCCGGTGCGAGCGTGGCCACGGTGACCCGCTCCCGCGCGACGAGCGGGAGGCAGGCGCCGGGCCCCGGATCCTCGGCGAGGACGACCGTGCCGCCGGACAGCAGCGTGCCCACGATCCCCGGGCAGCCGGACGCGAGCAGCGACTCCGCAGGGAGCGCCGCGAGATGGACGTCCTCCGCGCCCGACCGCACCGCCGCACCGGAGGCCCGCACCTGGTACGCGTACGCGTCGTGGGTGCGCGGCACGAGCCGGGGCGTCCCGTCGGGGCCCGGGGAGACGAGCAGGAACGCCACCTCGCCCGCGCCGCGCACCGGAGCCGGCTCGGGCGCCGCGTCCACCGACCCGAGCGGAAAGAAGTGACACCCCGAGGAATCGATCGACATGCCACCGTACGGGGATGCCTCGCCGGGCGGCTCGTAGGTGAACGCCCGCCGCAGGAACGGCCCTTCGGCCGCGATCGCCGCGACCTCGGCCCGGTGCGCGGCCGTGCCGACATGACCGGCCGCCTCGCTGACCCGGACCACGTGTGCCAGCTCCCGGCCGCCGAGCGCGACCGGGCACACCACCGGCACCGCGCCCACCCGCAGCAGCGCGAACAGGGTGATCACGGCCTCCGGCACGTTCGGCAGCCGCAGCACGACCCGCTGTCCCGGCCGCAGCCCGCGCAGCCGGAATCCGGCGGCCGTGCGCTCCACCCGCCGGTTCAGCAGTCCGTACGTGAGCCGCGTCGCATCGTGCACCAGTGCCGTGCGCGCCGGCTGCCGCCGTGCCGTGTCGCCCAGCAGGTTGTCGAGCGTGACGCCGCGCCAGTGCCCGACGGACCAGTACCGGTCGACGAACTCCTCGGGCCAGGGCGTGCAACCGTCGAGCATGGGTGTCATGCGCTTCCTCCCTCGTGACCCCGGCAGTCCAAGCCGTCGGCACGAGGGCGCGCAAGCCGCCGTTCCCACGAGGGCGGGGGGGGGGGGGGGGGGGGGGGGGGGGGGCGGGGGGGGGGGGGGCGGGGGGGGGGGGGGGGGGGGGGGGGGGGGGGGGGGGGGGGGGG
>NZ_JBITJS010000009.1:0-16686 GCF_044460245.1 Streptomyces sp. NPDC050145 | reverse complement strand
TTGGGGGGCGCCCCCCCGCGCCCCCCCCCCCCCCCCCGCGGGGGGCGGGGGCCCCCCCCCCCCCCGCCCCCCGGGGGGGGGGGGCCCGGGGGGGGGGCCCCCCCCCCGGGGCCCCCCCGGACCGGGTGTCAGGAGGCGCCCTCCCCGTACGCCGCCGCGATCTCCTGCGAACTCGCCCAGCGGCTGTACGTCGGCTGCTGCGGCCAGCCCTCGGGGGAGTCCTGCCAGACCTCCTGGCGCCCGTAGGGGAGCACGTCGGCGAGGGCGAAGAGATGGCTGAGCTGCTCGACGCCGCGGCCGCCCGTGTGCCACGTGCGGTAGACCTTGTCGCCGTCGCGCAGGAAGACGTTGACGGCGAAGCCCCCGTCCGGCGGCGCGCCCACATCGCTGCCGAACGGGCTGTTCGCGGTCGAGTACCAGGTCATCCTGTTGCCCACCTTGCGCCGGTAGGCGAGGGCCTCGTCGATCGGGCCCTGGGTGACGACGACGAACCGCGCGTCGAACTTCTCCAGGCCGAGCTGCCGCGTGAACTGGGACGTGAAGCCGGTGCAACCGCTGCACTGCCACTCCGCGCCCTCGTGCCACATGTGGGAGTACACGATCAGCTGGGAGTGGTCGCCGAAGATCTCGGCGAGCCGCACCGGACCGCCCTCGCCCTCCAGGACGTAGTCCGGCATCTCGACCATCGGCAGCCGGCGGCGCTGCGCCGCGATGGCGTCGAGTTCGCGCGTCGCGGCCTTCTCCCGCACGCGCAGCGCCGCCAACTCCTTCTCCCAGGTGGCTGCGTCGACTACGGGCGGCAGGGCGTTCGAGCTGGTGGACATGGTGCCTCCGTACGAGGTCGTGAGACCGAAGGTGTGGGCCTGTCTGGGAGTACGGACCGTCCGGCCGCCCGGAACTCATCGGTCCGCGACCCACCGGAACCGCGCGGGCGCGCCGCGTGTCAGGCTGTGCGGTCGACGACCCGTCCCGTCCGGCACCTCGCCGCGCACCGCAGGAGAGACCCCGATGCCCACGCCCCATCCGCTCCTCGCCCACTTCACCGACGCCGCCGACGGACGCTTCCCGCCCTGCGACGGCTCCGTGACGGTGCTGCCCCCGCTGGCCGGCGGCCTGGAGTGCTCCGTGGCGTTCACCGGGCACGCGGTCGTCGCGACGGCGCTGCCGGCGGCCGAGGTACACGCCCAGGGCCCCGACGCCTTCGGCGGATCCATGGCGGCCCACTTCCTGCACCGGCTCGCCGGACCCGGCGGCTGGACCGGTTGCGTGGACGCCGTGCTCGTGGCCCGGGGCACGGGCGGCCCGCCGCGTCTGCCCGAGGTCACCTCGCAGGAGGCGGCGGACCATCCCCGCGTCCGGTACGCGCGTGAGATCCGCTCCGGCGTCACCGTGCACGGCGACGAGCGCGGCCTGATCATCATGGCCGACGGGCTCGCCGGACGCCGCGAGCTGAGCATCGAACTGCACACGCCGGAGCAGACCGGCAAGGGCGTCGGACGCGGGCTCATCGAGGACGCGCTGAGCCTCGTCGAGGCCGGCGACCCCCTGTTCGTCGCCGTGTCCCCGGGCAACGCCCGCTCCCTGCGCGCCTTCCTGTCCTGCGGGTTCGTCCCCATCGGCAGCGAGGTGATCATCCGACCGAACCGGGGGTGACCGGCGCGGGGCGCGTCGAGCCGGACGAGGGGCCACGAGTCCGGCTGCCGGGGCAGCCCGCTTCGGAGGAGGTCAATCCGGGGCCGGCTGCTCCTGCCCGAACCGTAGTTCGGCCGTGGTGGTGGCCGCCGTCGGGTGGCCGGCGCCCGGCCCACCGCCGGGACGCGTCGAGCCGGACCAGGGTCCGCAAACTCCGGCCGCCCGGTCGGCTGCCCGCCGCGGCCGAGGTCGCTCCGGGGCCGCCTGTTCCTGTCCGAACGGGCGGGCGCCGCCCCGTAGTTCGGTCGCCGGTGACCCGCACCGCCGGGTGACCGGCGCCCCGGCCCACCGCCGGGGTGCGTCGAGCCGGACAAGGGTCCACGACTCCGGTCGCCGGGACGGCCCGCTTCTGCGGAGGTCACTTCGGGGTCGGCTGCTCCGGTCCGAACAGGCGGGCGCTGCCCCGTAGTTCGGTTCGCAGATGGCGGCCGCCGTCGGGTGGCGGGCGGCCGGACCAGCGCCGGGGTGCGTCGGAGCCGGACGGGCGTCCGCGAACTCCGGCCGCCCGCTCGGCTGCCCGTCACGGCGGAGGTCACTCGGGTCCGGCTGCTCCTGCCTGAACAGGCAGGATCCGCGCCGCAGTTCGGTTCGCTGGTGGCGTCCGCTGCCGGGTGGCCGCCGCCCGGACCAGTGCCGGGGCGCGTCGAGCCGGACGAGGGTCCGCAAACTGCGGACGCCCGCCCGACTGCCCGCCGCGGCCGAGGTCACTCCGGGGTCGGCTGCTCACGACCGAACAGGCGGGCGCCGCCCCGTAGTTCGGTCGCGGTGGCGGCCACTGCCGCGACCGCGCCCACGCAGAGGAGGCCGCCGCTGACCAGTGCCGCCGAGCCCGAGAACGCGTGGGCGACCAGGCCGCCGCGCAGATTGCCGAGGTCCGGTCCGGCCTGGCCGACGATCTGCTCGGCGGCCCCGACCCGGCCGAGGAGCTCGCGCGGGGTGTGTGTCTGCAGGACGGTGCCGCGCGAGACGACGGTCAAGGTGTCGGCGGCCCCCGCGACGGCCAGGCACGCGAGGCCCGCCCACGGCTCGGACACGAGGCCGAACACGGTCAAGGACGCGCCCCAGGCCGCGGATCCGGCCAGCATCACCAGACCGGGGCGCGGCAGCCGCGTGAACGTCCCCGAGAAGACGGACGCGGTGACACCGCCGACGGCGATCGCCGTCAGGAAGAGGCCGAGGGTGCCCGGATCGCCCCCGAAACGCTCGGAGTTGACCAGCGGGAAGAGGCTGACCGGCATCGAGAGGACCGTCGTCGCGAGATCGGTGAGCAGCGCACCGCGCACGGCGGGTGTCCGCGCCATGAACGCGAGCCCGTCCGCCACGCCCCGCAGCCCCGGACGCGCGACCAGGTCCCCCGGGCTCATGCGCGGCAGCCCGCGCGCGCCGAGCCACGCCGCGACGAACGTGACGGCGTCGATCGCGTAACACGCCCCGACACCCCACGCGCCGACGATCAGCCCGCCGAGCGCGGGGCCGAGCAGCATCGCGGCCTGGAACGAGATCCGGCGCAGGGCCAGACCCGCGGCCACCTGGTGCGCGGGCAGCAGTTGCGGCACGAAGGCGCGCGAGGCCGGGCCGCCGCCCGCCGCGCAGCAGGACTGCAGCGCGACGAGGACCAGCACCCCGGCGACGGGCGCCGGTCCGAGGAACCCCTGCACGGCGAGCAGGACGGCGAACACGGTCTGCCCCGCCGTCGTCACCAGATAGACGAGCCGCCGGTCCACCCGGTCGACCAGCGATCCGGCGAACAGGCCGAGCGCCATGAGCGGGACCGCCTGGGCGAGCCCCACCGCACCCGTCCACACCGTGCTCCCGGTCGAGCTCCACACCTGGAACATGACCGCGACCAGTGTCATCTGGCCGCCGAGCCCCGACAGGCTCTGACCGATCCACAGGCGCCGGAACGGGGCCGAGGTGCGCAGCGGCGACACGTCGATCAACGAGCGGCCCAGTCCGCGGCGGCTCCGTCCCCCGCCGGTCACCGCCATGCGGGGTGCTCGGCGAGGCGCGCGGCGATCCGGTCGTGGAAGCTCCTGCGGTCGAGCGCCGCCTCGATGTCCCTGACGACCTGGGACAGCGGGTAGGGCAGCTCGGCCTCGAGCTCCGCGAGCGCGGCCTCCGTCGCCCGCCACTCCGCGTCGAGCCGCGCCACGACCTCTTGTGCCTGCTCGGTGAGCGTCACCTTCCGGGTGCGGGCGTCGTCGCCGACCACGGTGCGCACCCATCCCGCCTTGCGCATCGCCGCGACCTTCTGGCTCAGCGCCGAATGGGTGCGCTCCACCGAGTCGGCCAGCTCCGCGATGGTCATGGGGCCGCGGGCGTGCAGGCGCAGCAGCTCCATGACCCAGGTCGGCTTGAGCCCCTCGATCCGCCGATCGGCGTAGACGCGGGCGATGTCGGCGTCCATCGAGGCCTGCAGCTGCCACAGAGGCCGCCACAGGCTCTCCTCGGTCGGGTCGTCGGGGAGGTCCGGTCGGGGTGTGGGTACGTCGGAGTCCGCCATGCCCAGCATCGTAACAGCACTTATATAAGTGCTGTCATATATTGCTCGGGCTCAGCCCATGAGCTTGAGCAGCTCGATGGCGACCGGCTCGGCGGAGGCCGGGTTCTGGCCGGTGACGAGCCGGCCGTCGACGACCACCTTCGCCGCCCAGGGCTCGCCCTCCTGCACGTTCAGGCCGGCCTCGGTCAGCCGGTCCTGGAGCAGCCACCTGGCCTGGGCCGCGAGCCCGCCCTGCTCCTCCTCCGCGTTCGTGAACGCGGTGACCAGATGCCCCGCGAAGGCGTTCGTGCCGTCCTCCCGGGTCGCCGCGAGCAGTGCCGCCGGCCCGTGGCAGACAACGCCGAGCGGCTTGCCGGAGTCCAGGGCCCGGGTGAGCAGCCGCCCGGAGTCCGCGTCGACCGCCAGATCCTCCATCGGCCCGTGGCCGCCGGGGTAGAACACGGCGGCGTAGTCGGCGAGGTCCACGTCCGTCAGGGCGATCGGGTGCCGGAGCTCGGTCATCGAGTCGAGGGTGGCGGCCACGCGGTCGGCGTTCTCCTGCCCGTCGTTGAACTCCGGCGCCAGGCTGCCCCGGTCGACCGGCGGCACGACCCCGCCCGGCGTGGCGACGACGATCTCGTGCCCGGCCGCCCTGAACGCCTCGTACGGCGCGACGGCCTCCTCCGCCCAGAACCCCGTGGGGTGCTTCGTGCCGTCGGCCAGGGTCCAGTGGTCGGCGCCGGTCATCACGAAAAGGATCTTCGACATGAGTGCTCTTCTCCGAGAAGGCGATGTGCCTTCGACGGTAGGCCCGGCGGCCGTCGCCCACCAATGGCGGCGCGGGCGGTCGGGGCCGGCGCGGCCGGACAAGGGGGCAATAGGGGACTAGAGGAGTAATCAATTAGTTGAGTATGATGCGGGTCATGACCACGTACCTGCGCTACGTCGCGATCGGCGACTCCCAGACGGAAGGGCTCGGGGACGGTGACGAGACCTCCGGGTACCGGGGCTGGGCCGACCGGCTCGCCGAGCAACTGGCGCACGCCGAGCCGGAGTTCACCTATGCCAACCTCGCCGTGCGCGGCCGGCAGGCGGCGCAGATCCGGGCCGGACAGCTCGCCCCGGCCCTCGCGCTGCGGCCCGATCTCGTGTCGGTGATGGCCGGCATGAACGACGTGGTCCGGCCGGGTTTCCGGCCCGAGCCGGTCGCGGCGGAGGTGGAGGCCATGTTCGCGGAGCTGACCGGCGCGGGTGCGCACGTCCTCACGTTCACGTTCCCGGACCTCACCCGCCTGACGCCGGCGCTCGCGGCGCTGCGTCCGCGCCTGACCGACTTCAACGGGCGCCTTCTCGACGCGGCCGCGCGGCACGGCGTCACCGTCGTCGACGCGTCCGGGTCCGCCGTGACCGTCGACCCGCGGATGTGGAGCAGCGACCGGCTGCACGCCTCCCCGGCCGGTCACGCGCGGATCGCCCGGGCGGCGGCCGAGGCACTCGCGCTGCCGGGGAGCGACGCGTCCTGGCGGGACCCGCTGCCGCCGCTGCCCCCGTTGCCGGCCTGGCGCCGCACCGCCCTGGATCTCGCCTGGGCGGGCTCCTTCCTCGGCCCCTGGGCCTGGCGCCGCCTCACCGGCCGCTCCTCCGGCGACGGCCGCCACGCCAAGCGCCCCGAGCCCACACCGGTCCACGCGGTGTCCGCGCGGGGGTGACGGGCCCGGGGCGCGGTCAGTTCGAGCGCTCCGCCCTCAGGGGACCAGGACGAGACGGCCCGGCAGGCCGCCCTGCGCCAGACGCGTGTGCGCCTCGGCGACCTCGTCGAGCGCGTACGTCCGGGCGACACGCGGCAGCAGCACGCCCTCGTCGGTGAGCCGGGCCAGCTCGGCCAGGAGCGGGCCGTCGGCCTCGACGCTGAGCGCCTGTACGGTCACGCCCCGCTCGGACGCGGGCTCCTGCCCGGGCCACAGCCCCATGTACGCCCCGCCGTCACGGACCGCCTTCAGCGCGTCGGCGCCGAGTCCGGCCGCGTCGAGGACGCCGTCGAAGCCGCCGGCGGCCGGCTGCGCGCCACGAGGCAGGAAGTGCGCGGCGCCGCGTGAGCGCAGGAAGTCCTCCGCGTGGTCCGGGCCGAGCGCCGTGACCTCAAGGCCGCGGTGCGCGGCCAGTTCCACCGCGTGCGCGCCGACGCCGCCGCCCGCGCCCGTGATCAGCAGCCGCTGCCCCGGCCGCAGGCCGAGCCGGTCCAGCGACTGGGCCGCCGTGAGGGCGTTGAGCGGCAGGGTCGCCGCGTGCGTGGCGTCCACGCTCGCGGGCGCCGTCGCGACGGCCCCGGCGTCCAGCACCACGTGGTCCGCGTGCGTGCCCAGCGTCTTGTGGTGGCCCGTGAACAGGGCGAACACCGGGTCGCCGACCGCGAAGGGCGCGCCCTCGCCGACGGCGCCGACCGTCCCCGCCACGTCCCAGCCCAGGCCCGTCAGGTCGCCCAGGGCGCCGAAGACGCCGGCGCGGGTGGCGGCGTCCACCGGGTTCAGCGCGGCGGCGGCCACCTCGATCCGTACCTGGCCGGGGCCCGGCGCGGGCACGGCGGTCTCGACGATCTCGATGGCTTCCGGTCCGCCGAAACGGGACACGACTGCGGCACGCATGGTCACGGGGGTCTCCTCCTGTGGCTGTGGGGATCGCTCAGCGGAGTGCGCGCAGGTCCGGATCCGTCCGGTGAAGCGCCTCTGACCTGGCCTCATACCGCTGGTGCGTAACCCCATGGTGCGTCAGTATGGAAGGACGTACAAAAGGCACACGCGTGTGCGGAACGGCGACCAGGGAGAACGGCGACCAGGAAGAACGTCGACCAGGAAGGACGGGCACCTCATGGAGGACGGGCACCTCATGGAGGACCGGCAGCCCGCGCGGCCCGCCGCGCCCACGGGACCGTGCGCCGCGTGGCCCGCCGAGAAGGGCGAGACGATCCGGCAGATCGTCGAGCGCGCCGGCGACAAGTGGACCGTACTCGTGGTGAGCGCGCTGCACGCGGGCCCGCTGCGCTACACGGACCTGCAGCGCTCCGTCCCGGGCATCTCCCAGCGCATGCTGACCCACACCCTGCGCCAGCTCCGCCGCGACGGCCTGGTCACCAGGACCGCCTACGCGGAGGTGCCGCCCCGCGTCGAGTACGAGCTGACCCCGCTCGGCGCCTCCCTCATCGCCGCCGTCACCGCGCTCATCGACTGGGCGGGCACCCACCACGACGAGATCCACACGCACCGAGCCCGCTTCGACGAGGCCGAGCCCGCATCCTGACGTGCCGTCAAGAAGCGGGGGGAGAGGGGCGCCGTCGAGCGGCCTTGACCTGCTGCGATAACGTCCACCCTCCCGTGAGTTCCCCCCCACGAGCTGTCCCGCGGGCCCCCACGATCGAGAGGCAGGACATGAAGGATCAGGCGCGCACGCGCGGCGCCGGATGGTGGATCACCTTCGGGGCGATCGCGTTCGGAGCGCTCTTCCTGGTCATCGGGCTGATCATGGGCGGTGTCTCGCTCTCGTACGTGACGTCGGCCGAGCAGGCCCGGGGCACGGTGGTCTCCCTGGAGTGGAGCGGTGGCGGCAGCAGCGGCTACTCCGGCAAGAGCCGCTCCAGCAGCGGTCCCACGGCGCACCCGGTCGTCGAGTTCACCACGCGTGAGGGCTGGGCGACCACGTTCCGCAGCTCGATGGGCTCGAACCCGCCCGCCTACGACCTGGGCGAGCGGGTCGACGTGCTGTACCGCGCCGACTCGCCCGAGGACGCGAAGATCGACGGGTTCGTCTCGCTGTGGCTGCTGCCACTCATCTTCACCGGGATCGGCCTGCTCATCGGCGGGATCGCGACGACGGTGGCTGTGGTGATCCGGCGCAACCGTCGTGCCTCAGCCTGACCAAGTGTCACCAGCCTTCTGTCCAGAGCATGTTGAACTCGCTCAACTCTTCTTGAGCCGTGTGTTCAGCCGGGCGGCCTGCCGGGTCAGATAGTCGCGCTCGGCGAGGTTCGACGCGGCGTGCGCGGCCTCCGCGTACAGGCGCGCCGCCGTGCCCGGGTCGCCGTCCCGCTCGTGCAGGTACGCGGCCACGGCGGTGTACCTGGGCAGGCCGGGGTCGAGTTCGGCGAGTGCGGCCAGGCCCGCGCGCGGGCCGTCCGCCTCGCCCACCGCGACCGCGCGGTTGAGGCGGGCGACCGGGTTGTCGGTCAGCCGCACCAGCTCGTCGTACCACTCGACGATCTGCACCCAGTCCGTCTCCCCGGCCGTCTGCGCGTCCGCGTGCAGCGCCGCGACGGCCGCCTGGGCCTGGAACTCGCCGAGCCGGTCCCGGGCCAGCGCCGACTGGAGGATCGCGATGCCCTCGGCGATCGCCTTCGTGTCCCAGCGGGCGCGGTCCTGCTCGGCGAGCGGGACCAGCGCGCCGTCCGGAGCGATGCGGGCGGCGCGCCGCGCGTGATGCAGCAGCATCAGCGCCAGCAGCCCCGACACCTCCGGGTGGTCGACCACCGCCGCGAGCTGTCGGGTCAGCCGGATCGCCTCGGCGGAGAGGTCGACATCGCCCGAGTACCCCTCGTTGAAGACCAGATACAGGACGCGCAGCACGGTGCCCACGTCTCCGGGCCGGTCCAGGCGTTCCTTCGACACCGTCCGCTTGGCACGGCTGATGCGCTGGGCCATGGTCGCCTCGGGCACCAGGTACGCCTCGCCGATCTGCCGGGTCGTGAGCCCGCCGACGGCGCGCAGGGTGAGCGCCACCGCCGACGCCGGTGTCAGCGACGGGTGCGCGCACAGGAAGTACAACTGGAGCGTGTCGTCCGTGCCCGGTGCCGGGCCGGGCGGCGGCTCCTCCTCCACCCGGTCCTCACGGCGGCGCCGCGCCGCCTCGGACCGGGTCGCGTCGAGAAACTTCCGCCAGGCCGCGGTGACCAGCCAGCCCTTCGGGTCGCGCGGCGGATCCGCGGGCCACACGCGCAGCGCCTCGACCAGCGCGTCCTGCACAGCGTCCTCGGCCGCCGCGAAGTCGGCTCCGCGGCGGACGAGGACCCCGAGGACCTCGGGGGTGAGGCTGCGCAGCAGGCGCTCGTCCATCGGGGACGTCACCCGTGGCACGCGTCGCCATCGGGCGCGGAGGTCAGGAACGGACGCACCTCGAGCCACTCGTGGATCGGCTTGCCGCCGGCGCCCGGCGCGGCGGACAGCTCGCCGGCCAGCTCGACGGCACGCTCGTAGTTGTCCACGTCGATGACCATCCAGCCGGCGATGAGGTCCTTCGTCTCCGCGAAGGGACCGTCGGTGACCGGCGGCCGGCCCTCGCCGTCGTACCGGACCCAGGCGCCCTCCGGCGCGAGCGCCTGCCCGTCGACGAACTCCCCGGTCTTCTCGAGCCGGTCCGCGAAGTCCCGCATGTACTGCACGTGCGCCGAGATCTCCTCGGGCGTCCACTGGTCCATGCAGATGTCGTTGACCGGGGTCGGGGCACCGCGGTAGTGCTTCAGAAGCAGGTACTTGGCCATGGCCTTCTCCTCTGGTTCCGGTGCGGCCATTGTGGCCGCGTACACCCCTGGGACGGAGCAGCCCACGGCATCTCGACATCACCGGTGAACTTTTCTCGGATTTCTTTTTTTCGGGCTCGCCCGGTTCTACGGCTTCGGCTCGGTCGCGATCTGGACCAGGTTGCCGCAGGTGTCGTCGAGGACGGCCATGGTGATCGGCCCCATCTCCAGCGGCTCCTGCGTGAAGTGCACGCCGAGGGCCCGCAGCCGCTCGTACTCCGCGTGGACGTCGTCGACGGCGAACTGGACGAGCGGGATGCCGTCCTGCACCAGGGCGTCGCGGTAGGGCTTCACGGCCGGGTGACCGGCGGGCTCGAGCAGCAGCTCCGTGCCGCCGGGCTCCTGCGCGGACACGACGGTCAGCCACCGGTCCGTCTCGCCGACCGGCACGTCGTGCTTCTTCACGAAGCCGAGGATCTGGGTGTAGAAGTGCTCGGCCTTGGCCTGGTCGTCGACGAAGACGCTGGTCAGGTGGATCTTCATGGGGTGCTCTCCTCCGAGGTGGGCCCCGTCCGGGACGGGGTGGTCGGCAGCGGCCACCGCTCGGTGATCTGCCGCAGCGGCGCCGTGTCGAGGTCGTGGTACTTGTAGCGGCCCTCCCGTCTGGTCCCGACGAGTCCGGCCGACTCCAGCACCGCCAGGTGCTGGGAGACCGCCTGTCGCGACAGGCCGAGCCCGTGCTTCATGCTCAGCCGCGCGCATATCTCGAACAGGGTCTGTCCCGACCGCTCGGTGAGCTCGTCGAGGATCGTGCGCCGGGTGGAGTCGGCGAGGGCTTTGAACAGGTCGTCGGCCACGTGCTCCAGCATAGGCAAGTGTTCACTTGCCTATCAACCCGGGAGGCTCCGCCGCCCGGGTTAAGGTGCCGCCGGAAAGGGGAGCGGATGCTGCGGGAACTGGGTCTGAGCCGGGACGAGGAAGCGGTCTACACCGCGCTGCTGACACGGCCGGTCGCCTCGGTCGCCGACGTGGTGCGGCGGACGGTGCTGTCCGGGCCCGAGGTGGAGCGCGTCCTCGGCGATCTGGCGGTGCGCGGACTGGTGGCGGTGGAGCCGGCGGGGACGCTCCCGGCGGACGGCGCGGCAGGGGAGCGGTCCGCGGACCGGTACCGCCTGACCCCGCCCTCCGTGGCCCTCGCCCCGGTGCTCGTCGAACAGCGCAACGCGCTCCAGCGGGCCGAGACCGCCTTCTCGATGCTGACCGAGCAGTACCGCAGCGCCGCGGCGCACCCGGCCGGCGGAGTGGTCGAGGTCGTCGTCGGCGTGGAGCAGGTGGCCCACCGGTTCCACCAGTTGCAGCGGGGCGCCCAGCACGAACTGCTCACCTTCCTCGGCGGCGAGGCCACGGCGGTGCAGCGCGCGGACGCGGACGTGTCGGAGTCCTTCGCCCTGGAACGCGGTGTCGCCTTCCGGGCCGTGGCCGCGCAGGACTACCTCGACGGGGAAGGCGTCCTGCGGGACGTGCACGCCGGGATCGAGGCCGGGCTCCGCCTCCGCCTCGCCGACACGCTGCCCCTGAAGATGCTCGTGTCCGACGGCGAACGGGCCATGGTCCCCCTGGACATGACCGAAACCGGCGGCGAGCCGAGCGCCATCGTCGTCCACCGCAGCGGCCTGCTGGGCGCACTGGTCCACCTCTTCGAGCGCGAGTGGGAGAAGGCGCGCCCGCTGTACGCCGCGGCCGGCGCGGTGCGCGTGGAGGACGGGGCTCCTGACGGGCCCACGGAAGGTGAACTCGCCGTCCTGGCCCTGCTGTTGGCGGGCGTCTCCGACCGCAGGGCGGCCGCGCAGCTCGGTGTCTCGGTGCGCACCGTGGAGCGCCGCACCCGCCGCCTGATGGACCTCGCCGGAGCCGACTCCCGTCTTCAGCTCGGCTGGTACGCCGCCCGCGCCGGCTGGCTCTGACCCGCACGCGCCGGCCGGCCCCGTGTCGGGATTCCGACATGGGGCGGAACCGCCACGTCCGGCACCCCCGCATGCTCCCGGATCTCTGCCACGCTGCAGCCGCACGATGGCGTGTTCACGACTTCGAGTCGTTCGAGTAGGGAGATCCATGCGTCTCAACAGACGTGCAGTTCTGGGCGCCGCGTCCGTCGTCGCCCTGGCCCTCACCGGCATGGCGACACCCTCGGCCACCGCCGGACCGCCGGCCGGGAACTCCGACGGAACCGCGGGGACGCACCACGTCCTCGGCTCCGCCGGCGCCGCGGCCGAAGGCGGCAGACAGTCGACCGTCACCCTCGTCACCGGCGACCGGGTGGTCGTCGTCACGGACGGCGCCGGCCGCAGCAGCGCGAGCGTGCTGCCCCGGGAGGACGGCATCCGGCCCACGGTCCAGACGTACCAGCGGGGCAAGGACCTCTACGTCTACCCGGAGGACGCCTCGGCGGCACTCGCCGACGGCAGGGTCGACGAGCAGCTGTTCAACGTCACCGGACTCATACGCCAGGGCTATGACGACGCGCACAGCAAGACGCTGCCGCTCATCGCCACCTACAAGAACGGCGTGGACGTCGCGGCGCAGGCGGCCGTGCCGCGCGGCGCCGACCGGGTCCTCGAACTCCCCGCCGTGGACGGGGCCGCGCTCGCCGCCGACAAGAAGGACACGGCCGCGTTCTGGGCCGACGTCGCGAGTCCCCGATCCCGCTCCGGCGCCGGGCTGAAGAAGCTCTGGCTCGACGGCAAGGTCGAGGCCACCCTCGACCGCTCCACCGCGCAGGTCCGCGCACCGCAGGCCTGGGCCGAGGGCCTCGACGGCAAGGGCACCAAGGTCGCGGTCCTCGACACCGGCGTCGACGCCGGACACCCCGACCTGGCCGGCCGCGTCACGGCCGAGGAGAACTTCACCGACTCCGCGTCCACCGACGACAAGGTGGGCCACGGCACCCACACCGCCTCCACCGTCGGCGGCTCCGGCGCCGCGAGCGACGGACGCAAGAAGGGGGTCGCCCCGGGTGCCTCGCTGCTCGTCGGCAAGGTCCTGAACGACGGCGGCTCGGGCCGGGACTCCTGGGTCATCGCCGGCATGCAGTGGGCCGTCGACCAGAAGGCCGACGTCGTCTCCATGAGCCTCGGCAACCCCACCGCCCGCGACTGCACCGACCCCGTCGCGCAGGCCACCGCGGCACTGGCGGACAGCGACCGCACCCTCTTCGTCGTCGCCGCGGGCAACGAGGGACCCGGCGCCGGGACCGTGTCCTCTCCGGGCTGCGTCCCCGACGTCCTCACCGTCGGCGCCGTCGACCGCGACGACACCACCGCCCCGTTCTCCAGCCGGGGCCCCGCCGTCCGCACCCACGTCCTCAAGCCGGAGATCGCCGCCCCCGGCGTCGGCATCTCGGCCGCGAGCGCCGGCGGCCGCGGCGTGTACGCGTACCGCACGATGTCCGGCACCTCCATGGCCACTCCGCACGTCGCGGGCGCCGCGGCCGTCGTGCGGCAGGCCCACCCCGACTGGAGCGCGCAGCGCGTCAAGGCGGCACTGGTCGCCTCCGCGCGGACCGGCGGCGAGGTCGCCGACGCCGACGAGACCGGCGCCGGCGTGCTGGACGTCGCCGCCGCGACCCACCAGAAGATCGTCTCCGCACCGGCCGTGCAGGGCGGCACCTTCACGTGGCCGCAGAGCGCCGCGGACCGTACGACCGTGCGGGTCCCCTTCACGAACACCACGGGCAAGGACGTCACCCTCGACCTGTCGGTCGACGGCGTGCGCGGCAACGACGGCAGCGCCGTCCGTACGGGCGTCATCGAGGCCGGCCGGGGCAAGGTCACCGTCCCCGCCGGGGAGAGCGCCGAAGTGCCCGTGCGCATCGACCCCACCGCCCACCTGGCGGACCGTCAGTACGGCGCGGTCACCGGCCGGATCCTGGCCACGGGCGACGGCGTCCACGTCTCCGTCCCCGTCGCCGTGTACGTCGAGCCGAAGACCGTCACCCTGCGCGTCAAGCTCGTCGACCGCGACGGGAAGCCGGCCGGCGGCACCTCCTCCCTCGACGTCGTCAGCATCGACACCGACCGGGGCGAGCGCCGCACCAACGGCGGGGCCGCCGACCAGACGTTCCGCGTGCGCCCCGGCGACTACGCCCTCAGCACGTTCGTGAGCACCTACGGAGCCGACAACAAGGCGGCGTCCGTCAGCTACCTCGCCCGCCCCCAGACGCACATCACCGACGACACCACCGTCGTCCTCGACGCCCGCGAGGCCCACCGGCTGAGCCTGCGCACCCAGCGCCCCTCGAAGATCAGCACCACCACGCTCAGCTACGCCCGCTCGTGGGACGACATCTGGCAGGTGTCGGCCTCCCTCCTGGCCGACGGCTCTGTGCAGGACTTCTTCGCGGACATCGACGGCCGCGCCCGCACCGGCGCCTTCGAGTTCCGTCCCACCTGGCGTGCCACCGGTTCCGAGGACGGCGCCCCGTACGTCTACAACGTGTCGTTCCCGATCGAGGGTCCCCTGCGCTCCGACCGTGAACTGCGGCCGTTGGACGCCAAGCTGGCACGCGTCACGGAGAAGTGGAACGCGATGGGCAAGGAGGCCGACTATCTGGATGCGCTGTTCGTGCGGCGTCCGGACAGCGCCGGCTACATCCCGGTCAGCCCCTTCGGCCTGGTCCACGTCCCCGCCACCCGCACCGCGTACTACACGACCGGCGACGAGCTCTGGTACCACGGCGCCATGACGAGCTTCCCGTTCGCCGCGTTCCTCAACGACCAGGAGCGCACCTACAGCCCGGGGCAGCACCGCACCGAGGAGTGGTACGGGGGACCGCTGCGCCCGGCCGCACCCCGCGACATGGACGGCAAGCCGATGCTGACCGCCGAGCGCCAGGGCGAGTGGATGGGCTTCCAGACCGCACTCTGGCTGGACGGATCGGGCGACCACTGGTCCTACGGCGGCTCCTTCGGTGACCTCGGCAACCTGGAACTGAAGCGGAACGGCGAGCGGAACGCCACCAGCGCCTATCCGTACGACGCGTTCAAGGTGCCGGACGGCGACGCCGCCTACGAGCTCACGCAGCGACTGGAGAAGATCGACACCTCGGACCGGAACTGGCTGCGCTCCACCGCCGTCACCACCACCTGGGGCTTCCGCTCCCACCGTGAGGACGACGTCGCCTCCCGGGGCCTGCCGATGCTCTTCCCGTCCTACGACCTGCCGGCCGACGGCATGAACACGCTGCCCGCGCAGGGCGGCATCGAGGTCGGCCTCTCGGCGGAGGGGCACGCCGGATACACCCCGGCCGCGCTCACCCGTGCCTCCCTCGCGTACTCCTACGACGGCGGCACCACCTGGACGGACGCACCGGTCCGGCAGCACGACGGCCGGTGGACGGCCGAGCTCGACCACACCGGCGCCTCCGGCAAGCAGGTCATGCTCAAGGTGAGCCTGACCGACGCCGACGGAACCACCGTCACCCAGACCGTCACCCGCGCCTACGACGTGCGCTGACGGACTGTCGGGAGTCCGAGCGGGCCGCCCTCTACCCTGGGCCGATGCCCGGACTCCCTGACGCCTTCGCCGTCCGTACGGCCTCGGCCTCCGCCCGCGAGATCGCCGAGGCCGTACGCCGCGGCGACGTGTCGGCCCGCGCCGTGACGGAGGCGGCCCTGCAACGCGCCGCCCTGCGGGACCGGTTCCGGGCCTTCACCGCCTTGCTGCCCGCCACCGCCCGGGAGTGGGCGGCCGAGGTGGACCGGCGGATCGCGGCGGGGGAGCGGTTGCCGCTGGCCGGAGTGCCTCTCGCCGTCAAGGCCACCGAGGGCCTGGACTCGGACCAGACGCGCCTGCTCCTGGCGGCGGGTTGTGTCCCGGTCGGCACGACCTCCACCCCCGGGCCCGGCACCGAGTGGCAGACCTGGGGAGACACCCCGCGCGGCCCCACGCTCAACCCGTTCGACCCGCACCGCAGCCCGGGCGGCTCCTCGGCCGGGTCGGCGGTGGCGGTGGCGGCGGGCCTGGTGCCCATTGCCACCGGCAGCGACGGCGCCGGGTCCGTGCGGATCCCCGCCGCCTGGTGCGGAGTCGTCGGCCTCAAGCCCACCAACGGCCGGGTGCCCGCCCGGGACCGCGCCGGGCTCAACATCGCGGGCCCGCTCGCCCGCACGGCCGCCGACGCCGCCGCGTACCTCGACGCACTCGCCGGCACCGCGACCCTTCCGGGCCTCGCCCCGCCCCACCGCCCCCTGCGCACGATCTGGTCCCCGACCCTGGGCTTCGCCGCCACCGACGAGGCGATCGAGGCCACGGCCGGGTCCCTGCTGCACGCGCTGACCGGGTCCGGAGCGCTGGAAACGGTCGCCGCTTCGGTCCGGCTGACCGACCCCGCCGACTGCTGGCGCGGCCTGCGCGGCGGCGAACCGGAGCATGTCGCCCGCGCCGAGCGGGCGGCGGCCGAGCTCACGCGCCAGGTCGACGCCCTCTTCGCGGGCACCCCGGCCGACCTGATCGCCACCCCGACCACCCCGAACCCGCCGCACGGCCACGACGGCCCCGGGCCCACCCTGAGCGTGGCCCTGACCTGGACGTTCAACATCACCGGTCACCCGGCCATCAGCCTCCCGGCAGGCCGCACCCCGCAAGGCGCACCGGTCGGCCTCCAACTCGTCGCCCCGCGAGGCGGAGAGGCCGACCTCCTGGCCGTGGCCCGCGCCCGCGAACTCCTGGCAGACTCCTAGGGCGCGTGTCGAAAGTCCCGCCTGCCCCGCGGCGCCCGGCACGCACGCTCGCGGCGTTGCCGAAACGACCTAATAGCTCCGCTATGAGGACGCTCCGGCGCCTTGCGATCGCACGCACCGGACACCGCGGCGCCCGCCCTTCGGGCGGACGACGGTACTTTCGACACACGCCCTAGATGTTCTGTTCGGGCACGTTGGTGACGCTGCAAGGGGCTTGCATGGGTGAGGGCCTTCTGGGTTCGGTGGTGACTGCGACATCTACCGCCGAGTGC
>NZ_JBITJS010000008.1:0-394023 GCF_044460245.1 Streptomyces sp. NPDC050145 | reverse complement strand
AGCAGTGCGGCGAGCCGCAGCAGGACGGACTCGCCGCCGGAGACCTCGCCGACGGTGCGGTCCAGTCCGATGTGGCCGAGGCCGAGCTGCGAGAGTGTCGCGGTGGCCCGCTCCTCCACGTCCCAGTCGTCGCCGACCACGGTGTAGTGCTCCTCGCTCGGGTCGCCGGCCTCGATCGCGTGCAGCGCGGCGCGGGTGGCGGCGATGCCGAGCACCTCGTCGACCCGCCGCCCGGTGTCGAGGGTGACGTTCTGCGGCAGGTAGCCGATCTCGCCGGCGACCCGCACGGTGCCGTCCGAGGGGGTGAGCTCGCCGGTGATGAGCTTCAACAGGGTCGACTTTCCGGACCCGTTGACGCCGATCAGGCCGGTGCGCCCGGGGCCGAAGGCGACCTGGAGCCCGTCGAGGACGGGGGTGCCGTCCGGCCAGGCGTAGGACAGGGCGGTGCAGGCGATCGACGCGGGAGCGGAGCCGTGGGAAGGGGAGGACATGGACATACGGGCCTCGCGGGTGCTCGGAACGAACGATGGACATGCGAAGCGTTCGAGACACCGCGGGCGAGGGGCCCACAAAAAAGGGCCTGTTGCGGTGGAGAGGACGGACGGCTCGGATCGCCGAGGTCTCACACGACGACATGCCGGCACGGCAGCCGTACGCCCGGATGTCCGGGGTACGCGTGCACTGCGTGACATGCGCGGTGTCTCAGGACCTCAGACGAGCAACGTCCTTCTCCGATCGACGGCAACAGAACCGTCGTACACGGTAAGGGGACCCGTGGACGGGGGCAACGGATCAAGTGCCGCCGGCTTCCCCGCCGGTCTGCCGTCCCGCAGCCCGGCGGACCGTCCCGGTCAGCAGCGCCGCCAAGCCCACCGCCAGCGCCAGCGCCACCACGGGGCGTGCCCACGCCGAGCCCGTCGCAGAGGCGGCGCTCGCCGTCACCACGACCGCCGAGCCGGCCAGCGCCCCGGCCGGCTCCAGCCACGCGCGCACCGGGGGGCGGGCCACCCGGAGCACGCGGACGTCGCTCGCCGCCAGGTAGACCGTCAGGAGCGCCGCCGTGGCCGCCGCCTCGACGATGCGCGGCGTGCCGAGGGCGGCGAGCAGGACCACCGCGCACGGCAGGACCGTGGTGCGATGGAAGGACAGCCGCCGGGACCAGCGGCCCGACGGCATCGTGGGGCGGTGGCTGTCCGACGGCGGGGCCGCCCACAGGGCGAACAGCACCGCGCAGCCGAACAGCAGTGCGTCGGCGGGCCCGTGCACGCGCGTCCACGGGCGGTACGCCGCCACGACGAGGCCGGCGCCGAGCACCCGGACCGGCACGGAACGGGCCCAGTACGCCAGGTCGGCGCGCGTGACCCCTGCCCGGCTCACCATGAACGGCCTCCCGCCCGGACCACCCTGAGCGGCGCCAGCGCCAGATCCAGCGGCTCGCCCACCTCGTGACGAAGGACCGGAACCCCGCCGGCCCGCAGGGCGGACCTCATCGCGTCACGGTCCGCCCGCCACAGCCGCAGGCCCAACTCGCCCTCCACGTCGCCCGGTTCGACAGCCGGATCACCACTCGGGATCTCCACGACGACGGGGCGGCGGCCCCGCAGCCGCAGGTTGCGCAGCACGGTGAGGATCCGCCCGTCGCTCAGCGGGGTGAGTACGTAGACCAGAGCGCCCTCGGGGAGAGCCGGCGGCGGGATCTGTCCGAGGCCGGGGGAACCGAAGCGGTGGTCCTTGCGGACGTCGAGGACGCTCTCGACGATGCGGTAGAACGCCGCGTCCCCGCTCGCCGGTCGCAGCCAGCGCGTCGTGCCGCCCGTCGACACGACCCCGACCCGGTCGTGCGTCCGCAGATACGCGCGGGCGAGTCCGGCCGCCGCCCGCACCGTCTCGTCCAGCGACGAGTTCCCGGTCCTCGGATCCACGACGTCCCCGAACGCGTCGACGAGCAGCACCGTGTCCGCCGCCCGCTCCGCCGCGAACCGGTGCAGCTGCACCGCGTCGCGCCGGGTCGTCGAGGGCCAGTGGATGCGTCGCTGCCGCTCGCCCGGCTCCCAGGGCCGGACCCCGACGACCTCCACGCCCTCGCCGTGCTGCGGGGAGGCGTGCTCGCCGATACGGGGCGGCAGCCGCACCGGGATCGGCGTGAACCGGGCCTGCGCGGCGTCCGGGAACACCGACACCTCCGGCGCCTCCACCCGCACACTGCGCCGCACGGTGACCCCGGTGTCGTACACGTCCACGTCGACCGGGCCCGGGGTCCAGCGTCCCCAGTACAGCGCCGTGTACCGCAGGGTGACGGTGTGCCGGTCCGTGACGACCTCGTCGAGGCGCAGTCCGGCACCTGCCGTGACCCCGGGGTCGAGCCGGATCTCACCGCCGTCGTGGGCGACCGAGACGCGGACGGTGACCGTGTCGCCCTCGAAGCAGCGGCGCGGCTCCACGGCCACGGTCGCCTCGACGCGTGTCGCGTACCGCCGGGGCAGCCCGAGAACCAGCAGCAGCAAGGGGGCGGCGGCGAGCCCCAGCAGCCAGGGCCGGCCGGTGAGCAGGCCGGCGCCGAGCGCGAGGACGGCCACCGTGAGCAGGCGCAGCGCCCGCTCGCTCGGCCGGGGCCCGGCGGGTGGGGCCGGCGGTGGGACCGTCGGCACGGTCCTGCCCTCCACGGCCCGTTCCACCGCCGGGCTACGGCGGGGCGGGGGCGGGGTCATGCGGACACGGCGGCCGTGCGGCGGGTCGACGGCGAGGCCTCCTGGCCGACGATCTCCCGCACCAGGTCGTCCGTCGACACCTCGCGCACCCACAGCTCCGGCCGCAGCGACACCCGATGGGCGAGCGCGGGCACGGCCAGCCGCTTGATGTCCTCCGGGATCACGAAGTCCCGCCCCTCGAGCACGGCACGGGAGCGTGCGAGCTGCACCAGAGCCAGCCCACCCCGTGGGGAGGCGCCCATGCTGATGTCCGGGTGTTCCCGCGTCGCCGCGACGAGCGCCACCGCGTACTCCAGCAGATCGTCGTCGATCTCGACGCGCTCCACCGTCGCCCGCCACGCCAGGACGTCCGCGGGGCCCACGACCCTGTCGAGCGTGGCCTCCTGCGCGGCCCGGTCGACCCGTGCCCGCAGCATCGCCCGCTCGTCCGCGGAGTCGAGATACCCCATGCGGACGCGCAGTTGGAACCGGTCGAGCTGCGCCTCGGGAAGCGAGTAGGTGCCCTCGTACTCCACGGGGTTGGCGGTCGCGATCACGAGGAACGGGTTCGCCAGCGCCCGGGTCTCCCCGTCCACCGTGACCTGCGACTCGGCCATCGCCTCCAGGAGCGCCGCCTGTGTCTTGGGCGGTGTCCGATTGATCTCGTCGGCCAGCAGCAGATGCGTGAAGACCGGCCCGGGGTGGAACACCATGTCGCCCGATCGCCGGTCGTACAGGGACGTCCCGGTGACGTCCGAGGGCAGCAGGTCGGGGGTGAACTGGATGCGGCGGAAGTCCAGTCCGAGCGTGGTCGCGAAGGAGCGTGCGAGCAGGGTCTTGCCGAGCCCGGGCAGGTCCTCGATCAGGACGTGGCCGGAGGCCAGTACGCCGAGCATCACGAGCTCGAGCGCCTCGGACTTGCCGACCACGGCGCGTCCGATTTCACGCAGCACGGCGGTGGCACCCTCGGCGACCTGGGTCGCGGTCAGGGCCGGGGGAGCGGTGGTGGAGCCGGTCACTTCGCCTCTTTCTCGCGGGTACGGGAACCGGTACGGGTCCGGGGTGCGCCGAGCGCCTCGAGTCGGTCGGTGAGCCGGTGCAGTACGTCCGGGGGAACGCCGCCGGGATGCCCGTCGGCGGGCGGCGGGTCGGCGCCCAGCCAGGGCCACAGCTCGGGGCCGATCAGGGCGGCTGCGCGTTCCGGCTGGTGATCGAGCGAGACGTGGTGGTGCTCGGCCAGCGCGGCGGCGAACAGGCGGCGCAGCTGGGGCCGGAGCGTCGTGCGGTAGTACAGGGCGCCGTCGGGACCGGTCGCGCCGCGGACGTGCCGCCGCCACTCGCCCATGCCGGGGGAGCGACTGCGCAGCAGCCGTACCTCGTCGCGGAGCCGGGGGTCGAGGGACTGCGCGCCGAGGACGTACCGGGCGCCGGCGAGTGCGGCCGTCACGAGGACGCAGACGAAGGCCCCAGCTGCGGCAAGGCCGTCGACGAGCAGGACGACGAGGACCGCCGACCCGGACACCGCGGCGCACAGCGCGAGCAGCCGGCGCACGGACAACGGCTCGTGCTCGTGCTCGTGGTGTGGTGGGGCGGCGGACACGGTCCTGTGACGGCGCACGGTCATGGGGCCGCCGCCCGTTCTCCGAGGACCGCGGCGATCTCTTCCAGTGCGGCCACCGCGGCGGCGCGCCGGGTGTCGTCCATCGGGTGCGAGGAGTAGCGGGCCTCGCGGAACAGCGCGGCGAGCCGATGCGCGGACGGGCCCGTGAGGAGTCCCGCGCCGGTCGCTCGCGCGAGCAGGTCGGCGGGGCTGTCGGAGGCGCGCCGGCCGACACCGGACGCGGAGAGGGCCTCCTCCATCGCGGCGTAGCAGGCGATCACGGCAGCTCGGGCGTCGTCGCCCTCCGCCAGGGCCCGACGCCCGGAGCCCACCGCCGTCAGCAGCAGCTCCCGGTCCGCGTCGGCCGCGGGCGCGGGGAGTGGGGGCGGCACGGGCCCGGACGCCCGCAGGCGCCGCAGGACATACACGATGAGGACGACCAGCGCGGCCGTGCCCAGCATGGTCAGCAGGAAGGTCAGCGGCAGGGCCGAGGAGTGGCCGGGTGAAGGGGGCGATGCGGGGGGTGTGGGCGATGCGGTGCGGGACTCGCCCGGAATGTGAGGAACCGTCGGACCGGGCACCACCTCGTCCGCGGACCGGTTGGTGCGGCCGAAGCGGTGCAGGGCCAGGGCGGCGAGGCCGAGGGCGACGGGTGCGAAGCGCAGGAACAGCCCGACGAGTCGGCGCAGCCGTTCCTCGCGCGGCGGCAGGTCGCGGCGGTCCGCCCCGACTCGCTCGCGCACCCGCTCCAGAGCGAAGGAACACACCACGACCCAGGCGACGATGATGCCGAGGGCGAGCAGGCCGGTGCGGCCGAAGAGGCCGCGGCCCGAGTGCAGGATTCCGTAGGTGGGATGCAGGGCCGACGCGGCACCGGCCAGGACGACGACGGTTCCGAGCCCGAGGAGTAACGCCCCGTGGCGGCCTGTACGCATGACGACACCCCCGAACCAGCCGCCCCCGAACGGCTGTTCACCGCATCCTGGCATGCCGTCCCCTGATTGTCAGGGGCGCGGCGTGTCAGCGTGCGTCGCGGAGCAGCTCCGCCAGGTCCCCGTCCACGTCCACGAACGCCGACTCCTCGCCCACGGGCACCAGCGCGTCCGTGTCCGCCAGGAAGCGCCGCAGCTCACCGGTGCGGATGTGCACGATCGCCGTGCCCTCCGCCGCGTGGAACTCCAGCTCCGTGCGGTCGTAGCCGTACGGGCGCACCCGCACGTCACCGGCGCCCACCGCGTCCAGCACCCCCGCCGCGAGCAGCTCGCGCGAGAACGTCCAGCAGACCTCGACACCCTCCAGCGTCGCCGACGCCGGGAACGACATGCGCACCGCGAACGGGTCGTGGATGTCGTAGTGCAGCGTCGCGGGGATGCTCGCCATGCGCGGCGCGGCGGCGACGAGACGGGCCTCAACGGCTTGCTCGATGACGAAGGACAACGCCTGCTCCCTTGTGAAGGCTGGACGGAGGCCGGCGACGCTCGGACGGCCTCACTGGAATAGACGGTGGAACGGGCCGATCCGTGCACAGGAATCCGGACGAAAAACGAGTGACCTCGGTCACCGGTTCCTGCCGCCCGCACACCCGCTGTTTCTCCTGAGGCGCGAGAGGCCCTCTGGACGCCACCGAGGTGCTGCACTAGCTTCGCGCGCCATGGGGAGATCGAGGGCAACGAGAGTACTGAGGTTCCTGCGCACCGGGGAGAGGGCGCGCACACGGAGCAGGGGAACGACGGGGACGGCGGTGCTCGCGGCGGCCGTCCTCGGCGCCGTCGCGCTCGGCGCGGCCCCCGCCCCCGCGGCGGACGCGGCCCCCGACGCGCCCGGCGCCTGGCGGCTCACGGACACCGGCACCGACGCCCGCTTCCGCGGTCTTTCCGCCGTGAGCCGGTCCACCGCCTGGGTCGCCGGCTCGCGCGGCACCGTGCTGCGCACCACCGACGGCGGGGCCCACTGGCGGAACGTGTCGCCGCCCGGCGCGAGCGGCCTCGAACTGCGCGACATCGAGGCCTTCGACGCGCGCCGCGCCGTGGCCCTGGCCATCGGGGAGGGGGAGGACTCCCGGATCTTCCGCACCGACGACGGCGGCGCGACCTGGACGGAGGCCTTCCGCAACCCGGACCCGAAGGCCTTCTACGACTGCGTCACCTTCTTCGACCACCGCAACGGGCTCGCCATGAGCGACCCCGTCGACGGCAGGTACCGGATCCTGTCGACCGGGGACGGCGGCCGCTCCTGGAAGGTGCTGCCCAGCGCCGGGATGCCGGCCGCGCAGCCGGGGGAGGCGGGCTTCGCCGCGTCCGGGCAGTGCCTCGTCTCGGCCGGCCGCTCCGACGTGTGGCTCGCGACCGGCGGCGGCGCGACCGCCCGCGTCCTGCACTCCGGCGACCGCGGCCTGACCTGGACCGCGCACGAGACGCCGATCCCGGCGGGCGACCCGGCCCGCGGCGTCTTCGGGCTCGCCTTCCGCGACCGCGCGCACGGCATCGCCGTCGGCGGCGACTACCGCGCCGACCAGGCGTCCCCGCGGGCCGCCGCGGTCACCGGCGACGCGGGCCGCTCCTGGACCCCGTCGGCCGAGCCGCCGCCCGCCTACCGCTCCGGAGTCGCCTGGCTCCCGCACAGCCGGCACGCGGCTCTGGCCGTCGGCCCGACCGGCACCGACCTCACGACCGACGGCGGCCGCACCTGGCGCACCGTCGACACGGGTTCGTACGACACGGTGGACTGCACCCGCGACGGCGCCTGCTGGGCGTCGGGCGAGAAGGGCCGGGTGGCGCGCTCGGGCCGGTAGCCGGCCGGCGCCACGTGCGGGTGCCGGGTGCGGCTACGCGTCGGCGGGCAACTCGTCGCGGTGGTCCGCCAGTTCGGGGGCCGTCTTCGTCGCGTAGAACTCCGTCACCCGGTACGCGCACACGCCGCCGGTCACGAACGGGTCGGTCCGGGTGAGCGACTCGATCGCCTCCCGGTCCGACCCGGTGGCCAGGATGACGCCGCCGTCACGCGGGTTCTTGCGGCCCGAGGCGAGGAAGGTGCCGGCCGCGTACTGCGCGTCCAGCCACGCGACGTGGGCGGGCAGCAACGCGTCGACGCGGTCGGCCGGTTCGGTGTACGTCAACTCGAGAACGAACATGATCGCCACCCTACTGCCGCCCGCGCGGGGTCCGTTGTCCGGCTGTCTAAGGTGAGGGCATGCGGACGATCACGGGGATCCCTGAGGGCTGGCCGGAGGACGAGGCGGCGGCGCGGGCCGTGCAGGACGCGCTGCGCGGCCGCGTCGTGCGCGACGAGACCGGGCCCCCGCCCGGCACCGGCACGGTCACCGGCATCGACGTCGCCTACGACGACGAGCGCGGCGTCGTGGCCGCCGCCGCGGTCGTCCTCGACGCGGCGACCCTCGGCGTCGTGGAGGAGGCGACGGCCGTCGGACGCGTCGCCTTCCCCTACGTGCCGGGTCTGTTGGCGTTCCGCGAGATCCCGGCCGTCCTCGGCGCCCTGGCGGCGCTGGACGCGGACCCCGGCCTCGTGGTGTGCGACGGCTACGGGCTCGCCCACCCGCGCCGCTTCGGCCTCGCCAGCCATCTCGGTGTGCTCACCGGGCTGCCCACGGTGGGAGTCGCCAAGAAGCCGTTCGTGTTCGCGCACGGCGAGGTCGGCCCGGAGCGGGGCGCCGCGGCCCCGCTCCTCGACGGCGCCGACGAGGTGGGCCGCGCCCTGAGGACCCGGGCCGGCGTCAAGCCGGTCTACGTCTCCGTCGGGCACCGCGTGACGCTGGACAACGCCTGCGCCCATGTCCTCGCGCTCACCCCGGAGTTCCGGATCCCGGAGACCACGCGCAGGGCGGACCGGCTGTGCCGGGACGCCCTGCGCGACGTCACCGCCGGGCCGCGACCCGGAAGGTGAGCCCGGCCGCCCGCAGTCGCCCGATCAGCGCGTCGCCCATCGCCTGAACGGTCGTCACCTGGCCCGCTGTCGCGGGCAGTTCGTCCATGGCGAGGCACATCGCCGACTCGGCCAGCATCTTCGCGGTCTCGCCGTAGCCCGGGTCGCCGCCCGACACCTCGGTGAACACGCGCTGCCCGCCGCCCTCGCCGACGAACCGCACCGAGAACCAGCTTTTCGCGCGGCGCGCCTCGTCCGGACCGTCCCCGGGGCGCAGCCGCCCGCCCAGCCAGCGCCGCGCGGGCGGCACCTGGGCCGCCGCGAACACCGCGCTCACCGCGGCGACCCCGCCGACGGCGACCGGCAGCGACTTCACGGCGGCGTAGTGCCGGTAGCGGAAGTCGGGGCCGTAGCGCTCCAGGGCGCGCGCCGAACGCTGCACCACCTGCGGGTCGATCGTCGGCAGCGGCACGGCCCAGGCGCCGACCTCGGGCGCGAAGCGCGGGGTGCCCGTGGGCGCGTACGCGGTACGGCCCACCAGGCGGGGCTGGTGCCGGCGCCGGTCCTGGTGCGCGGCCAGCATCTGCCGGGCCCGCGCGAACTGGTTCAGCGCGGAGGCGAACGTGCCGCCCGAGAACTGGGCGTTGGAGCGCACGAACCCGTCGACGCGCAGCGGCACGCCCTCGGGCAGCTGCTGCACCGTGAAGTACGCGCCCAGATCGTGCGGGACCGAGTCGAAGCCGCAGCTGTGGACCAGGCGGGCGCCCGTCTCGCGCGCGCGGGCGTCGTGCCGCACGTACATGAGGTCGACGAACTCCGGCTCACCGGTGAGGTCCACGTAGTCGGTGCCCGCTTCCGCGCACGCGGCGACGAGCCCCTCCCCGTACTCCAGGTACGGGCCGACGGTCGAGGCCACCACGCGGGTGCGGGAGGCCAGCTCGCGCAGGGAGGCCGGGTCGGCGGAGTCCGCGCGCTCCAGCGGCAGCACCGCGCACGCCGGGTCGATCCCGGTGAGGCGCTCGCGCAGCCGATCCAGCTTCGCGGTGTCGCGGCCGGCGATCGCCCAGCGCAGGCCCTCCGGGGCGTGCGCGGCGAGGTACTCGGCGGTGAGCACCCCCACGAAGCCGGTGGCCCCGAACAGCACCACGTCGTACGTCCTGCCCGGTTCTTCAGGCCTGTTCATGACACCCCTTGTCCCGCGTCCGCGCCGTTGTCGGTGGCCGAGGCTAGCGCGCGCCGCGCACAAGCTTTCCCTTAGGGCCTCTCGGAAAATGTCTAAGCGCTTGCTCTTGAGGGCTTGTGCCGGGCCGGGGTCGTTCATAGCATCACTGGTGTTACATCAGTTGTGTCACAAGCGAGCCCAGGGGCGTGGCGGAATGACAGTGACAGGCGGACAGCCCGGAGCGGGCGGGAGCGGGCCGCTCGCCGGGGTGCGGGTGGTCGAGCTCGCCGGGATCGGGCCGGGCCCCTTCGCGGCGATGCTCCTCGCCGACCTGGGCGCCGACGTGGTCCGCGTCGACCGTCCCGGCGGCGGAGGCCTCGCGATCGACCCGGCGTTCGACATCACGAACCGCAACAAGCGCTCCGTGATCATCGACCTGAAGGCCCCGGACGGCGCCGACCGCGTCCTGGACCTCGTCGAGCGCGCCGACATCCTGATCGAGGGCTACCGGCCCGGCGTCGCCGAGCGCCTCGGCGTGGGCCCCGAGGCCTGCCACGGCCGCAACGCGCGGCTCGTCTACGGCCGCATGACCGGCTGGGGCCAGGACGGCCCGCTCGCCCAGCGCGCGGGACACGACATCGCGTACATCGCCCTCACCGGCACCCTCGGCATGATCGGCGAGCCCGACCAGGCCCCGACCGTGCCCGCCAACCTGGTCGGCGACTACGCGGGCGGCTCCCTCTACCTGGTCGTCGGCATCCTCGCCGCGCTGCACCACGCGCGCGCGGGCGGCCCCGGCCAGGTCGTCGACGCCGCGATCGTCGACGGCACCTCCCACCTCTCCTCGATGATCCACGGCATGCTCGCGGCGGGCGGCTGGCAGGACCGCCGCGGCAGCAACCTCCTCGACGGCGGCTGCCCCTTCTACGGCACCTACGAGACCGCCGACGGCCAGTACATGGCGGTCGGCGCCCTGGAGCAGCAGTTCTACGACGAGTTCGTCCGGCTCATGGACCTCGAGGAGACCGCACCCGCCCGCAAGGACATCGCCCGCTGGGGCGAGCTGCGCGACGCGGTCGCCGCGCGCTTCAAGGAACGGACGCGCGAGGAGTGGACCGCCGTCTTCGAGAGCTCCGACGCCTGCGTGGCGCCCGTGCTCTCCCTGCGCGAGGCGCCCGCCCACCCGCACCTCGCCGCCCGCGCCACCTTCGTCGAGCACGGCGGCATCACCCAGCCGGCCCCCGCGCCGCGCTTCTCCTGCACCCCCACCGACATCCGCTCGGGCCCCGCCCGGCCGGGCGCCGACACCGCCGACGTGGCCCGCGACTGGGGCGTACCGGCACTGGACCAGACGACAACGGAAGGCAGTTGAGCACCGGCATGGAGCGACGCCTGTACAGCCCCGACCACGAGGCGTTCCGCGAGACCGTCCGCACCTTCCTCGCCAAGGAGGTCACCCCGCACTACGAGCAGTGGGAGCAGGACGGCATCGTCTCGCGCGAGGTCTGGCGCGCCGCCGGACGGCAGGGCCTGCTGGGCCTCGCCGTCCCGGAGGAGTACGGCGGCGGCGGGAACGAGGACTTCCGCTACAGCGCCGTCCTCGCCGAGGAGTTCACCCGCGCCGGAGTCCCCGGCCTCGCGGTCGGCCTGCACAACGACATCATCGGCCCGTACCTCACCTCCCTCGCCACCGACGAGCAGAAGCGGCGCTGGCTGCCCGGCTTCTGCGACGGCTCGCTGATCACCGCGATCGCCATGACCGAGCCCGGCGCCGGATCCGACCTCCAGGGCATCCGCACCTCCGCGGAGGACAAGGGCGACCACTGGCTGCTCAACGGCTCCAAGACCTTCATCTCCAACGGGATCCTCGCCGACCTCGTCATCGTCGTCGCCAAGACCACGCAGGACGGCGGCGCCCACGGCCTGTCCCTGCTCGTCGTCGAGCGCGGCATCGAGGGCTTCGAGCGCGGCCGCAACCTCGACAAGATCGGCCAGAAGTCCCAGGACACGGCCGAGCTCTTCTTCGACGACGTCCGCGTCCCGAAGGAGAATCTGCTCGGCGAGCTCGACGGCGCGTTCATCCACCTGATGACGAACCTCGCGCAGGAGCGCATGGGCATCGCCGTCGCCGCGATCGCCGCCGCCGAGCACCTCCTGGAGATCACCACGACGTACGTCAAGGAGCGCGAGGCCTTCGGCCGGCCGCTCGCCACCAAGCAGCACATCCGGTTCGAGATAGCCGAGATGGCCACCGAGTGCGCCGTCACCCGCACCTTCCTCGACCGCTGCATCGAGGACCACGACGCCGGAACGCTCGACGCCGTGCACGCCTCCATGGCGAAGTGGTGGGCCACCGAACTGCAGAAGCGCGTCGCCGACCGCTGCCTCCAACTGCACGGCGGATACGGCTACATGACCGAGTACCGCGTCGCGAAGGCCTTCACCGACGGACGCATCCAGACCATCTACGGCGGCACCACCGAGATCATGAAGGAGATCATCGGCCGCTCCCTGCTCGCCTGACCTCCCGCACGCCTTCGAAGCCTCCGAAGCCCTGAACAGTTCCACAGCCCCGAAAGGCACCTCCGTGACCACAGACGCGTACGTCTACGACGCGATCCGCACCCCGCGCGGCAAGGGCAAGCCCAACGGCTCGCTGCACGGCACCAAGCCGATCGACCTGGTCGTCGGGCTCATCCACGAGATCCGCGCCCGCTTCCCCGACCTCGACCCCGCCGCGATCGACGACATCGTCCTCGGCGTCGTCGGCCCGGTCGGCGACCAGGGCTCCGACATCGCCCGCATCGCCGCCATCGCGGCCGGCCTGCCCGACACCGTCGCGGGCGTCCAGGAGAACCGCTTCTGCGCCTCGGGCCTGGAAGCCGTGAACCTGGCCGCCATGAAGGTCCGCTCCGGCTGGGAGGACCTCGTCCTCGCCGGTGGTGTCGAGTCCATGTCGCGTGTGCCGATGGCCTCCGACGGCGGCGCCTGGTTCGCCGACCCGATGACCAACTTCGACACCGGCTTCGTGCCGCAGGGCATCGGCGCCGACCTCATCGCCACCATCGAGGGCTTCTCGCGGCGCGACGTCGACGAGTACGCGGCGCTCTCCCAGGAGCGGGCCGCCGCCGCGGTCAAGGACGGCCGCTTCGAGCGGTCCGTCGTGCCGGTCAAGGACCGCAGCGGGCTCACCGTGCTCGACCACGACGAGTTCCTGCGCCCCGGCACGACCGCGGACTCGCTGGCCCGGCTGAAGCCGTCGTTCAAGGACATCGGCGACCTCGGCGGTTTCGACGCGGTGGCGCTGCAGAAGTACCACTGGGTCGAGAAGATCGACCACGTCCACCACGCGGGCAATTCCTCGGGCATCGTCGACGGCGCCTCCCTCGTCGCCGTCGGCTCGCGCGAGGTCGGCGAGCGGTACGGGCTGGCGCCGCGGGCCCGGATCGTCGCGGCCGCCGTGTCCGGCTCCGAGCCCACCATCATGCTCACCGGGCCCGCGCCGGCCACGCGCAAGGCGCTCGCCAAGGCCGGGCTGACCATCGACGACATCGACCTCGTCGAGATCAACGAGGCGTTCGCGGCGGTGGTGCTCCGCTTCGTGCGGGACATGGGGCTCTCGCTGGACAAGGTGAACGTGAACGGTGGGGCCATCGCCCTGGGGCATCCGCTGGGGGCGACCGGGGGCATGATCCTCGGCACGCTGGTGGACGAGCTGGAGCGGCGGGACCTCCGGTACGGGCTGGCGACTCTGTGTGTCGGGGGCGGGATGGGCATCGCCACGATCGTGGAGCGGATCTAGCGCCGTAGCTCCGCCGGTCTCGTCGTCGGCCACCGGCCGGTGGGGGCTGGTCGCGCAGTTCCCCGCGCCCCTGAAATGCATGGCGCTTCGCGCCGCATTTCCCGACGGGGCACCGCCCGATGAGATCGCGCACGAAGTGCGCATCTCAGGGGCGCGGGGAACTGCGCGAGAAGCCCCACCCACCCGCACCCGGCGAACGAGACCTGGCCACCCCTCCCCGTAGCCGCCAAAAAGCGACCCGCACCTGACTTCACGGAGACACGACATGACCGCCAGCTCCACCATCCGCTGGGAACAGGACGACACCGGCATCGTCACCCTCGTCCTCGACGACCCGAACCAGTCCGCGAACACCATGAACCAGGCGTTCAAGGACTCGATCGCCGCGATCGCCGACCGCGCCGAGGCCGAGAAGGACTCCATCCGGGGCATCATCTACACCTCCGCCAAGAAGACCTTCTTCGCGGGCGGTGACCTCAAGGACATGATGAAGGCGGGCCCCGAGGACGCCCAGGCCGTCTTCGAGACCGGCACCGGCATCAAGAACTCCCTGCGCCGCATCGAGACCCTCGGCAAGCCGGTCGTCGCCGCGATCAACGGCGCGGCCCTGGGCGGCGGTTACGAGATCGCCCTCGCCAGCCACCACCGCGTCGCCCTCGACGCCCCGGGCTCGAAGATTGGTCTGCCCGAGGTCACGCTCGGCCTGCTCCCGGCCGGCGGCGGCGTCACCCGCACCGTCCGCCTCATGGGCATCGCCGACGCCCTCCTCAAGATCCTCCTCCAGGGCACCCAGTACACGCCGAAGCGCGCGCTGGACAACGGCCTGGTCCACGAGGTCGCCGCCACCCGCGAGGAGATGCTGGAGAAGGCCCGCGCCTTCATCGACGCCAACCCCGAGTCGCAGCAGCCCTGGGACAAGCCGGGCTACCGCATCCCGGGCGGCACCCCCGCCAACCCCAAGTTCGCGGCGAACCTCCCGGCCTTCCCGGCCAACCTGAAGAAGCAGCTCAACGGCGCCCCCTACCCGGCCCCGCGCAACATCCTCGCGGCCGCCGTCGAGGGCTCCCAGGTCGACTTCGAGACCGCCCTGACCATCGAGGCCCGCTACTTCACCGAGCTGGTCACCGGCCAGACCGCGAAGAACATGATCCAGGCGTTCTTCTTCGACCTCCAGGCCGTCAACTCGGGCGCCAACCGGCCCCAGGGCATCGAGCCCCGCAAGGTCCGCAAGGTCGCCGTCCTCGGCGCCGGCATGATGGGCGCCGGCATCGCCTACTCCTGCGCCCGCGCGGGTATCGAGGTCGTCCTCAAGGACGTCTCCGCCGAGTCCGCCGCCAAGGGCAAGGCCTACTCGGAGAAGCTCTGCGAGAAGGCCGTCGCGCGCGGCCGCACCACGCGGGAGAGGGCCGACGCGCTGCTCGCCCGCATCACGCCCACCGCCGACCCGCAGGGCGTCGCGGGCTGCGACGCCGTCATCGAGGCCGTCTTCGAGGACCCGTCGCTCAAGCACAAGGTGTTCCAGGAGATCCAGCACCTCGTCGAGCCGGACGCGCTGCTGTGCTCCAACACCTCGACGCTGCCCATCACCGCCCTCGCCGAGGGCGTCGAGCGCCAGGCCGACTTCATCGGACTGCACTTCTTCTCGCCGGTCGACAAGATGCCGCTCGTCGAGATCATCAAGGGCGAGCGCACCGGCGACGAGGCGCTGGCCCGCGCCTTCGACCTCGTCCGGCAGATCAACAAGACGCCGATCGTCGTCAACGACTCGCGCGGCTTCTTCACCTCGCGCGTCATCGGCCACTTCATGAACGAGGGCATCGCGATGGTCGGCGAGGGCATCGAGCCCGCCTCCGTCGAGCAGGCCGCGGGCCAGGCCGGCTACCCGGCGAAGGTGCTCTCCCTCATGGACGAGCTGACCCTCACCCTGCCGCGCAAGATCCGCAACGAGACGAAGGCCGCGATCACCGAGGCCGGCGGGACCTGGGACACCCACCCCGCCGAGGCCGTCATCGACCGCATGGTCGACGAGTTCGGCCGCACCGGCCGCAGCGGCGGCGCGGGCTTCTACGAGTACGGCGAGGACGGCAAGCGCGCCGGTCTCTGGCCGGGCCTGCGCGAGCACTTCACCAAGCAGGGCCACACGATCCCGTTCGAGGACATGCAGGAGCGCATGCTCTTCAGCGAGGCCCTCGACACGGTGAAGCTGATCGAGGAGGGCGTCCTGACCTCCGTCGCCGACGCCAACATCGGCTCGATCTTCGGCATCGGCTTCCCCGGCTGGACCGGCGGCGTCCTGCAGTACATCAACGGGTACGAGGGCGGCCTGCCCGGTTTCGTGGCCCGCTCGCGCGAGCTGGCGGAGCGCTACGGCGACCGGTTCCTGCCGCCCGCGCTGCTCGTCGAGAAGGCGGAGAAGGGCGAGACCTTCTCCGACTGACCCACCGCGCCGTACCCGGGAGGCGTTCCGCTCAGCTCTCCGAGCCCGAGCGGAACGCCTCCCGCAGTTCCTCGCTCAGGGAGCGCTGGAACGCGGTCACCAGCGCCTGCATCACCATCGGCTGCATGTGGGCCGACAGCGACTTCATCGCCGCGACGTGCTCGGGGTCCGACTCCCGCTCCCGGTAGGGGCCCCACACCTCGTCCCGGAACAGCCGCGACAGCTCGTGCGCCGCCTCCCGCGCGTGATCGAGCAGCACGGTTCGCGAGGCCAGGATCGTCTCGTGCGCGATCGGCACGTCGAGCAGCTGCACACCGAGCCGCAGCAGCGCCACGTCCACCCGGTACGCGTCCGCCTCGTCCTCGTAGCCGACGATGCCCATCGCCGACAGTCGGTCCAGATCGGCGCCGGACAGCGGACGCCCGGCCCGGCGCTCCAGGTCCGCGAGGCTCATCTCCTCCGCCGTGTCCGGCGCCCAGCTCGCCACGACGGCCCGGTGGATCGCCAGGTCGTGCGCGCTCAGATCCGCCGGCAGCTGCTCCACGTACCGCTCGATCGCGGCCAGGGTCATGCCCTGGTGCTGGAGCTCCTCGATCAGCGCGAGGCGGGAGAGATGGTCCTGCCCGTAGTGCCCGACCCGGCGCGGCCCGATGACCGGCGGCGGGAGCAGCCCCTTGGTGCTGTAGAAGCGGACGGTGCGGACCGTCACGCCCGCGCGGGCCGCCAGTTCGTCGACGGTCAGCGTCGGGCCCGACACCGTCCCGGCGTCCTCGATGTCCGTCGTCATCCTCGTCCTCGTACGCGTGCGATCGGGTTCTACAGTATTGCTGACACACCTACGGTGTGAAAGCCCGTGGGCAGGTGCTTCGGCGGCCATACACCCGCGCTCGAGTCTCTGCATAGAGGCATCCCGCCATGTGAGAAGCGCCGCTATGTGATCTCCGCCACCGCGTGTTCCGGGATGCGTGGGGGAAGGTGCACCGTCGGTCCGCGCGCTGTCAGGGGTGTCGCGGACCGGAGCACATCCGGACCCCGGCGGCCCCCACGTCGCCGGGCACCACAGAGTGGACACCCCCACGTGAGCAAGGACGCCGTCACCACGGCTATGGACGCATCCCGCACAGATGCGTCCCAGGCGCCCGCCGATGCGGGCGACGCCGGTTACAGCAAGGACCTCAAGGCCCGCCACGTCAACATGATCGCGATCGGTGGCGCGATCGGCACCGGACTCTTCCTCGGGGCCGGCGGCCGCCTCCACTCGGCGGGCCCCGCCCTCGCCGTCGCGTACCTCGTGTGCGGCATCTTCGCCTTCTTCGTCGTCCGCGCCCTCGGTGAGCTGGTCATCTACCGGCCCTCCTCCGGCTCGTTCGTCTCGTACGCCCGTGAGTTCCTGGGTGAGAAGGGCGCCTACGTCGCCGGTTGGATGTACTTCGTCAACTGGTCGACCACCGGCATCGCCGACATCACGGCGATCGCCCTGTACACGCACTACTGGAGCTTCTTCACGAGCATCCCGCAGTGGGCGCTCGCGCTGATCGCCCTCGCGGTGGTCCTCGTCCTCAACATGATCTCCGTGAAGATCTTCGGCGAGATGGAGTTCTGGTTCGCGATCGTCAAGGTCGCGGCACTGGTCGCCTTCATGTTCATCGGCATCTTCCTGCTGGTCACCCAGCACGACGTGGGCGGCCAGACCCCCGGCCTGAGCGTCATCACGGAGAACGGCGGCTTCATGCCGCACGGCCTGATGCCCGTCGTCCTCGTCATGCAGGGCGTCGTCTTCGCCTACGCGTCCCTGGAGCTGGTCGGTGTCGCCGCGGGCGAGACCGCCGAGCCGCACAAGGTCGTGCCCCGCGCGGTGAACTCGATCATGTGGCGCGTCGGCCTCTTCTACGTGGGCTCGGTCGTCCTGCTCGCGCTGCTCCTGCCCGGTGTCGTGTACTCCGCCGACGAGAGCCCGTTCGTCACGGTCCTCTCCCGGATCGGCGTCCCCGCCGCCGGTGACGTGATGAACCTCGTGGTCCTCACCGCCGCCCTGTCGTCGCTGAACTCCGGCCTGTACTCCACCGGCCGCATCCTGCGCTCCATGGCGATGGCCGGCTCCGCGCCCAAGTTCACGGCCCGCATGAACAAGAGCCAGGTGCCCTACGGCGGCATCCTGCTCACCGCGGGCGTCGGCGTCCTCGGCGTGATCCTGAACAGCGTCGTGCCCGGCCAGGCCTTCGAGATCGTGCTGAACGTCGCCTCGCTCGGCATCATCAGCACCTGGGTCATCATCATGATCTGCCACCTCGCCTTCGTCCGGCGGGCCAAGCAGGGTCTGGTCCAGCGGCCGAACTTCAAGCTGCCCTTCAGCGGCGTCACCGAGTACGTGACGATCGCCTTCCTGCTGGCCGTGCTCGGCCTCATGTGGAAGGACCCGGAGGTCGGCCGCAAGACGCTGTACCTCATCCCGATCATCGCGGCGATGCTCGTCCTCGGCTGGTTCGGCGTCCGCCGCCGCGTCGAGCGCACGGCGACCGAGGAGCTGACCAAGGTGGCCCAGGGCGACTGACCCGCCCGTTGTCAGCGCCCCGGCCTACGGTGGCGTCATGTCGGAGATCACGTATGTCCGGGGTGACGCCACCGCCGCGTTCGGCCGGCCCCAGTGGGTGGCCTGACCCGTCCATTGCCGGGTGCGGCCCGGTGGGGCTTCTCGCGCAGTTCCCCGCGCCCCTGAGATGCGCACTTCGTGCGCGATCTCATCGGGGAAATGCGCCCGAAGGGCATGCATTTCAGGGGCGCGGGGAACTGCGCGGCCGGCCCCCACCGGGCGGCACCCGGCGACGAGAGACTCAGCCCCGCGGCGGGCGCCGAACAGGTCCACCGCCCCCCGCATCGGCTGCGGGCTCGCGGGCGGCGAGTGGCACCTCGTCGAACCTCTGATCACTGGGCGCCTCGTGCGCCACCGGATCCCCGTGACCGTGTACGACCACGACGGGTGACATCACGTCCCGCCCTGCGGGTAGGAAGCAGCCATGGCGATGGTTCCGTGGCGTGTCCAGGTCAAGGCGGGACGACTCGCCGTACTCGCGGTCGCGCTCGCGACGGCCCTCGTCACCTCCGCGCGGCTGCGCCCCCGGCGGGACGGAGCGGCGGCCCCACCGGCCGGGCCCGGCGGCCTGCGCGCCCGGATCGTCCCGGCCCGCCCCGCCCCCACCCTCGCCACCGACCACTCCGCCGCCGTCGGCGACCTGTGCACCCGCGTCTCCGAACTCGCCTCCGACCTGGCCAAACGCTACGGCGGCGAGACCTAGCCGGGGCCGTCCGGCGCATACTGGATCACACGCCACCCCCGTACGCGGCCGCCCCACGGGACACACCATGACGCAGCAGGAACCGGATCGCCTCACCGGCCAGGACCCGTCCCCGCCGCCGCCCGGCGGCATCCTCTGGGAGACCGCCGGTGACATCCGCTCGCTGCTCGCGCTGCCCGCCGCGTTCGTCCTCCAGGTCGCCCACCCCGCCGTCGGCGCCGGAGTCGACGAACACTCCGTCTTCCGCACCGACCCCTGGGGGCGCGGCGCACGCTCACTGAACTCCGTGCTGCTGTGGGTGTACGGGGGAGAGGCGGCCGTCGAGGAGGGCCGCCGGCTGCGGCGCGTCCATCGCACGGTGCGGGGCACGGACCCGAGCGGCCGGCGCTATCACGCGCTGACCCCCGCGTACTACGCCTGGGTCCACGCCACCGGGTACCCCGTCGCGCGGTACGCCCGCCGCTACTTCGCCCGACCCTTCACCGCGGAGGAGGACGAGCGGTTCTACGCGGAGTGGCTGATGGTCGGGCGGATCCTCGGCATCAGGGACCGGGACATGCCGCAGACCACCACTGAGTTCTGGCCGTACTACCACCGGACGCTGGCCCTGGAGATCGCGCCGAACGCCGTGGTCTCCGAGCTGACGTCCGCGCGCCGCGCCCTGCCCGCGCCGCCGGGCGCCGCGCGGCTCGTCTGGCCCCTGGTGCGGCCGCTGCTCGTGCGGGGGCTGCGGTTTCTGTCGGTCGGGTTGCTGCCGCCGGAGGCGCGGGTCGCTCTGGGCCTGTCGTGGTCGCCCCGCGACGAGCGCCGGCTCCGCCGCTTCGCGGCCCTGGTCCGCCTGACCGTCCCCCACCTCCCGGAACGCCTCCGCTACCTGAGCGTGGCCCGCGAGGCGAGGTCGGAACTTCGCCTGCGGGCCGATGGAGGCTGAACGGCGAAGCCGTTCGCCTTCAGGGGCGCGGGGAACTGCGCGACCAGCCCCCACGCCTCCGCAGACACCACACAAACAGCAACCCGGCAGACGGATCAGTGCACGTCGTGGATCGAGTTCGTCGCCGCGATCCGCTTGAAGGACTTCGGCTCCCGCACCGGCGCGGCAGCGCTCAGCGCCGGAGCGGCCGGCTTCACCGGCTGATACAGCCACGTGTCGAACAGCGGGCCGAGCTTCTTCCCGGAGACGGACTCCGCATACGCCACGAAGTCGGAGACCTCCGCGTTCCCGTACGCGTGCTGCTGCGGCCACCCCTTCAGAATGGCGAAGAACTTCTTCTCGCCGACCTGGTTGCGCAGCGCCTGGAGCGCCAGCGCCCCCCGGTCGTACACGGCCCCGGCGAACTGGTTCTCCGCGCCGGGGTCCCCGGGCTTGACCGTCCAGAACGCGTCGTCCGCGGGGTGCTGCGCGTACACGTAGTCCGCGAGCTCCTGCGCCGTGCCCTCGCCCTCCTTCTCCGACCAGAGCCACTGGCTGTAGCGGGCGAAGCCCTCGTTGATCCAGATGTCCTTCCAGTTCTTCACGGAGACGCTGTCGCCGTACCACTGGTGGGCCAGCTCATGGACGACGACGGACACGTTCGCCCCGTTCGCGAACTGCTTGGGGGAGTAGAACGGCCGGGTCTGGGTCTCCAGGGCGAAGCCGGACGGGACGTTGGGGACGTAGCCGCCGAGCGCCTCGAAGGGGTACTTGCCGTAGATCGATTCCAGCCACTCGGCGACCTCGACGGTCCGCTCGACGCTGGCCTTCGCGGCGCCCTCGTTCGCGCCGAGGTCCTTGCTGTAGGCGTTGAGGACCGGCAGGCCGTCCGCGGTCTTGTCGGTGGTGATGTCGAACTTGCCGACCGCGAGCGTCGCCAGGTACGTGGCCTGCGGGTGGCTGGAGCGCCAGTTGAAGCGGGTCCAGCCGAGCTTGGAGGACTGCGACTGGAGCGTGCCGTTGGAGATGGCCTGGGTGCCGTCCGGTACGGCGACCGAGATGTCGTAGGTGGCCTTGTCGAGCGGGTGGTCGTTGGACGGGAACCACCAGGCCGCCGACTCCGGCTCGTTGGAGAAGACGGCGCCGTCCGGGGTGCGCTGCGGGGACGTGAAGCCCCACAGCTTCAGCTCCGTCGGCTTGCCCGCGTACTTGACGACGACGGAGAACGAGGTGCCCTTCGGCAGCCCGGTCACCGGCGTCACCTCCAGCTCCTGTTCGCCGGACTTGGCGAACGCCGCCTTCTTGCCGTTCACCCGGACCTCGCTGACATCGAGCCCGAGGTCGAGGTCGAACCGCGACAGGTCCTGCGTGGAGGTGGCGATGATCGTCGCCGTGCCCTCCAGCAGGTCCGTCTTCGGCTGGTACTTCAGACGCAGGTCGTAGTGGGAGACGTCATAGCCGCCGTTCCCGTACGTCGGGTAGTAGGGGTCGCCGATGCCCGAGGCCCCGGGCTCGAAGTCGGCGGCCGATGCCGGGATCGCCAGCAGGAGGGAGGCCGCGATCGCGCCGGGGACGATGAGTCTGCGGTACACAAAGGCTCCAAGTCGTAGGGACGGACATGGGGTTGAGCTCGTCCGCGAGCCTATTCAGCACCCTTGCCCCAGGTCATGTCCATGGCCCCTCCTGTCACACGATCGCCATTCGGCCGACATGCGCCTGGACGCCCCACGGACCTGACATCGGCACGTACGGCCCTCTGTCGCACAGCAGTTGACCCGTGTACCTTCCGCGCCATGCCGATACCTGCCAGACGCACGCACCGCCTCTGGAGCACCTTCGCCGCCGCGGTCACCGCCGCCCTGCTCGCCGTGCTGCTCGTGCCGGGCGCCGCCCGCGCCGCCGCCGACGGCTCCCGAGAGTCCCGGCCCGTCTACGCGTACGACACCGCGATCCGTGAGTCCGTCTGGGTCGACACCCGGCTCGACGGGGACGGGGACGGGAGGACGGACCGGGTCGCCGTCGACATCGTCCGCCCCCGTGAACCCGCGGCCCAGGGCCGCCGCATCCCCGTGATCATGGACGCCAGCCCGTACTACTCCTGCTGCGGGCGCGGCAACGAGAGCCAGAAGAAGACCTACGACGCCGACGGGAACGTCGTGCAGATGCCGCTCTTCTACGACAACTACTTCGTGCCGCGCGGCTACGCGGTGATCGGCGTCGACCTCGCCGGAACGAATCGCTCCGACGGCTGTGTCGACGTCGGCGGCCGCTCCGACATCCAGTCCGCCAAGGCCGTCGTCGACTGGCTGAACGGCCGCGCCACGGGATACACCACCCGCACCGGCGGCGAGCGCGCCCGCGCGGACTGGAGCAACGGCCGCACCGGCATGATCGGCAAGAGCTACGACGGCACGATCGCCAACGGCGTCGCCGCGACCGGCGTCGAGGGCCTGGAGACCATCGTCCCGATCGGCGGCATCTCCTCCTGGTACGACTACTACTTCCAGCAGGGCGCCCCGCTCTACGACTCGGGCCCCGAGTGGCTGTCCGACTACGTCGAGAGCCCCGAGGCGCGCACCCGCTGCGCCGCCGTGCAGAAGCGACTTGTCGACGAAGCGCCCCGCAGCGGCGACTGGACATCCCTGTGGCAGGAGCGCGACTACGTCAAGGACGCCGCCAAGGTGAGGGCCAGCGTCTTCGTCGTGCACGGCATGCAGGACCTCAACGTCCGCGCCAAGCACTTCGGCCAGTGGTGGGAGGCCCTCGCGAAGAACGGCGTCGAGCGCAAGATCTGGCTCGCCCAGACCGGACACGTCGACCCGTTCGACTTCCGGCGCGCCCAGTGGGTCGACACCCTGCACCGCTGGTTCGACCACGAACTGCTCGGCTACGACAACGGCATCGACCGCGAGCCCGTGGCCGACATCGAGCGCGCCCCCGACCGCTGGACCACCGACCGTGTCTGGCCGCCGGCCGCGACCCGCACCACCGCCCTGCGCCCCGGCACCGGCGAAGCCCCCGGCGTCGGCACCCTGAGCCTCGAACCGGGCACCGGTACCGCGAAGTTCACCGACGACCCGTCCCGCTCCGAGACCGACTGGGCGGCGGACCTGGAGACCGGCACCCCGGACAAGGCCGGCTTCCTCAGCCGCCCGCTCGGCGAGGACCTGCGCCTGTCCGGCTCCTCGAAGGTCACCGTCACCGCCACCCCGTCGACCCCGACCGCGCACCTCAGCGCCGTGCTCGTCGACCTCGGCCCCGCCACGATCCGCGACTTCACCGGCTCCGGCGAGGGCATCGACACGCTCACCGACCGCACCTGCTGGGGCCCGAGCGCGCCCGGCGACAGCTCCTGCTTCCTCGCCACCCGGGCCGCGACCGCCGACGTCGGCGCGACCGTGTTCAGTCGCGGCTGGGCCGACCTCGGCACCTACGCGGACCCGGCGAAGGGCCGGCAGCTCAAGCCCGGCACGCCGTACACGCTCACGATCTCCCTCGCCGCGAGCGACCACGTCGTGCCGAAGGGCCACCGGCTCGCGCTGATCGTCGCCGGCACCGACAAGGACCTCATCGACCCTCCCTCGACCCGGCCCACGCTCACGCTCGACCTGTCCCGCACCGCGGCCCGCGTGCCCGTCGTCGGCGGCGCCGGCGCGTTCGCCGACGCCACCGCGGGACCCACCGTCGCCACCCCCCAACCCTCCGCGGCCGACGGGCCCAGCACCTTCCGGCCCGGCCGCCCCGTCCCGGGAGGCAGCAACCGATGAGACTCAGCAGACTGGCCCTGGCCGCCTGTACCGCGACCGCGCTCGCCGCACCCCTCGTGGTGACCGCCCCGGCCCAGGCCACCGCCCACCCGCCCCGCACCGGCTTCGAGGAGACGAACGGGGCCCGCTGGACCAGCCAGCCCGAGGAGCAGCGCCTCCTCGCCGACCTCGACCAGGCCTCCGACCGCGTCTCCGTCTCCCGGATCGGCACCACGAAGCAGGGCCGGCCGCTCCAGCTCGTCCGCGTCGGGGAGCGCACCACCACCAACACCGTGCTGCTGATCTGCAGTCAGCACGGCAACGAGCCCTCGGGCCGCGAGGCCTGCCTCACCAAGGTGCGCGACCTCGCCTACGACAAGGACCCGGCCACCCGCGCCTTCCTGTCCCGCACCACCCTCCTCGTCGTGCCGACCGCCAACCCCGACGGCCGCGCCGCGAACACCCGGGGCAACTCCGACGGCGTCGACATCAACCGCGACCACGTCGCCCTGCAGACCGCCGAGGGCCGCGCGATGGCCGCCGTCATCCGCGACCGCAAGCCGGACGTCATCTACGACCTGCACGAGTACGGGGCCACCCCCGAGTACTACGACAAGGACCTCTTCGACCTCTGGCCGCGCAACCTCAACACGGACGCGGCCGTCCACGACGAGGCCCGCACCCTCTCGGGTCAGTACGTGCGGCCCGCCGCGGAAGCCGCCGGGCACTCCACGGGCACGTACGGCATCTGGACCGACCCCGTCACCGGAGAACCGGTCAAGCAGACCGCGGGGGACGGCCAGGAGCGCATCCTGCGCAACCTCTCCGGGCTCAAGCACGCGGTCGGCCTGCTCATCGAGAGCCGCGTCGACCCCGGCACCCCCGAGGAGGAGGCCGACCCCGCGCTCAACAACCGGCGCCGCCGCGACTCCCAGCTCGCGGCGCTCGGCGGCCTGTTCGACTTCGCCCGGGAACGGCGCGGCCAGATCGAGACGGCGACCGGCGCCGCCCGCGTGGCCGGGCTGCGCGACACCGGACCCGTCTACGTGGGCGGCGCCGACAACGACCCGGCCGAACCCGCCGAGACCCTCCAGGACCCGCCCTGCGGATACCGGCTCACCGCGGACCAGTACGCCGAGGTCGGGGACGAACTGGCGCTGCACGGCATCTCCGTACGGAAATCGGGTAGCGGCGTCCTCGTGCCGCTCCGGCAGTCGGAACGGGCCCTGGTCGCGCTGCTGCTCGATGCCCGCGCCACGTACCACCTGACCGAAGGGACCCCCGACACAGCGTGCTGAAGAGGTGTTGGACGCGCCGTTTGTGGTAGGCCCTAAAGGGTGACAAAACCTCAGAATCCACCCACGGGCGTGCCCCTCCCCGAACAGGGGCCGGTCGGTGGCCGGAGCCCGGCCACCGACCGGATCGTCTTCGGCGTCACCGCCGTGCTCACCCTGGCCTTCGTGGTCTGGGGATCCGTCGCCACCGACAACCTCGAGAGCGTCTCGACCCGGCTGCTCAACGGCCTGATCCACAACGGCGGCTGGGCGTTCATGCTCGCCGCGAGCGGCTTCGTCGTGTTCGCCCTGTGGCTCGCGATCAGCCGCTACGGCAAGATCCACCTGGGTGCCGAGGGGGAGGAGCCCGAGTTCCGCACGGTCTCCTGGGTCGCGATGATGTTCAGCGCCGGCATGGGCATCGGCCTCATGTTCTACGGCGTCAGCGAGCCGCTCGCGCACTTCACGACGCCGCCGCCGGGCACCGATCCGGCCGACGCCGCCGAGGCCATGGAGACGGCCATGGCGACCACGCTCTTCCACTGGACGCTGCACCCGTGGGCGATCTACGCGGTCGTCGGACTCGCCATCGCCTACAGCACGTTCCGCCGCCGCAGGCGGCAGACCATCTCCTCCGTCTTCGTGCCGCTGATCGGCGAGGAGCGGGCGCACGGCGCCTGGGGCCGGGTCATCGACATCCTCGCCATCTTCGCCACCCTGTTCGGCTCCGCGGCCTCGCTCGGCCTCGGCGCGCTCCAGATCGGCTCCGGCTTCGAGGTCCTGAACTGGATGGACAAGGTCAGCACCGGCCTCCTCGTGACCATCATCGCCGTGCTCACCGTCGCGTTCGTCGCCTCCGCCATCTCCGGTGTGGAGAAGGGCATCCAGTGGCTGTCGAACATCAACATGGTGCTCGCGCTCATCCTCGCCGTCTTCGTGTTCATCGCCGGGCCGACCATCATCGTGCTCGACCTGATCCCGACCTCGCTGGGCGCCTACCTCGGTGACCTGCCCCAGCTCGTCGGCCGCACCGAGGCCTCCAGCGGCAAGGGCGTCGCCGACTGGCTGGGCAGCTGGACGGTCTTCTACTGGGCCTGGTGGATCTCCTGGACGCCCTTCGTCGGCATGTTCATCGCCCGCATCAGCCGCGGCCGCACCATCCGTCAGTTCGTCGGCGGCGTCATCCTGGTCCCGTCCACGGTCAGCCTGGTCTGGTTCGCGATCTTCGGCGGCACCTCGATGAAGCTGAAGGAGCGCGGCGAGCTCGGCGGCGCGGACACCCCGGAGGCCCAGCTCTTCGGCGTGCTCCACGAGTACCCGATCCCCACCGCCACCAGCCTGCTCGTCATGATCCTCGTCGGGATCTTCTTCGTCTCCGGCGCCGACGCCGCCTCCATCGTCATGGGCACCCTGTCGCAGAAGGGAGCCCTGGAACCCGGCCGCTTCGTCGTCATCTTCTGGGGCGTGGTCACCGGCGCCGTCGCCGCCGTCATGCTGCTCATCGGCAACGGCTCGGGCAACGCCCTCACCGGCCTGCAGAACCTCACGATCCTCGTCGCGGCCCCGTTCACCCTCGTCATGATCGGCATGTGCGTGTCCCTCATGCGCGACCTGCGCCAGGACCCGCTCATCGTCCGCGGCAACATGGGCATCGAGGTCGTCGAGGCCGCCGTCGTCGCCGGACACGAGAAGTACGGCGGCGAGTTCGAGATCCGGATCGGCCCCGGCGACAGCCTGGAGACCGAGGGCGACCCGATCGGCAAGCACCTCCACCGCGAACCCGGCGAGGAACCGCGCCCCGAGGAGGAGGGCGACACCCCGCTCGCCAAGGACTGAGCCCTCCCGCAGGAGGCGCCGGGGCCCGTCAGGCGTCCAGCCCGGCCACGCCCTCGACGAGCCCCGCCGCCTCCTCCGCACAACCCCACGCCACCGTCACACCGGCGCCCCCGTGCCCGTAGTTGTGCACCAGGACCCGGCCCGTGGCGGTGACCTCCCGCTCGATGCGCACCGTCGGACGCGCCGGGCGCAGCCCCACCCGGTGGCCCAGCACCCGCATCGCGGCGATCTCCGGCCGCACGGCCGCGCAGCGCCTGACGATCGCCGCCGCGACCGCCGGATCCGGCTCGAGCGACCAGTCGTCCTCCTCGGCCGTGCCGCCCAGGATCAGCCCGCCCGGCTGCGGGAAGAAGTACGTCGTCGCGTCCGAACCCTCGTCCGCCGACACGTACCAGTGGCGCACCCCCGGGTTCCGTACGACGACCAGCTGACCGCGCACCGGCCGCACCGACAGGTCCGGCACCAGCTCGCGCGCCCCGAGCCCCGTGCAGTTCACGACCGCCGGGGCCGCCGCCAGCGCCTCGTCGAGGGACGTCACCGTGCGCGCCTCCATGACCACCCCGGCCCGCTCGGCCTCCTCCCGCAACAGGCGCAGATGCACCGGCATGTCGAGCAGCGGCAGCCGCGCCGCGAGCCCCCGTGAGGTGTCCCGCAGCCCCGTCACCGCGGCCGCCCAGGTGCCGAGCCCGGCCAGCCGGGTGCCCGCGTGCACGCCCTCGACCATCCGCACGCCCGTCTCGTCCGGCCGCGCCGCCCACTCCTCGTACCGGCGCAGCGACCGCAGCGACCACGGCCCCACCCGCTCCACCGGATCGATCCGGTACGGCCACCACAGGGCGCCCGCCACCGCCGAGGTCGTGCGGTCCACCGGGTCCCGGGACCAGAGCCGCACCCGCCGCCCGCGCTCCGCCAGCGTCAGCGCGGTGGACATCCCGATCACACCGCCGCCGACCACGATCACTTCGCCGCTCACGTCACTGTTCACGCCGGGACCGTAGCGGAATGTGTCATGCCGTGCTCACATCAGGCATCAGGTGGGAATACTCCAGCCATGTCTGCCGAGTACGCGACCTTCGGCCTGGCACCGGCGATGCGCGCCGGTGGAGTCCTCGCCAACGGTGACTTCCAGGTCCACCGGGACTTCGTGGACTTCATCGTCGACGGGCGCCCGCTGCTGTTCCAGCTCTCCGACCTCGACGCGGTCTCCCCGCTGGCCGCCGACATCCCGCCCGCCATCTTCACCGGCCATGTCAGGAGCCTGCTCCTGGAGGCCGAGGCCCCGCTCGCCGGGGGCCGCTACGTCATCTACGGCTGCCCCGAGTGCGAGGGACTGGAGTGCGGCGCCGTCACCGCCGCCATCGAACCGGCCGGTGACGGCACCGACGACGTCGTCTGGCGCGACTTCGCCTGGCAGACCGACGAACACGCCGACCTGGAGCTCAACGGCTACCACGGCATAGGGCCGTTCCGCTTCCGCGGCGCCGAGTACCGCACCGCGCTCGGACGGCTGCTCGCCGAGGCCGCCGAACCGCCTGCCCGCCGCCGCGTCCTGCTCATCGGCGCCCGCGTCGCCGTCCTCGCCAAGCTCGCCGCCGCTCTGCGCACCATCGGCATCGGCGCCGAGATCGTCCACGACGCCTCGGGCGTCCCCGCCGAGGAACTGCGCACCTACGGCGCCGTCGCGTTCGGCCGCGCGGTCGGGGAGACCCAGCGCACGGCCGTCCGGCGCCAGTTCGAGCAGGCCGGCGTCGACATCGCGTACGTGGACGGACTCGCGCCGATCATCCCGCTGCTCGTCGCCCAGATCGAGGCCGCGCTCGACCGCGGCCCCGAGACGCGGCGCCGGCTCACCGGACTCGTCGCCGCCGACGGCGCCGCGGGACTCGAGGTCACCTCCACCTGCCGGGTCCGGATCACCGCCTACCGCCTCGACCGCCTGTACCGCACCCACACCCTCGACGTCTTCGACGACGTCCTCGGCCCCGGCCGGCACCGCATCCCGCTCGACGCCCGCGCGACCAAGGGAGAGGCCTTCCTCGTGGCCCGCACCACGGGCAGTGTCCTGGTGGCACCGATGACACGCTGATCGGCGCAGGTGGGACAGGCCTTAGGATCGGCGGCCTGATGACTGCCACTCTCGTAGCCAAGAACCTCGCCGCCGGCCACGGTGACCGCTCCCTGTTCACCGGGCTCGACCTCGTCGTCGCCCCCGGCGACGTGATCGGCCTCGTCGGCGCCAACGGCGCGGGCAAGTCCACCCTGTTGCGCCTCCTCGCGGGCCTCGGCACCCCGGAGGAGGGCGAGCTGCGGCTCTCCCCGCCCGGCGCGACCGTCGGCCACCTGCCGCAGGAGCCGGAGCGCCGCCCCGGCGAGACGATCCGGGAGTTCCTCGCCCGCCGCACCGGCGTCGCCGAGGCCCAGCGCGTCATGGACGAGGCCACCCAGGCCCTGGTCGACGGCGCGCCCGGCGCCGACGACGCCTACGCGACGAGCCTGGAGCGCTGGCTGGACCTCGGCGGCGCCGACCTCGACGAGCGCGCCGAGGAGGTCGCCGGCCAGCTCGGCCTGAGCGTCGGCCTCGACCAGGCCATGACCTCGCTCTCCGGCGGCCAGGCCGCCCGCGCGGGCCTCGCCTCGCTGCTGCTCTCCCGCTACGACATCTTCCTCCTGGACGAGCCGACCAACGACCTCGACCTCGACGGCCTCGAGCGCCTGGAGAGCTTCGTACGCGGCCTGCGCGCCGGAACCGTCGTCGTCAGCCACGACCGCGAGTTCCTCACCCGCACCGTCACCAAGGTCCTCGAACTCGACCTCGCCCAGCAGCAGATCAACCTCTACGGGGGCGGCTACGAGGCCTACCTGGAGGAGCGCGACGTCGCCCGCCGGCACGCCCGCGACGAGTACGAGGAGTACGCCGACAAGCGGTCCGCTCTGGAGGGCCGGGCCCAGATGCAGCGCTCCTGGATGGACAAGGGCGTCAAGAACGCGCGGCGCAAGGCGAGCGACAACGACAAGATCGGCCGCAAGTTCCGCAGCGAGTCCAGCGAGAAGCAGGCCGCCAAGGCCCGCCAGACGCAGCGCATGATCGAGCGCCTCGACGTCGTCGACGAGCCCCGCAAGGAGTGGGAGCTGCGCATGGAGATCGCGGCCGCCCCGCGCTCCGGCGCCGTGGTCGCCTCCCTGCGCGACGCCGAACTGGCGCGCGGCGACTTCCGTCTCGGCCCGGTCACCCTCCAGATCGACTGGGCCGACCGCGTCGCGATCACCGGGGCGAACGGCGCGGGCAAGTCGACCCTCCTCGCCGCCCTGCTGGGCCGCGCGCCGCTCGACTCCGGCCACGCCGCGCTCGGCCCGGGCGTCGTCGTCGGCGAGGTCGACCAGGCCCGCGCCCTGTTCCACGGCCCCGAGACGCTGCTCGACGCGTTCTGTGCCGCCGTGCCCGACACGGCGCCGGCCGACGTGCGCACCCTGCTCGCCAAGTTCGGCCTGAAGGCGGAGCACGTGCTGCGCCCCGCCGAGACCCTCTCACCCGGCGAACGCACCCGTGCGGCCCTCGCCCTCCTCCAGGGTCGGGGCGTCAACCTCCTGGTCCTGGACGAGCCCACCAACCACCTCGACCTGCCGGCCATCGAGCAGCTGGAATCGGCCCTGGACTCCTACGAGGGCACCCTGCTCCTGGTCACCCACGACCGGCGGATGCTCGACGCGGTGCACGTCGGGCGCCGCCTCGAAGTCGCCGACGGCAAGGTGACCGAGCGCTAGAGCGGACGCCTCAGCTCTTCCCGCGCAGGAGGGCGCAGACGAAGTTCTCCTGCACGGCCCGCAGCCGCTTCAGGAGCTCCGGCTTCGAGCGCTCGTTGATCTGCGTGTTCACGGAGAAGGTCAGCGACTTGCGCCCGTCCGGCGTGGCCGCGATCAGCTGGGTGTAGCCCGCGGTGTTGCCGGTGTGCCCGAGCACGACCCCGCACCGGGTCGTGTACCGGAAGAGGGCGAGCCCGGCGTCGTTGCGCCCCGGCCCCGCGGGCTCGGACGCCCCGCCGGGCACCCAGCGCCGCTGCTCCCGCACGACGTCCCGCCCGGGCCCGTACAGGCGGCCTCCGGCGTACGCGCCGATGAAGCGGCTCATGTCGGAGGGCGTGGAGACGATGCCGCCGGACGCCCACACCCCGGACATCCCGATCAGCTCACTCACGTCCTCCGTCGGCTCGGGCGGGCTGACGTCGTACCCGTGCAGATACGGCTCCGGCATCCGGAATCCCTGCGGCAGGCTGGTCCGGTGCAGCCCGAGCGGCCTGTACACGATCTCGGCGAGCAGCCGCTCGTACGGGACATGGGTGACCGCCTCCGCCATCAGCGCCACGGCGATGTTGTCGGAGTTGGAGTACTGGTACCGGGAGCCCGGCCGGAAGCGCAGCGGCTGGTCGGCGGCGTAGTCGAGCAGCCGGCGGGAGTCGAAACGGTGATGGGGGTCGGCGCGCAGGGTGTCCGCGAACGCCTGGGTCTGGGAGTAGTCGGGCAGGCCGCTCGTGTGGTTCAGCAGCTGCCGCAGCGTCACCTTGCCCCAGGCCCGGGGCAGCGTGGGCAGCCGCTTGCGCAGGGTGTCGTCGAGCTTCAGCAGGCGGTGCTCGACGAGGTACAGGGCGACGGCCCCGCTGAACGCCTTCGCGGTACTGGCGATCCGCATCGGCTCTCCGGCCCGCGGCGCGCGCCCGGTGTCCAGATCCGCGACCCCGGCCCGCACGACCCGGCGCCGGTGCCCGTCGCCGAGCACGGCGATGATCCCGGGCGGCCCGCCCGGCGCCCGCACCAGCTCCTCCAGCTGCCGCTGCAGCGGATCACGCGGATGCCCATCCTTGTGCCCCACGGCCTCGGCGGCCCCCGGAGCGAGCAGGGCGAGACAGGCGGCGACGACGGTGGCGGCTCTGAGGGAACTGCGGGGGCGCGGGTGAGGGGGCATCGGCTCTCCTGGAGACGGCGTGCACGAGATTCGCCTCCAGCGTCACGGCCTCCAGACCACGAGGCAGCCCGCACTACTGCACACGGCGCAGCGAAAGCGCGCCCTGGCAGCGGCGCGACAGGCCCTGCCGCGCTGTGCGCGAGTCTCCGGGCGGGACAAGCCCCGAAAGGGGCGCGGGGAACTGCGCGACCAGCCGTGAACCGGCCCGCAGCTCCCCACCGCGATCAACCCCTGCGGCGCTTAGGCCAGCCCCGCCTTGCGCAGGGCGTCGGCCATCGCCGAGTTCGAGGGCGCGGGCTTGCCACCCTGACGTCCGCCGCCCGCCGCGCCGGCACCCTGACGCCCGCCACCCGCGGAGCCCGCGGCACCCGCACCGGAAGAACGCCGGGACTTCTGCTGAGGCGGCCGACGGTCCCCGCCGCGCTCACTCCGCCCCGAGCCCCCGTTCCCGCCCCCGCCGGAGGCCTTCTCGTCGTCCAGGCGCAAGGTCAACGAGATCCGCTTGCGCGGCACGTCGATCTCGAGCACCTTCACCTTCACGATGTCCCCGGGCTTCACGACGTCGCGCGGGTCCTTCACGTACGTCCGGGACAGCGCCGACACGTGCGCGAGCCCGTCCTGGTGCACACCGATGTCGATGAACGCGCCGAACGCCGCCACGTTCGTGACGACACCCTCGAGGACCATCCCCGGCTCCAGGTCGGAGATCTTCTCGACGCCTTCCTTGAAGGTGGCCGTCTTGAAGGCGGGCCGCGGGTCGCGCCCCGGCTTCTCCAGCTCCTTCAGGATGTCCGTCACGGTCGGCAGACCGAACGTGTCGTCCACGAAGTCCGCCGCCCGCAGCGAGCGCAGCGTCCCCGTGTCGCCGACCAGCGAACCGACCGCGCCACCCGTCGACTTGGCCATCCGCCGCACCACCGGGTACGCCTCCGGGTGCACGGACGACGCGTCCAGCGGGTCGTCCCCGCCCCGGATCCGCAGGAAGCCCGCGCACTGCTCGTACGCCTTCGGGCCGAGCCGGGCGACGTCCTTGAGGCCCTTGCGGCTGGTGAACGGCCCGTTGGCGTCGCGGTGCGACACGATGTTCTCCGAGAGGCCGGCGCTGATGCCGGACACGCGCGCGAGGAGCGGGGCCGACGCCGTGTTCACGTCCACGCCCACGCCGTTCACACAGTCCTCGACCACGGCGTCCAGCGAACGCGAGAGCTTCACCTCGCTCAGGTCGTGCTGGTACTGGCCGACACCGATCGACTTCGGGTCGATCTTCACGAGCTCGGCCAGCGGGTCCTGGAGCCGGCGCGCGATCGAGACCGCGCCGCGCAGCGACACGTCCATGTCGGGCAGCTCCTGCGAGGCGAACGCGGAGGCCGAGTACACGGAGGCGCCCGCCTCGCTCACCATCACCTTGGTGAGCTTCAACTCGGGGTGCTTGGTGATGAGTTCACCGGCGAGCTTGTCGGTCTCGCGGGACGCCGTCCCGTTCCCGATCGCGATCAGGTCGACCGCGTGCTCCTTGGACAGCTTGGCCAGCTTGGCGATCGCGTCGTCCCACCGGTTCGCCGGGACGTGCGGGTGGATGACGTCCGTCGCGACGACCTTGCCGGTCGCGTCGACGACGGCCACCTTGACGCCGGTACGGAAGCCGGGGTCGAGGCCCAGCGTCGCGCGCGTGCCCGCCGGGGCGGCGAGCAGCAGGTCCCGCAGGTTCGCCGCGAAGACCTTGACGGCCTCGTCCTCGGCGGCCGTGCGCAGCCGCAGCCGCAGGTCGATCCCGAGGTGCACCAGGATGCGCGTGCGCCAGGCCCAACGGACCGTGTCGGCCAGCCACTTGTCGCCGGGCCGCCCCTGGTTCCGGATCCCGAACCGGTCGGCGACGATCGGCTCGTACGAGGAGGGCGCCCCGTCGTCGGCCGGCTGCTCCGGCTCCAGGACGAGCTCGAGCACGTCCTCCTTCTCGCCGCGCAGCATCGCCAGGACGCGGTGCGAGGGCAGCTCCTTGAAGGGCTCCGCGAAGTCGAAGTAGTCGGAGAACTTGGCCCCCGCCTCCTCCTTGCCCGACTTCACCTTCGCCGCGAGCCGGCCCCGCGTCCACATGCGCTCGCGCAGCTCGCCGATGAGGTCGGCGTCCTCGGAGAAGCGCTCGGTGAGGATCGAGCGGGCGCCGTCCAGCGCCGCCTGCGGATCGGCGACGCCCTTGTCGGCGTCGACGAACGCGGCGGCGGCGGCGAGCGGATCCACCGACGGGTCGCCGAGCAGCCCCTGCGCCAGCGGCTCGAGCCCGGCCTCGCGCGCGATCTGCGCCTTGGTGCGGCGCTTCGGCTTGAACGGGAGGTAGATGTCCTCCAGGCGCGCCTTGGTGTCGGCGGCGCGGATCCGCGCCTCCAGCTCCTCGGTCAGCTTGCCCTGCTCGCGCACGGAGTCGAGCACGGCGGTGCGGCGCTCCTCCAGCTCGCGCAGATACCGCAGCCGCTCCTCCAGGGTGCGCAGCTGGGCGTCGTCGAGGGACTCCGTCGCCTCCTTGCGGTAGCGGGCGATGAAGGGCACCGTCGAACCGCCGTCAAGGAGGTCGACGGCAGCCTTCACCTGCCGCTCCCGGACGCCGAGTTCCTCGGCAATCCTGCCTTCGATGGACCCAACAGTGGGTGTCGCCACGATCCCGTACCGCCTATGTCGACTGACGTTGCGCCGCAATTGTGGCAGGTGGCACCGTCAACGGAGGATCAGGGCGCGACCCGGCCGGGTCGCGGCGGAGGTCAGGCGGCCTTGCCGATGAGGTCGGCGGGGAACGCGCCGTTGCCCAGCGCCGTCCCGGTGAAGCCGGACGCCAGCTCGGTCAGCCGGGCCACGCCCGCGGCGCCGAGGTGCTCGTAGGGTGCGCGGTCCAGCCGGTCGGTGCGGGCCTCGATGTCGGCTCGCAGCGCGGTGCCCGCCTCGGTCAGCGTGAGCTCCGCGTCGTCGGTCAGCAGGCCCCGCGCGCGCAGCCGGCTGGCCGCCGCGTCGAAGTCGTCGCGGCTCCACCCGCGCGTGACGAGCAGCCACTTGGGGGCCATGCCCTTGCCGGTGGCGACATGGCTGACGAGCGCCTCGAGCGGGTCGAGGTCGGCGCCGAGCAGGACCGCCAGGTGACCGTCGCCGCGGTGCTCGCGCAGCAGCGTCGTCGCGTGCCAGTACGCGAGGTGCGGCGCGTCCGGCACCGGCAGGTCGGCGTGGGCCGCGTACAGGGGGCGGGCGTGCCGCGTGCAGGCCTCGGTGGCGCGCAGGGCGAGCTCGGCGGCCTCGGCCATCTCCGGGGAGGCGAGCACGTCCGCGCCGAGCAGCCGGCGCAGGGTCGAGTCGACGGCGCGCTCGCGTGCGGCGAGGACGGTCTCGGGGGAGGCGAGGCTCCAGACCGCGGGCAGGTGCCGGGCCACGAGTTCGTGGTTGAAGTTGTAGAAGGCGGCCGTCACGGGGCCGGGGCCGACGGCTCCCATGGCGGCGGCGCGGGCCGCGAAATAGGTGGCGCCGCGGTCGGTGACACCCACCGCGGCGAGCTCCTCGGCGAGGTCGGGCGAGAAGTAGTGCGTCGAGTGGAAGGGGTTCAGCACGTTGTGACAGCGGCGGGCGGCCCGCAGGGCGTCTTCGGAAGTCATGCCCGTACGTTACTGACCGGTCGGTACGTGATGCCAGTGCGGGCACGGAAACGATGGCCGGAAAGGTGGGCTGCTCGTCATTGCGGCCGTCCCCGCCGCCCCCGAAGAATGACATCCATGCCGCCACGCCCTCCGGTCCCGCCGACGCGCACCGTCCTGGTCACGCTCTACGACCAGGTCCAGAGCCTCGACGTCACCGGCCCCGTCGAGGTCTTCGCCGGCGTGGGACCCGAGGCCGGGTACCGCGTGCGCACCGCGTCGCTCGACGGGGCGCCCGTGCGGACCTCCAGCGGCCTGACCCTCGTGCCCGACCTCGCGCTCGACGGCGCGCCCGTCCCGCACACCCTGCTCGTCCCCGGCGGCCACGCCACCCGCGACCCCGACCCCCGGCTCGTCCGCTGGCTGCGCGAGCACGCCCCGCGCGCCGAGCGGATCGTCTCGGTCTGCACCGGCGCGATCCTGCTCGCCGAGGCGGGCCTGCTCGACGGCCGCCGGGCCACCACGCACTGGGCCTACTGCGCCCGGCTCGCCCGCGAGCACCCCGAGGTCGAGGTCGACCCGGACCCCATCTACGTACGCGACGGCAAGGTCGCGACCTCCGCCGGAGTCACCGCGGGCATCGACCTCGCGCTCGCCCTCGTCGAGGAGGACCACGGCCGGGACACGGCGCTCGCGATCGCCCGGGCGCTCGTCGTCTTCCTGCGCCGTCCCGGCAACCAGGCCCAGTTCAGCGCCCAGCTCGCCGCCCAGACCGCCCGCCGCGAACCGCTGCGCGAGGTCCAGCAGTGGGTCACCGAGCACCCGGGCGAGGACCTGTCCGTGGACGCCCTCGCCGCCCGCGCCCGCCTCTCACCGCGCCACTTCGCCCGCGCCTTCCGCGCCGAGACCGGGCTGACCCCGGGCCGCTACGTGGACCGCGTCCGCGTCGAGCACGCCCGCCGCCTGCTGGAGGACACCGCGGCCGGTGTCGAGGAGGTCTCCCGGGCCAGCGGCTACGGCACGCCCGAGGCCATGCGGCGCGCCTTCCTCAGGACCCTCGGCACCCCGCCCGCGGAGTACCGCCTCCGGTTCCGCGCGCGTCCCTGAACCGAACCGTCCCACCACCGAAAGGAACCCGATGCAGATCGGCATCGCCCTCTACGAGCGCTTCACCGCCCTGGACGCCATCGGCCCGTACCAGACCCTCGGCGGCCTGCCCGGCGCCGACGTCGTCTTCGTCGCCGAGCGGACCGGGCCGGTCCGCGACGACTCGGGGCGGCTCGCGCTCGTCGCCGACAAGACCTTCGACGAGGTTCCGGCCCCGGACATCGTCGTGGTCCCCGGCGGCCCGGTCCAGAGCGACCAGACGGAGAACGAGGCGCTGCTCGGCTGGCTGCGCGCGGCCGACGCGCACACCACCTGGACCACGTCCGTGTGCACCGGCTCCCTCGCGCTCGCCGCCGCCGGACTGATCGACGGCCGCGAGGCCACCTCGCACTGGCTCGCCCTGGAGGAACTGAACAAGCTCGGCGCCCGCTCCACGGGCCGCCGGGTCGTCTTCGACGGCAAGTACGTCACCGCCGCGGGCGTCTCCTCCGGCATCGACATGGGGCTCACCCTCGTCGGCCGGATCGCCGGCGACGAGACCGCGCAGGCCGTCCAGCTCATGACCGAGTACGACCCCCAGCCGCCCTACGACGCCGGATCCCCGGAGAAGGCCCCGGCCCACCTGGTCGAGCGCTTCCGCAGCACGCGCGGCTAGCCCGAGCCTAGGACTTCGCGGTCCACTCGAAGCGGGCCGGACGCCGCTCCAGGAACGCGGCGACACCCTCGGCGGTGTCGCCGCTGCCCCGCGCCTGCTCCGCCCAGTACGGCTCCCGGTCGGCGCGGCCCGCCGCGAACTCCTTCGCCGCGGCCTGCGTCAGCTGGGAGCGCGAGGCCAGCACGCGCGTGAACTTGACGACCCGCTTGTCGAGTTCCTCCTGTGGCCACACCTCGTCGACGAGCCCGGTCCGCAGCGCCCGCTCGGTGCCGATCAACTCGCCGGAGAACAGCAGGTACTTGGCGCCCGCCGGGCCCACCAGGTCCGCGAGCCGGCGCGTGGAGGACGCCGGATAGACGATCCCCAGCTTGGCCGGCGTCACCCCGAACAGCGCGCCCTCGGCCGCGAACCGCAGATCGCAGGCCGCCGCCAACTGGCAGCCCCCGCCCACGCAGTACCCGCGCACCACGGCGAGCGTCGGCTTGGGGAACGCGGCGAGCGCGTCCTCCGCCGCCACCGCGAGCCCGGGCGCCGCGCCCTGCCCCAGCGTGGAGATGTCGGCGCCCGCGCAGAAGGTGTCACCGGCGCCGGTGAGCACCAGCGCGCGCACCGCCGGGTCCGCGGCCAGTTCCGCGAGCAGCGGGGGCAGCGCCGCCCACATCGCGTCGGTCATGGCGTTGCGCTTGGCGGGGTGATCGATGACGACGGTCGCGACACCGTCCGTGACCTCGTGCGTGAGCCGCTGTGCGGTCGGGGGAACCATGGCCGGATGCTATCCGCAGGCCGCGAACGTACGATCGATGAGGGGTGCCGGGAGGAGGCGCCGATGGCCCGTAGCGACCATCACGACCATGACCGTCACGACCGTCCGCACGCCGCGGACCCACCCACACAGGAGGCGGCGGGCGAACGCAGGAAGCTGCGCCGCGGTCTCGGCGCCATCGCCGTCCTGGGCGGCCTGCTCGTCCTCGCGGGCGTCGTCGGCCTCGCCTACACAGCCTTCGCCACGCTCACCTCGATGCTGCTCTTCGGCTGGCTGCTGCTCATCGGCGGCCTCGTCGGCCTGCTGCACGCGGTCCAGGCCCGTGGCACGAACTACTTCTGGCTCGGCTGCGTCGTCGCCGCCCTCGACCTGGCGGCCGGCGTCGTCGTGATCCGGCATCCGGAGGGCACGGCCGAGGCGCTCACCATGTTCGCCGCGCTGCTGTTCCTCACCGGCGGCGTCTTCCGCCTCGTCGGCGGTCTCGTCGTGCGCGGGCCGCAGTTCGGCTGGACCCTCGTGCAGGGCGCCTTCGGCATCCTGCTCGGCGTCCTGGTCCTCGGCAACTGGCCGGACTCCAGCCGCTACGTCCTGGGCTGCTTCTTCTCGCTCGCCCTGCTCTTCGACGGGCTCGGCCTGCTGGCGACGGGACTGGGCGGCCGGCGCATCGTCAGCCTCGTACAACAAGCTGAAGAGCCTCCGAAAGGCGAACAACCGGTGCAGGACCGGTCGCAGACCTGACCGGGACACTCGCCGACGGTCAAATTCCGTCGATAGTCGCCGACTTATGGTCAGTCGAGCGGTACGGACCAGGGGATTCCCACACTCGAGGGGTGGTGACAATCGAGCGCAAGGGCGGCGACCGGACGATGAGCGACCAGGGGCGGGACTCCCGTCCAGGGCCGCAGGGCGGCGGGGCGGCGCCGCCCGGCCCGGCCCTGGAGGCCCCCCTGCCCTACGAAGGGATCTGGCGGTTCACCGCGCAGGCGGTCGACGCCTCGGTGCCGCAGGCCCGCCGCGCGGTCCGCGAACTCCTCGCCCGGCAGGGCGTACCCGCCTCCGACGACCTGGTCCACGGACTTCTCGTGATCGTCTCGGAGCTCGTCACGAACGCGGTGCGGCACGCCGCCCTGCTCTCGCCGATGCTCGCCGTCGAGGTCGCGGTGGGTGCCGAGTGGGTGCGGGTCTCCGTCGAGGACGACCACCCGTACCGGCCCACCGCCCTGGAGGCCACCAGCGGCCAGACCGGCGGCCGCGGGCTGCTCCTCGTGCGGGAGATCACCGCCGAGGCGGGCGGCGTCTGCGACGTCGAGCACACCGCGAGCGGGGGCAAGGTCATCTGGGCCGCCCTGCCCCTCCAGCCGCCCGCGGCGTACTGAGCTCGGCTACCAGCCCGCCGACGGGCCCGTCAGCTCGCGCACCGCGGGCCGGGCCGCGTCGAGCACGGTCATGAACCACGCCGAGAACGGGTCCCGCGCATGCCGCTCGGCCAGCTCGGCGGCGGTCACGAACGCGCTCGCCCCGACCTCCTCCGGATCCGGGGCGAGCGGCGCCTGCACCAGGCCGACGAACAGGTGGTTGAACTCCTGCTCCACCAGGCCCGACTCCGGGTCAGGGTGGTTGTAGCGCACGGTGCCCGCCTCCGCCATCAGCGACGGCGAGACCCCCAGCTCCTCGAACGTACGCCGGGCCGCCGCCGCGAACGGTGCCTCGCCCGGGTACGGGTGCCCGCAGCACGTGTTCGACCACACGCCGGGGGAGTGGTACTTGCCCAGCGCGCGCTGCTGCAGCAGCAGCCGGCCCTGCTCGTCGAAGAGGAACACGGAGAACGCGCGGTGCAGCTGACCCGGCGGCTGATGGGCCGCGAGCTTCTCCGCCGTGCCGATCGTCCTGCCGTCCTCGTCCACGAGTTCCAGCAAGATCGCTTCTCCGGTGCCGTTCGACGAGCTGTGCGCCGCGGTGGCAGGTGTGATCGGCATACCCATCCTTAGCTTCGGTCCTCGAACCCCAAGTCTGCCGTACGGGACGAACAGTGCCCGCACGTACAGACCCCCGCATGTCCCGCCCGGCCGTCACGGCCGGGCAGGACACCGCGTCCGGCGTGGATCAGACGCCGAACGCGGTCGGGTAGGTGATCTTGCCCCGCGGGATCGGCGCGGAATCGTCGCCACCGCCGAGGTCGAGCGCCATCAGCGCCTCGTCCGGCACCTCGAAGGACGCCCGGACACCGAACCCCGAAGCGGGCGTGAACCCGAAGCGCGGGTAGTACTCCGGATGTCCGAGCACCACCACGAGCCGCTCACCCCGCGCGCGGGCCGCGTCGAGCACCGCCCGGACCACGGCCGCCCCGGCCCCCGAGCGCTGGTACTCGGGCCGGACGGCCACCGGCGCCAGCGCGGCGGCCGGCGCCCCGCCCACCGTGCAGCGGGTGATCAGCGCGTACGCGGCGACCGACCCGTCCGGCGCCTGGGCGACGCAGGAGAGACCGTCCAGCCAGGCCGACGCGTCGGCGCGCAGCGCGTCCACGAGATCGGCCTCGGCCGGGGTGGGGAACGCCGCCGCGTTGACGCCGTGCACGGCCTCCCGGTCCGCCGGGATCTCCGGCCGGGTCGGCCACGCGTCGACGGGGCGCAGCGTGTAGCCCGTGTACCCGTACTCGGCGCCGTGCTCGCGCCGCATCGCCAGCTCCGCGTGCGTGCCCGCCAGCGCCCCGGCCATCCCGGGACGGGACGGATCGGCGGCCTCGGCCCGCGCGGCGAGCGGCTCGTAGTACTCGTCCCAGTCGGACTCGGGCTGATGGCGCACGCCGAGCACCGCGTACCCGGCGGCCGTGCAGGCCCGCAGGTTCTCCTCGGTCGTACGCAGTTTGTAGTGCTCCTCCCAGAAGGCGCGTGCCTCGGGGGAGGGGGCGTCGGAGGTCCACTCGCACTCGGTGAGGGCGAGCGTGCCGCCCGGCGCGAGCAGCGGCCGCCACCGCGCGAGGGCGGTGTCGAAGCCGATGCTGTACGCCGAGCTCTCGGCCCAGATCAGATCGAACGAGCCCGCCGGGTACGGCAGGTCGCCCATGTCGGCGGCCACCGCGTGCACCCGGTCGTCGAGCCCGCGCGCGCGGGCGGCCGCCCGCAGCTCGTCGAGGAACGGCTCGTGCAGATCCACGGCGGTCACCTCGCCCCCGGTCACCTCCGCGAGCAGGAGCGCGGAGCGGCCCGGACCGCAGCCCAGGTCGAGGATGCGCGGCCGGGCGGGCAGCGGGCCCGCGAAGGAGAGCAGCCGCAGGGTGGTGGCATCGGAGCCGGGGCCCTGCCGGGGCAGCCCGTGGTGCAGGGCGAAGAAGGAGTCGCGAACGGCGTTCGCGCTCTGGTCGTCGGTCGACTTCTGGTCGTCGGTCAAGACGGAAACCTTTGTGAAGGGGCCCGGCCGACGGCGCGCGAGAGCGCGGAAAGGGGTCAGCCGGTGGCCCGGAGAGTGGGGATGCACCTGTCGCTGCGCACGGCAGCGGTCACCGCGACGACAGTCATCAACCCACCTCCTTCGAGAACGGCCGCCAAGCTACCACGCCCCCGGCGGGTCAGTGGCAGAGTTTCGCCTCGTGCTCGGCGTGCCCCGTGGGCTCCAGCTGGAACGTGCAGTGCTCCACGTCGAAGTGGTCGCCGAGACAGCCCTGCAGCTCGTGCAGCATCTTCTCGTTCCCGATCGTGCTCAGCACGTCCTGGCTGACCACGACGTGCGCGGAGAGCACCGGCATGCCCGAGGTGATGGTCCAGGCGTGCAGGTCGTGCACGTCCTCGACGCCGGGCAGCGCGAGGATGTGGGCCCGCACGTCCGCCATGTCGACACCCTTCGGCGCCGACTCCAGAAGCACGTTCAGTGTCTCGCGCAGCAGCTTCACCGTACGCGGGACGATCATGAGGCCGATGATCAGCGAGGCGATCGGGTCCGCGGCCTGCCAGCCGGTCGTCAGGATGATCACGGCCGAGATCAGCACCGCGAGCGAACCCAGCGCGTCGGCGGCCACCTCCAGGAAGGCGCCCCGGACGTTCAGGCTCTCCTGCTGTCCCTTGACCAGCAGCGACAGCGAGATCATGTTCGCCACGAGACCGATGAGGCCGAACACGATGGTCAGGCCGCCCGCCGTGTCGGCCGGCTCGACGAACCGCTGGACCGCCTCGACCAGGACGTAGCCGCCGACGCCGAGCAGCAGCAGGCAGTTGGCGAGCGCGGCCAGGATCTCGGCGCGGGCGTAGCCGAACGTGCGCTGCTCGGTCGGCGGGCGGTTCGCGAAGTGGATGGCGAGCAGGGCCATCGCGAGGCCCAGCGCGTCCGTGGCCATGTGGGCGGCGTCCGCGACCAGGGCCAGCGAGTCGGCCAGGACCCCGCCGACGATCTCGACCACCATCACGGTGAGCGTGATCCCGAGGGCGATCCGCAGCCGCCCCCGGTGCGCGGCCGCGGCCGTCCCCGTCGTCGGTCCGTGCCCGTGGTCGTGGCTGTGCCCGGCACCCATCGAAACCGCCCTCCGCTCGGCTCTCCCCCACCGCCCCGGAACGGGCCGGCCACCCCAGTCAACTACGGGGAGGGGGTATCCGCAAACATGGCGGTGAACACCGTTGTCATGTGCCCTGACCTGCGAAAACGCTGAACGGTATGTGTGCAGGTCAGGGCGTCGCGGCGATCATCGCGCGCAGCGCGCGGCGGCCTCGGGGTGCCTGAGGCACCAGCCGGCCCAGGCCGACTCGATCATGTCGCGGACCGAGCGCGAGGCCGTCCAGCCGAGCTCCTTGCCCGCCAGCTCGGTGGCGCCGACCGCGCGCGGCGCGTCCCCGGGGCGGCGCGGCTCGACGATCGCGGGCGTGGCGATCCCGGTGACCTCCCCGATGATGTCGATCAGCTCACGCACCGAGGCGCCGTGCCCCGTACCGATGTTCACCGTGAGATCGCCGCTCACGTCCGGGCGGGTCAGCCGGCGTGCCGCCGCCAGATGCGCCTCGGCAAGGTCGGCCACGTGCACGTAGTCCCGGATGCAGGTGCCGTCCGGCGTCGGGTAGTCGTCGCCGAAGATCCGCGGGGCCTCGCCGCGGGTGAGCCGGTCGAACACCATCGGGATCACGTTGAAGACCCCGGTGTCCGCGAGCGCGGGCTCGGCCGCGCCCGCCACGTTGAAGTAGCGCAGACACGTCGTCGCCATGCCGTGCGCCTGCCCGGACGCCCGCACCAGCCACTCGCCCGCGAGCTTCGTCTCGCCGTACGGGTTCACCGGCGCGCACGGCGTCGACTCGGGTATGACGCCGGTGTCCGGATTGCCGTACACGGCGGCCGACGAGGAGAACACGAAGCGGCGCACGCCCGCGTCCGCGACCGTCTCCAGGAGCGTCGCGAGGCCGCCCAGGTTGTCCCGGTAGTACAGCTCGGGGCGCGCCACGGACTCGCCGACCTGCTTGTGCGCGGCCAGGTGCACGACCCCGGTCACCGCGTACCCGTCGCACACCCGGCGCACCAGCTCCTGGTCCAGGGCCGAGCCCCGGACCAGCACCACGTCCGCGGGCAGTCGCTCGGGCACCCCCGACGTGACGTTGTCCACGACGACCACGCGCTCGCCGGCAGCCGCCATCGTCCGTGCCACGTGTGCCCCGATGTATCCGGCTCCGCCGGTGATCAGCCATGTCATGACGCACCACCCTAAGCGGGGCGGCGTAGGCCCAGGGTTTGTGGCCCGGGGCCTTGATCGACAATGATGACCGCGCGGCCCGGGGCCCGTCGTACGACGGCGGCGCCCGCCCGGACCGCAGGGGACAGAGGCTTGTCGGGCCGTAAACGGGCGGTGAACGTCCGCTTCCCGTCATCCGATAGCCTCTGCCGACATGCCGCCCGGCCGACCCTGCTGCGCAGGTGTCCCAGGGCGCCCCCCGATCGTGCGCGAGACCGGTGCACCCGTGCGCCGGCACCGAGGAGTGAGTTCGTCTGTCGACCGCCATCGTCACCGGTCAGCCGGTGCCCGGCTCGTCCCTGGAGGGCGATCTGCGGGCCCTCGGCTTCGACGTACGGCTCGCCCCGGACCCCGCCGACGCCGCAGCGGCGCTGGCCGGCGTCCCGGGCGACCAGCGCGTCGCGGTCGTCGACGCGGGCTTCGTGGGCCATGTCCACGCCCTGCGCCTCGGCCTCACCGACCCGCGTTTCCCCGCCTCCGCGATCCCCGGCGCCGTCACCGTGCAGGCCGCGGCCCGCCCGGCGCTCGAACAGGCCGCGAAGGAGACGGGCATCACGCCCGACGCCCTGGCGCACGGCATCGAGGCCGACGGCACCGACGTGCACCGGCCCGAGCTCGGTGAGCTCGTCGCCGCCGTGCCCGCCGACCCCCAGGCCCGCAACGAGGTCCGTCAGGCCGTCGCCGCCGTCGACGACGAGGCGATCCGGCTGCGCACCGCGGTCAAGGCCCGGGACGGCTTCTTCACCACGTACTGCATCAGCCCGTACTCCCGCTACATCGCGCGCTGGTGCGCACGCCGCGGCCTGACCCCGAACCAGGTCACCACCGCGTCGCTGCTCACCGCCCTGATCGCGGCGGGCTGCGCGGCCACCGGCACCCGCCCCGGCTTCGTCGCCGCGGGCGTGCTCCTCCTCTTCTCCTTCGTCCTGGACTGCACCGACGGGCAGCTCGCCCGCTACTCGCTGCAGTACTCGACGATGGGCGCCTGGCTCGACGCCACGTTCGACCGCGCCAAGGAGTACGCCTACTACGCGGGCCTCGCCCTCGGCGCGGCCAACGCGTCCGGCGACGACGTGTGGGCCCTCGCGCTCGGCGCCATGGTCCTGCAGACCTGCCGGCACGTCGTCGACTTCTCCTTCAACGAGGCGAACCACGACGCCACCGCCAACACCAGCCCCACCGCCGCCCTCTCCGACAAGCTCGACAGCGTCGGCTGGACGGTCTGGGTGCGCCGGATGATCGTGCTGCCGATCGGCGAGCGCTGGGCGCTCATCGCCCTGTTCACCGCGCTCACCACCCCGCGCATCACCTTCTACATGCTCCTGGTCGGCTGCGCCCTCGCCGCCTGCTACACCACCGCGGGCCGCGTCCTGCGCTCGCTGACCCGCCGGGCCCACCGCACCGACCGGGCCGCCGAGGCCCTCGCCGACCTGGCCGACTCCGGCCCGCTCGCCGAGGCCGTCGCCCGGATCGGCCGCGGCGCCGCCGCGCCCGTCGTCGCCGCGATCGGCGGCGTGGCGGTCGTCACGGTGAGCGCGCTCACGGACTTCGGCAGCGTCTGGCCCGTGGTCGCCGCGGCCGTGTACTGCGTCACGTCGGGCCTCGCCGTCGCCCGCCCCCTCAAGGGCGCCCTCGACTGGCTCGTCCCCCCGATTTTCCGGGCCTCCGAGTACCTCACGATCCTGGTCCTCGCGGCCCGCGCGGACGTGAACGGTGCCTTGCCCGCGGCTTTCGGACTGGTGGCGGCGGTCGCCTACCATCACTACGACACGGTGTACCGCATCCGCGGCGGCACCGGCGCGCCGCCCCGGTGGCTGGTCCGAACGATCGGCGGGCACGAAGGCCGGACCCTGGTGGTCGCCGTGCTGGCCGCGCTGCTCACCGCCACAGATTTCACCGTCGCGCTCACGGCCTGCGCCGTGTTCGTGGCACTCGTGGTGCTCGCCGAGAGCATCCGCTTCTGGGTCGCCTCCGCCCGCCGCGGGGCACCCGCCGTTCACGATGAAGGAGAACCCGCATGATCGGCCTCGTCCTGGCCGCCGGCGCCGGCAGCCGGCTCCGCCCCTACACCGAGACGCTCCCCAAGGCTCTGGTGCCCGTCGTGGGCGAGGGGACCGAGAACGAGCTCTCCGTCCTCGACCTCACCCTCAAGAACTTCGCCGAGATCGGCCTCACGGAGGTCGGCATCATCGTCGGCTACCGCAAGGAGGTCGTCTACGAGCGCCAGGCGGCGCTGGAGGCGAAGTACGGCCTGAAGCTGACGCTCATCGAGAACGACATCGCGGAGAAGTGGAACAACGCCTACTCCCTGTGGTGCGGCCGTGACGCCATCAAGCACTCGGTGATCCTCGCCAACGGCGACACCGTGCACCCGGTCTCGGTCGAGAAGACCCTGCTCGCCGCCCGCGGCGACGGCAAGAAGATCATCCTCGCGCTCGACACGGTCAAGAACCTGGGCGACGAGGAGATGAAGGTCGTCGTGGACCCCGCCAAGGGCGTCCAGAAGATCACGAAGCTCATGGAGCCGGCCGAGGCCACGGGCGAGTACATCGGTGTGACCCTCATCGAGGGCGAGGCGGCCGACGAGCTCGCCGACGCCCTGAAGGCCACGTACGAGCGTGACCCGCAGCTGTACTACGAGGACGGCTACCAGGAGCTCGTGAACCGCGGCTTCAAGGTCGACGTCGCTCCGATCGGCGACGTGCCGTGGGTCGAGATCGACAACCACGAGGACCTCGCCAAGGCCCGGGAGATCGCGTGCCAGTACTGACGAGGCTCATTCCCTCGCCGGTCGTCGTCGACATCCGGCCGGGGGCGCTCAACGACCTCGCCGGCGTCCTCGCCGACCAGAGGATCTCGTCGTCCACGGGGCGCCTGGCCATCGCGATCAGCGGTGGCTCGGGCGCGGCCCTGCGCACCCGGCTGGCCCCGTCGCTGCCCAACGCCGACTGGTTCGAGGTCGACGGCGGCACGCTCGACGACGCCATCCAGCTGGCCGACAACGTGAAGCGGGCCGGCCGCTACGACGCGATCGTCGGGCTCGGCGGCGGCAAGATCATCGACTGCGGCAAGTTCGCCGCGGCCCGGGTCGGTCTGCCGCTGGTCGCCGTCGCGACGAACCTGTCGCACGACGGCCTGTGCTCGCCCGTCGCGACCCTCGACAACGACGCGGGCCGCGGCAGCTACGGCGTGCCCAACCCGATCGCCGTCGTGATCGACCTCGACATCATCCGTGAGGCCCCGGTCCGCTTCGTGCGCTCCGGCATCGGCGACGCCCTGTCCAACATCTCCGCGGTCGCGGACTGGGAGCTGGCCGCCCGCGAGCGCGGCGAGGACATAGACGGCCTCGCGGCCGCCATGGCCCGCCAGGCAGGCGAAGCCGTCCTGCGCCACCCCGGTGGCGTCGGCGACGACGGCTTCCTGCAGGTGCTCGCCGAGGGTCTGGTCCTGACCGGGATCTCCATGTCGATCTCGGGCGACTCGCGGCCGGCGTCCGGCGCCTGCCACGAGATCAACCACGCCTTCGACCTCCTCCACCCCAAGCGCGCCGCCAGCCACGGCGAGCAGTGCGGCCTCGGCGCGGCCTTCGCGATGCACCTGCGCGGTGCCCGCGAGGAGTCCGCGTACATGGCCGAGGTGCTGCGCCGCCACGGCCTGCCCGTGCTGCCGGAGGAGATCGGCTTCACCGTGGACGAGTTCGTCAAGGTCGTGGAGTTCGCTCCGCAGACCCGGCCGGGCCGCTACACGATCCTCGAACACCTCGACCTGTCCACCGACCAGATCAGGGACGCCTACGCCGACTATGCAAAAACCATCGGTAGCTGAACTGCGCCCGGTCGTCCACCCGGCCGGGGTGAAGGACCGGCGCAGCGGTGAGCACTGGATGGGCCGGCTCTACATGCGCGAGATCTCGCTGCGTGTGGACCGCCACCTGGTGAACACCAAGGTCACGCCCAACCAGGTGACCTACCTGATGACGGTGTGCGGTGTCCTCGCCGCCCCGGCGCTGCTCGTCCCGGGCGTCTGGGGCGCCGTGCTCGGCGTCGTCGCGGTCCAGCTGTACCTGCTGCTGGACTGCGTCGACGGCGAGATCGCCCGCTGGCGCAAGCAGTATTCGCTCGCGGGCGTCTGGATGGACCGCGTCGGCGCGTACCTGACCGACGCGGCCGTCCTGGTCGGCTTCGGCCTGCGCGCCGCGGACCTGTGGGGGAGCGGCCGGATCGACTGGCTGTGGGCCTTCCTCGGCACCCTCGCCGCGCTCGGCGCCATCATGATCAAGGCCGAGACGGACCTCGTCGGCCTCGCCCGTGCGGCGAGCGGCAAGGAGCAGGTCAAGGAGTCCGCCTCCGAGATGCGCTCCTCCGGCATGGCGCTGGCCCGCAGGGCCGCCGCCGCGCTGAAGTTCCACCGTCTGATCCTGGGCATCGAGGCCACGCTGCTCATCCTGGTCCTCGCGGTCGTGGACCAGATCCGGGGCGACCTGTTCTTCACCCGCCTCGGGGTGGCCGTCCTCGCGGGCATCGCCGTGCTGCAGACCCTGCTGCACCTCGTGTCCATCCTCGCCTCGAGCAGGCTCAAGTGAGCGCCGTACCGGCGCCGCTCAAGGTCGGCGCGGTCGTCATCACCATGGGCAACCGCCCGGCCGAGCTGCGCGCGCTGCTCGACTCGGTCGCCAAGCAGGAGGGCGACCCGGTCCAGGTCGTCGTCGTGGGCAACGGCTCCCCGGTCCCGGACGTCCCCGAGGGCGTACGGACCGTCGAGCTGCCCGAGAACCTGGGCATCCCCGGCGGCCGCAACGTCGGCATCGAGGCCTTCGGCCCGTCCGGCTCCGACGTCGACGTGCTGCTGTTCCTCGACGACGACGGCCTGCTGCCGCTGACCGACACCGCCCAGCTGTGCCGGGAGGCGTTCGCCGCCGACCCGGAGCTCGGCATCATCAGCTTCCGCATCGCGGACCCGGAGACCGGCGAGACCCAGCGCCGGCACGTGCCGCGGCTGCGCGCCGCCGACCCGATGCGCTCCTCGCGCGTGACGACCTTCCTCGGCGGGGCCAACGCCCTGCGCACCCGGGTCGTCGCCGAGGTCGGCGGACTGCCGGACGAGTTCTTCTACGCCCACGAGGAGACCGACCTCGCCTGGCGTGCCCTCGACGCGGGGTGGCTGATCGACTACCGCGCCGACATGGTGCTGCACCACCCCACCACGGCCCCGTCCCGGCACGCGGTCTACCACCGCATGGTGGCCCGCAACCGGGTCTGGCTCGCCCGCCGCAACCTGCCCGCTCCCCTGGTCCCCGTGTACCTCGGCGTGTGGCTCCTGCTCACGCTGGCCCGGCGTCCCTCCGGCCCCGCGCTGAAGGCCTGGCTCGGCGGTTTCAAGGAGGGCTGGACGACGCCCTGCGGCGCCCGGCGCCCCATGAAGTGGCGTACGGTGTGGCGCCTGACCCGACTGGGACGACCTCCTGTCATCTGACAAGCTCGAGTCTGAGAGCATCGGGCCGAACCCGGTCCCTGGCTCCCGCCCATGCCCCACCAGGCTGCGCTTTTGAAGACGAAAGTTTCCCCTTGTGAGTGAGACAACGCATGACGGCGGTGTCGCGGTGAGCGCGGCCCCGTCGCCCGACGACGGGCTCTCCCCTGCCGAGCTCGCCGCCAAGTACGGCTTGTCCGTGAGCGGGGCCCGCCCCGGTCTGAACGAGTACGTACGGCAGCTGTGGGGCCGGCGGCACTTCATCCTCGCCTTCTCGCAGGCGAAGCTGACCGCCCAGTACAGCCAGGCCAAGCTCGGCCAGGTCTGGCAGGTGGCGACCCCGCTGCTGAACGCCGCGGTCTACTTCTTCATCTTCGGCCTGCTGCTCGGAGCCCGTAAGGGCATCCCGCACGACATCTACGTGCCCTTCCTGGTGACCGGCGTCTTCGTCTTCACCTTCACGCAGAGCTCGGTGATGGCGGGCGTGCGGGCGATCTCCGGCAACCTGGGCCTGGTGCGGGCGCTGCACTTCCCGCGGGCCTCACTGCCGATCTCGTTCGCGCTGCAGCAGCTCCAGCAGCTGCTGTTCTCGATGATCGTGCTGGTTCTGATCATGCTGGGCTTCGGGATCTTCCCGGGCTGGTCCTGGCTCCTGGTGGTGCCCGCGCTGGCCCTCCAGTTCGTCTTCAACACCGGCCTCGCGCTGATCTTCGCGCGGGCGGGCTCCAAGACGCCGGACCTGGCGCAGCTGATGCCGTTCGTGATGCGTACGTGGATGTACGCGTCGGGCGTCATGTTCAGCATCCCGGCGATGCTCGAGGGCAAGAAGGGCGTCCCGTCCTGGGTCGGCGACGTCCTCCAGTGGAACCCGGCCTCCATCTACATGGACCTGATCCGCTACGCGTTCATGCGGGCGGACGGCTACGGGTCCGCGTACCTGCCCCCGCACGTGTGGGCGTTCGCGGCCGGCTGGGCGGTCCTCTTCGGTGTCGTGGGCTTCGTCTACTTCTGGAAGGCAGAGGAGCGGTACGGCCGTGGCTGATCTCGAGAAGGTGCAGGACGCCCGCATCCCCACGGTGATCGCGGACGAGCTGCACATCGTCTACCGCGTCAACGGCGCGAAGACCGGCAAGGGCAGCGCCACCGCGGCGCTGAGCCGCATCGTGAAGCGGGGCGAGGAGCGGGGCGTGCGCAAGGTGCACGCCGTGCGCGGCGTCTCCTTCACCGCCTACCGCGGCGAGGCGATCGGCCTGATCGGCTCCAACGGCTCGGGCAAGTCGACCCTGCTGCGGGCCATCGCGGGCCTCCTCCCGGCGGAGAAGGGCAAGGTCTACACCGACGGCCAGCCCTCGCTGCTCGGCGTGAACGCGGCCTTGATGAACGACCTCACGGGCGAGCGGAACGTGATCCTCGGCGGTCTGGCGATGGGCATGTCCCGGGAGCAGATCAAGGCCCGCTACCAGGAGATCGTCGACTTCTCGGGCATCAACGAGAAGGGCGACTTCATCACCCTGCCGATGCGGACCTACTCGTCCGGCATGGCGGCGCGCCTGCGGTTCTCCATCGCGGCGGCCAAGGACCACGACGTCCTCATGATCGACGAGGCCCTGGCCACGGGTGACCGCAAGTTCCAGAAGCGCTCCGAGGCCCGCATCCGCGAGCTGCGCAAGGAGGCCGGAACGGTCTTCCTGGTGAGCCACAACAACAAGTCCATCCGCGACACCTGCGACCGCGTCCTGTGGCTGGAGCGCGGCGAGCTGCGGATGGACGGCCCGACGGACGAGGTGCTCAAGGAGTACGAGAAGTTCACCGGTAAGTGAAGCTTCTCAACCCTCTCGCCGTCGTACGCGTCATCACAGGCCCCACCGGTGTTCACCCGGTGGGGCCTGCGTAATGTCTGCAGTCACCAACTATGTGACGATCAGGGTCAAGGCCGGGTCAACTTCCCTGCCCCGGAGGAATCTTGGCCCCGATCGGTGTGTTGTTGTGATGCGCGGTATGCCCCGGCGTGGCACGTCGCGTTGTACAACGTAAGCTGTACCGGTGCCGAATCGCGGCAAGTGGGGCGATAATACGCGGCACGCCGGACCGGAGGGGGAGAGCTCGCCGTGCGGGAGGCCGGGCGGCGTGTCCGAAATAGGATGTATTGGGTCCGCAGTGTAGAACGGGAGATGTGACGGCAATGGCTACGGAAACTGTCCAGCTCCACGAGGCTCTCGCCGTCCTCGCGGAAGCGGGCCGCACCCGGTGACCGCATCCCCTCGCGTGCGCCCGGAAGCCGTGCAGGCCCCGCAGGACGCCACGCTCGCCAAGGCCGCCGACGAGAACTTTCCGGTGGCCCCCTTCTTCCTGCCCCGCGCCTGGCGCGACGACCTGATGGCCGTCTACGGCTTCGCGCGCCTGGTCGACGACATCGGCGACGGAGACCTCGACCCCGGCGGCGCCGACGCCCGGTACCTCGGCGTGCCACCCGAAAAGGCGCACGACCCGCTGCCGCTGCTCGACGCCTTCGAGGCCGACCTCGCGCGCGTCTTCGACGGGACCCCGCGCCACCCCCTGCTGCGCGCCCTGCAGCCCACGGTCCGGCGCCGCTCCCTCACCCCCGAACCCTTCCTCGGCCTCGTGCGGGCCAACCGTCAGGACCAGCTCGTCACCCGCTACGAGACCTGGGACGACCTGCTCGCCTACTGCGAGCTGTCCGCGAACCCGGTGGGCCGGCTCGTGCTCGCCATCACCGGCACCGCGACCCCCGAGCGCATCCGCAGGTCCGACGCCGTCTGCACCGGGCTGCAGATCGTCGAGCACCTGCAGGACGTCGCCGAGGACCTCGGCCGCGACCGGATCTACCTGCCGGCCGAGGACATGCGACGGTTCCGCGTCCAGGAGGCGGATCTCGCGGCGCCGAGCGCCGGCGCATCGGTGCGCGCCCTGGTCGCGTACGAGGCGGAACGCGCCCGTGAGCTGCTGAATGAAGGCACCCCCCTGGTGGGTAGCGTCCCCGGCAGGCTGAAGCTGCTGCTGGCCGGGTTCGTGGCCGGGGGGAAGGCGGCGGTGCACGCGATCACCGACGCTTCGTACGACGTCCTTCCCGGACCGCCCAGGCCCAATCGACTCCGCCTGCTGCGCGAGGCGGGAGCGACTCTGCGAGGAGAGGGGTGAGCAAGGCCGTGGAGTCTGACCAGCAGATGTCGGCACCGGTGCTCGCCGCATACAGCTACTGCGAGACCGTCACGGGCCAGCAGGCCCGTAACTTCGCCTACGGCATCCGACTGCTGCCGTCCGCGAAGCGCCGTGCCATGTCCGCCGTGTACGCGTTCTCGCGCCGCGTCGACGACATCGGCGACGGCACGCTGGCGCCCGACGTGAAGGCGCACCGGCTCGACGAGACCCGGGCCCTGCTCGCCCGGATCCGCGACGGCGAGGTCGCCGAGGACGACACCGACCCGGTGGCCGTCGCGCTCGCGCACGCCGCCGACCGCTTCCCGATCCCGCTCGGCGGGCTCGACGAGCTCATCGACGGCGTCGTCATGGACCTGAACGGCCAGACGTACGAGACCTGGGACGACCTCAAGGTCTACTGCCGGTGCGTCGCCGGGGCCATCGGCCGGGTCTCGCTCGGCGTGTTCGGCACCGAACCGGGGGCGCGTGGCGCCGAGCGGGCGCCCGAGTACGCCGACACGCTCGGTCTCGCGCTCCAGCTCACCAACATCCTCCGGGACGTGCGCGAGGACGCCGCCGATGGGCGCACCTACCTGCCCGCCGACGACCTCGCCAAGTTCGGCTGCTCCGCCGGGTTCGACGGGCCCACCCCGCCGCCCGGCTCGGACTTCGCGGGCCTCGTCCACTTCGAGGTGCGGCGCGCCCGCGCCCTGTTCGCCGAGGGCTACCGGCTGCTGCCCCTGCTCGACCGCCGCTCCGGCGCCTGCGTCGCCGCGATGGCGGGCATCTACCGCCGCCTGCTCGACCGCATCGAGCGCGACCCCGAGGGCGTGCTGCGCGGCCGCGTCTCCCTGCCCGGCCGGGAGAAGGCGTACGTCGCCGTGCGCGGCCTGTCCGGACTCGACGCGAGAACCGTCTCGCGCGCCGCACTGCGGGGGCGCGCCTGATGAGCACTCCGCGACCCGGCACCCGTCCGGCCCCCGGCGCCACCCGCAAGCGGCGCGCAACCCTCCACCGCGGCCCGGCGTCCCACCAGGCGACGGCTCGCCACGAGGGGGAGGGCGCATGAGCGAGACGCAGAGGCGGAGCGCGGTCGTCGTCGGAGGCGGCCTCGCCGGAGTCACCGCCGCGCTGGCCCTCGCCGACGGCGGCATGGACGTCACGCTCCTCGAAGGGCGCCCCCGGCTCGGCGGGCTCGCCTTCTCCTTCAAGCGCGGCGACCTCACCGTCGACAACGGACAGCACGTGTACCTGCGCTGCTGCACCGCCTACCGCTGGTTCCTCGACCGCATCGACGCCACGGCGCTCGCACCGCTGCAGGACCGGCTCGACGTCCCCGTGCTCGACGCCGACCGGGGCCGCCTCGGCCGGCTGCGCCGCTCCGGGCTGCCCGTGCCGCTGCATCTCGCGAAGAGCCTCGCCACGTACCCGCACCTGTCCCTGGCCGAGCGGGCCAAGGTGGGCCGCGCCGCGCTCGCCCTCAAGGCCCTCGACCCGCTGGACCCGGCGCTCGACACCCAGGACTTCGGGTCCTGGCTCGCCGCGCACGGCCAGTCGCCGCGGGCCGTCGAGGCGCTCTGGGACCTCGTCGGCGTCGCGACCCTGAACGCGGTGGCGGGTCAGTCCTCGCTCGGCCTCGCCGCGATGGTCTTCAAGACCGGGCTGCTGTCCGAGAACGGCGCCGCCGACATCGGCTGGGCGCACGTGCCCCTCGGCGAACTCCACGACACCCTGGCCCGCAAGGCGCTCGACGCCGCCGGCGTGCGCATCGCGCTCCGGACCCGCGTCAGCTCCGTCTCCCGCACGCAGGACGGACGGTGGGCGGTCGACGTCGCCGAAGGACCGGACGCCTCGGGCGAGGTCCTCAGCGCCGACACCGTCGTGCTCGCCGTGCCCCAGCGCGAGGCCCACGACCTGCTGCCCGAGGGCGCGCTCGACGCCCCGGAGCGGCTGCTCGACATCGGCACCGCCCCGATCCTCAACCTGCACGTCGTCTACGGCCGCAAGGTGCTCAAGCAGCCCTTCTTCACCGCGCTCGGCTCGCCCGTGCAGTGGGTGTTCGACCGCACCGAGGCCTCCGGGCTCACCGAGGGCCAGTACCTCGCGATCTCGCAGTCCGCGGCCCAGGACGAGATCGACGAACCCGTCGCCGTACTGCGCGAGCGCTACCTGCCCGAGCTGGAGCGGCTGCTGCCCGCCGCGCGCGGTGCCAAGATCCACGACTTCTTCGTGACCCGGGAGCGGACCGCCACGTTCGCGCCCACGCCCGGCGTCGGCGCACTCCGGCCGTCGGCCCGCACCAAGGCCCCCGGCCTGTACCTGGCCGGCGCGTGGACCGCCACCGGGTGGCCCGCGACCATGGAAGGCGCGGTGCGCAGCGGTGTCAGCGCCGCCGACGTGGCCCTCGCCGCCCTCGACCGCCCCCGCGGCCATCTGTTCCGGGAGGCGGCGTGAGCATCGAACTTCCCACGGCGCAAGCGCCGACACCCGTACAACAAGGAGAGACTGTGCCACCTGTGCCCTCGGCCGAAGCGGCTGCCGACGCGGTGGACGTGACCGCGCTTCTGGAGCGCGGCCGAACGCTGGCCACGCCGGTGCTCAAGGCGGCCGTCGAGCGCCTCGCCCCGCCCATGGACACCGTCGCCGCCTACCACTTCGGGTGGATCGACGCCGCGGGCAACCCGTCCGACGGGGACGGAGGCAAGGCCGTGCGCCCGGCGCTCGCCGTGCTCTCGGCGCAGGCCGCCGGAGCCGCCCCCGAGGTCGGCGTCCCCGGCGCCGTCGCCGTGGAACTGGTCCACAACTTCTCACTGCTGCACGACGACCTGATGGACGGCGACGAGCAGCGCCGCCACCGCGACACCGTGTGGAAGGTGCACGGCCCGGCCCAGGCGATCCTGGTCGGCGACGCCCTGTTCGCGCTGGCCAACGAGGTGCTCCTCGAGCTGGAGAGCGTCGACGCGGGCCGCGCCACCCGCCGCCTCACCACCGCGAGCCGCGCGCTGATCGACGGCCAGGCACAGGACATCAGCTACGAGCACCGCGAGCGGGTCACCGTCGAGGAGTGCCTGGAGATGGAGGGCAACAAGACGGGCGCCCTCCTCGCCTGCGCCTCCTCCATCGGCGCGGTCCTCGGCGGCGCCGATGACGCCACCGCCGACGCCCTGGAGAAGTACGGCTACCACCTGGGTCTCGCCTTCCAGGCCGTCGACGACCTGCTCGGCATCTGGGGCGACCCCGACTCGACCGGCAAGCAGACCTGGAGCGACCTGCGTCAGCGCAAGAAGTCGCTGCCCGTCGTCGCCGCGCTCGGCGCCGGCGGTCCGGCCTCCGAGCGGCTCGGCGAGATCCTCGCCGCCGACGCCAAGAACGTCGACTTCGACACCTTCACGGAGGCGGACTTCGCCGCCCGCGCCGCCCTCATCGAGGAGGCCGGCGGGCGCGAGTGGACCGCCGAGGAGGCCCGGCGCCAGCACGCCGTCGCCCTCGAAGCCCTGGACACGGTCCAGATGCCCGCCTCGGTGCGCGCGCAGTTCGCCGTGCTCGCCGACTTCGTCGTCGTCCGGAAGAGATGATCGCCATCGGCTCCATATAGCTCGCAGTCGCCGGCCGGTGTTCCACCGGGGCATCGGCCGACGGTTACCCAGCATTCAGCTCCACTGCGTGAAGGGATAGCCATGACAGCGACGACCGACGGAAGCACCGGAGCACCCGCTCCCGAGGCGACCGCGGCCACCACCGCCCCCGCGGGGGCGACGCCCGACGCGGCCGGGGCACGGGCCGCCGCCGGACGAGCCATACAGCGTGCCACCGAGTTCCTGCTCGCCCGGCAGGACGAGCAGGGCTGGTGGAAGGGCGACCTCGACACCAACGTGACGATGGACGCCGAGGACCTGCTGCTGCGCCAGTTCCTGGGCATCCGCGACCAGGCCACCACTGACGCCGCCGCCCTCTTCATCCGCGGCGAGCAGCGCGAGGACGGCGCCTGGGCCACCTTCCACGGCGGGCCCGGCGACCTGTCCGCCACCGTCGAGGCGTACGTGGCCCTGCGCCTCGCGGGCGACGAACCGGACGCCCCGCACATGGCGCGGGCCTCCGCATGGGTCCGCGAGCGCGGCGGCATCGCGGCCGCCCGCGTCTTCACCCGCATCTGGCTGGCCCTGTTCGGCTGGTGGAAGTGGGACGACCTGCCCGAACTGCCGCCCGAGCTCATCTACTTCCCGAAGTGGATGCCGCTCAACATCTACGACTTCGGCTGCTGGGCCCGCCAGACCATCGTGCCGCTCACCGTCGTGTCGGCCAAGCGTCCGGTGCGGCCGGCGCCCTTCCCGCTCGACGAGCTGCACACCGACCCCCGCCGTCCGAACCCGGCCAAGCCCCTGGCCCCCGTGGCGAGTTGGGACGGCGCCTTCCAGCGGCTCGACCAGCTCATGCACGGCTACCGGAAGGTGGCCCTCAAGCCGCTGCGCAAGGCCGCGATGAACACGGCGGCCCGCTGGATCATCGAGCGCCAGGAGAACGACGGCTGCTGGGGCGGCATCCAGCCCCCGGCCGTCTACTCGGTCATCGCCCTGCACCTGCTCGGCTACGACCTCGACCACCCGGTGCTCAAGGCCGGCCTCGAGTCCCTGGACCGGTTCGCGGTGTGGCGCGAGGACGGGGCCCGGATGATCGAGGCCTGCCAGTCGCCCGTGTGGGACACCTGTCTCGCGACCATCGCGCTCGCCGACGCCGGACTGCCCGCCGACCACCCGGCGCTCGTCAAGGCCGCCGACTGGATGCTCGACGAGCAGATCGACCGGCCCGGCGACTGGTCGGTGCGCAGGCCTCAACTGGAGCCGGGCGGCTGGGCGTTCGAGTTCCACAACGACAACTACCCTGACATCGACGACACCGCCGAGGTCGTCCTCGCCCTGCGCCGGGTGAACCACCCCGACCGGCCGCGCATGGAGAAGGCGATCGGGCGCGGCGTGCGCTGGAACCTGGGCATGCAGTCGAAGAACGGCGCCTGGGGCGCCTTCGACGTCGACAACACCAGCCCGTTCCCCAACCGGCTGCCGTTCTGCGACTTCGGCGAGGTCATCGACCCGCCGTCCGCCGACGTCACCGCGCACGTCGTCGAGATGCTCGCCGTCGAGGGCCACACGCAGGACCCGCGCACCCGCCGCGGCATCCAGTGGCTTCTCGCCGAACAGGAGGCGAACGGCGCCTGGTTCGGCCGCTGGGGCGTCAACTACGTCTACGGCACCGGGTCCGTCGTGCCCGCCCTCGTCGCCGCGGGTCTGCCCACCGCGCACCCCGCGATCCGCCGCGCGGTCGCCTGGCTGGAATCCGTGCAGAACGACGACGGCGGCTGGGGCGAGGACCTGCGCTCCTACCGCTACGAGGACTGGAAGGGGCGCGGCGTCTCCACCGCCTCGCAGACCGGCTGGGCGCTCCTCGCGCTCCTCGCGGCCGGCGAGCGGGACTCCAAGGCCGTCGAGCGCGGCGTCGCCTTCCTCGCCGACACCCAGACCGAGGACGGCACCTGGGACGAGCCGTACTTCACCGGCACCGGCTTCCCCTGGGACTTCTCCATCAACTACCACCTGTACCGGCAGGTCTTCCCGCTGACCGCGCTGGGCCGGTACGTCAACGGCGAACCGTTCACGGACCGCGTCGCGGCCCCGGCCGAGGGGAGCTGATGACCGAGCACCCGGCGGCCGCCCGCCCGCCGGACACCGCGCCGCTGCTCATCGCCTGCGCGCTGGGCATCGAGCACCTCGCCCTGCGCACCGGCGGCGCCCGGATCCCGGCCACGGTCCTGCGCACCGGCATGGGCCCCCGGGCGGCCGAGCGCGCCACCGGCCGGGCGCTCGCCGACCCGGTCCTGCACGAGGCCGTCGTGCTCGCCACCGGCTTCTGCGCGGGCCTCGCCCCCGGGATGCACCCCGGCGATCTCGTCGTCGCCGAGGAGACCCGGGACACGTACGGCAGCACGCCCTGTGTGGGCACGGAGCTGCTGGTGAAAGAGCTGGTCAGGGCCGTGCCCGGGCGGACCGTGCACACAGGGCCGCTGATCGGCTCCGACCATGTGGTGCGCGGTCCCGAGCGCGGCGATCTGCTGGCCACCGGCGCGATCGCCGTCGACATGGAGTCCGCGGCCACGCTGCGCACGGCGGCCGCGACCGGGCCCGCGCAGGGCCGCCCGGTTGCGGCCGTCCGGGTGGTCGTGGACTCTCCAGAACATGAACTCGTCCGGATCGGCACGCTTCGCGGTGGACTATCGGCTTTCCGTGTCCTTCGTGCCGTCCTTCCCGCTTTTTTCGAATGGCACCGTTCTTTGCTGCTCCCCCGGAGGTGAGCCAGATGGCCATGCCGATCCGTCAGTCCATCAAGGTTGCGACGTATCTCGCTGAACAGAAGATCCGCAAGCGGGACAAGTTCCCGCTCATCGTCGAGCTGGAACCCCTCTTCGCGTGCAACCTCAAGTGCGAGGGCTGCGGCAAGATCCAGCACCCGGCCGGTGTGCTCAAGCAGCGCATGCCGGTCGCGCAGGCCGTCGGCGCGGTCCTGGAGTCCGGTGCGCCGATGGTCTCGATCGCCGGCGGCGAACCGCTGATGCACCCTCAGATCGATGAGATCGTGCGTCAGTTGGTGGCCAAGAAGAAGTACGTGTTCCTGTGCACCAACGCGATGCTGCTGCGCAAGAAGATGGACAAGTTCACGCCGTCGCCCTACTTCGCGTTCGCAGTGCACATCGACGGGCTCCGGGAGCGCCACGACGAGTCCGTCGCCAAGGAGGGCGTCTTCGACGAGGCCGTCGCGGCGATCAAGGAGGCCAAGCGGCGCGGCTTCCGGGTCACGACGAACTCGACCTTCTTCAACACGGACACCCCGCAGACCATCATCGAGGTGCTCAACTTCCTCAACGACGACCTCAAGGTCGACGAGATGATGATCTCGCCCGCCTACGCCTACGAGAAGGCTCCCGACCAGGAGCACTTCCTCGGCGTCGCACAGACCCGCGAGCTGTTCAAGAAGGCCTTCGCGGGCGGCAACCGGCGCCGCTGGCGGCTCAACCACTCGCCCCTGTTCCTCGACTTCCTCGAGGGCAAGGTCGACTTCCCGTGCACCGCGTGGGCGATCCCGAACTACTCCCTGTTCGGCTGGCAGAGGCCCTGCTACCTGATGAGCGACGGCTACGTCCCCACGTACCGCGAGCTCATCGAGGAGACCGACTGGGACGCGTACGGGCGCGGCAAGGACCCGCGCTGCGCCAACTGCATGGCGCACTGCGGCTACGAGCCGACCGCGGTCCTCGCGACCATGGGCTCCCTGAAGGAGTCCCTGCGCGCGATGACCGAGACCGTCGCCGGGAACCGTGGGTGACGGCGCCGTGAGCACCGGAGAGCCTGTCTCACTGGGCCTTCCCGAGGTACCGGCCCGCCCGGTCGCCGAGCGGCGCCTCAGCCGCCGGATCCAGGTCGGGCCGGTGGCCGTGGGAGGCGGCGCGCCCGTGTCCGTGCAGTCGATGACGACGACGCGGACCTCGGACGTGGGGGCCACGCTGCAGCAGATCGCCGAACTGACCGCGGCCGGCTGTCAGATCGTGCGCGTGGCGTGCCCCACGCAGGACGACGCGGACGCGCTCGCGACCATCGCGCGCAAGTCGCAGATCCCCGTGATCGCGGACATCCACTTCCAGCCGAAGTACGTGTTCGCCGCGATCGACGCCGGATGCGCGGCGGTCCGCGTCAACCCCGGCAACATCAAGAAGTTCGACGACCAGGTCAAGCAGATCGCCCGCGCCGCCTCGGAGGCCGGCACGCCGATCCGGATCGGGGTGAACGCGGGCTCCCTGGACCCGCGCCTGCTCCAGAAGTACGGCAGGGCGACCCCGGAGGCGCTCGTCGAGTCGGCGCTGTGGGAGGCGTCCCTCTTCGAGGAGCACGGCTTCCGCGACCTCAAGATCTCGGTCAAGCACAACGACCCGGTCGTCATGGTCAACGCCTACCGGCTGCTCGCCGAGAAGTGCGACTACCCGCTCCACCTCGGCGTCACCGAGGCCGGACCGGCGTTCCAGGGCACGATCAAGTCGGCCGTCGCGTTCGGCGCGCTGCTGAGCGAGGGCATCGGCGACACCGTCCGGGTCTCGCTGAGCGCGCCGCCGGTAGAGGAGATCAAGGTCGGCAGCCAGATCCTGGAGTCGCTCGGGCTGCGTCCGCGCCGCCTGGAGATCGTCTCCTGCCCCTCCTGCGGCCGCGCCCAGGTCGACGTGTACAAGCTCGCCGACGAGGTGACCGCCGGGCTCGACGGCATGGAGGTACCCCTGCGGGTGGCCGTCATGGGCTGCGTCGTGAACGGGCCGGGCGAGGCGCGCGAGGCGGACCTGGGTGTCGCGTCCGGCAACGGCAAGGGCCAGATCTTCGTCAAGGGCGAGGTCGTCCGGACGGTCCCCGAGTCGCAGATCGTCGAGACGCTCATCGACGAGGCGATGAAGATCGCCGAACAGATGGAGAAGGACGGCGTCGCGTCGGGCCCGCCCGACGTCACCGTGAGCTGAGGTCGTGAGTACGGACGGGAAGGGGGCTCGAGCGTGGCGATTCTGGAGAACATCAGGGGACCGCGTGACCTGAAGGCGCTGAGCGAGGAGGAACTCGACGAACTGGCCGCGGAGATCAGGGAGTTCCTGATCCACGCGGTGGCGAGAACCGGCGGCCATCTGGGACCCAATCTGGGCGTGGTGGAGCTGACCGTCGCCCTGCACCGGGTCTTCGAGTCGCCGGTCGACAAGATCGTGTGGGACACCGGGCACCAGAGCTACGTCCACAAGATCCTTACGGGCCGCAAGGACTTCTCGAAGCTGCGCGGCAAGGGCGGCCTGTCCGGCTACCCGTCCCGTGAGGAGTCCGAGCACGACATCGTCGAGAACTCGCACGCCTCGACCGCGCTCGGCTGGGCCGACGGCCTCGCCAAGGCCCGGCAGGTGCAGGGCGAGCACGGGCACGTCGTCGCCGTCATCGGGGACGGCGCGCTGACCGGCGGCATGGCCTGGGAGGCGCTGAACAACATCGCCGCCGCCAAGGACCGCCCGCTGATCATCGTCGTCAACGACAACGAGCGCTCCTACGCGCCCACCATCGGCGGTCTCGCGAACCACCTGGCGACCCTGCGGACCACCGACTCGTACGAGAAGGTCCTGGCCTGGGGCAAGGACGTGCTCCTTCGCACGCCCGTCGTCGGGCACACCGTGTACGAGTCGCTGCACGGCGCGAAGAAGGGCTTCAAGGACGCGTTCGCGCCGCAGGGCATGTTCGAGGACCTGGGTCTGAAGTACGTGGGGCCGATCGACGGGCACGACGTGGGCGCCGTCGAGTCCGCGCTGCGCCGCGCGAAGCGCTTCCACGGCCCCGTCCTCGTGCACTGCCTCACCGAGAAGGGCCGCGGCTACGAGCCGGCGCTCGCCGACGAGGCCGACCGCTTCCACACCGTCGGCGTCATGGACCCGCTGACCTGCGAACCCCTCACCCCGTCCGGCGGCCCGTCCTGGACCTCGGTGTTCGGCGACGAGATCGCCCGGATCGGCAAGGAGCGCGAGGACGTCGTCGCGATCACGGCGGCGATGCTGCACCCCGTCGGCCTGACGAAGTTCGCCGAGCAGTTCCCCGACCGGGTGTGGGACGTGGGCATCGCCGAGCAGCACGCCGCCGTCTCGGCCGCCGGGCTCGCCACCGGCGGACTGCACCCCGTCGTCGCCGTCTACGCGACCTTCCTCAACCGGGCCTTCGACCAGGTCCTCATGGACGTGGCCCTGCACAAGTGCGGGGTGACCTTCGTGCTCGACCGGGCCGGCGTCACCGGAGTGGACGGACCCTCGCACAACGGCATGTGGGACATGTCCATGCTGCAGGTCGTGCCCGGACTCAGGATCGCCGCGCCGCGCGACGCCGACCAGTTGCGGGCCCAGCTGCGCGAGGCGGTCGCCGTGGACGACGCGCCGACCGTGCTGCGCTTCCCGAAGGAGTCCGTCGGTCCGTCGGTGCCCGCCGTCGACCGGATCGGCGGCCTCGACGTCCTGAGCCGGGACACGCACGCGCGCGTGCTGCTCGTCTCTGTGGGTGTCATGGCACCGGTCTGCCTCCAGACGGCCGATCTGCTGCGGGCGCGCGGCGTCGGCTGCACCGTCGTGGACCCGCGCTGGGTCAAGCCCGTCGACCCCGATCTCGCCCCGCTGGCCGCGGAGCACGACCTGGTCGCCGTCGTCGAGGACAACAGCCGCACGGCCGGCGTCGGCGCGGCCGTCACGCTCGCGCTCGCCGACGCGGAGGTCGACGTGCCGGTGCGGCGCTTCGGCATCCCCGAGCAGTTCCTCGCCCACGCCAAACGCGCCGAGGTACTGGCCGACATCGGTCTGACGCCCGTCGAGATCGCGGGCCGGATCGGTACGAGTCTCGGCCTCACGGCCGGCAAGGAGAACGACGTATGAGCAAGGAGTTCGACCTCGGTACGCTGCTCGCCGAGCGCGGCGCCGAACGGTACGAGCTGCACGCCAGGTACCTCAACCACCAGCTGCCGAGGATGCTCCACACCATCGGCTTCGACAAGGTCTACGAGCGGGCCGAGGGCGCGCACTTCTGGGACGCCGAGGGCCACGACTACCTGGACATGCTCGCGGGGTTCGGCGTCATGGGCCTCGGCCGCCACCACCCGGTGGTCCGCAAGGCGCTGCACGACGTGCTCGACGCCTCGCTCGCCGACCTCACCCGGTTCGACTGCCAGCCGCTGCCGGGTCTGCTCGCCGAGAAGCTGATCGCGCACAGCCCGCACCTGGACCGGGTGTTCTTCGGCAACAGCGGCACCGAGGCCGTGGAGACCGCCCTCAAGTTCGCCCGGTACGCCACCGGCAGGCCGCGGATCCTGTACTGCGCGCACGCCTTCCACGGCCTGACGACGGGCTCCCTCTCGGTCAACGGCGAGGACGGCTTCCGCGACGGGTTCGCCCCGCTGCTGCCCGACACGGCGGTCCCGCTCGGCGATCTCGACGCCCTGGCCCGGGAGTTGAAGAAGGGGGACGTCGCGGCCCTGATCGTCGAGCCGATCCAGGGCAAGGGTGTGCACGCGGCGCCGCCCGGCTATCTGCGCGCCGCCCAGGACCTCCTGCACCGGCACAAGGCGCTGCTCGTCGCCGACGAGGTGCAGACCGGCCTCGGCCGCACCGGCGACTTCTACGCGTACCAGCACGAGGACGGGGTCGAGCCGGACCTCGTGTGTGTCGCGAAGGCGCTGTCTGGCGGCTATGTGCCGGTCGGCGCGACGCTCGGCAAGGACTGGATCTTCAAGAAGGTCTACTCGTCCATGGACCGGGTGCTCGTCCACTCGGCGAGCTTCGGCTCCAACGCGCAGGCCATGGCCGCCGGGCTCGCCGTCCTGTCCGTCATGGAGGACGACCAGATCGTCGCGAACGCCCGCGCCATGGGCGACCTGCTGTCCTCGCGGCTCACCGCGCTGATCGACCGCTACGAGCTGCTCAGCGACGTGCGCGGGCGCGGCCTGATGATCGGCATCGAGTTCGGCCGGCCCAAGTCCCTGAAGCTGCGCAGCCGTTGGACGATGCTGCAGGCGGCCCGCAAGGGCCTGTTCGCGCAGATGGTCGTGGTGCCGCTGCTCCAGAAGCACCGGATTCTCACCCAGGTCTCCGGGGACCATCTGGAGGTCATCAAGCTGATCCCGCCGCTGGTGATCGACGAGGCGGACGTCGAGCGCTTTGTCGAGGCGTTCACCGCCGTCATGGACGACGCGCACAGCGGGGGCGGGCTGATGTGGGACTTCAGCAAGACGCTCATCAAGCAGGCGGTCGCGAACCGGTGACGGGAGGCCGGTGACCGGAAGCGGGTGACCGAAAGACCGGTGACCGGAATCCCCGGGATTTTTTGCCTCTGAGGCAAGCAATTTGCCGGGGAGGCAGGCTTCTGGCTGAATCGTCAGCATGAGCCCTGCCTCCCCGGAGGGTACTCCGGAACCGCCGGAGCTGCCCGCCGTCGCACCCCAGTTGCGTGCCCTGCGCCGCCGCGCCTCCCTCACCCTGGAGGCCGCCGCCCGCTCCGCCGGCCTGTCCCCGGCCCATCTCTCCCGCCTGGAGACCGGGCAGCGCCAGCCCTCGCTGCCGATGCTGCTCGGGCTCGCCCGGATCTACGGCACCACGGTCTCCGAGCTGCTCGGTGAGACCCCGGCCGACCGCGACGCCGTCGTACGCTCTGCCGCCATGGAGCCCACCGAGGCCGGCGGCTGGACCTACTTCCAGGCCGGTTCCCCCGGCCGCGCCATGCAGTCGCTGCGCGTCCACGTCCCGTACGGGAGCCAGGGCGACATCGTGCGGGTGCACCCGGGGGAGGAGTGGCTGTACGTCCTGGAGGGGCGGCTCAAGCTGCGCCTGGGCGACACCTCGTACCGACTGGAGCCGGGCGACAGCGCCCACTTCGACTCGCTCACCCCGCACCGGATCGCCGCGGCGGACCGGTCCGGGGCCGAGCTGCTCTTCGTCCACACCCTGCTGCAGAGTCCGACCGCCGCCCTGTGCCTCGGCCCGGCGCCGGCGCCCATCCGAGAGGTCTGAGAGGTCCGACATGAGTGACGCGACCGAGCCCACCGGCACCCCGAAGCCCGTGGCCCGCGACATCGAGGACAAGATGCCGCGCGGCATCCTGGTGCGGGTCCTCCTCTACGTCTTCGCGGGACACGCCTTCGCCGGGTTCATCTACCTGCTGTTCACCCTGGGCGCGAACCGGTAGCCGTCCACGCGGAGGTCAGACGAGCAGCCGCTCCCGCAGCCGGTCGCGGTCGGCCGCGGTGAGCCCGAGCCCCTCCGCGAAGTAGCGCTCCGTGCCGCCCCAGGTCTGCTCGATGGTCTCGAAGGCCGCGCGCAGGTACTCGGCGCGCGCGTCGAACAGCGGGCTGAGCAGCTCCATGACCTCGGCGGAGTAGGCGTCCGGGGACGTGGAGCTGCGGTGCACCTTGTAGCGGCGGTGCTTCGCGTTCGACTCCAGGTAGTCCGCCTCGATGGCCTCGCGCTCGACGCCGACCGCGAGCAGCGTCACGGCGATCGACAGACCGGCCCGGTCCTTGCCCGCCGCGCAGTGCATCAGCGCGGGCACGCTGTCCTCGGCGATGGAGCGCAGTACGCGGCTGTGCTCGGCGGTGCGGTCGGTGATGATCGACCGGTACGAATTGATCATGCGGTCCGCGGCGCGGCCCCCGGAGAGCACCGAACGCAGCTGGGCCATGTCGCCCTCGCGGACCATCTTCCAGAACTCGGAGCCGTCCGCCGGGTCCGACAGCGGCAGGTTCACATTGCGCACACCGGGCAGCGCGACGTCCGCGCCCTCCAGCTTCTGGTCCGCCGCGTTGCGGAAGTCGAAGATCGTGTGCAGGCCGAGCCCGGAGAGGAACGCCGCGTCCTCGGCCGTGGCGTGGGCGAGGTGCCCGGAGCGGAAGAGCACGCCGGGGCGCACGCGCCGGCCGTCCACGGTGGGGAGGCCGCCCACGTCGCGGAAGTTGCGCACTCCGGTCAGCTCGGGCTCGGTGGACGGGGCGTGCTGCGTCACGGGTGCTCCTCCCGGTCGGGTCACCGGCGCTGCTCGCCGGCGGGCGCGCTCCCGACGATACGACATGGATTCAGAGGGCAACCATGTGTCCGTTTTGGCCTATTCATCATTAACTGTCCGCAGATTTACGGACGTTGTCGCCCGGCGCGTGAGCAGCGTCATATCCGTGACGGTCCGTGGTGGATCTTCCGGACCGATTTCCCGGGAATTCCTTACGGTAAGGCGCCGGTAAAGCGGGCGGGATAGACGCAGGGTGACGCAGGAAAGGCATGAACGATCAAGAAAAGGCAGGTCAGAGGGAATTCGGAACTTGTCGCTTCGTTTCTTGCTGCCCTACGGTCACGCTCATTCCGGTCGGAACGCCTAGTCCTGCCGCCGCCCGGATTCCTCACTACGACCCGTGACGGCAGGAGCGGGGGACCCACAGGCAAGAACGCCGCCCGGGAATTCCCCACAGCGGCTCGGGGTGAAGTCGTGTCCCTGTCAGGAATGGCGAGGGCGCGGCCGGACATCTCCCGTCCGAACCCGACAGCTCACCTCGCAGGCGACGGAGAGGAATCTCGTCATGCCCGCACAGGGTAAGCACCGCCGTCCGAAGTCCCACCGCCTCGGCCGCGCCGCCGCCGTCGTCACCGTCGGCGGTGCCGCGCTCGCGCTGCCGCTGATCGGCGCCGGCGGTGCGCAGGCCGCCACCGCCCAGACCTACACGGTCAAGGCCGGCGACACGCTCTCCAAGATCGCCAAGGCGGAGAACGTCGAGGGCGGCTGGAAGAAGCTCTACGCGGACAACAAGTCCGTGATCGGCTCCGACGCCGGCCTGATCAAGCCGGGCGAGAAGCTCACCCTCGGCTCCGCCGCCAAGGCCAGGACCACGGCCACGCAGGCGAGCACCTCCACCGCCGCCTACGTGAAGCCGGTCGACGCCCCCGAGGGCACGCCGTACCACCAGAACGGCAGCATGTGGTCCAGCGGCTACCACACCGGCACCGACTTCGTCGTGCCCACCGGCACCCCGATCAAGGCCGTCGCCGCGGGCACCGTCGTCTCCGCCGGTGACGGCGGCGCGTACGGCAACCAGGTCGTCATCCAGCACGCCGACGGCCACTACTCGCAGTACGCCCACCTGTCCCAGCTCGGTGTCTCGGCCGGCCAGGCCGTCTCCGCCGGCACGCAGATCGGCCTCTCCGGCGCGACCGGCAACGTGACCGGCCCGCACCTGCACTTCGAGATCCGCACCACGCCGGACTACGGCTCGGACGTCGACCCGGTCGCGTACCTGCGCGCGCACGGCGTCTCCATCTGACCCACGCGCATGATCCACACTCGGCGCCCGGATATTCCCCGGGCGCCGAGTGCTGTATCTCACCACTCGTCAACCCCTGGCTACGGTCGCGTAGGTCACAGGTCAGGGTGAAGGATGTGTGGTCGTGGCAAACGAATCGAGATCACTCAGCGGCGGCACGATTCGGTCCTATGCGGCGGTGGGGGACAGCTTCACCGAAGGCGTCGGGGACCCCGGACCCGACGGCAGCTTCGTGGGCTGGGCCGACCGGCTCGCCGTCCTCCTCGACGACCGGGTCCCCGAGGACACGTTCCGGTACGCGAACCTGGCCGTGCGCGGCAAGCTCATCGACCAGATCGTCGAGCACCAACTGCCGAAGGCCCTGGAGCTCGCCCCCGACCTGGTGAGCCTGGTCGCCGGCGGCAACGACATCATCCGCCCCGGCACCGACCCGGACGACGTGGCCGAGCGCTTCGAGAAGGCCGTGGCCCGGCTCTCGGAGGCCGCCGGGACGGTCCTCGTCGCCACGGGCTTCGACACCCGCGACGTCACCGTCCTCAAGCATCTGCGCGGCAAGATCGCCACGTACAACATGCACGTGCGCGCCATCGCCGACCGGTACGGCTGCCCGGTGCTCGACCTGTGGTCCCTGCGCTCCGTCCAGGACCGCCGGGCCTGGGACGACGACCGGCTCCACCTCTCGCCCGAGGGGCACACCCGGGTCGCCCTGCGCGCCGGACAGGTGCTCGGCGTGGACGTGCCCGCCGACCCCGAGCAGGCCTGGCCCCCGCTGCCGCCGCGCGGCACCTTGGAGGTGCGGCGCGACGACATCCACTGGGCCCGCGAGTTCCTCGTGCCCTGGATCGGCCGCCGCCTGCGCGGCGAGTCCTCCGGCGACCGCGTCGAGGCCAAGGGCATCCTCGACCCGCACGCCATCAAGGCACACCTGGAGTCGGCGTCCTGAGCCCCTGAAGTCCCGGAACTCTGCCGGCCGGGTCAGCGCGCCCGGCGTCGCGCCGCGACGAGGAGCGCCAGGGTGGGTGCCCAGGCGACCAGCCGGCAGAGGTCCGAGACGAACCACGGTGCGTCGAGGGCGCGGGGGAGCGACATCAGGAGGACGGCCCAGCCCATCAGGAACGGCAGGAATACGCGGTAGATGCCGTGCCTGACGCGGGCGTCGGGCGGACCGTCGGGTCTGGTGCCCAGTCCGACCGCGCCCGCGATCAGGAAGGCGGCGCCCGTGCCGCTGACCGCCCAGGCCGCCCAGCCCCAGTTCAATGCTCCCCCTGTCATGAGCCGTGACGGCCACCTGGACCCGCGTCGGGGCGCCGCTTCGTGAACGGTGCCGGCCGGGTGTCCGGTCGACACCCCTCAGGTCTGGGACGCCCGGGTCAACTCCGCCCGGTCAAGCCCCAGTTCCCGTGCCAGCGCCTCGTCCGCCCACTCCTGCGTCCGGGCCCGGGACACCGTCCCGTCGTACGCCGTCATCTGGACCGCCAGACCGTCGAGCAGCGCCGTCAGGCGCAGGGCCGACCCCATCGGGTCGGCGCAGGTGAACTCGCCCGCCGCGACGCCCTCCGAGATCACCTCGGCCAGCGCGGCCTTCCAGCGGCGGTCCAGATCCCGGGTGACCTCCCGCAGCGCGTCCTCGCGCAGCGCCGCCGCCCAGCCCTCGATCCACAGTCGCCAGCCCTTGGCCTGCCCGGTCGGCCCGTACCAGCGCACCGCCGCCCGCAGCCGCTTGAGCGCGCTCGTGCGGCGGCCCAGCAGCTTGCGCAGATGCGCCAGGTCGCCTTCGGCGGCATAGGTGAACGCTGCCGCGACGAGCTTCTCCTTCGTCGAGAAGTGGTACAGCACCAGCGCGTTGCTCACGCCGAGCGCCGATGCCACGTCGGCGATGCGCACGGCGGCGACCCCGCGCGCCTCGATCTGCTCGATGGCGGCCCGCAGCAGCTCTTCGCGCCGCTCGGCCACGCTCAACCGGACTCTGGTCACGCGGTCACCCTAGTTGCCGTCGCGGCGCGGCGGCATCCGGGATCGCGTCAGGGTGGCGACGGGAACCGGCTCCGGGCCGGGGTTCGGCGCCAAGTGCGCGGTCGCGTCCCCAACCGCTTCGTGCACGACTCTTGACACCCTCTCGGGGTGCGCGCCACAGTCCACCTACCCGCTCTCTACTGACTGGCCATTCAGTCAATAGCCGGTCCTCGAGAAGCACCCGCGGTCTCCCCGGCCGCCCGCACCGCCGTCCCCGACCGAGCAGTCCTGTCGTCGCCAGGAGCCCTCAGTGACCCAAGCGCCGCCCGTCCCCACGCCCCCGCCCGCCCCGGACACCCCCGACCTCTCCGAGGGCTGGGGCGAGCAGCGTTCCCGGCTGCGCAAGGATCTGCGCCGCCTGGACGTGCTGTTCTTCCTCATCTGCACCCTCGTCGGACTCGACACGATCGGCTCCGTCGCCGCCCAGGGCCCGCAGGGCATCACCTGGATGGCGATCCTCGCCCTCGCGTTCTTCCTGCCCTACGGCCTGCTCGTCGCCGAACTCGGCTCGGCGTTCCCCGTGCAGGGCGGCCCCTACGTCTGGACCCGGCTGGCCTTCGGCCGACTCGTCGCCGGCGTCAACCAGCTCCTCTACTGGATCTCCAACCCGGTCTGGGTGGGCGGCAGCCTGTGCATCATCGCCCTCACCACCTGGGAGGAGTTCTTCACCCCGCTGCCCGGCTTCTGGAAGTACGCGGCGGGCCTGATCTTCATCTGGGGCGGCGCCCTCGCCGTCGTGCAGTCCGTGCGGATCGGCAAGTGGGTGCCCATCGCGGGTGCCGTCGCCCGCATCGTCCTCCTCGGCTTCTTCCTCGTCTCCGTGGTGGTCTTCGCCCTGGAGCGCGGCGTGCACACGCTGCCCGCGGGCGAGTTCGTCCCCACGTACGCCGGGTTCGTCGCGCTCGTCCCCGTCCTCATCTTCAACTACGTCGGCTTCGAACTGCCCAGCTCCGCCGCCGAGGAGATGAAGAACCCGCGCCGCGACATCCCGCTGTCGATCCTGCGCTCCGGCCTCGCCGCCGTGCTCCTCTACGGCGGCCCGATCCTCGGCATCCTGTTCGTCCTGCCCGGCAAGGAGATCGGCAGCCTCGGCGGCTTCATCGACGCCTGCAAGGCCGTCTTCACGGTCTACGGCGGCTCCATCGCGGCCGACGGCACGGTCACCCTGACCGGACTCGGCTCCGTGTTCGGCGCGGTCGCCGCGGCCGGCCTCATCATCGGCCTGCTCACCTCCGGCGTCACCTGGGCCATGGGCGCCCACCGCGCCCAGGCCGTGGCCTGCGCGGACGGCGCGGGACCGGCCTGGCTCGGCCACATCTCCGAGAAGCACGGCACGCCGGTACGGGTCAATCTCCTGTCCGCCGTGCTCGCCTCGATCCTGTTCGTCGTCGCCCTGAACCTGACCGACGGGAACGGCGAGAAGTACTTCGCGGCCGGCCTGGGCCTGACGATCTGCACGACCTTCATCTCGTACGTCGTCATCTTCCCCAGCCTCGTCGTCCTGCGCCGCAAGTACCCGAACCAGCCCCGGCCCTACGCCGTGCCCGGTGGCCGGCTCGGCACCTGGATCGTCAGCGCGCTGGCCACCGGCCTCGTCGCCTTCACGGTGGTCGTGCTGATCTGGCCCGGCTTCGGCGTCGGCTGGTTCGGCACGGACGGCAGCGCGGCCGACTCGCTGCCCGCGTCCTTCGCGGGCCAGCGCGCGGAGTACACCCTGAGCCAGGTCCTCCCGCTGCTCCTCTTCGTCGGCATCGGCCTGCTCTTCTACGCCTCCGGCCGCAAGGCGCGGGCGGCGCAGCGGGCCAGTGGGGTGTCGGGGCGCGAGGAGGTCGTTCCCGGCGAGTGAGGTGACACGGAGCCCGGCCCGCACGAGAGATCCCGCCCGGCCCGAGCCGGGCGGGATCCCTTGTGCGTCACGGGGCGTCTCGCCGGGTGGGGGCTGTGTCGGCGGGCGGCTTGCCGCGTGGGGATGCTGCCGGTCCGGCGGCCGGCCGCGGCTCTCGTCGTGGCCGACCGCGCAGTTCCCCGCGCCCCTGGAATGCGGACCCTTCGGGTCGCATTCCCCCGATGAAAGCTGAGCATCGTCTGCTGCTCGGCCTGTTCGCCTCCTGTGGTGCGCCATCCGCCGCCGGACGCGGCCGGGCCAGGGAGTGCACCTCCATAAGAGGCGCGGGGCTGTGCTGATGTGACGCTCCGCCACGCGGGCGCGACCAGCCCGCACGGCGGACCACCCGGGGAGGACGCTCGGCGTCTACGGCGTCTACGGCGTCTACGGCGGGTCGCCGGCCGGGCCGAGGCACATGGGAAAGGCCCCGCCGGGCCATGGCCGGGCGGGACCTTCATGCGGTGCGGTCCATCTCACCGCACCGGAGTGACCCCCACGTCCAGGACGGCGTGCGCGTCCAGGGCCAGTGCGCCGCCCGGGTGGACGAGCAGTGGGTTGACCTCCAGCTCGGCCAGCTCGGGATGCTCGGCGGCCGCCCGCGCCACGGCGCACACCGCCGCCGATGCCGCCTCCAGGTGGACGCCGGGCGCGCCGCGCCACCCGGTCAGCAGCGGCGCCCGCCGCAGCCCGAGCAGCAGTTCACGCGCGCGTGCGGGGGTGAGCGGGGCGAGGGCCGAGGCGGTGTCGGCGTCCAGTTCGGCGGTGACACCGCCGGCGCCGACCACGACGACGGGGCCGAACGCCGCGTCCCGCCGCACCCCGACGATCACCTCGTGCGCGTACGGCGGCGCGGCCATCGCCTCGACCACGTACCGCGCGGCCCCCGTCGCCTCCCGCATCCGCGCGAACGCGGCGCGCAGCGCGGCCTCGTCGGCGAGCCCCAGGGCCACACCGCCCGCCTCCGTCTTGTGTGCGAGCCCCATCGCCTTGAGCACCAGGGGATACCCCGTGCCCTCCGCGGCGCGCACGGCCGCGTCGGCGTCCTCCACGAAGGAGGCGACCGGGAACGGCACCCCGTAGGAGGCGAGCAGCTCCCGCACCTGCTCGTAGCCGCCATCGTCCAGGGCGTACGAGGACGGGGTCGCGGGCGCGTCCTGGGGAGCGCCGGGGCTGCGCGTGGCCAGCAGGGCCGCGCCGGACAGAGCCGTCACGGCCTGCTCGACGCGCTCGTAGACGGGCACGCCGCGCTCGCGCAGCACGGCGAGCGCCGCCGTGTCCCGGGCCATCGTGTGGACGATCAGGTCCCGGCCCGCCGCGGCCGCCGCGTCGGCCAGGGCGTGGGCGACCTCGCACTCGCGGGCGGCCTGCGCCGGGTTGGCCGACGCGTAGTCGCCGAAGTAGCCGGTCAGGACGACCGCGTCGGCGTCCCCGCCGCGCAGCAGAGCATCCGCCACGCGCGCGTAGTTGCCCAGATCGGCCTCGCCCGCCCCCGCCAGGTCGACCGGATTGTCGCGGCCCGCTCCGGGCGGCAGCGCGTCGCCCAGGGCCTCGACCGTCTCTTCGGACAGGGCCGGCACTTCCAGCCCTCCGGCGGCGAACGCGTCGGCGGCCAGGGCGCCTTGGCCGCCGCTGTCACCGACGACCGCGACCCGGCGGGGCGCAGCCGGCCGCCCCGCAGCCCGGCCGCCCGTACGAATGTCACGGGCCATCAGATACACCGCCGTGTCGACGAGTTCACCCGCCGACGACAGCAACAGGGCGCCCGCGTCCCGGCAGACGGAGGCGACGGTCGCGTACGGGCTGACGAGGGCTCCGGTGTGCGAAGCCGCCGCACGCCCGGAGGCCGCACTGCGCCCCACGGTCAGGAGCAGCACCGGCTTTCCGGCCTCGTGCGCGGCGGCGAGCACGCGCGCGAGCCGCCGGCCGTCCCGGAAGTCCTCCACGTACGCGGCGATCGCGCGCGTGGGCGCGTGCCCGATCAGGGACTCCAGGGCGTCGGCGGCATCGATGTCCCGCTGGTTGCCCAGCGACACGAAGCGGGAGAACCCCTGCCCCGCGCGCGCGAGATGCCGGCCGATCTCCAGGGCGAGGTTCCCGCTCTGCGACACCAGACCGAGCCCGCCCGAAGGGAAGTCGCCCCAGCTCAGCCGCAGCCGGCTGGTCGTGTCGACGACCCCCATGCAGTTGGGGCCGAGCAGCCGGGCGCCGTTCGAGGTGATCAGGTCCGCGAGCGCCCGCTCCTCGGCGGCGCCCGCACCGCCCGACGTGATGACGGTGAAGCACCGGGCCCCGGCGGCGAGCCCCTCGGAGACGACCGACCGCACGTGCGGCGGCGGCACCGCCACGACCACGTGCTCCGGCGACGACGGCAGCGCCGCCAGATCGGGCAGGAACCGGGCGCCGTCCAACTGGCCGCCCCTGCGGTTGACCAGATGGACGGCGCGCCGGTCACGGCCGCTCAGCGCCCCCGAGGCCAGCCAGTAGCCCCACTTCTCCGGGTTGTCGGACGCGCCGACGACCGCGACCGAGGCCGGGTCGTACAGCGCGTCCAGGTTCGCCGGCGCCGGGCCGGTCACCTGTACCACCCGAACCGCTCCGCGATGACGGGCAGCCGGTCGGCGACGATGGCGTGCGCGGCGGCGCGCGGCGTCGTGCCGTCGGCCTCCGCGCGGGCCAGCATCTGGTCGATGAGCGCCCGCATGGAGCGCCGGACGTACGCGAAGGCCTCGTCGGCGTCCGCGCCGATGTCACCGAACAGCGTCCACCACCACCAGGCGTTCGTCCCCGAGTTGACCACCACGTCCGGCAGCACGGTGATGCCGCGCCGCGCGAGCAGCTCCTCGGCGTCGGCGAGCACCGGCATGTTGGCGGCCTCGACGATCCAACGCGCGGTCACCCGCTCCTGGTTCCCGGCGTCGACCGCGTACGACACGGCGGCCGGCACCAGCACGTCCGCGTCGGCCGACAGCCAGGCGTCGCCGGGCAGTTCACGGTCCTCGGGGCGCAGCGCCGCACGGTCCACGGTGCCGTACGCGTCCCGTGCGGCGAGCAGTGCCTCGACGTCGAGCCCCGCCTCGTTGGCGATCGTGCCCTTGAGGTCCGCGACGGCGACGATCAGCAGCCCCGCGCGGGCCAGGAAGCGGGCCGTGGCGCCGCCCATCGTGCCGAAGCCCTGGAGCGAGACCCGGGTGCCCGCGTACGGCACCTCGGCCCGGTCGAGGGCGACGAGCACGGACTCGGCGACACCGCAGCCGCCCACCAGCTCGTCCAGGCCGATCCCGTCGACCTCGACGGCGAACGCGTCCGCGAGCCGCGCGCGGGCGCTCGCCTCGTCGTCGAGCAGCGGATACACGGCCTGGATCGACGAGACGAGCCCCGCCTCCTCCGCCGCCCGGTCCACCAGTTCCTGCGTCAGGCCGAGGTCCTCGCCGGTCGTCCAGAACGACTCGACGTACGGGCGCATCGCCCGCAGGTAGCGCACGAGGACGCCGTACGCCTCGGGGTCGCGCGGGTCGCAGTCGATGCCGCCCTTGGCGCCGCCGAGCGGGATGTAGCGGGCCTGCGGGTTGTAGTGCAGCGCCTCCTTCATCGTCATGCCGCGCGCGAGGCCCGCGACCTCCTCCAGGGTGCAGCCCGCGCGCATGCGCAGGCCGCCGCTGGAGACGCCGCGGACGAGACGGTCCACGACCAGGTGGCCGGTGCGGCCGGTGACGTGGTCGGTCCAGGTCAGCTGGACCAGCGGGGGCGTGGGCGTGGTCATGCGGTCTCCTCGGGGACGGTGATGAGGGTGGGACCCGGCACGGTCAGGGCGTGTTCCAGGAGGCGGGCCAGCTCTTCGGGGGAGCGGGCCGTGGCGCCGTGGCCTCCGTAGGCGCGGGCGAGCGCGGGCAGGTCCACGCGCGCGTGGTCGACGGCGAGCGCGGTGTCGCCGCGGGCGTTCATCTCGTCGCGGATCTCGCCGTAGCCCGCGTTGTCGAACACGACGACGGGAAGCGGCAGCCCCGACTGGGCCGCCGTGGCCAGCTCCTGGACGCTGAACTGCAGGCCGCCGTCGCCGCTGAGGGCCACGACCTGGCGTTCCGGCCGTGCCGTCTTGGCGCCGATCGCGGCCGGCAGGGCGTAGCCGAGGGTGCCGAACCCGGTCGGGTGGAGATAGCGGGCCCGCGGGCCGAGGCGCAGATGCGGCAGCGCCCCGTAGTAGCAGCACTGGGCACTGTCGGAGGTCACGATCGCGTCCGGGGCGAGGACCGTGCCGATCGCGTCCAGGTAGGGGCGCCACAGCGCGTCGCGCGCGCGGGTCTCGTCGTCGCGGGCCGTGCGCAGGGCGGTCGGGGTGTCAGCCGACCGCTCCCCGACCGGGTCGCGCCGTGCGGAGCCTTCGAGCGCGTCCAGCAGGCCGCTCAGGGTCACTTCCGCGTCGCCCACCAGGGGGACGTCCGCCGGATGGTCGCCGTACATCTGTGCCGGATCGACGTCGACCCTGACCAACGCGCCTTGCAGTGGCGGCAGTTCGGTCCACAGGTCGGCCTCGGCCAGCTCCGTGCCGACGGCCAGGACCACGTCGCGGGACGCCAGCCACTTCTGGACGGCCGGGCTGTGCAGCGAGACGCCGAGCGACAGCGGATGCCGTTCGTCGACGATCGCCTTGCCGTTCGCCGTCGTCGCCACCGGCGCGCCGAGCCGCTCCGCGAGGGCCAGGCACAGATCGGCGGCGCCTCGCGCGCCGCCGCCGAGCACCAGCGCCGGACGCTCGGCCGAGGCCAGCAGCGAGGCGGCCGCCGCCAGCGCGGACGCGTCCGGGGCGGGCGGCGCCGCCGGGGGAGCCAGGTGCCGCGGCCCCGCGGGCTCCAGCGCGCCCAGCAGGTCCAGGGGCACCTCGATGTGTACGGGACGCGGGCGGCCCGTGCGGAACAGCGTGAACGCCCGCGCCACCGCCGCCCCGATCTCGGCCACCGACGTCACCCGGTGGCTGAACGCGGCGACCCCGCGCAGCGCTTCGGTCTGGCTGCGCATCTCGTGCAGCAGACCGGTGGCGCGGCTCGGATGACGCAGCGGCATCCCCGGCGACACGACCAGCAGCGGCACGCTGTCCGAGTAGGCCTGGCCGACGGCCGCCGCGATGTTGAGCAGCGCGGGCCCCGTCGTGGTGATCGCGACACCCGGGGTGCCCGTCACGCGCGCGTAGGCGTCCGCCGCGTAGCCCGCGCCCTGCTCGTGGCGCGGGGCGACATGGGCGATCCCGTGGGCGGTCAGGTGCCGGTAGATCTCCAGGTTGTGGGTGCCCGGGATGCCGAAGGCGTGCGTGACCCCGTGCGCGGCGAGGGCGCGGACGACCGCCTCGCCGCCTGTGAGGTGCTCGGGCCCGGCCGTCACAGCGACCTCGAGATGACCAGGCGCATGATGTCCGAGGTGCCTTCCTCGATCTCCTCCAGCTTGGCGTCGCGCATCCACTGCTCGACGGGGTACTCGCGCGAGTAGCCCCAGCCGCCCAGCGTCTGCACGGCCGCCCAGGTGCAGTACGCGGCCGTCTCCGACGCGGTGAGCTTCGCCATGGCGGCCTCCGCCGTGGCGTCCAGGCCGGCGTCGATCCTGCGGGCCGCGCGCCAGGTCATCAGGCGGGACTGCTCGATGCGGGTGCGCATGTCGGCGAGGCGGAACGCGACCGCCTGGTGCTCGACGATCGGCTTGCCGAACTGCACGCGCGTGCGCGCGTAGTCGCGTGCGTACTCGTACGCGGCGCGGGCCACTCCGGTGGCCGCCGCGCCCAGCACGGTGCGCGAGATGTCGAACGTGCGCATCAGGCCGACGAACCCCTCGCCCTCCGCGCCGAGCCGCTGCTCCTCCGGGACGAAGACGTCCGTCAGGAAGACCTCACGGCACACGATCGCGCGCTGGCCCATCTTGCGCATCGGTTCGCCGAAGCTGATCCCGGGGGTGTCCTTGCGCAGCAGGAAGGCGCTCACCCCGCGCGAGCGGAGCGCAGGATCGGTCTTCGCGAACACCACGTAGAAGTCGGCCTCGCCGGCGTTCGAGATCCACGCCTTCTGGCCGTTCAGCACGTAGCCGCCCTCGGTGCGGGCGGCCGCCGTCGTGATGGACGCGGCGTCCGAGCCAGAGCCCGGCTCGGTCGTCGCCAGGGAGGTCATGGGGGTGTCGGGGCCGGCCAGCGGCGTCAGCCAGGCCTGCTTCTGCTCCTCGGTGCCCAGCTCCAGGACCGGGTCGGCGAAGAAGCCGTTGGAGCAGAGCAGATTGCCGATGCCCAGGTCGCCGACGCACAGCTCCTCCTGGACGAGGCACTGCGTGAAGACGTCGGTGAAGCCGCCGCCCCCGTACTCCTCGGGAAGCATGAACCCGGTGATGCCGACCTTGGCGGCCTTGTGCCACAGGTCCCAGGGCGTCTCCACGTCCGCCTCGTCCACGGCACGCGCGCGGGGACGGATCTCCTCGGTCGCGAAGGTCCGGGCGAGATCGACCACGGCGAGTTGTTCGGGGCTGAGTGGGACCAGTTCGGTGGGGAGCTCCGACACGATGCCTCCAAGGGGGACTGCCAAGCGGCTCTACTGAATCGTGAGTCAGTATCTGGAGCCTCGGAGAGCGCTGTCAATGGACCGGATACTGAATGATGGATCAGTTCGTGCGGGCGGGGTCGCAGGGAAGGTTCGGGTGGGGTCGGAGCGGGTCCGGGGGCTGCGGGCACCAGGGCCCCGGCGCGCTGTCGGTGGGGCCGCACATAATGGGAGCCTGATCGATCGTCGGGAGGCGCCGTGTCACGTTCGCTGAGTTCCGGACTGCGCTCGCTGCAGCCTGCATCCTTCGGCGCCGAGCCCGCCGGGGCGCGCCTGGACCGCATCCGCAGGTCGCCGAACTTCTCGGACGGCTCGTTCCGTAACCCTGAGGGCGCCCGCACCCGCCCCGAAGGCTCCATGGTCGAGTTCGCGAAGGTCTACTTCCGCAAGGAGGAGCGCCTGCGCCGCGCCCCCTCCGGCACCGTCCCGGTGCACGCCACGACCCTCGCCGACCTGTCCAAGGCGCCCGCCACCGGGCTGCGGATCACCTGGATGGGGCACTCGAGCGTGCTCGCCGAGATCGACGGGGTGCGGGTGCTCTTCGACCCCGTCTGGGGCGAGCGCTGCTCCCCGTTCCCCTTCGCCGGGCCCAAGCGGCTGCACCCCGTGCCGCTGCCGCTCGCCGCGCTCGGCCCGGTCGACGTGGTGGTGATCTCGCACGACCACTACGACCACCTGGACATGCCCACCATCAAGGCGCTGGCCGACACCGACACCGTGTTCGCCGTGCCGCTCGGCGTCGGCGCGCACCTGGAGCACTGGGGCGTACCCGCGGACCGGCTGCGCGAGCTGGACTGGCACGAGTCGACCGAGGTCGCGGGCGTGACCCTCACCGCGACGCCCGCCCGCCACTTCTGCGGCCGCGGCCTGCGCAACGCGCAGCACACCCTGTGGGCCTCCTGGGTCGCCGCGGGCCCCGACCACCGCGTCTACCACAGCGGCGACACCGGGTACTTCCGCGGCTTCCAGGACATCGGCGCCGAGCACGGCCCCTTCGACGTGACGATGATCCAGATCGGTGCGTATTCCGAGTGGTGGCCGGACATCCATATGACCCCCGAGGAGGGCCTACGGGCCCACCTCGACCTCCAGGGCGGGCCGGTGTCCGGGCCGATGCTGCCGATCCACTGGGCGACGTTCAACCTGGCCCCGCACGCCTGGACCGAGCCCGGCGAGGGCACGGTCACCGCGGCCCGCCGCGCCGCGGCCCGCATCGCGCTCCCGCGCCCCGGCGAGCCCTTCGAGCCCGCGGCGGAGACCCTGCCCACGGAGCAGTGGTGGCGCCCGGTCGCGTCGATCCCGCGAGGCGGCTGGCCGGTCCCGCTGGCGGCTCCGAAGGCGGGGACGGACGACCCTGAGGTGGCGGTGGCCGGGTACTGAGCGGGTGGCCCCGGGCCGGGCTGTTCACCGGCCCGACGGGATGGGCGGGATGGGCGGGATGAGCGGGATGGGACCGGGGCGGATGTCGGCTCGGTGTGTCCGGTCTCCGGCGGCCGGTGGTGCGTTACCCGTTGTGGCTTGTGGCTTGTGGCTTGTGGCTTGCGGCTTGTGGCTTGTGGCCCGGGGACAATGGTCTGGTGCCGGGGTCTGTGTACGGGTTCCGGGTGCCCGTAGGGCGGAGTGGCCGTCCTGAGCGGGTGGCTGATGTCCGGTGCGTGGGAGCTTGCGGAGGGGCCGGGGAGCCCGCCTCTGTCACAGGTCCGCCCGGCGGTGTCCTGGGGTGCCGGGGCCGGAATGTATTGCCGAGCTGCTCGTCGGCGTCACGGTCCCGTTCCCGTACTCGCTCCTTCCGCCCGCACCCGCCGGGGCGACGCGTCCCACCAGCGCCGCGACGCCCGGGACAGGGCCGACTGTTCGGCGAAGCCGAGGAGGGCGGCTATCTGGCCGATCGGGAGGTCCGTGGTCAGGAGCAGGCGGCGGGCCGTGTGGCGGCGGACGTCGTCCAGCAGCGCGCCGAACGTGGTGCCCTCCGCCTCCAGGTGCCGTTGGAGCGTGCGCGGGTGCAGGGCGAGGAGCGAGGCCACCGTACGGGTCGAGGCCGAGCCCGTGGCCAGGGACTCCTGGATCGCCGCCCGCACCCGTGCCGTCACCGTGTCCGTCACGCCCTGCGCCTGCTCGTCGAGGTAGGCGAGCGCGAGCCGGCGCAGGTTCTCGTTGACCCGGCCGATCGGGCGGGTCAGCAGCGTGCGCGGCAGGCGCAGCGCGGCGTACGCCTGGACCCGCCCGATGTGCACCGGCGCCCCGAAGAACGCCTCGTGCGCGGAGAGCGGCGCGGCCGGGCGGTACGGCAGCTCCACGCCGCGCAGCCCGTACGGCCCGCCGCACAGGAAGCCGATCGTGCGGTGCACGAAGCCGAGCCCGCAGTCCGTGCCCTGCACCGGCCCCGCCGACGTCGCGGGCCCGTACAGCAGCGCGCCCGTGCCGGGCTCGCCGGCCGGGTCCTCCCCGAGCGTCAGCGTCAGGGACCGGCTGTGCACGAACAGATAGCGGGACGTGCACTCCAGCGCGTCGCCCAGGGTCGGCGAGTGCTGCAAGGCCACCGCGAGTGAACCCAGCATCGAGAGGTCCTGCCGCGTCGCCATCCGCAGCCCCAGATCCGGGCAGCGCAGCTCGTGCGCGGCGACCTCCAGCGCGGTCGCCACCGCCTGCTCCGGGATCAGCTCGTCGTCGCTGTCCAGGGCCGACTCCTCGAGCCCGGCAGCCCGCGCGAACCGGGCCCCGTCACCACCCAGCTCACCCACCGTCGACCGGAAACCGCGCAGCGCGGCCGACCTGATGTACACCCCGAGCCCCCTTTCCCCGGCGGGCCGTGTCGCCCTCGGATAAATCTATGTCGCCCTCGGGCAAGAAAAGGAGGCGCCCGCATCGGACACTGAGTGCCATGTCCCTCACACCGCTCTCCCCGGCCCAGGGCGCGGATGCCGCGCCGCAGGGCACCTCCGCCGCCACCCCGACCGAGCACGTGAACGTCGTGATCGTGGGCGCGGGTCTGTCCGGCGTGGGCGCGGCCCACCGGATCCAGACGGCCCGCCCCGGCGCCACGTACACCGTGCTCGAGGCGCGTGAGGACCTCGGCGGCACCTGGGACCTGTTCCGCTACCCCGGAGTCCGCTCCGACTCCGACATGTACACCCTCGGCTACCCCTTCCGGCCCTGGCGCGACGGGAAGTCGCTCGCGGACGGCGCCTCGATCCTTCAGTACATCCGGGAGACCGCCGAAGCGTTCGGCATCGACCGGCGCATCCGCTACTCCAGCAAGGTCGTCGGCGCCGACTTCAGCACCGCGACCAGCCGCTGGACACTCACCGTCGAGGACCCCCGCGACGGCACCCGCACGACCCTGAGCTGCGACTTCCTCTACTCCTGCGGCGGCTACTACGACTACGAGCACCCGCACGCGCCCGTGTTCGAGGGCGCCGAAGACTTCCAGGGGCAGATCGTGCACCCCCAGTTCTGGCCCGAGGACCTCGACCACGGCGGCAAGCGGGTCGTCGTCGTGGGCTCCGGCGCCACCGCCGTCACCCTCGTGCCCTCCCTGCTCGAGGACACCACCGGGCGACGGGACGGGCACGGCGGCAAGGCCGCCGCCCACGTCACCATGCTCCAGCGCAGCCCCACCTGGATCGGCTCCGTGCCGCAGCGCGACAAGCTCGCCGACCGCGCCCGCTCCGTGCTGCCCGAAGGCCTCGCCCACCGTGCCGTGCGGGCCAAGAACATCGCCTTCACCACGGCCTTCTACCAGTACTGCCGGCGCCGCCCCGAGTCCGCCCGCAAGATCCTCGGCCGGCTCGCCACCAAGGGCGTCGGCGACGCGGCACTCGTCGCCGAGCACTTCACGCCCGCCTACGACCCCTGGGACCAGCGGCTGTGCGCCGTCCCGGACGGCGACCTCTTCAAGGCCGTACGCGCCGGCACCGCGCGCGTGGTCACCGACCACATCGACCGCTTCGTGCCGGAGGGCGTCCGGCTGCGCTCCGGCGAGGTGCTCCCCGCCGACATCGTGGTCACCGCCACGGGACTCAGGCTGCTGCCCTTCGGCGGCATCCGGCCGCGCGTCGACGGGAAGGAGGCCGACCTCTCCGAGCGCTTCATCTGGCAGGGCGCCATGATCAGCGGCATCCCCAACTTCGCCGTCTGCGTCGGCTACACGAACGCCTCCTGGACCCTGCGCGCCGACCTCACCCACCGCCTCGTCTGCAAGGTGCTGACCTGGATGGACCGCGAGGGCCACACCGCCGTCGCACCCCGCCCCGACCGTGCGCTCACCCCGCGCCCGCTCCTCGACCTGGCCTCCGGCTACATCCAGCGCGCCGCCGGATCCTTCCCGCACCAGGGCGACAGCGGCCCCTGGCGGATGCGGCAGAACTACGTGCTCGACGCCCTCACCACCCTGCGCACCGACCTCGGCCGCAGCCTCAAGCCCGTGACGGCACCGGAGCCGGCCGAGGAAGGCGCCGCCGACTGGCGGCCCGACCTGCTCGGCGAGGGCTACGCGCAGCGCGTCATCGAGCTGGGCCCCGACCCCGACGGCGAGGGCGACGCCCGCGCCGTCCTCGTCCGCCGCACCGTCCGCCCCGAGGAGCGGACCACCGGCGCCGTCCTGTACGTGCACGGCTTCTCCGACTACTTCTTCCAGACCGAACTCGCCGACTTCTTCGCCGAACGCGGACTCGCCTTCTACGGAGTGGACCTGCGCAAGTGCGGCCGCGCCCGGCGCCCGGGCCAGACCGCCCACTACGTGTCCGACCTCGCCCTGTACGACGCCGAACTGGACCAGGCGCTCGAGCTGATCGCCGAAGAGCACCCGGATCTGCCCGTCGTGCTCGCCGCCCACTCCACCGGCGGCCTGGTGGCGCCGCTCTACCTGGACCGGCGCCGCCGCGCCGGACGCCCGACCACGGTGAGCGGTCTGGTGCTCAACAGCCCCTGGTTCGACCTCCAGGGCAAGCCGGTCATGCGCGGGCCCCTCACCTGGGCCCTGCGCGCCCTCGCGCGCGTGCGCCCCTTCCAGGCGCTGAACCTCCCGGGCGGGGTCTACGGCCGCACCTTGCACACCAGCGGCACCGGCGAGTGGGAGTACGACGTCGACCTCAAGCCGCTGGACGGGTTCCCCGTCACCATCGGCTGGCTCAACGCCGTGCGCCGCGGGCACGCCGCCCTGCACCAGGGGATCGACGTCGGCGTCCCGTCCCTCGTCCTGCGCTCCGACAAGACCCACTACTCGCTGCGCTACAGCGAGCGCAGCGACCGGGCGGACACCGTCCTCGACGTCCGGCAGATCGCCCGCTGGACGGCGGCCGGCCTCGGCGGCGACGCCGCGGACGTCCCCGTCACCGACGCCCGGCACGACGTCTTCCTCTCCCTGCCCGGCGTGCGCCGGAGCGCGTACGAGCACCTCGACACCTGGCTGCGCCTGCACCATCAAGTCCCCACCCCCGACTGAACCGACCCCACCGCGACCCCAACCCGCCCGCGCCGCCCGCGCCCCGCTCCGTGCACCGCACGGCGGGGCGCTTCGCGTTGCCCGTCTCCCGACCGTAGGCGCGCCCACTGACAATCGACGGGCCCCGGGGCCTGGGCGAACGCCTGTCCGAGGTCGTATTCGGACTGCCGTGCGACGCCTCATACCAGAGCGGGACGTCCACCGCCGGAGTTCGGCAACTGCCCACCGCACATGATGCGTTCACAACTACCGTGAGTGTCCGCTGCGCGACGCCCGGTCGCCCCGCTCGTCGTGGCCGCGCCGCCCCACCCACCCCACGAGCACCGAGGACGAGGACGCCGTATGTCTCAGCTGCGCCAGCCGGCCGCCCGCGCGGACCGTCGCGAAGGCGGTCGGCACGGCAGGCCGACCGGCCGGGCCACGTCGCACCCGGCCGAGACCCACATACGGCCCCAACTGGTCCGCATCGCCGTCCTGCCGCCCCTCGCGGTCGCCCTCGCCTGCACGGCCACCGTGCTCTTCGCGATCCGCTCCACCGGCACCCGGCCCGGCCCCGCCCTGTGGGCCGTGCTCACCGGCGCCTTGGTGGTCACCGTCGCCGGCATCGTCATCGCGGCCGTCGCCGCGCGCCGCGCGGCCGCCGCCGTCCGCGACCGCCTCGTCGCCCTGCGCCGCACCACCGCCCGCGACCAGGCGGAACTGCGCGGCCTCGTCGAGCAGTTGCGCAAGGGCGAGACCCCGCCGGCCCGCCGCGCCCCGGCCGCCGCCGCGTCCGACGCCGACGACTTCGACCACCTCGCCGCCGACCTCGCGCGCGCCCACGACACCGCCGTCGCCACGGTCGTGCAGGCCACCCAGCTGTCCAGCCAGGCCGGCAGCCGGCAGAAGGTCGAGGTCTTCGTGAACCTCGCCCGGCGCCTGCAGTCCCTCGTGCACCGCGAGATCACCATCCTCGACGAGCTGGAGAACGACGTCGAGGACCCGGAATTGCTGGGCGGCCTCTTCCAGGTGGACCACCTCGCCACCCGGATCCGCCGCCACGCCGAGAACCTCGCGGTGCTCGGCGGCGCCGTCTCCCGCCGCCAGTGGAGCCACCCCGTCTCCATGACCGAGGTCATGCGCTCCGCCATCGCCGAGGTCGAGCAGTACTCCCGGGTCAAACTCGTCCCGCCGGTCGACGGCACCCTGCGCGGCCACGCCGTGGCCGACTGTATCCACCTGCTCGCCGAACTCGTCGAGAACGCCACGGTGTTCTCCGCCCCGCACACCCAGGTCCTGCTCCGCGCCAACATGGTCGCCTCCGGCCTCGCCGTCGAGGTCGAGGACCGGGGCCTCGGCATGCCGGCCGCCGAGCAGCACAAGATGAACGGCCTGCTCGCCGACCCCGACCAGGTCAACGTGGCGACCATGCTCCAGGACGGCCGCATCGGCCTCTTCGTGGTGTCGCAGCTCGCCCGGCGGCACGGCATCACCGTACGGCTCCAGACCAACATCTACGGGGGAGTGCAGGCCGTCCTCGTCCTGCCCCAGGCGCTGCTCGGCACCGACGGCGACGACGGACGGCAGCGCAGCCCGCACGTGCGGCGGGCCGCGGCCGCCGCCACCGCCGACAGTGTCCTCGGCCCGCAGGCCGCGGCCGCGCACGGGCAGAGCGCCGTCGCCCACCCCGGCCTCGGCCCCGGAGCACTCCCCGCCCCGGCCGCACCGACCCCACCGAACTCACCGGCCGCACCGGTCGCTTCGGCCCGTCCCGGCACGGCGAACCTTCCCGCCGCACCGCGCCCCACGAGCACCCCGGACCACCCCGGTACGCCGGCCGCGGCCCCTGGCACGCCGGACCACTCCGGTACACCGGCCATCACGGGCGGCGGCCCGCACCACCCCGGGACGCCGCACACCCCCGTCACCGCGCATCCCCCGCACGACCCGAACACCCCGCCCGCACCCGGGACTCCGGCCACCCCCGTGGCCCCCCACGGTGCCATCGCCGCCGTCCCCCGTCAGCCCCGCACCGCGTCACCGTCCCAGGGCCCGGGGCACGTGCCCCTCCCGCAGCGCACCTCGGGCGACCGTCGCGCCACCCCGGCCGACGCCCTGCCCGGCATCCGCCCCGAGGACCGGCAGGCCACCGGCGAGCACACGGGCGGCCCGCGGGTCCCGCCCGTCCCGCTCGGCGGCGAGGTGCGCGGCACCATGGGCCGTCCCCAACTGCCCCGCCGCAGAGCCCAGGAGCACCTGGCCCCGCAGCTGCGCGGCGCCCCCGCCCCGCGCCAGGACGACGAGCCCGTCGGCCACGACCCCGGCCTGATGGCGGCCTTCCAGCGCGGCATCACCCTCGCCGAGGGCGCCGAACCGCGCGACCTGTCGCGCGAGCCGCGCCCGCCGTCCCCCGGCCCCGAGGGCGGTCACGGCGAGTGAGACACGCGCGTACCGACCCGCCTGCCCGGGCGATACCCGGCGGGCACCGCCCCGCCCACGCCCTTCCCCCGACCAGCACCACACCGAGCAGTCCACCAAGGAGTCGATCCCCCATGGCGAGCGATGTGCCGACGGGTCATGTGTCCGATCTCGACTGGCTGATGAGCGGCCTCGTCCAGCGCGTTCCCCACACCACGAGCGCGGTGCTCCTCTCCTCCGACGGCCTCGTCAAGTCCGTCCACGGACTCGACGCCGACAGCGCCGACCACATGGCGGCCCTCGCCTCCGGCCTGTACTCCCTCGGCCGCAGCGCCGGGATCAGGTTCGGCGACGGGGGCGACGTGCGGCAGGTCGTGGTGGAGCTCGACTCCACCCTGCTGTTCGTGTCGACCGCGGGATCTGGCACCTGTCTCGCCGTCCTCGCCGGACGCGAGGCCGACGCGGCCGTCCTCGGCTACGAGATGGCCATGCTCGTCAAGAGCGTGCGCCCCTACCTGGTGACCGCGCCCCGGCAGCCCTCGGCCGAACCCACGGCGATGAGGAATTGAGGGTGGCGGCCGCGCAGGACGGGCCGTGGCTCGACGGTGCGGCTGGCCGGCTCGTGCGCCCGTACACGGTGAGCAACGGACGCACCCGGCCGACCACGGCGATGGACCTGCTCTCCCTCGTCATGGCCACCGGCACGACCCCGGTGGGCTATCTGGGTCCCGAGCACAGCGAGGCGCTCGACCTGTGCCTGGAGCCCACCTCGGTGGCCGAGGTCGCCGGCCACCTCCGACTTCCCGCAGCCGTCACCAAGGTCCTGCTCTCCGACCTCGTCGACTGCGGGGCGATCACCACCAAGCCCCCCATGTTCCACGAAAACCCCACTGACCGGTCCCTACTGGAGGCAGTGCTCGATGGACTACGACGACAGCTCTGACCTGTTCCCCACCGCGCTCAAGATCCTGGTCGCGGGCGGGTTCGGCGTCGGCAAGACCACCTTCGTCGGCGCGGTGAGCGAGATCGCACCGCTCAGTACCGAAGAGCTGCTCACCACCGTCAGCGCCGCCACCGACAACCTGGACGGCATCGAGAACAAGGTCGAGACCACGGTCGCGATGGACTTCGGGCGCATCACCCTGGACCCGGAGCACGTGCTGTACCTGTTCGGCACCCCGGGGCAGGAGCGCTTCTGGTTCATGTGGGACGAGCTCTCCGAAGGCGCACTCGGGGCCGTCATCCTCGCCGACACCCGCCGCCTGGAGGAGTGCTTCGCCGCGGTCGACTTCTTCGAGGAGCGCGGCATGGGATTCATCGTCGCCGTCAACGAGTTCGACGGCGCGTACCGCTACGAACCCGAAGAGGTGCGCGCCGCGATCGACCTCGACCCCGGGGTGCCGGTCGTGCGCTGCGACGCGCGCATCTCCAGTTCGGGCATCCAGACCCTGCTCGTGCTGGTGCGCCATCTCCTGGCGCACGCGCCCGCGCCCACCGGGTACGGAGCCCACATGTGAGCCGCGCCTACACGGTCACGGCCTCCCCGTCGGGGAAGGTGACGCGCACCTGGCCGTCCTCGTCGACCGTGGTGGTGATCGAGGCGCGCAGCGCCTGGGGGTGTACGACGTCACGGGTCAGCGCCACGAGGCTCACATGGACGCTCGCCCCGCCCGGACGGTCCTGCGCGCGCAGGTACGGGGTCGCCGAGCGGGGTCCGAAGGCGTTGGCCTCGACCTCGTGGGCGACACCCGCCTCCTCGTCCCACCCGTAGAGGGCGACGACGGCGCTCGTCAGGCCGTCCGCGGTGCGCGTGAGCGCCCAGCCGGGGCCCCGTTCCTCGTGCGGGCGGTCGGTGCCGGCGACGGCGTGACCGCCCTCGCGCACCGCGATCCCGGCGGGCGCCTGCACCCGGTGCACCCGCAGCTCCCACGGGCCGTGCAGCACACTGGTCGACTCGACCGGGAACTCTTCCTCGTGCCCGGGGAGTTGAGCCTCGTGACGGGACGAGGCGCGCCGGCCCTCGCAGACGAGCGGGTGGATGCGGCGCCGGCGCGACGGAGTGCCGTCGGGCGCGAGCAGCGCCAGATGGTTGTCGACGGTGCGTGCCCAGGCGTGCGGGGCGGATTCGGGGGCGGTGGCGGTGGAGTAGGCGAGCTTGGCGTAGTGGGGGTCGTCGGTGGCGGGCCCGGTGGGCGGGTTGTGATCGCTGCCGTGGTTGATCAGCCGGACGATGCCGTCGTGCGGGGTGCCGTGCAGCAGCCAGCCCGGCGCGGGCAGTGCCGTGTACTGAGTGGATTCCTCCACGGGCAGCGGGACTTCGCGCTCCGTCCACACCGGATGGTCGGCCGGCAGCAGCAGCCCCAGGAAGCCCTTGCTGGCCCAGTACGGGGAGGCGGGTCCGGAGTACGGCTGAGTGGAGGGCAGGAAGGTGTCGTACCAGCCGAGCGGCAGCAGACCGCGCTCGTCGGGGACGCCGCGCTCGACGAAGTGCCGGGCGGTCCCCGACGCGAGGCGCCGGGTCAGGCCGGGGGCCAGCGGTGAGCAGTCGGTGAGCGCCCCCATCCAGACGGGTGCGGTCGCCGCGAAGCGGTAGGTGAGCGAGCGTCCTTGATGTACGGGCGCGCCGTCGGCGCCGAAGAACTGCGTGTACGTGCCGAGGAACGCGGACAGGCGCTCTTTGTAGACCTTGGCGCGCCCGCCGTCGGCCTCGGGGCCGGCCATCCGCGCCCACAGGAGGGGGTACAGGTGCAGGGCCCAGCCGATGTAGTAGTCGAAGTTGCGGCCGTCGCCGTCGGTGTACCAGCCGTCGCCGACGTACCAGTCCTCGATCCGGTCGAGCCCGCCGTCGATGTCGCTCTGGCTGTACGGGGCGCCGACGGAGGCGAGGAACTGCTCGGAGACGACCTGGAACAGGCGCCAGTTGTTGTCCCAGGTGCGTCCGCCGACGAAGCCGGAGAACCAGTCGACGACCCGCTCCTGGACCCGGGGATCGAGCCGGTCCCAGATCCAGGGGCGGGTCTCGTGGAGCCCGATCGCGATCGACGCGGCCTCCACCATCTGCTGGGAGCAGTCGGTGAGTTCGGGCCAGGCCTCGCCGCCGTCACGCTCCGTGCCCGTTGTCAGACCCTCCGTGTACCTTTCGATCAGGTGGGAGACGACGGACGAGCCCGGCTCGTCCTGGCCGCCCGCGCCCGCGATCCGGAAGGAGGCCAGCAGAAATGTCCGAGCGAACCCTTCGAGCCCGTCCGAGACGACGCCTGACCAGCTGGCCCGCCCCGGCAGCCGGTACTGGGCGAAGCCCGGAGTCGCGTACGGGAGCAGGGCGTCCAGTTGACGGTCGGCCAGGGCCTCCCAGTGGGCCCGGGTCCAGCCGGTCAGCGGGGAGCGGACACGGTCGGTGGGCGGCAGGGAGAAGTACGGGGCGGGCATGGCGGTTCGCTGGCTCCTTAGGCGGACGCGGACGGTGCGGGTCGTGCGGACGGTGGAGATCGGACGGAAGCGCGGACGCGGGGTCAGCGCAGCCGGGCGGTGTGGGTGTGGCCGTGTGACCCGCCCACGCGGACGGTGAGCACCGGCCGGCGGCCGGGGGTGACGGTCACGGTGTCGTCGGTGGCGACCACCTCGTCGACGGGGAAGGGGAGCCGGACGGTCAGCGTCGTCGCGGTGCGGCCCGGGTCGGCGACCGCGACGGTGATGCCGTCGTCGCGTCGCGACACCAGGACCGTGCCCGGTCCGTCGCAGGTGAGTCCTTCGACGGAGCCCGCCGCCCAGAAGTGCGCCGCGATCAGGCCGAGCCGCGGGGAGGCGACGGCCTGGACTCCGGCGGTGTTGGCGAGCACCTGCACGGGGCGGGAGCGGGACCAGGCGAGCGTGGCCGCCGCGGTCGCGCCGGGGAGCAGGACGTAGGAGTAGGAAGCGGAGTCGGGGGAGGAACCATGATCGAACCAGAGGGTGGCGTAGCGACGGGTGACCGAGTCGGTGCCGCCGGTCGTGTCCGCACCGGTGTTGATGGAGCGCCAGCTGCCGGTGCGCTCCTCGCGCAGCGCGCGCAGCGGGCCGCCGGAGGGGAAGACGTAGCCGCCGACGCCCTCCAGGTGCGCCCACCCCGCGTCGTCGAGCTCCGCCGACCAGCCCTGCTCCGTGGGCTGCCCGACCTCGTCGACGGTGAGCGCGGGGGCGCCGTCGGCGTGCAGGTTCCGGTTCTCGACGATCGTCTCGATCGTGCGGCCGTCGCTCGCGGTGATGCCAGCACCGAGCGCGACGACGGCGTTGTCCAGGAGGAACCAGGCCTTCTTCGCCCGCAGCGTCGACCCGTCCGCGATCAGCTCCATCGCGGCCGCGCCGTACCGGGCGTCGAGCACGGCGCCGCCCGCCACCGCGTTCTTCGGGCGGAAGGTGTCGGTGCCGGGCGTGGTCCCGAGGTCGGTGCGCGGCCGGGTGTCGACCGTCGTGCCGGGCAGGCGGTACGGGTCGACGGTCGGCCAGAAGGAGTCGCCGAAGGCGTCCAGGTCGTCGCCGTCGTAGACGTACGTCATGCCGTCGCCGATGTACCAGCCGTGCAGGTTCTCCCCGTTGCCCGCCTCGTACGCGGCGATGCGCTTCGACGACAGCGACAGGGCGCAGGCCCAGGACGGGCGCCGGTGCACGACGCGGTCCATGTCGGCCAGCACGAAGTGCCCCGTCAGCCGGTCGGCCGGCGACACCTCCGGGTCGTCGAGGACGGCCTTGGCGCGGGCCAGCGCGGGGATGCCGACCAGCCGGGTGTACGGCGTCTCCTTGTTGCGCAGGATCCAGCCCTTGGCCGCCGCCCGCCAGCGGCTCGCGTAGGCCGCGGGCGCGCCCTCGGCGAGCTGGAGGATGTACGAGACGGTGACCGCGCCGTCCGTGTGGTCCCGGGCCCGGTCGCGCGAAATGGCGCGCCCGCGCACCGCGTCCATCATCAGCCCGTCGAGGATCACCGGGCCGAAGCTCCGCTCCACCGCCGCGTAGAGCACCTCGACCGAGGGGTCGGTCACCGCCCAGTCGGAGCCGGCGAGCAGCGCGATCAACTGGCCCGCACCGCCGAGCAGCACGCTGCCGTACGTGCCGGTGTACGCCACGTAGGTGTGCTGCACGAAGGAGCCGTCACGGTAGAAGCCGTCGCCCGAGGTGACGTACTTGAAGAGGCTGTTCTTCCCGTTGTCCCGGACGTCGGACAGGCCGTCGCGGGCCTTGACGAGCACGGCCGGGTCGCGGGCGAGCAGGCCGCGCAGGGCGACGATGACGGCCTTGTCCGCACGGTTGGCGCCCGTCTCGGCGAGACTCGGGTAGTTGGTGCGCCGGTCCGCGTCGGGGACGAATTTGGCGACGGTCCTCAGGTACGCGTCGAGGTCCGCGGCCGGGAGGTGGGCGCGCAGCAGTACACACGTGTCCATGAGCGCGCGGGGCGCGCCGATCTCCCAGAACCACCAGTTGCCGGACTCGCCGCGCGTCGGGTTGTACCCGACGGTGTTGAGGTAGCGCAGCGCGTCGAGGAGTCCGTCGCACACCGCCGCGTCCCCGGTGAGCGAGGTGCCCGGGGTGGCCCAGGCCGTCGCGATGGTGCGCAGTCGCGTGTAGCTCTGGCCGAACATGCCCGGGTCGGAGGCGGGGGACAGGTCGGCCCACAGCGCCTTGCGCCCGGCCGAGGTGTCGATCTTGCCCCACCAGACGGCGGCCTGGGTGTCCAGGGCGGTCAGGGCGGCGGCGAAGTCCGGGTCGGCCGGGTCGAAGGCGCCGCCCGTCAACTGCCGCGCGGCGCGGGCGAGCAGCGGCTCGTAGGGATCGTCGGCGGACGTCGCGGCGGAGGCGGAGCCGGCCGTGAACGGGACGAGGGCGGTGGCCGCGCCCGCTCCGGCGAGCGCGAGGGTCTGGCGTCTGCTCAGTTCCATGGTCGGTCGTCCTCCGGGTCAGTCGGTCAGGGTCGACGGGTCGACCGACGGCTTCGGCAGGTTCAGGGCGGCCAGTTCGGCACGTCCCTGCGCGTCGATGGGGAAGGCCCAGGTGGTGAGGAAGAAGTCGGTCAGGTCGCGCTCGGCGACCCGGCTCGCGTAGGTGGCGAGCGCCCGGTACCGCTTGGCGGTCTCCGTGTAGTCCGACTGCGGGTTCTCCTCGCGGACCAGCTTGTGGAGCCGAGGCCAGAAGTCGTCACCGAACGCGAGCTCCAGCTGCCGCAGCGGCACGAGCTTCTCGTAGGCGCCGAAGGACTTCTCGTACGTGAGCCCGTCCGTGCCGAACTTGGCCTGGGCCGACTGGAAGTAGGTGAGCCCCGTCTTCGGGTCGACGGTCAGCAGGTTCGAGCGCTGGCCGAGGGCCCGCTGCACGGCCAGCGAGTAGATGTTGACGGTGACCTCGGTGAGGCCGGTCGGTTTGTACGCCATCTGCTGGTGGAGGTGCCCGAGTTCGTGGTACAGCCCCCAGCCGCGGGTGAGGAGGCCCTGCACGGTCGTGGCCCGGTCGAGGTAGACGCGCGGGAAGCCGTTGTAGCCGTGCGTCGCGTAGGCGCCGACGCCGGTCGGCACCTTGGACACCTCGGTGAAGTGGTAGGCGCCGGCCTTGGGCCGGTGCACCGGCTTCGAGCTGTCGAGACCGCTGACGGCCGCCTCGGCGTCGATGATCTGCTCCAGGAGCCGCAGCAGCGCCGCGTGGTCCTCGCCGCGGTACAGCAGGGCGCCGTCCCGGGTGAGCGTCACGATGGAGCGCGGCCCGTGCAGCTCGACGACCGGGACGTCGGTGTAGGTGTCCAACTGTCGCTGGTAGTCAGCCTCTTCGGTGCCGCCCAGGGTGAAGACGGGCATGGGCAAGGAGCCGGCCTTGAGCTTGACGGCGGCCCGCTCGCCCCGCCCTTCGAGCGTGAAGTAGACAGGGCCGCCGTGCGGGTCGGTCACGGTGTTCGAGCCCGGCTTGAGCGGATAGCGGCGCGGCTCGGTGACGGCGCCGTAGTAGTCCCACTGCCCGACCCAGAGGGTGGGCACGAGCTCGTCGTAGGGCAGCACGTCGAGGCGGAGCGCGGTGGCGGCGGGCAGATAGCGCCCGGTGGTCTGGAATTCGGAGCCGCGCAGCGCCTGTCCGAGCCGGAGCCGTTCGGTCTCGGCGGACGGGCGGGCGACGAGTTCCACGGTGGGTCCGTCGGCGGCCCGGGCGATGCCCGCGGCCGGGCCGCCGACGGCGAGTGCGGCGCCTGCGGCGGCGACGGAGGCGAGGACGGTACGGCGGGACGGGGATGCGGGGGTGCGCATGAGGTGTCGTCTCCTTGAGGTGATCCGTACGGTGCTGGGGAGGATGCGGTGCGCGGTGACGTCAGTCGGTCAGCGTGCTGGGGTCCGTGTCGGGCCGGGGGAGGCGCAGGGCGGCGATCTCGGCGCGCCCCTGAGCGTCGATCGGCATCGCCCAGGTGCCGGCGAGGAAGTCGGTGAGGTCGCGGCCCGCGGTGCGGGAGGCGTAGGTGGCGAGTGCGCGGTACAGGCCGGCCTCGACCTGAGGGTCGTGGTTGTAGTCGTCGACCGGCGCGTCGTGCTGGTGCTCGGTGCGGACCAGCCGGTGCAGCCGGGGCCAGAAGTCGTCGCCGAAGGCGAGCTCCAACTGCCGCAGCGGGACGAGCTTTTCGTAGGGCCCCAGGTCGTCGACGTAGGAGAGGCCGGACGTGCCGAGCTTGGCGCGGGCGGACTGGAACCAGTCGAGTCCGGTCTTCGGGTCGACGGTGAGGAGGTTGGAGGGGCGGCCCAGGGTGCGCTGCGCGGCGAGCGAGTAGATGTTGACCGTGACCTCGGTGAGCGAGTCGGCCTGATAGGCGGCCTGCTGGTTGAGGTGGCCGAGCTCGTGGTACAGACCCCAGCCGCGCGTGGTGAGGTTGGTGACGCTGCACAGCCGGTCCATGTAGGCGCGTGGGAAGCCGTTGTAGTGGTGCCAGGCGTAGGCGGTGACGCCCTTGGGGACCTGACTGACCTCGACGAAGTGATAGCGGCCGGCCTTCGGGCGGTCCAGGGGACGGCCGCCGTCCAGGCCGCTGATCCGGTCGTGCGAGTCGATGATGGTGTCGAACAGCGACATGAGCGCGGCGTGGTCCTGGTCGCGGTACTGCAGCGCGCCCTCGCGGGTGAGCGTCAGGATGGCGCGGTCGGTGACGAGTTCGACCCAGGGCACGGTGATGGTGTCGAGCTGCCGCTGGAAGTCGGTCTCGCCGGTGCGGCCCAGCTCGAAGACGGCCATGTGCTCGGTGCCGGAGACGAAGGTGACGGCGGCGCGCTGTCCGTGACCGGCGAAGCTCAGGTACACGGGCCCGCCGTGGGGGTCCGTGATCCGGTTCACGCCCTCCCGCAGGGGATACGCCCGCGGGTCCTGGAGGGCGGTGACCGGGTTGAAGTAGTCGAAGGTGCCGACGTGCAGCACGGGCAGCGCGCCCTCGGCCGACCGCACCCGGACGGTGACGGTCGCGCCGGGCGCGGCGTGGCGACCGGTGGGGACGAACTCGCTGGCGCGCAGCGACCGGGCGAGCCGCATCCGCTCCGTCTCGGCGTCGGGGAACGCCTTGAGGAGCAGGGTGTCACCGCTCCGGTTCCAGCGCTCCGTGCCGGTCCCGCCGATCGAGGAGCCGACCGGGCCGAGCGAGCCGAGCGTGCCCCCCGGGCCGGCCGACGGGGCGGCCGACGGGGCGGCCGCGGCGCTCCCGGCACCGAGCGCGAGGGCCGCACCGCCTCCGGCCAGCGCAGCGAGCATCGAACGACGACCGAGGCCGCGCGGGGAGACGGAGGCGACGGGGGCGGGGGAGGCCGGGGAGAAGGAGGCGGGCACGTGGGGGACCGCAACAGGCTTGTGGGCAGGGCGCATCCAGGGACTCCCGTGAGAAGGGACGAAGTCGGTGCGAGGAGCGGGACGTGCGGTGGGGCTGCGCGTCAGCATGTAAGCGTTTGCTATCCAGCCGCAAGAGGGTCCGCCGAGTTTCTGTTCGTTACTACGTGGACCGGCCTGGATTCGAGCAGGATCAAGCACGCGGGCCGGATCGAGCACGGCGGCAGGATCAAGCACGCGGGCCGGATCAAGTACGCCGGCAGGATCGAGCACGCCGACAGGGCCAAGCACGTCGGCCGGGTCTCGGAGTGCCGCTCAGCCCCGGCGCGGTGCCCGTGCGACCGAGTCCCGCACCACGATGTGCGTGCCGAGGCGCAGCGTGCCGGTCGTCGGGGCCCGCCAGTCGTCCTCGTCGTCACCGCCTATGGCGACCCGCACCGCCTGCCGGCCCATCTCCTCCAGCGGGATCCGGACGGTCGTGAGGCGCGGCCGCAGCTCCTGGGCGACGGGCACGTCGTCGTAGCCGACCAGCGACATGTCCTGCGGGATGCGCACCCCGGCCTCCTCGAGGGCCTGAGCGGCGCCCGCGGCGACGTTGTCGTTGGCGCCGAACACGGCGGTGAACGAGGGGCCGTCCCGCAGCAGTTCGGCCATCCTGCGATAGCCGAAGGTGCGGCTGAACGGGCCGGGGTGTTCGAGCTCCGGGTCCCGGGACAGGCCGCGCAGCTCCAGAGCGCGCCGGTGCCCGACGAGCCGGTCGTGGGCGGTGGACAGGCCGGGCGGTCCGCCGAGGTAGAGGATACGCTCGTGCCCCTGGGTGATCAGGTGGTCGGTGAGCGCGAAGGCGCCGCCCTCGTTGTCGTACTCGACGCCGACGGTCGGCACGTCGTCGCCGAGCGAGGGCCGCCCGCACAGCACCAGCTTGGAGCCGCCGGCGTCCAGCTCGCGGGCCCGCCGGGCCAGTTCGGCCTTGTACGTCCGGTCGTCGACACTGCCGCCGACCAGGACCACCGCGTCCGCGCGCCGCTCGTGCATCAGCTCGATGAAGGCGAGCTCGCGCTGCGGATCACCCTGGTGGCAGCAGATCAGGCAGAGCCGGCCGCCCTCGCTGGCCTCCCGCTCGACGCCGCGCGCGATGTACGCGTAGAACGGGTCGACGAGTTCGCTGACGATGATGCCGACGGTGCGGTTGGAGGCGCCGGCCAGGGCGCGGGCGTGGGCGTTGACCACGTAGCCGAGCTCGCGCATGGCGGACTCGACGCGCTCGCGGGTCGCGGCCGCCACCGGGTAGTTGCGGTTCATGACGCGGGAGACGGTCGCCGTGGAGACGCCCGCGAGCCTGGCCACGTCCACGACGGTGGCGCGGCGCTGCGCGCCCGCGCCGGTTCCGCCCGATGTGGATCCCTGCCGGGACATCCGCCCCACCCCCTGCCGCTCGTGCCCGTCCGCGTGGTTCACCCGCTCCGGCCGGTCGCCCTGTGCCCGCCCGGCCGGTCCCGAGCCTATGACGTGCGGCCCCGTCCCGTTCACGCGATGTGCTCCAGGTCCTCCAGAAGCACCGGATGGTTCAGCGGCACACCGCGCGCGTAGCGGCCCAGTTCGTCGACGGCGAGGGCGCCGAGCCGGGCCACCTCGTTGCCCTGGGCGCCCGCCATGTGCGGGGTGATGAAGACGTTCGGCAGGTCCCAGAGCGGGTGCGCGGGCGGCAGCGGTTCGGGGTCGGTGACGTCGAGGACGGCGTCGATCCGGCCGTCGACCAGGTGCGGGACGAGTGCCTCGGTGTCGACGAGCGGGCCGCGCGCGGTGTTCACGAGCAGGGCTCCCGGGCGCATCAGAGCGAGGCGCCGGGCGTCCAGCAGATGCCGGGTCTCGGCGGTGGCGGGCGCGTGCAGGGTCACCACGTCGCTGGTCGCGACCAGGGTGTCCAGGTCGGTGCGGGTCGCGCCGAGCAGTTCGGCCTCCGTGTCACCGACGTACGGGTCGTACAGGAGCACCTCGGCGTCGAGGGAGCGCAGCAGCTGCACGACGCGGCGGCCGGTGTGCGAGGCGCCGACCACACCGACGGTGATGCCGTGCGTGCCCAGCCAGGTGTGCCGGTGCAGGTCCGCGTCGGTGCGGTGGGTGCGCCGGGTGCGGAAGAGCTGGGCGAGAGGGAAGGCGCGTTTGGCGCCGAGGATGATCGCGGCGAGCGTGAACTCGGCGACGGGTATCGCGTTCGCCGCGGCGGCCGAGGACACGGCGATGCCGCGGACGTAGGCGTCGCGGCTCAGGAACGTCTTCACGGTGCCGGCCGCGTGGATCACCGCGCGCAGCAGGGGCGCCTGGTCGAGCACCTCGGTGTCGATGGGCGGGCAGCCCCACCCGGTGAGCAGCACCTCGCACTCGGCCAGCGCGGCCCGCGCCTCGGCGCCGGCGAAGTCGCGGACCGCGCCCGGCGGCCGGATGTCCGCGGCCTCCTCGAGCCGGGCCCGCACCGCGGGCGGGAAGACGTCGTCGACGACGGACGCGTCCATCGCGAGAACCGTACGGGGCCGCCGCGGGGGCGGTGTGGCGTCGGCGGCACCGGCCGTGACCGGCACCTCGTCAGTGGTACGCACCCTGCCTCCGGACAGTAAACGTGTTCTATGACGGGACGGAACGCTAAGGAGGTCGCGGCACGACCGTCAAGGTCACCGAGGCCGCGAGTGACGGCAAGCTGTCCGATTCATGCCGTAAATGGCGGGCTTTGAGGGCCTCGCGGGTGGCCCTGGGGCAGGGCGGACCGACGAGCGGATTGCTCCGATCTATTGACGAGGGGGTTAACCGCTTACTAACTTGCCGCCGCAGAAACGCAGTTCCTGCGCCACCCGGCCGAACAGGACCGCCTCATGACTGCTCCAGCGCCACCCGTGGCCGCACCCCGCACACCTCGTGCACCCCGTACACCGGCCCCGGCACCCCGCACGTCCCTGTGGCAGCGCCTCAAGCGCGACAAGGTGATGCTGCTGCTGTGCCTGCCGGGGTTCCTGTACTTCGTGGTCTTCCACTACGTGCCGCTGCTCGGCTACATGGTGGCGTTCCAGGACTACCAGCCCTACCTGGGCTACCTGCACAGCGCCTGGACCGGCTTCACCAACTTCACGACGGCCTTCGCCGACCCGGACTTCTGGTCGGCCACGGGCAACACGCTGAAGATCGCGCTCGTCCAGCTGGTCCTGTTCTTCCCCGTGCCGATCGGCCTCGCCCTGCTGCTCAACAGCATCGTCAGCGACAAGCTGCGCCGCTTCGTGCAGAGCGTCGTCTACCTGCCGCACTTCATCGGCTGGGTCATCATCGTCTCGATCTTCCAGCAGATCCTGGGCGGCGCGGGCGTCGTCCCCGACCTGCTGGAATCGCTCGGCCTGCCGCGCTACGACATGACGACCGACCCGAACGCCTTCCCCTGGCTGCTCGCCCTCCAGGTCATGTGGAAGGACGCCGGCTGGGGCACCATCATCATCCTCGCCGCCCTCCTCTCCATCGACCGCGGCCTGTACGAGGCGGCGGCCATGGACGGCGCCGGGCGGTGGAGCCGCTTCTGGCACGTCACCCTGCCGGGCCTGTCCCCGGTCCTGGTCCTGCTGCTCATCCTCAACCTCGGCAACATCCTCACCGTCGGCTTCGAGCAGATCCTGCTCCAGCGCGACGCCGTGGGACCCGCCGCCGGTGAAGTCCTCGACACCTACGTCTACTTCCACGGCATCCGGGACAACCAGTGGGGCACCTCGGCCGCCGTCGGCCTCGTCAAGGCGGTGATCGGCACGATCCTCGTCATCGGCGCCAACAAGTTCGCCCACCGGCTCGGCCATGAAGGGGTGTACCGCGGTGCTGACCGTTGACACGTCCGGCGACCTGTCCGCAGCGAAGTCGCGGCGCCGCTCGCGCCCGGCACGCACCCGGGCCGACAGCGGGGAACTGCGCCCCTCCGGGGTCCGGCCGCCGTGGATGGAGCGGCCCACCCGGCTCGGCCTCGTCCTCAAGGGCCTCGCCCTCGTCCTCGTCGTCACCCTCGTGGCGTACCCGCTGCTCGGCGTGATCGGCACGAGTTTCGCCTCGCAGAGCGACATCATCCGCTCGAACGGGCTCGTCCTGTGGCCCGACCACCCGAGCCTCGACGCCTACCGCACCGCGTTCACCGGCGGGCGCGTGACCCGCGCCCTGTTCGTGAGCATCGGCGTCACCCTCGTCGGCACCGTGTGCAGCCTCCTCGCCACCATCGGCATGGCGTACGGCCTCTCGCGGCGCGGCATCGTCGGCGGCCGCTTCATCCTCATGACCGCCCTGTTCACCATGCTGTTCAACGCGGGCGTCATCCCCAACTTCCTGCTGGTCAAGGAGCTCGGCCTCTACAACACCTTCGCGGCGCTCGTGCTCCCCACCATGGTCAGCGCGTTCAACCTCGTCGTGATGCGGGCCTTCTTCATGAACCTGCCCGAAGAGCTCTACGACGCCGCGAAGGTCGACGGCGCGGGCGACTTCCGCACCCTGGTCCAGGTCGTCCTGCCCCTGTCCAAGGCGGTCATCGCCGTCGTCGGACTCTTCTACGCCGTCGCGTACTGGAACGCGTACTTCAACGCCCTGCTCTACCTCGGCGACAACGACAAATGGCCGCTGCCCATGGTGCTGCGCACCTTCATCCTCCAGGGCCAGAACCTCGACACCGCGGCCGCCGGCGAGGCCGTCGCCCCGCAGCAGGCCGTGCAGATGGCCGTCCTCGTCATCGCCGTCGTGCCGATCCTTCTCGTCTACCCGTTCCTCCAGCGGTTCTTCACCAAGGGCGTCCTCACCGGCGCCGTCAAGGGCTGACCCGCACCCGCCACCACGGCTCCGCACCCCCCCAACGTCCCCGTGTCCCCTCGTGTTGAGGAGTCTCCCGATGTCCGGCACCACACCTGTCAATCGCCGCACCGTGCTCCGCTGGGGTGCGGGCGCCGGTCTCGCCGTCGCCGCGGCGCCGCTGATCGCCGCGTGCGGCGACGGCGGCACCGCCGCCAAGGCCGAGGCCAAGAGCGCCAAGCTGCTGCCGACCACCGCCGTGCGCAACGTCGGCGCCCGCCCCGACCTGCCCGGCACCGCAGCCGGCGTCCCGAGCGCCTACCTGAAGTACCCGGCGAACCCGATCCGCGCCACGAAGGGCACCCCCCTCAAGGGCGCCGGGACGATCACCGCCGTCACCGAGACCTTCGCCCCGCTGCCCCCGGAGCGCGGCAAGAACGCCGCCTGGCGCGAGATCGAGAAGCTGCTCGGCGCCAAGATCGACTTCACGGCCGTCCCCGCGGACGACTACCCGGCGAAGTTCTCCACGATGGTCGCCGGCGACCAGCTCCCCGACATCTTCATGTACCCGGAGACCGGCGGCGTCGACAACAAGGCCGGGTTCCTCCAGGCCAAGTGCGTCGACCTCGGCCCGCACCTGTCCGGCGACAAGGTCAAGGACTACCCGAACCTGGCGGCGATCCCGGAGTACGCCTGGCAGGGGGCGATCTTCGGCGGGAAGCTGTACGGGATTCCGCTGACCCGCAACGGCACGGCCGGAGCCGGCTTCTACCGGGCCGACCTCTTCAAGGAGGCGGGCGTGTCCAGCCTCGACGAGATCGACAGCGTCGAGCGGCTCGTCGAACTCGCCAAGGACATCACGGACGAGAAGAAGGACCGGTACTTCTTCATCAGCGGCGCCGGCACGCTCCTCGCGCAGTCGCTGGGCGCGCAGTCGTCCTGGAAGCACGACACGAAGACCGGCAAGTGGACCTATCAACTGGAGGACGACAAGTACCGCCACTCCGTCGAGATCGCGGCGAAGCTCTACAAGGAGGGCTGCTACTACCCGGGCACCGTCCAGATGTCCGGCGCCCAGAAGGCGCAGTACACGGACCTGTTCAAGAACGGCAAGGGCGCCTACGTATCCGACGGGATGCCGGCCTATCTGACCCCCGGTACCGGATACGTGGACACGATGGCCGCCATCGACAAGTCCTTCGACGTGCGTCCCATGGTCCCGGTCGGTGGGGACGCGGTCGTCTGGACCAACAACACCGCCCTGTCCTACTGCTTCGTCACGAAGGCGGACGACAAGAGGGTCAAGGAGATCCTCCGGCTGGCCGATTTCGCGGCCTCGCCCTTCGGCACCGTCGAGTACACCCTCATCAAGTACGGAGTCGAGGGCGTCGACCACCAGCGAGACAAGGACGGCACACCCGTCCTCACCAAGCAGGGCACCCAGGACACCACGGTCCCCTGGGGCTTCCTGGGCTCCGCGACGCCCGCCTTCTTCAGCGCGACGAGCTCCGACGCGACCCGTCACGTGCACGAGGCCTACACCAAGCTCATCCCGCTGCTGATCGACGAGCCCACGCTCGCGTACACGTCGCCCACCTGGGACTCCAAGGGCCTCGGCAGCCTCAACACCATCCACAGCGACGGCGTCAAGGACATCGTCACCGGCCGCAAGCCCATGTCCTCCTACGACGCCATGGTCAAGAAGTGGCGCAACGCCGGCGGCGACACCTGCCGCGCCGAGTTCGAGCAGGCCTCGCAGAAGGGCAAGAAGTGACCACCACCCGACGCACCCTCCTCAAGGGCGCCGGCGTCGCCGCGCTCGCCGTCCCCCTGTTCGCCGCGCCCGCCTGGGCGACCGGCACGACCGGCTTCGACCCGAAGCCCGGCTCCGACGGCGTCGGCGACCCCCTGTTCCCGACCCTCGGCAACGGCGGCTACGAGGTCGTCCACTACGACCTCACCTTCGACTTCACGCCGGTCACCTACGACTTCACCGGCGTCGTGAAGATGAACGCGCGCGCCACCCAGGACCTCTCCGCGTTCAACCTCGACACCGACGGCCACACCATCGAGTCCGTCACCGTGAACGGCCGCACCGCCGCACACGCCCTCTCCCTCGGCAAGTCCGGGCAGGAGCTGACCGTCACCCCGGCCGCCCCGCTGCACAAGGACACCCCGTTCACCGTCACCGTCGCCTACCGCGGCAACGGCAAGGCGCCCCGCGCCGGCCTGACCGGCTGGCGGTTCGGCAGCGACGGCGGCTTCGCGTCCGCCGTGCAGTCCTCCCGCGCCGACACCTTCCTGCCCTGCAACGACACCCCGTCCGACAAGGCCACCTGGACCTTCCACCTCTCGGCGCCCGACGGCTTCGTGGCCGCCGCGAACGGTGAACTGACCGGCAAGGACAAGCGCGCCGACGGCTCCACCGTCTGGCACTTCGCCCTGCGCGAGCGCATGCCCACCGAACTGCTCGGCATCGCCGTCGTCAAGGGCACTTACCTGTACGGCACTTCGCACACCGGCCTGCCCCTGCGCCACATCGTCCCGCAGGGCCAGGAGGACAAGTACGGCCCGATCGTGGCCCGCACCCCGGACCATCTCGCCTGGCTGGAGGCCAAGTTCGGCCGCTACCCCTTCTCCGTGTACGGCCTCCACATCTACGACGGCTACACCGACGCCCTCGAGAACTCGACGCTCACCCTCATGGGCACCAACTGGTTCAAGCTCAACGCCGACGGCAACCCCACGTACGAGAACACGATGGTGCACGAGCTGACCCACCAGTGGTTCGGCGACAGCGTCACCCCGGACGACTGGCAGCAGGCCTGGCTCAACGAGGGGCCCGCCGTGTACTACGCCGCCCTGCACAGCGAGGAGCGCGGCTGGTCCGTCATGGCCGACAAGATGAAGGCCACCTACGCCAAGCTCGACGCCGTCCGGGCCAAGGACGGCCCGCCCGGACTCCCCAAGGCCCTCGGCGGCACGAACATCTACGACGGCGGCGCCCTCGTCCTCTACGCGCTCCAACAGCAGGTCGGGCAGCGGAAGTTCGACCTGATCATGGGGCAGTGGCCGCGCCGCTTCAAGGATCGCACCGTCACCAGCGAGGACTTCATCAAGCACGCCGTCGACATGTCCGGGGACCGCTCCCTCGACGCGTTCCTGCGGGACTGGCTGTTCGGCGCGAAGAACCCGCCGATGCCCGGACACCCCGACTGGACGGCCGCCGCGTGAGGCGGAACGCGCACCCCTCCCCGAGAAAGACCGTGAGGAAAGGTCACCGCATGAGAGCCCGCACCGCCGCGGCCGCGTTCCTGGCCGGCGCCGCACTCGCCCTGACACCGCTGCCCGCCGCGCACGCCGACCCGGCGCCCCTGACCCTGCACGCCGCACCGCAGGGCTCCGGCACCGACTGCACCGTAGGACACCCCTGCTCGGTGGAGGGCGCCCGCGACCTCGCCCGTACGATCGCGGACCGGTCCGTACGCGTCGAACTCGCCGACGGAACTTACGAGTTGAGCAGGCCGCTCAAGCTCGGCAAGGAGGACTCCGGCGTCACCTGGGCCGCCGCACAGGGCGCCGACCCCGTGCTCTCCGGCGGCCGCGCCCTCACCGGCTGGACCGTGAACGACGACGGCACCTGGACCACGAAGGTGCCCGAGGGCATCACCCCGCGCCAGCTGTTCGTCGACGGCGAGCGGGCCGTCCGGGCCCGCGGCGAGTCCTGCGCCGCCTCCGTGTGCGACGCCACCAAGACCGGCATGACCGGCGCCGAGAAGACCGGCATCGCGAAGTGGTCCAGGCCCACCGACGCCGAGGCCGTCATCAGCGTCCGCTGGCGCAACTACCACTGCCGCATCACCGCCGTCACCGGCGACGTCATGACCTTCGCCCAGCCCTGCTGGACCAACTCGGCGTCCGGGACCAACCGCACCGGGCCCGCCTGGGACTCCACCACCGTCGACTCCTCGCGCTACAGCAAGGTCGCCTTCTTCGAGAATGCCCCCGAACTCCTCGACCAGCCAGGCGAGTTCGTGTGGAACTCCGCCGACCGCACCGTCACCTACCTGCCCCGCCAGGGCGAGGACCCGCGCCGCTCCCGGACCGTCACCCCGGTCACCGAGGGCCTGCTCGTCCTCGACGGCGCCCACGACGTCCACCTCTCCGGCCTCGGCTTCGCCTACTCCGCCTACCAGCAGCCGAACACCGACGAGGGCTACGCCGGCATGCAGGCCGGACTCACCCTGACCGGCGCCACCGGCCCCGTCGACCACGCGGGCCGCTTCTACACCAAGCCCGCCGCCGCCCTCACCGTCCGCGGCGGCCGCGACGTCACCGTGGAAGGCAACAAGTTCAGCAGGCTCGGCGGCGCCGGCGTCGTCTTCGAGCAGGGCACCCAGGACTCCGCCCTCGCCCGCAACCGCTTCACCGACCTGTCCTCCGGCGCCGCCTACATCGGCGACACCGAACCCATGCCGACCGCCGAACTCACCGGCGCCCGCAACACGATCGAGCGCAACACCATCCGCCGCACCGGCGTCGAGTACACCGACTCCGTCGGCATCTGGGCCGGCTACGAGGCCGAGACCGTCATCGACCACAACACCCTCGAAGAGCTGCCCTACTCCGGTATCTCCGTCGGCTGGGGCTGGAACCAGCCCGAGGCCCAGACCTCCGTCCTGCGCGACAACCGCATCACCAACAACCGGATCACCGACGTCATGCTCGTCCGCCACGACCAGCACGACGGCGCGGCCATCTACACCCAGGGCGCCCAGCCCGGCACCGTGATCTCCGGCAACTACATCGACCGCAGCGCCCACGGCAACACCGAGCGCGACGGCAACGGCGTCTACCTCGACGAACAGTCCAGCCACATCGCCGTCACCGGCAACGTCATCACCCGCGTCGGCTACAAGTGGGTCTCCAACTGGGCCGGTTACGGCATCGACAACCACGCCACCGGCAACTGGACCGACACCGAGGCCCCGGCCCTCTCCGGACGCGGCTCCACCATGACCGACAACTTCACCCGCCTCGACCACCTGCCCGCCGAAGCCGTCAAGGTCGCCGAGGCCGCCGGCGCCGACGGCCGCGAGAAGGTCCGGCAGCTCCGGCCCGACCTGGCCCGCACGGGCACCGCCACCCAGTCCTCCACCGACGGCACCGCCACCGCCGACAAGGCCACCGACGGCGACACCAACTCCGACACCCGCACCCTCTCCGAGGCCGGCGCCTGGTGGCAGGTCGACCTCGGCTCCGCACAGCACGTCGGACAGGTCGAGGTCTGGAACAACAGCTCCATGACCACCACCGACTTCGAGGTCCAGCTCGCCACGTCGGCCGACTTCTCCGACGCGACCACCGTCCACGTCACCGGCAAGCCCCTGCGCCCCACCGTCCTCGACACGGACACCGAGGCCCGCTACGTCCGCATCCGGGTCACCGGCACCGGCCGCGTCGCCCTCTCCCACGTCCTCGTCCACCCCTGACACGACAGCAGCGCAAGGGGCGTCGCGGACCGGTTCGGCGGGTCCGCGACGCCCCGTGTTTCCATGCTCCCTACGCCGACCGCACCAACACCCCGTACAGGAAAGGCGGTTACTCCATGACCGACGCCCCCTCCGACCTGCGCCTCGGCGTCCTCGGCTACGGACTGCGCGGCTCGATCGCGCGCACCGCGCACCGGCCCGGCGCCGGCTCCCGGGTCACCGCGCTCGCCGATCACGACGCCGCCGCGCGGACGGAGGCGGCGCTAGCCTTCCCCGGCGCACTCGTCTCCAGTGACCACAAGAAGGTCGTCGAGGACCCCGACGTCGACGCCATCCTCGTCCTCACCCCCGACCACACCCACGCCGACGTCGCCCGCGAGGCCCTGGAGGCCGGCAAGCCCGTCTTCGTGGAGAAGCCCCTCGACATCAGCGTCGAACGCTGCGACGAACTCCTGCGCACCGCCCACGCGACCGGCTCCCGCCTCTACGTCGGCCACAACATGCGCCACATGCCCGTCGTCCGCCTCATGCGCGACATCATCGCCCGCGGCGAGATCGGCGAGGTCAAGACCGTCTGGGTACGCCACTTCGTCGGCTACGGCGGCGACTGGTACTTCAAGGACTGGCACGCCGAACGGCAGTACACCACCGGCCTGCTGCTCCAGAAGGCCGCCCACGACATCGACGTCCTGCACTGGCTCGCCGGCGGCTACACCCGCCAGGTCCAGGCCCTCGGCGACCTCATGGTCTACGGAGACAACCCGCACCGCCGCGAGCCCGGCGAGCCCAAGCACGAGGACTGGTACACGAAGGACGGCCACTGGCCGCCCGCCACCCAGCGCGGCCTCAACCCCGTCATCGACGTCGAGGACGTCTCCCTCGTCAACATGCGTCTCGACAACGGCGTCCTCGCCGCCTACCAGCAGTGCCACTTCACCCCCGACTACTGGCGCAACTACACCGTCATCGGCGACGCGGGCCGCCTGGAGAACTTCGGCGACGGGCCCGGGGGAGTGGTCAAGGTCTGGAACACCCGCCGCTCCACCTACCGCGACGAGCCCGACGCCGCGTACCCGGTCCCGGCCGCCGAGGACAACGCCGGACACGGGGGCGCCGACCCGCTCCTCATCGACGAGTTCCTCCGCTTCGTCCGGGACGGCGGCACCACCGACACCTCGCCCGTCGCCGCCCGCATGGCCGTCGCCGCGGGCGTCCGCGCCACCGAGTCCCTCCGCGCCGGCGGCACCCCCCGAGAGGTCCCGCCGCTCGACCCCGAGCTCGTCGCCTACTTCGAGGGCGGCCAGACCCGATAGGGCCGAACGAGCGGACGGCCCGGGCGTGACGGCCCGGGCCTGTAGGAAAGCTTCGGCGCCGCTTAAGAAATCCTCGATGGACCTGAGCCGCCGTGGTACGGAAGAGTCCGGGGCGGCGGCCCGACGGCCGCCACCTCCACTCACTCTTCCCCGTGTGCGGGCCGCTGCGTGCTGCCCGCGTGCGCGACGACAGGAGCCGAACCGATGAAGGCGCTGGTCAAGGAGAAGGCCGAACCGGGACTCTGGCTGACCGACGTGCCCGACCCCTCCATCGGCCCCGGCGACGTGCTGATCAAGGTGCTGCGCACCGGCATCTGCGGCACCGACCTGCACATCCGCAGCTGGGACGGCTGGGCGCAGTCGACCATCCAGGCCCCGCTCGTCCTCGGCCACGAGTTCGTCGGCGAGGTCGTCGAGACCGGCCGCGACGTCAGCGACATCAACATCGGCGACCGCGTCAGCGGCGAGGGCCACCTCGTCTGCGGCAAGTGCCGCAACTGTCTCGCCGGCCGCCGCCACCTGTGCCGCGCCACCGTCGGCCTCGGTGTCGGCCGCGACGGCGCCTTCGCCGAGTACGTCGCGCTGCCCGCCTCCAACGTGTGGGTGCACCGCGTCCCCGTCGACCTCGACGTCGCCGCGATCTTCGACCCGTTCGGCAACGCCGTGCACACCGCCCTGTCCTTCCCGCTCGTCGGCGAGGACGTCCTGATCACCGGCGCGGGCCCGATCGGCCTCATGGCCGCCGCCGTCGCCAAGCACGCCGGCGCCCGCAACGTCGTCGTCACCGACGTCAGCGAGGAGCGCCTCGAGCTCGCCCGCAAGGTCGGCGTCAGCCTGGCCCTGAACGTGGCGCAGTCCTCCATCGCCGACGGCCAGCGCGAGCTCGGCCTGCGCGAGGGCTTCGACATCGGCCTGGAGATGTCCGGCAACCCCCACGCGATGCGCGACATGCTCGCCAACATGACCCACGGCGGCAAGATCGCCATGCTGGGCCTGCCCTCGCAGGAGTTCGCCGTCGACTGGGCCCGGATCGTCACCTCGATGATCACCATCAAGGGCATCTACGGCCGCGAGATGTTCGAGACCTGGTACGCGATGTCGGTCCTCCTCGAGGCCGGCCTCGACCTCGCCCCCGTCATCACCGGCCGCTACGCGTACACCGACTTCGACGCGGCGTTCGAGGACGCGGCCAGCGGCAAGGGCGGCAAGGTCATCCTCGACTGGTCCGTCTGACCCTCCGCCCGAACTCCTCTCGCTGACAAGGACTTCCGACCATGTTCGACAACGTACGCGCCGACCTCCAGACCACCCTCGACGAGATCGTCGCCGCCGGGCTGCACAAGCCCGAGCGCGTCATCGGCACCCCCCAGTCCGCCACCGTCGGCGTGACCGCGGGCGGCCGCCCCGGCGAGGTCCTCAACTTCTGCGCCAACAACTACCTCGGCCTCGCCGACCACCCCGAGGTCATCGCCGCCGGCCACGCCGCCCTCGACCGCTGGGGCTACGGCATGGCGTCCGTCCGCTTCATCTGCGGCACCCAGGAGGTCCACAAGGAGCTGGAGGCGCGCCTGTCCTCCTTCCTCGGCCAGGAGGACACGATCCTCTACTCCTCCTGCTTCGACGCCAACGGCGGCGTCTTCGAGACGATCCTCGGCGCCGAGGACGCGGTCATCTCCGACGCCCTCAACCACGCCTCGATCATCGACGGCATCCGCCTCAGCAAGGCCAAGCGCTTCCGCTACGCCAACCGCGACATGGCCGACCTCGAGGCCCAGCTCAAGGCCGCCGACGAGGCCGGCGCGCGCCGCAAGCTCATCGTCACCGACGGCGTCTTCTCCATGGACGGCTACGTCGCCCCCCTCGTCGACATCTGCGACCTCGCCGAGCGCTACGAGGCCATGGTCATGGTCGACGACTCGCACGCCGTCGGCTTCGTCGGCCCCGGCGGCCGCGGCACCCCCGAACTGCACGGCGTCATGGACCGCGTCGACATCATCACCGGCACCCTCGGCAAGGCCCTCGGCGGCGCCTCCGGCGGCTACGTCGCCGCCCGCGCCGAGATCGTCGCCCTGCTGCGCCAGCGCTCGCGCCCCTACCTGTTCTCCAACAGCCTCGCCCCGGTCATCACCGCCGCCTCCCTGAAGGTCATCGACCTCCTGGAGTCCGCCGGTGACCTGCGCGAACAGCTCGCCGCGAACACCAAGCTGTTCCGCACCCGGATGACGGAGGAGGGCTTCGACATCCTCCCCGGCGACCACGCCATTGCCCCCGTCATGATCGGCGACGCGGCCGTCGCGGGCCGCATGGCCGAGCTGCTCCTCGAGCGCGGCGTCTACGTGATCGGCTTCTCCTACCCGGTCGTGCCGCAGGGCCAGGCCCGTATCCGCGTCCAGCTGTCGGCCGCGCACTCCACGGAGGACGTGAACCGCGCCGTCGACGCCTTCGTCGAGGCCCGCGCCCAGCTCGGCTGACCGGTTTGCGACAATCGGGTACATGATCGAAGCGCGGCGGCTGCACATCCTCCGGGCGGTGGCCGACCACCGGACCGTGACCGCGGCTGCCGCCGCGCTCTATCTCACCCCCTCGGCCGTCTCGCAGCAGCTGACGGCCCTGGAGCAGGAGACCGGGCACAAGCTCGTCGAGCGCGGCGCCCGCGGCGTCCGGCTCACCCCGGCCGGCGAGATCCTGCTGACGCACACCAACGCGGTGCTCGCCCAGCTGGAGAAGGCCGAGGCCGAGCTCGCCGCCTACAGCACGGGCGAGGCGGGGACCGTCACCCTGGCCTCCTTCGCGACCGGCATCGGCCTCGTCGTCGGCCCGGCCCTCGCCCGCCTCGCTGAGTCCGCCCCCGGCATCCGCGTCCGGGTGCGGGACGCCGAGGGCGACGCCAGCCTGCCGCTGCTCCTCGAACGGCAGATCGACGTGGCCGTCGCCGTCGAGTACCGGGGCGCCCCCGGCGCGGACGACGACCGGATCACCCGCGTCGCGCTCTACGCGGAGCCCTTCGACGCGGTGCTGCCCGCCGCACACCGGCTCGCGGACACGGAGCGCGTGCCGCTCGCCGAGCTGGCCAAGGACACCTGGATCGGGCCGTACCCCGGCAACCCGTGCCACGACGTGGTGGTCCTCGCCTGCGAGCACGCCGGCTTCTCCCCCCAGTTCGAGCACTCCTCCGACGACTTCCGCGCCGTCATCGCCCTCGCGGCGGCGGGCGCGGGCGTCGCCCTCGTCCCGCGCTCCGCTCTCATCGGCGTCGACCTCGCCCAGACGGTCGTCCGCCCCATCGACGGCTCGGCCCCCACCCGCAAGGTCTTCGCGGCGGTCCGCCACGGGGCGGAGGCGCATCCGCTGATCCGGCCGGTCCTGGAGGCACTGGGCGAGGCGGCGCGGGGCTGACGCCGTCCCGCCTACAGCACTCCGCCGGCCGCGTCGTGCCAGACCTCCGGCCAGTACCGGTAGTCCTCGGGACCGGTCTCCGGCAGGCATGCCACGGGGTCGACGGACTCCAGTACCTCGACCATGGCGTCGGCCAGGAAGTGGTAGTGGGAGTCGGTGTCGTCCCCCTTGAGGGCGTAGGGCTTCTCCAGCGCCTCGACCGTGCCGTACATCCACAGGGCGAACACCAGGGTGGAGACGTCGGCGTTCATCGGCGTCAGCTCGTCGAGCGGATACGGCGCGTGATGGATCTCCCCGGTCCGGCCGTCGACCAGCACGTCCAGATCCTGGGCGGTGCGCGCGAGGACCACGTACCGGTCGGCGTCGGCCACGAGCGGGGTGCGCTCGCCGTCCTCGTAGAGGTGCCGCAGCCGTGGGTCCTGCTCCGCCGCTCTCCGGCTGTCGACCGCGCTGAGCAGCGGGTCGCCCTCGCTGCCGCAGGGCCACACCAGCGGATCGACCATCGGCAGCCCCACCTCCGTCAGGAACCGCCGCGTCGGCTCGTGCGTCAGCGCCTCCGGCAGTTCCTCAGGTGTGAACCGCTGGACCCCCTCCGCCCCGAAGATGTTCGTGAGCACGTCCGCCGCCAGATCCATCCGCAGCCCCTGCCCGGGCCCCGCGATCAACGCCAGCGGCTTCACACAGGCCTGGATGCGCCACACCGCCGGCAGCCCCTGAGCCCAATCCTCCGGGCCCTCCTCCGCGAGATCCCAGCCGTCCGTGCCCCAGTCCTCCTCGACGAAGGCCGAGCTCAGCAATCTTGCGGCCTCCTTGACCGCCCCGAGCCCGAACCGCCCCCGCAGCCCGGCGAACGGCCCTCTCAGCGCCCCGAAGTCCGACACGGCGTCGCGCATCCGGCGCAGCGCCTCCGCGGAGGGGGCCAGGGGGTACATCTCGTCGGGCGGATCGTACGAGTCCGTCGAGTACACGCGCCCCGTCTCCGGGTCCCGCACGATGTGGTGCGCGGTCTGCCCCTCGCTCAGCAGATCCCCCAGCACGTCCATCCCGGCGATACGCGAGGACACCTCCCGCAAGCTCATCAGCGCCGATTCCCGCACCCTCGCCACCCTCCCCGCATTGTTGATCACCAACGCCCCCACGCTAGACGCCGCCTCTGACATTCCCGCCCGCCGACCGGACGACAGGTATGGGCACGGCGGCGACGGGGGAGATGCACCCTGTCCCGCCCCCCCCGATCGCGGAGCCGCCCATGACAGCCACCGACCCGGCCTACGTGACGAGCCAGCTGACCACCGGCGACGGAGCCGCCGTGGCCGTCTACACCTGGCTCCCCGACGGCACCCGCCCCCGCGCCTTCGTCCAGATCGCCCACGGCGCCGCGGAACACGCCCTGCGCTACGACCGCTTCGCCCGGCACCTCACCGCCCACGGCTACGGCGTCATCGCCTCCGACCACCGCGGCCACGGCGCGACCGCCGCCACCACAGGAGGCCACGGCGTCACCGACGACGCCGAACCCGGCACCGTCGACGCCTGGCTGTCGATCATCGAGGACCTCAAGGCCATCGGCGACCAGGCCCGCGCGCTCCACCCCGACGTGCCGTTCGTCCTGCTCGGCCACAGCCTCGGCTCGATGCTCGCCCGCGACTACGCCCAGCGCTACGCCGACGACCTCGCCGGACTCGTCCTCTCCGGCACCTTCCGCTCGCTGCCCGGGGCCGACAACGAGGGCTCGATCGCCGCCCTGGAGGCCGACATCGCCCGCCACGGCCGCGCCGCGATCTCCTCGTACGTCCCGGACCTCTTCGCCTCCTTCAACGCGCCGTACGAAGGAGAGCCGGACGCGACGGGCTTCGAATGGCTGTCGCGCGACCCGGACGAGGTGGACCGCTACGTGGCCGACGACCGCTGCGGCTTCCCGTTCTCCGCCGGCCTGTCCCTGGACTGGGTCCGCGCGGTGCGCCGCATCAACGAACCCGCGAACGTGGCCTGCATCCCCACCGACCTGCCCGTCCACATCGCCGTCGGCACCGAGGACCCCTGCAACCAGCGCATGACCCTCGTCCACGAACTCCTCGAGGACCTCCGCTACGTCGGCGTCACCGACCTCACCTGGAAGGGCTACGAGGGCGCCCGCCACGAGATCCTCAACGAGACCAACCGCGACGAGGTGCAGGCGGACCTGACGGCCTGGCTGGACAAACGCCTGCCCTGAACCGGGCCGGGAACGGCCGGGACCGGCCGAGCCGTCAACGCGGGCCGTTGTCAGTGCTCTTGGTTACGGTTTCTTCCATGCCCGACGCCATGCCCGACGCAGAAGACGTTCGCACCATCGCCCTCTCCTTCCCGGACACGACCGAGAAGACCGCCTGGAGCATGCCCACGTTCCGGGTGGCGGGGAAGATGTTCGCCACGCTGCCGGAGGAGGAGACCTCCATCGCGGTGCGCTGCCCGAAGGAGGAGCGGGACGAGCTGGTGCTCGCCGAGCCGGAGAAGTTCTGGATCGCGGACCACGAGGCGGCCTTCGCCTGGGTCCGCGTCCGCCTCGCCGCACTGGAGGACACGGACGAGCTGCGCGACATCCTCGCCGACTCCTGGCGCCAGGCCGCCCCCACCCGACTCCTCGATTCCCACCCGCACTTGGGCCGCCCGGCCACGGACTGAAATCCCCGGCGACCTTTCCGCCCCGCGTGGCATGATCCGGCCCGCGGGGTGGGATCGGGCGGTGCGGCCGTGCGCGGCACGGCACCGGGGAGGAGCCGGAGGGTATGAGCAGCGGGTCGTCACGGGGGCGGGACGGTACGCGGGAACCAGGAGAGCCGGGAGGGGACCCCGAGCCGGCTGAGAGGGCGAGGAAGAGGAAGCGGAAGGGGAGTCGGCGCGGGATCTGGTCCCGCGACTTCAACCTGTTCTTCACGGCGCGGGCCGTCGCCAAGCTCGGCGACACGATGCTGCCCGTCGCCCTCGCGGCGGGACTGCTCCAGTACGGATACGGGGCCGGCGCGGTCGGCCTCGCGATGGCCGCGTCCGTCGGCTGCTTCGCCGGACTGGTGATCTTCGGCGGCGTCTTCGCGGACCGCTTCAGCACGCGGCTGCTGATGATCGGCGCCGACGTCACCCGCCTGATCTCGCAGTCCCTCGCCGCGGTCATGTTCTTCACCGGGCACGTCGTGCTCTGGGAGATCTGTGTCATAGGCGCGGTGAACGGCGCGGCCTCCGCCCTCTTCCAGCCCGGCGTCGCCAGCACCGTGCCCCGCCTCGCCGCCGACGTCCAGGCGGCGAACGGCGCGATCCGCGTCGCGGAGTCCGGCGCCCAGCTCGCCGGCCCGGCCGTCGCGGGCATGCTCGTCGCCTTCGCCTCCCCGGGCCTCGTCTTCGCCGCGCACGCCGCCACGTACGCCCTGAGCGCCCTCTGCCTCCTCCTGCTGCGCCTGCCGCCCGTCCCGGTCGACGACCAGGCCCCGCGCGAGGGATTCAAGCGGCAACTGGTCGTCGGATGGCGGGAGTTCAGCTCCCGGACCTGGCTCTGGGGCGTCATCGCGATCTGGTGTGTCCTGATGGTGGGCGCCTCGGGCCCCGCCGTACCGCTCGTCGCGACCCAGGTCACGCAGGAACACGGCCCCCGGGTCTACGGCCTGATCAACTCGGCCCTCGGCGCGGGCACCGTCGTCGGCGGCCTAATCGCCCTGCGCCTGCGCCCCCGCCGCATGCTCCGTGCCGGCTCCCTCGCCCTGTTCGGCTTCGCGCTCTTCCCCGCGACGGTCGGTGCGGGCCTGTCCGTGCCGTGGATGATGGCCGGCTGTGCGGTGGCCGGCGCGGGCCAGTCGTTCTGGGGCGTCATGTGGGCGACCAGCGTCCAGACCCAGGTCCCGCGCGAGGTCCTCAACCGCATCCACGCCTACGACGTCGCGGGCTCCCTCGCGATGGCCCCGGTCGGCCAGGCGCTGGCGGGCCCGGCGGCCGGTCTGTTCGGCACGCATCACGTGCTCCTCGCCGGCGGCGCGGTGACGGTCCTGGTCGCGGCGATGCTGCTGGCCGTCCCGGCGATCAGAGGCCTGGTCCGCGCGGACGCGACACCGGTCGGCGCGGGAACGCCCCGGCCCTCACCGCTGAAGGCCTCCGCCCAGCGGTCACCGGAGAAGAGCTGACAGCCCGATCGGCACGAAGACGACCACGAACGGCGACACCAGCATCGCCGCGACATGCACGAGCGCCCCCAGCGTCCTCCACAGCGCGGCGAACAGCACCAGCCCACCGACCAGCCAGCCGGCGTACAGCCACCCGGCCGACTCCCAGGCGGCGCTCTCCTCGGCCCCGGTGGTCGGCGCGGCACCGATCGAGCCGAGCCCCACCAGGAGCAGCACGCCGCACACCAGCAGATCACCGACCGCGACCAGCGCCGCGACCGTGCCGGGGGTCAGTCGGGCCCGGGCCCGAGACATCAAGAGGCTCACGAAGACGGGAGCCTACTCAAGGGCGCGGTAGGCGGCCGGGGGGTCGACCAGCTCGGGCCGCTCCGTCACGTACTGGCCGCCGTGGATCGCCGTCATCGCCCAGTGCCACGCCTCGTCATGAAAGACGAGCCCGCGGAACGGGGCATCGGCAGGTTCGTACGGGTAGCACACCGCGGCGGCCTCCTCGGCCCGCGCCGGGGACAGCCCGCCGTGGTGCCGCATCACCCACGCGTACGCGCGCCGCTCCGACCGCAGACAGTCGAGATACTCCGCCTCGTCCCACTCCCACCCCATGGGCCACAGGCTAGGCGCCCGCGAACTACGCCCGCCTGGAGCGTACGTTCGTACACTCGAAGGCGTACGATCGTACGCATGTCTGAGCCCACGACGCCCCGCCCCACGCCCGACCCCTTCACCGGTGACCCGCGCTCCCAACTGGAGCGCATGGAGGCCGGTGATCTCTACATCGCCGACGACCCCGAGATCGCCCGGCGCCAGCAGCGGGCGATGCGCCTGGCCGCCCGCTACCAGGCGGCCCACCTGGAGGACCCGGCCGGAGCCCGCCCCCTCCTCGACGAGCTGCTCGGCTCCGTCGGCGAGGACGTGGAGCTGCGGCCGCCCCTCTACGTCGACTACGGCAGCAACATCACCATCGGCGCACGGACCTTCGTGAACTACCACCTCACGGCCCTCGACGTCGCCGCGATCACCATCGGCGAGGACTGCCAGATCGGCCCGAACGTCCAGCTCCTCACCCCGACCCACCCGGTCGAGCCCGGGCCGCGCCGCGACAAGCTCGAGGCCGCCCGGCCCATCACCATCGGGGACAACGTCTGGCTCGGCGGCGGGGCCATCGTGTGCCCCGGCGTCACGATCGGCGACAACAGCGTGATCGGGGCCGGCGCGGTCGTCACCCGCGACATCCCGGCCAACGTCGTCGCCGTCGGCAACCCGGCCCGCCCCGTCCGCACCGTCTGACCCCGGAGACCCCCGATGGCCACCGGACAGACGGACCCACGGCGCCGCCAGACGATCCTCGCCGCCACCCTCGACCTGATCGCCGACGAAGGCGTCGCCGGCGTCTCCCACCGCAAGATCGCGGCCCGCGCCGGCGTCCCGCTCGGTTCCATGACGTACCACTTCAACGGCATCGACGACCTGCTCAGAGAGGCCTTCACCGGCTTCGCCGAGCACATCGTCGCGGTCTTCGAGCGCCACCTGGCCCCGGCCCGCACCCCCGAGGAGGCCCGCGAGGCCGTGACGTCGCTGATCCACACGATCGCCGAGGGCCCGCGCCGGGACCTGATCCTGACCCAGGAGCTCTACACCCTCGCCGCCCGGCGCCCCGAGTACCGGACCCTGACCGCGGCCTGGATGCGCAGCAGCCGCCACCTCCTGGAGCAGCACTTCACCCCGCCCGCCGCCCGTCGCCTCGACGCCCTGATCGAGGGCCTGACCCTGCACGGCGCCCTCGACGACACCCCGCCCGACCGCGAGCTGACCCGCACGGCGGTCGCGCTGATCACCGCAGGTCCGTAGCCCGCGGCCTGCCGGGACGGAAAGGGATGCGCGACCACGGCCCGGAGTGCGGTATGGTTTCCGTGCACGTGCGGCCGGGTGAAAGCCCAGGTCAGCGGGCATCGGGACGTGGCGCAGCTTGGTAGCGCACTTGACTGGGGGTCAAGGGGTCGCAGGTTCAAATCCTGTCGTCCCGACTGTGCGGAAACGCAGGTCGGAGGCCGTTCTCTCATCCGTGAGAGGGCGGCCATCGGTGTTTCCGGAGGCATGACGTGGGAGCTCCTCGACATGACAGCAGGGCCCGGACCGCGACGCGCGGTCCGGGCCCTGCTGTTATGCGGTGCCGCCTCGCGGCGGCCGGTGCGTCAGCTCTGTGCGGCGTCGTCGCCCGCCTGAGCGGTGCCCTCGGCCCCGCCGGCCTTCTCGCGCATCTTGCGCAGCAGCTCCGCCTTCTTCTCGGCGGCACTCTCGCGGTCGCGGTTGCGGTGCGGGCCGTTGTTCTGCCGCTCGGCGCGGGACAGCCGCTTGCGCGGGCCGCCGCCCTGGCCCACGGGGTTGTTGATGTTCTTGCTGTCGGTCACGGGTTCTCCCGGTGGTGAAGTGAAGTGATCTACGGATTCATCGGTGGAGGAGGGCGCGGCGGTACCGAAGGACCTCAGCGGCGGCCCGTCACGCTCTCACTTGTAAATCGGCGTCTGGAAGAACATGCCGGAGACGTTACCTGGTTCCGCAGGCCCCGTGTGCCAAGCTCTTCGCCGCCCTGCCGGACCCGGGCGCGGGTCCGGCAGGGCGGCGTCCGTAGAATCGCTGTTCGATGCGCTGTCGGCGTGCCGTGCCCACTGACCGAGCGCACGGGGGAATGAGGAGCGTCGTGGACGGGGCCGTACTCACCGTCGCCGGGCTGTATGCCGTCATCCTGCTGCGCGCCGGGGCGACGTTCGCGGCCGGCTGGTTCGTCGGGTCCGGCGTACGGCGCAGCCGCTTCTCCGAGCGGATCCCGGCGGCCCGGCTGGAGCGCGCCGAGCGGGCGATCCGGCGCTGGGGGATGCCGGTGGTCGCCGTCTCCTTCCTGACCGTCGGCTTCCAGACCGCCGTCAACTTCGTCGCCGGCACCCTCCGCATGCCCCTGCGCCGCTACCTCCCCGCCCTCTTCGTCGGCGGCGCGGCCTGGGCCACGCTGTACGGGCTGGTGGGGACGGGGGCGCTCGCTTTCCTACGGTGGCTGTTCACCCGGCACACGGCCTGGGGCGTGGCCGGGGTCGTGGTGCCGGCTCTCGTCGTGTGCGGACTCGTCCTGGTGCGCCGCCGCCGTGCGACCGGTCCGGTTGCCGAACCGGTCGCAGGTGAGGAATCGGTCGCGGGCGACGAGTCGGTCGCGGGTGAGGAATCGGTCGCGGGCGACGAGTCGGTCGCGGGTGAGGAGTCGGGGCGGCGCTGACGCCGGGCCCGCCTACAACCCCGTCACCTTCGCCCCCGCCACCACCTCGTACACCAGCGTCACCGTCGCCCGGCCGCCCGGCGGCAGGGTGAGGTCCCAGCGGGCGATGCCCTCCGGGTCGAGGGTGTCCGGGGGTGGGGTGCAGGACTCCTTGCGGAGGCGGATGTCGACGTTCGCCACCTCCGAGACCGGGATGCGCTCGCGCAGGGTGATGGTCTCGGGGGAGGTCTCGCCGGGGGGCGAGAAGCGGGAGACGTGGAGGCGGACCGTGCGGGTGATCACGGTGCGCTGGGTGAGGGTCGTCGTGTCGCGGGACTCCTCTGTCCGGCGCGTGACCCGGTAGGTGTCGGCGGTGCCGAAGGACAGTTCCTGGGGTGCGCCGGGGGCCGTGAAGGGGAGCGTGCCGCGGCCCGTGAAGCCGCTGTCGCGGATCAGGTCGACGGGGCCCGCGAGCAGGGCGTGGCCCGTGGGGTTCGTGAAGCGGGCGACCTGGGCGACGAGAGGGGACAGCTCGGGGGCGCAGACCTGTTCCGTGCGGGCCTGTGCCGTCGCGGTGGTGAGCGGGACGCGGTGGGCGCGGCCGTCGGAGGGGACGGACGCCGGGGCCGGGGCGTGCAGGACGCGGGTCTCGCCGCCGTCGTCCACACCCGGGAGGCCGGACACCTCGAGCGGGCCGAGGTCGCTGATGTCCTCCTCGCGCACGGCGACGGCGACCGTGCGGCGCTCCTCCGTCGAGCGGTCCCGCAGGGTGAGGCGGTCCTCGACGAGTTGGGGCGGTGTCGTGGCGCGGGTGGAGCGGGCCGTCGACAGGGTCAGAGTGACGTCCGACCAGTCCTCGCCCGTGCGCTGCCAGATCATCGCGTCGGTCTGCAGGGTCAGTTCGGCGCCGTCGAGGGTCGCGCGGTAGGCGGGACGCCACAGGGCGCACGGGCTGAGGTGGGTCAGGCGGAGGGCGGCGCGGGCGGGTGCCGTCGCCTCCACGGTGAGTTCGACGTGGGCGGTCAGGGAGGGGGGCTCCGACTCGGTCGCGTACAACACCCGGTGTGTCTCGTCGAGTTCGGTCGTCACCTCGCTCAGGCGGCCGGTGACCGTGGTGAGTTCGTCCTCGTGCGTGGCGCGTTCGGCGTCCACCCGGTCGAGCTCCGCGCTCCAGCGCTCCGGCTCGCTCTCGCCCGTGCCCGCGCCCTCGGCGATGTCGCGCAGGAGGTCCGTGGCCAGCTTCGCGAGCACGTCCAGGCGGGCGGTCAGCCGGTCGCGGCGCTGCTCCAGACCGTGCTGCTCCTCGGTGAGGGCGTGGAGCCGGTGGCGCAGCGGGGAGTCGTCCTCGGTGGGCGGCTGAGGCCCGCGCGGGGTCCAGGCCCGCACGATCCGGACGTCCAGGACGGTGGCGTCGGCGCCGGTCAGTTCGGCGTGCAGGCTGCGGTCGACGGCCAGCGCGCTGACCGGGCCGAGACGCAGGCGCTGGACACCGGCCGGCAGGTCGAGCGTGGTGGTGCGCTCGATCTGGGCGCGGTCCTCCAGGCACGTCACCGCGGTGACGGGCAGCGGGGCGTCGAACGGGATGTTCTGCGTCATGGGTCAGCTCCTCCGGTTTCCGCCGGTGAGGGCCTTGGCGGCCGGGATCCGGATCTCGTAGCCGCCGTCGAGCACGGCGGTGTCGCCCGCGGGCACCTCGACGCGCCACAGGCGGGTGCCCGGGACGTGCCGGTCGGGCCCCTCGCCGTCGGCCGGGCGGGTCCAGTCGGCGTGCTCCTCGATCCGGATGTCGGACTCGGAGGTGACGGGGACCCGTTCGCGGACCTCCACGGTGACCGGGCGCCGCAGCCGGTTGGCCAGCTCCACGTGGACGCGGTGGGTGAGCACGGTGGTCGTGTTCCGCAGACCGGCGGTCGACTCGTGCTGTTCGGTGCGGCGCGCGACCCGGATCGCCTCGGCGGGCCCGAGCCCGATCCGGCCGGTGCCGCCCGGCGCGAGCGTGGGCAGCGCCGTGGTCGGCAGCGGATCCCCGTCGACCGTGACGTCGACCGGGCCCGCCAGGAGCGCCTGGTCGGTGGCGTTGGAGACCACCAGCGTCGCGTACACGGTCTCCTCGACGGACGGCACGCACAGGTACTCGGTGCGCAGACCGACCGGCAGCTCCGTGACGGTGACGGTGTGCCAGGTCCCGTCGGAGGGGATGTCGGCGGGGCCCTGGGCGTCGTAGCGGTGGTCGAAGGAACCGGCCGACTCGCGCGGGCGCACCGCGTGGGCGGGCAGGGCCAGCGCGGACACGGACTGGGCGCGGCGCCGGTACTGGACGGCCACGGGGTCGGCCGGGGTGCCGGGCGCGAGCAGACCGCGTCCTGCGGCCGGGGTCTCGGGGCCGGCCAGGACCAGGTCCGCGTAGTCGAGTTCGGCGTCGCTCGGCCGCGGGGGGCCGGGCACCGGCGGGGGCGGGGGAGGAGGCAGAGGGCTTCCGGCCAGGGGCTGCGGGGCCGGGGCAGGACCGCCCGGAGCCGGCGGAGGCACCGGGGCGCCGCCGTACGCCGGAGGCATCCCGCCGGGCGCGGCCGGCGCGGCGGGCGGCGGCGCACTGAACCCGGCCGCCCTCGGCCGGGCGCCCCCGGCCCGCGCCCGACGCGCACGCTGCGGCGCGGCCGCGGACGTGGACGCGGGCTCCAGCTCGAAGTCCTCGGCGGCCCCGCCCGCCATGACAGCCCCGGGTGCCGCCGGCCGCGGTCCCGCCGCGTCGTACCCGGTGAACAGCTCGCCGAGCCCCGCAGGCGGCTCCCGCCAGCCGGACGGGGCCGGCACGGGCTGGCTGCGGCCGATACGGACCGAGCGCAGGACCGGCACCCCGGTGGGCCGGTGCAGATCGGCCGTGGACAGACCGAGGCGCACGCCGGTCCAGTCCTCGCCGGTGCGCTGGGCGACCGAGGCGCGCAGCACCAGGCGCCCGCCGCCCTCGCCCTGAAGATGCGTCAGCCGGTAGGAGGGGACCCAGATCGCGCCCGGCACCCGGTACTCCAGCTCGACGGAGACCTCACCCGAGGGCGCCGAGGGCCCCGAGAGCACGAGGTCGGCCGCGACCGTGGTCGGGACGGGAGAGGACGGCGCGTCGGTCGAGGCGCGTTCGAGCCGGTCCGTGGCGAGCTCGATCTCGTGCTCCAGGACCTCCAGCCGCTCGTCCAGTTCGGCCAGTGCGGCGTGCAGCGTCGTGAGGCGCGCGTCGACGAACTCCGCGAGCTCCAGCCACGCGTCGACCGGGGTGCGCCGGTACGCGGGGTCCTCCCGCCTGCGCGGCGGCGCCACCGGCCGCAGCGCCGCGACCTCGTCGATCCGGCGGCTCTGGCGGTCCCGGCGGATCTGTGCCGCGCGCTGCTCCTCGTGCAGGCGCTCCACCTCGCGCCGCAGGTCCTCCGGGGCCCGGGGCACGGGCGGTTCGGCCTCGACGACGACCCGGGCCTCGGTCACGCGGACGCCGGACGCGTCGAGCACCCGGGCCCGCAGCGATCCGTGGTCGAGGGTGCGCGGCAGCCCGGCCACCCGGACCCGGCCGTCCGCCGGGACGGTGCCCCGGCTCAGCCGCAGGCACACCGCGCCCCGCGCGTACACCACCACCGACGTGAGTTCCGAACTCCACGACCCTGTCGCCGTGTCCGTCATCGCCGCTCCTTCCCCGTGTCTCCCCGTACGCCGCCGGCCCGCGGCCGACCGTCTCGAACCCTACGTCGCGCCCGACCGAAGCGGAGCCCTCGCGGCGCCCGCGTAAGGTGCCCCGCATGGACCGATCCGTACTGCTCAGGGCCGTTGACGAGGCGTTCGCCGAGACCGGTGCGGACACTCCGCACTGGCCCGATCCGCATGCCGACCGCGAGGTGCGCGACGAGGAGTACTCGCGCTGCCTCGACCCCGCGAAGTACCGCGTCCTCGCCGCCCGCGCCGAGGCGTGGACGCGCGTGCTGTGCGGGCTCGGGCTCGCGCGGGAGGAACGGATCCCGGTGGCCGCCCGCGCGTTGTGGCGCGGGGAGCCCGGCGCCTCCGTGGACGAGGTGGTGCGGCTGTGGCCGCTGGGCGGCGCGGGCGCGGTGCCGCTCCTGTTCGGATTCGGGGCGATCGACGACGTGCCCCGGACCGTGCTGACGGTCGGCGCGGGGGAGCCCGCCGTGTCGGCCGCGCAGGTCCCGGACTGCGGCTGCGACGCCTGCGACGACGGCTCCGCGGGCATCCTGGAGGTGCTCGACGAGGCCGTACTGGCCGTCGTCACAGGGGAGTTCGTGCACGTCGACGCCGGGCGCGGCCGCACGGTCACGGCCCTGCTCGACGGGTGGTCGGCCTCGGACTGGGAGCGGCCGCTGCCCGGCGTCGAGGGGGCGCTGACGAAGGCGCGGGCCGGGACCTCCCCGTACGACGTGGTCGTCGGGCGGGCCTGGGAAGCGGTGTGAACAGGTCTCGACCACCCATTGACCGACCCGTTGACACCTGACTGTTCCTGTTTGAAAAATGGGTGGATCGATCAAGTTCTTGCATCCTCTCCTGCCGTCTGCCGCCGCGCACCGGCGGGCCGCCCCGGAAGGACGCATGTGAACGACCACAGAGGTGTCACCCGCAGACGTCTGCTCACCGGCACCGCCGCGCTCGGCGGAGCCCTCCTCGTCCTGCCCGCGCCCGGCGCCGGCGCCGCGCAGGCCGCGTCCGACGGGCGGTTCGACACCGGGCCCGCCGAGGCGGCGCTGCGCCGCCTGCTCCCCGGCCACCACGGGCAGTTCGCCCTGCGGCCCGTCGCCGGCGCGGCCGACCGCTACCGGGTCACCGGGACGAGCGGCCGCGTCGTCGTCGAGGGGACGAGCCCCGCCGTCCTGCTCGCCGGAGTGCACGCCTACCTCCGCGAGACCGCGCACGCCTCCGTCACCTGGAACGGCGAGCAGCTCGACCTGCCGCAGCGGCTCCCCGCCCCGGACGGCGAGATCGCCGCGAGCGCGAACGTCGCCCACCGCTTCGCCTTCAACGACACCAACGAGGGTTACACCGGGCCCTACCGGGACTGGGACGCCTGGCAGCGCGAGCTCGACGTGCTCGCCCTGCACGGCTTCAACGAAGTGCTCGTCACGCTCGGCGCCGACGCCGTCTACCACGACACCTTCCGCCGCTTCGGCTACTCCGAGGCCGAGTTGCTCGCCTGGATCCCCGCGCCCGCGCACCAGCCCTGGTGGCTGCTGCAGAACATGTCGGGCTTCGGCGGACCGGTCAGCAGGGGCCTCCTGGAGCGGCGCGCCGAGCTGGGCCGCAAGGTCGCCGACCGGGTCCGCGAGCTCGGCATGACCCCCGTTTTCCCCGGATACTTCGGCACCGTCCCCGGCGGCTTCCCGGACCGCAATCCCGGCGCGAAGGTCGTCCCGCAGGGCACCTGGGTCGGCTTCGAGCGGCCCGACTGGCTCGACCCGCGCACTCCCGCTTTCGCCGAGGTCGGCGCCGAGTTCTACGCCCGGCTCGGCGAGCGCCTCGGCCCCAGCGGCATGTACAAGATGGACCTGCTGCACGAGGGCGGGCGGGCCGGTGACGTGCCCGTCGGCGACGCCGCGCGCGCCGTCGAGGCCTGCCTGCAGAAGGCCAGGCCGGGAGCCGTGTGGGCGCTGCTCGGCTGGCAGAACAACCCGCGCCGCGAGATCGTCGAGGCCGTCGACACCTCCCGGATGCTCGTCGTCGACGGCCTTTCCGACCGCTTCCCGAGCGTCACCGACCGCGAGCACGACTGGGCCGGCGCCCCGTACGCGTACGGCAGCATCTGGAACTTCGGCGGGCACACCACCCTCGGCGCCAACACCCCCGACTGGGTGGAGACTTACCCGAAGTGGCGCGACAAGGACGGCAGCAAGCTGTCCGGCATCGCCGCGATGCCCGAGGGTGCCGACAACAACCCGGCCGCCCTCGCTCTGCTCTCCGACCTCGCCTGGACGCCCGGCACGGTCGACCTGGACCGGTGGTTCGACCGGTGGGCCGCCGCCCGGTACGGGGGCGACGACCGGCACGCGGCCGCCGCCTGGCAGGTGCTGCGCCGCACCGCGTACGGGACCCGGCGCACCGACTCCTGGAGCGAGGCACCCGACGGCCTGTTCGGCGCGCGCCCCTCCCTGACCGCGACCAACGCGGCGTCGTGGAGCCCGGCCGCGGCACGCTACGACCTGGCCGCCTTCGACCGGGCCCTGACCGAACTGCTGGCCGTAGCACCTGAGTTGCGAGGCTCCACCGCCTACCGTTACGACCTGCTCGACGTGACCCGGCAGGTGCTCTCCAACCGCAGCCGTATCCTGCTCCCGCAGATCAAGTCCGCCTACGAGGCCGGGGACCGCGCCCTGTTCCAGCGGCTGACCGGCACCTGGCTCACCTGGACGGACCTCCTCGACCAGGCGCTCGCCACCTCCGAGCAGCACCTCCTCGGCCGCTGGATCGCCGACGCGCGCGCCTGGGGCGCCGACGCCGCCGAACGCGACCGCCTGGAGTACGACGCCCGGTCCATCGTCACCACCTGGGGCGGCCGCTCGGGCAGCGAGGACGGCGGCCTGCACGACTACGCCAACCGCGAGTGGGCCGGGCTCGTCGGCGGCCTCTACCGCGAGCGCTGGAAGACGTACTTCGACGCGCTGTCCGCCGCGCTCGTATCGGGCGAGCAGCCCGCCGCGATCGACTGGTTCGCCCTGGAGGACCGCTGGGCGCACGGCCACGAGACGCACCCCACGCGCACCACCGGGTCGATCCTCGCGCTCGCCCGCCGGATCCACGACACCCTCGCCGACGGCGCGGACCAGGCGTCGGTGCGGGCCAAGGCCCTTCAGGGCACGGTTTCCGCGGACCACCCCGCCGCCGTGGAGGTCGTTTTCACCAACCACAACGGCTTCACGGCGGCCCGAGACGTGACGCTCGCGCTCGACGTGCCCGAAGGGCTGACCGCCGTGCCCGACGGGCCGGTGACCGCCGACTCCGTGGCGCCCGGCGCGACCTTCACCGGCCGCTTCACGCTCACGCTCACCGGGGCGCCGGCCGAGATCGTGGCCCGGATCCGCGTCGACGCCGCGTACCGGTCCGGCCGGGCGCGGGGTGCGGCCGTCGCCGGGGTGCGTGTCATGGCAGGGGGTGCCGTCCAGGACCCGTACAGGACCGTGTCGTTCAACGGCGCGGTGTTCGGGCAGGCGGACGACACGTTCGCGATCGAGGGCGGCGGGGCCGATCTGTGGGGCGGGACGAACGAGTTCGGGGCCGTGTACCGGGCGGGTGCCCTCGCCGCGGGCGGCTCCGCGTCCGTACGAGTCCTCTCGCAGGACCGGACCGGCAACTGGGCGCGCGCCGGGATCGTCGTCCGTGACGACCTCGCCACGAACGGCGCGGCCGGGTTCGTGAACCTGGCCCTCACCCCGGCCAACGGTGTCGTCTTCAGCTGGGACGCGGACGGCAACGGCCGCCTGGAGACGTTCCTGTCCGCGGGCGGCGGCTCGGTGACGGCTCCGGTCGAGCTGCGGCTGACGCGGGAAGGGACCGCGTACAAGGGGGAGTTCAGCACCGATGGCGGGGCCACCTGGACCACCGTCGGGACGGCGACCCTCGCGCGGGCCGGGGCGGCGCAGGACGTGGGCGCGTTCATGACGGCGGCGGGCGGGGGCAGCGGGGCGCGCGGGCTCGTGACCTTCGACCGGCTGAGGATCTGACGCGGTCGGCCCGCGGCGGCGCCGCGGCAGCCACTAGGCTGCCGTGGTCCCAGCCGCAGATTCGCTCCCGCGACCGTTCGACGGAGAACCCCTTCATGATCAAGCCCCGACTGTCCGCAGGCGTCCCGGCCCTCGTCGCGGTGGCCGCCTGTGCGCTGCTCGCCGGCTGTTCCGTCGAGGCCCACGTGGGCTCCTCGACGCCCAAGATGTCCAAGGAGAAGGTCGCCGACAAGATCGCGACCACGCTCGCGGCGCAGACCGGTCAGCCGAAGCCGGACGTGACCTGCCCCGAGGACCTGGAGGGCAAGGTCGGGGCCACCGGCCGGTGCACGCTCACCGCGAGCGACGGCAGCAGCATCGGCGTCTCCGTCAAGGTGACCTCGGTGGAGGGGAAGCAGATGAAGTTCGACATCCAGGCCGACGAGACGGCCTCCCCGGCGCCGGGCAACTGACGCGTCACACCCGTCGAGGCCGGCTCCGCTTCCGCGCGGGGTGCGGCCTCGACGCGTACCTCATGCGGTGATCTTCGCGAAGAACGCGGTCAGGTTCCCCACGGTGCGCTCGATCTTCTCCTCCAGGGTCAGGGTCTCGGGAAGCCGCGACCCCATCCCCGCGTCCTTCTTCCCGCGTACGTACAGCGAACACGCGAGGTCGTCGCAGATGTACGCGCCGACCGAGTCGCCCTGCTTGCCGGCCTTGCCCGCCTTCGGGGCGACCATCAGGGAGACGCCGCCGGTGTGCGCGGTCAGACACAGCCGGCACAGGCTGCGCCGGTTCTGCCCCGAGGGCGCGTGCGTGCTGCGCAGCGCGGCGCCGCGCAGACCGTCGGCGAGCGGCGCGACGAGATAGCCGCGGTCCGGGGCCTGCGGGTCGCGCCAGCCGAAGAAGTCCAGGTCGTCCCAGGGGCGGTCGGCCAGATCGTGCGGCACGGACAGGCGCTTCGCCTCACCCTTGGTGCAGTTCACGAACGAGGCGCGGATCTCTTGCTCGGTCAGCGGCTTCATAAGACCGAGGCTAAGTTGCCTAAAAGCTTTAGGCAAACGCATAATCGTTTTCGGAACTTCGGAGGATCGCGGAAGGGGCGTCATGGCGCGTGCGGGGCTGAACGCGGAACGGCTCGCGGAGGCGGGCGCCGAGCTCGCCGACGAGGTCGGCTTCGAGCAGGTGACCGTCTCGGCGCTCGCCCGCCGCTTCGACGTCAAGGTCGCGAGCCTCTACTCGCACGTGAAGAGCTCCCACGACCTCAAGGTGCGGATCGCGCTGCTCGTGCTCCAGGAGCTCGCCGACCGCGCCGTCGACGCCCTCGCCGGACGGGCCGGAAAGGACGCCCTCGTCGCGCTCGCGAACGTCTACCGCGACTACGCCCGCGAGCACCCCGGCCGGTACACGGCGGGACAGTTCCGGCTCGACCCCGAGACCGCCGCCGCGAGCGCGGGCCCGCAGCACTCCCGGATGACGCGGGCGGTGCTGCGCGGCTACGACCTCGACGAACCCGAACAGACCCACGCCGTGCGGCTGCTCGGCAGCGTCTTCCACGGCTACGTGAGCCTCGAGTCGGCCGGTGGCTTCAGCCACAGCGCGCCCGACTCGGACGAGTCGTGGGCCCGCACCCTCGACGCCCTCGACGCCCTCCTGCGCAACTGGCCCACCCCGAACGCCCCCTAGGGCGCCGACCCCCCTCACGGAGAGGCCCGCCATGACCCCGCCCCTCATCCCCGTCGACCTGACCCCCGCACTCCTGCGCGGCGCCCTCGAAGCCGAGCGCACGGAGCGCGGCGGCCTGATGCCGCACCGGCTGCCCGCGTGGGCCCGCGCCCAGAACACGGACGGGCAGCTCGCCATGGCGGAGTCCCAGCCCTCCGGCGTCCGCGTCGCCTTCCGCACCCGTGCCACCGTCGTGGAACTGGACACACTGCCGACCAAGCGCGCCTACGTCGGTGTGCCGCCCCGCCCGGACGGCGTCTACGACCTCGTCGTCGACGGCCGGCTCCTCGCGCAGGGAGCCGTGCCCGGCGGTCACGTCATCACCGTCGACATGAGCAGGGGCACGTTCGCGCACACGCCCGGCGCGCCCGGCACCCTCCGCTTCGACGGCCTCGCCGGCACGCTCAAGGACGTCGAGATCTGGCTGCCGCACAACGAGACGACCGAGCTCGTCGCCCTGCGCGCCGACGCCCCGGTCGAGCCGCTGCCCGCCGACGGCCGCCCGGTCTGGCTGCACCACGGCAGCTCCATCAGCCACGGCTCCGACGCCGCGAGCCCCACCTCGATCTGGCCCGCGCTCGCCGCGTCCACCGCCGGGGTCGAGCTGCTGAACCTGGGCTTCGGCGGCGGCGCCCTCCTCGACCCGTTCACCGCCCGCACCCTGCGCGACACCCCGGCCGACCTGGTCAGCGTCAAGATCGGCATCAACCTGGTGAACCTCGACCTGATGCGGCTGCGCGCCTTCGGCCCCGCCGTCCACGGGTTCCTCGACACCATCAGGGAGGGGCACCCCGAGACCCCGCTGCTCGTGGTCTCCCCGCTGCTCTGCCCGATCCACGAGCGGACCCCCGGCCCGGGCGCCCCCGACTTCGCCTCGCTCGCCGACGGGCAGCTGAAGTTCGCGGCGCTGGGTGATCCCGCGGAGCGCGCGTACGGCAAGCTCACGCTGGAGGTCATCCGCGAGGAGCTGGCCCGGATCGTCGAGCAGCGCCGCACCGCCGGCGACGGCCGCCTGCACCTGCTCGACGGGCTCGCGCTGTACGGCCCCGCGGACTACGACGAGCTGCCCCTGCCCGACGAACTGCACCCGGACGCGGCCGCCCACCGGCGCATCGGGGAGCGGTTCGCCGAGCGGGTCTTCGGGCCCGGCGGAGCCTTCGCCGACCGGTGAGCGAGGCGCCCCCGACAGGGGGCCGACGACGGACCGGCGGACGGTCGGGTTAGCATATGAGCGCCGCCTAGCTCGAAAGATGTGCCAGTGACTGTCAACGACGACTCGTTCACCAATTGGAACACCCGCGAGGAAACCGCGGAATCCATGATCCCGATCATCGGGAAGCTGCACCGCGAGCGGGACGTGAACGTCCTGCTGCACAGCCGCTCCCTGGTGAACAAGTCGGTGGTCAGCATCCTCAAGACCCACCGCTTCGCCCGGCAGATCGCCGGCGAGGAGCTCTCGGTCATCGAGACCATGCCGTTCCTGCAGGCCCTGACCTCGCTCGACCTCGGGCCCTCGCAGATCGACATCGGCATGCTCGCCGCGACGTACAAGACCGACGAGCGCGGTCTGAGCATCGCCGAGTTCACCGCCGAGGCCGTCGCCGGTGCCACCGGCGCCAACAAGGCCGAGCGCAGCTCCGGCCGTGACGTCGTCCTCTACGGCTTCGGCCGCATCGGCCGCCTCGTCGCCCGCCTGCTCATCGAGAAGGCCGGCTCCGGCAAGGGCCTGCGCCTGCGCGCCATCGTCGTGCGCGGCGGCGGCGAGCAGGACCTCGTCAAGCGCGCCTCGCTGCTGCGCCGCGACTCGATCCACGGCCAGTTCCAGGGCTCGATCACCGTGGACGAGGCGAACAGCACCATCGTCGCCAACGGCAACGCGATCAAGGTGATCTACGCGAACGACCCCTCCGAGGTCGACTACACCGCGTACGGCATCAAGGACGCGATCCTGATCGACAACACGGGCAAGTGGCGGGACCGCGAGGGCCTGTCCAAGCACCTGCGCCCGGGCATCGACAAGGTCGTCCTGACCGCGCCCGGCAAGGGTGACGTGCCGAACATCGTGCACGGCGTCAACCACGACATGATCAAGCCCGACGAGCAGGTCATCTCCTGCGCGTCCTGCACCACGAACGCGATCGTGCCGCCGCTCAAGGCGATGGACGACGAGTTCGGCGTGCTGCGCGGTCACGTGGAGACCGTCCACTCGTTCACGAACGACCAGAACCTGCTGGACAACTACCACAAGGCCGACCGTCGCGGCCGTTCCGCGCCGCTCAACATGGTGATCACCGAGACCGGTGCCGCCTCCGCTGTCGCCAAGGCCCTCCCGGACCTGAAGGCGCCGATCACGGGCAGCTCGATCCGCGTCCCCGTCCCGGACGTCTCGATCGCCATCCTGAGCCTGCGCCTGGGCCGTGAGACCTCGCGCGAGGAGGTCCTCGACCACCTGCGCCAGATCTCGCTGACCTCGCCGCTCAAGCGCCAGATCGACTTCACCGACTCGCCCGACGCGGTCTCCAGCGACTTCATCGGCTCGCGTCACTCCTCGATCGTCGACGCCGGCGCCACCAAGGTCGACGGCGACAACGCGATCCTCTACCTCTGGTACGACAACGAGTTCGGCTACTCGTGCCAGGTCATCCGGGTCGTCCAGCACGTCTCCGGCGTCGAGTACCCGACGTTCCCGGTGCCGCTCGCGACCGTCTGACGGTCCCCGCGCCCGCCACAGAAGCCGCTCCCGCTCCCGCGCGGGGGCGGCTTCCGTGCCCTTCTCAGGAATGGCTTAACGTGTGACCGTGGACAGTCAGGGGAAGCGGACGGTTCGGTTCCAGCTGACGGGGGCCGCGGCCCTCGCCGTGCTGTCCGGCGGCGTCGGATCCTGGGCCTACGCACGGGCCGGCGCGTCCGCGAGTGACCTCGTGCGCGACCTGGCCGTCGGCTGGGCGTACGTCGTCGCCGGTCTCGTCGCCTGGCGGCGCAGGCCCGCCAACCACACCGGCCGGCTCATGGTCGCCGAGGGCATCACCTGGTTCTTCGGCAACCTCCAGGGCACCTCCGTCCCCGCCCTGTTCGCCTTCGGCGCCTGGTGGGAGGCGCTGAACATGGCGATCCTCCTGCACCTCATGCTCTCCTTCCCCGAGGGCCGCCTCACCACCGTCCTGACCCGCCGCCTGGTCCTGTTCACCTACGGGCTCGTCGCGATCGGCGGTCTGGTCCGCACCCTGCTGTTCGACCCCGCGCGGGAGACCGGCGCCACCTACCTCGACTGCCGCAACTGCGGCCCGAACCTGCTGCACGTACCGGCCTGGGACGGCTTCTTCGCCCCCTTCGACGCCGCCTACCACGCGGCGGGCTGGCTGGTCTCGGTCGTCGCCGCCGTCGCGGTCGTCCAGCGCTGGCGGCACGCCTCCGCCGCCCGCCGCCGCGCCCTGCTGCCCGCCTGGATCGGCATCGGCGTCGCCGTCGCCTTCCTCATGTGGGACATGCTCTTCTACGTCGTCCCCTGGTTCGGTGAGGTCGGCTCGCTGGGGGAGCAGGCCGTCTATCTGCTCTCCGACCTGGCCCAGGTCGCCGTCCCCTTCGCCTTCCTCGGCGGACTGCTGCGCCTGCACCTGCAGCGGGCCGAGGTCAGCGGCCTCGTCATCGACGTCGGCACCGACCCCGACCCCGCGCGCGTGCGCGAGGCGCTGGTCCGCGTGCTCGGCGACCCGACCCTCCGGCTCGGCCTGTGGCGCGAGGAGCGCGGCGGATACGTGGACGGGTCGGGCCGCGAGGTGAACCCCGAGGGGCCCGGACGCACCCCGGTCCGCGCCGCCGACGGCCGCCCGCTCGCCCTGCTCCACCACGACCGCGCGCTCGCCGAGGACCCCGAACTGCTCGCGTCCGTCGCCGCCGCGCTGCGCCTCGCGCTGGAGAACGTGTGGCTGCGCACCCGCGCCAAGGACGTCGCCACCCGCATCGTCCGCGCCGCCGACGAGGAGCGCGGCCGCCTCGAGCGCGACCTGCACGACGGCGCCCAGGCCCGGCTCGTGTTCGCCCTGATGTCCGTGCGCCGGGTGCAGAAGGGGCTCGCGGAGCATCCCGACGACAAGCTGCGCGAGGCCGCCGACGAGGCCGAGTCGAGCCTGCGCCTCGCCATCCAGGAACTGCGCGGTATCGCGCAGGGCATCCACCCCGCCGTCCTCACCCGCGAAGGCCTCGCCCCCGCGCTCAACGCGCTGGCCAGGGAGGCCGCCCTGCCCGTCGTCGTCGCGGCCGAGCCCCGGCGCTACGACCCCGTCGTCGAGTCGACCGCGTACTTCACCGTCTGCGAGGCCCTGTCGAACGCGGCCAAGCACGCCGGCGCCCGCGCGGTCAGCGTCTCGGCGCGGCACCACGACGGCCGGCTCGTCGTCGAGGCCGTCGACGACGGGGTCGGCGGCGCCGACACGGCCCGCGGCACCGGGCTGCGCGGCCTCGCCGACCGGCTCGCCGCCGTCGACGGCGTACTGCACATACACAGTCCCGCGGGCGGCGGGACACGGATCAGGGCGGAGCTGCCGTGCGTGTGATCGTGGCCGAGGACTCGGCACTGCTGCGGCAGGGCATCGTCCGGCTGCTGACCGACGAGGGCATCGAGGTGGCCGCCGAACTCGGCGACCCCGGCCCGCTGCTCGCGCTCGCCGCCGAGCACGCGCCGGACGCGGTGCTGCTCGACATCCGCATGCCGCCCACCCACACCGACGAGGGCCTGCTCGCCGCGGCCGCCCTGCGCGAGGCGCACCCCGGCATCGGCGTCCTGCTGCTCTCCCAGTACGTCGAGACCTCCGCCACCGTGCAGGCGCTCGCCGACCGGCCCGAGGGCTTCGGCTACCTGCTCAAGGAACGCGTCGCCGACATCGACGAACTGCGCGGCGCCCTCGAACGGGTCGCGGCGGGAGAGACCGTCCTCGACCCCCTGGTCGTCGCCCGGCTCATGGAGGGGCCGGGTCACGCCGGACCGCTCGGCACGCTCACCGGGCGGGAGCGGGACGTCCTCACCCTGATGGCGGAGGGGCGGTCCAACGAGGCCATCGCGCAGAAACTGGTCATCGGCGGCAAGACGGTCGAGACGCATGTCCGGAACATCTTCACCAAGCTGCGCCTGGAACCCGACCTCATGGAGCACCGCCGGGTGATGGCGGTGCTCACCTACCTGCGCGGCTGAGGCCACGCGCCCAAGAGGTTCCGGCTGTCCGCTCCGGAGACGACGTCCGTCCCCCGTGCTCCCCCGTGGTCCCCCGTACGTCGTCCGCGGAGCGGTGCCGGAGCTCCAGACTAGGAGAGCGGGGCGGGGCGGGACATCAGGGCCAGCCCTGAGATGTGGAGCGCCGGGTACCTCTTTCCCGCCCGGGCGGCTCTTCCCAGGGGCCGCGGGCCGGGGCTATAGTCCAAAACTAGCAGTGCTAATTTTTGGTACCGTCCGCGTCACCTCAGGAGCTCACCGTGCGTCCTGTCCACTTCGCCGCCGCGCGCCGCACCCCGATCGGGAAGCTGCGCGGGTCCCTCTCCACCGTCCGGCCCGACGACCTCGCCGCGACCGTGATCCGGGGCCTGATCGACGACGCGCCCGCCCTCGACCCCGCCCGGATCGACGACGTCTACTGGGGCGCCGCGAACCAGGCCGGCGAGGACAACCGCAACATCGCCCGCATGGCCGCCCTGCTCGCGGGCCTGCCCGAGACCGTGCCCGGCGCCACCGTGAACCGGCTGTGCGCCTCCGGCCTGGAGGCCGTCACCACCGCCGCCCGCACCATCGCCGCCGGCGAGGCCGACATCGTGCTCGCGGGCGGCTCCGAGTCCATGAGCCGCGCCCCGTTCGTCCTGCCCCGCCCCGACGACGCGCTGCCCCACAGCATGCAGACCTACGACACCCGCCTCGGCTGGCGCCTGGTCAACCCGAAGATGAAGGACCTGCACGGCGTCCTCGCCATGGGGGAGACCGCCGAGGAGGTCGCCGCACGGTACGGCGTCACCCGCGAGGCCCAGGACGCCTTCGCCCTGCGCAGCCACCAGCGGGCCGCCGCCGCCCGCAAGGACGGACTCTTCGACGCCGAGATCCTGCCCGTCACCCGGGCCGACGGAGTCGTCGTCGACGCCGACGAGTGCATCAGGCCCGACACCTCCCTGGAGAAGCTCGGCGGCCTCAAGCCCGTGTTCCGCAAGGGCGGTTCGGTCACCGCGGGCAACGCCTCCCCGATGAACGACGGCGCCGCCGGACTCCTCCTCGTCAGCGAGGAAGCCCTGAACGACCTGGGCCTCGAGTCCCTCGGCCGCTACGTCGCGGGCGCCTCCGCGGGCGTCCACCCCGACGTGATGGGCATCGGCCCCGTCCCCGCCACGCAGAAGGCGCTCGCCCGCGTCGGCTGGGGGATCGGCGACATCCAGGAGGCCGAGTTCAACGAGGCGTTCGCCGCCCAGGCCCTCGCCTGCGTCGACGGCCTCGGCATCGACCCCGAGCTCGTCAACCCGACCGGCGGCGCCATCGCGCTGGGCCACCCGCTCGGCTGCTCCGGCGCCCGCATCCTCACCACCCTGCTGCACCGCCTGCGCCGCACCGGCGCCGGGCGCGGCCTCGCCACCATGTGCGTCGGCGTCGGCCAGGGCAGCGCCGTGCTCGTCGAGCGCGCCTGAACTCCCGGTCACCAGCAAGGACTCGCACCACCAGCAAGGAACCGCACCACCAGCAAGGAACGGAGCACCACCCCCTCATGGCCACTCTCTCGCTCGCCGCGATCCTCGCCGACAACGCCCGCCGCAGGCCCGACAAGACCGCCCTCGTCCAGGGCGACCAGCGGTTCACCTTCGGCGAGTTGTGGGACCAGGTACGGGCCCGCGCCGGAGCGCTCGCCGGCACGTACGGCGTCCGGCCCGGCGACCGGGTGGCCCTGATGGCTCCGAACACCGTGGACTTCCCGCGCGCCTACTACGCGATCCTCGCGGCCGGCGGGGTCGTCGTCCCCGTCCACCTGCTGCTGTCCGCCGAAGAGGCCGCGCACGTGCTCCGCGACAGCGGTGTCGACCTGCTCCTGTGCCACCCCGGACAGGCCGCCGTCGGCCGCGCCGCCGCCGAGGCCGCGGGAGCCCGCGTCGCCACCCTCGGCGAGGACGGCGAACTCGACGCGGCCGCCGCCGAGGCCACCCCGCTCGACGTGTACGCGGCCCGCGGCCCCGAGGACGCGGCCGTCATCTTCTACACGAGCGGCACCACCGGCGTCCCCAAGGGCGCCGTCCTCAGCCACCTCAACCTCGTCATGAACGCCACCGTGGACGCCTTCGACGCCCACGAGTACTGCCCCGACGACATCGTCCTCGGCGCCCTGCCCTTCTTCCACGCCTTCGGCCAGACCGCCTCCCTCAACGCCGTGTGGCGCGCGGGCAAGACGCTCGTCCTGCTGCCCCGCTTCGACGCCGCCCGCGCCGTCGACCTGATGGTCCGTGAGGGCGTCACCGTCTTCCACGGCGTGCCCACGATGTACGTGCACCTGCTCGCCGCCGCCCGCGACGCGGCCGAGCTGCCCCGGCTCCGGGTCGCCGTCTCCGGCGGCGCCTCCCTGCCGCTCGCGGTCCTGGAAGCCTTCGAGTCCACGTTCGGCGCCCGTATCCACGAGGGCTACGGACTCAGCGAGACCTCGCCCGTCGCCGCCGTCAACCAGCCCTGGTACGGCATCAGGGCGGGCACCGTCGGCCACCCGATCTGGGGCGTCGACGTCGAGATCGCCCGCGCCGAGATCGACGAGCGCGTCGAGCTGCTGCCCACCGGCGAGCTCGGTGAGATCGTCGTGCGCGGCCACAACGTGTTCACCGAGTACCTGGGCCGCCCCGAGGCGACCGCGCAGGCCCTCGTCGACGGCTGGTTCCGCACCGGCGACCTCGGCACCAAGGACGCCGACGGCTACATCTCGATCGTCGACCGCAAGAAGGACGTCATCATCCGCGGCGGCTTCAACGTGTACCCGCGCGAGGTCGAGGAGGTCCTGATGCGGCACCCGGCCGTCGCCCACGTCGCCGTCATCGGCCTGCCCGACCCCGTGCACGGCGAGGAGGTCTGCGCCGTCGTCGTGCCGAAGGAGGGCGAGAGCGCCGACCCGGACGCCGTCATCGCCTGGTCCAGGGAACACCTGGCCAAGCACAAGTACCCGCGCCGCGTCGAGATCACCGGCGAACTGCCGCTCGGCCCCAGCATGAAGGTCCTCAAGCGCGAACTGCGTGACGCGTACCGCTCCGTGTGACGCCCGCGCCCGGTGCGGACGATCGATGCGATTAGCATCGGTCTCCGCATGCACGAGATATTCGGAATCACGCCCTGGGGCTTCGCCGCGCTGGCCGTCGCGGCCGTCCTCGTCGGCTTCTCCAAGACCGCCGTCAGCGGTGCCAACACGGTCAGCCTCGCCATCTTCGCCGCCGTCCTGCCCGCCCGTGAGTCCACGGGCGTGCTGCTGCCCATCCTCATCTGCGGCGACGTCCTCGCCGTGCTCACCTACCGGCGGCACGCCCACTGGCCCACCCTGTGGCGGCTGTTCCCCGCCGTCGCCGTCGGCGTGGTCGTCGGCACCGTCTTCCTCGGCTTCGCCGGGGACGGGGCCGTGCGCACCAGCATCGGCGCGATCCTGCTCCTGATGGCCGCCGTCTCGGTGTGGCGCCGGCGCGCCGCCGAGCGGCCCGCACCGGAGGAGACGGCGACCCGCGCCGCACGGGTCAAGGCCGGCTCGTACGGGGTCCTCGGCGGGTTCACCACGATGGTGGCCAACGCGGGCGGCCCCGTGCTGTCCCTGTACCTGCTCTCGGCCGGCTTCCGGAAGCTGGGCTTCCTGGGCACCTCCGCGTGGTTCTTCCTCATCGTGAACTCCGCGAAGGTGCCGTTCAGCGTCGGCCTCGGTCTGATCGACGGGAAGTCGCTGCTGCTCGACGCCGCCCTCGCCGCGTTCGTCGTGCCCGGCGCCCTCATCGGCAAGTGGGCGGTGCACCGCATCAACCAGCGCCTCTTCGAACAGCTGGTCCTCGCGGCGACCGTCCTCGGCGGCCTGCAACTCCTGCTGCGCTGAACGTGTCGGGCCCTACGAGGGACTGAGGATGCGGGCCGAGCCCGGCCGCTGCGGCAGCCCCTGCGCCAGGTCCTCGACGAGCAGCCGCTTCGCGATGGTGTCCACCGCCGTCCGCAGGTCCTCACCGGGCGGCCGGCCGAGGTCCTCCTCGACCCGCGCGCTGAGCCAGTCGGCCCACGCCCCGTTGAACACCTCGGCCTCGCGCCGCCCCGCCGCCGTGTGCGCGAAGTACGAGCCGGTCCGGGTCAGATAGCCCTCGTCGACCATCCGCTGGAACACCGGCACGAGGACCTCGGGCGGCAGCCGGCGCCGGGCCGCGATCATGCCGAGACTCGCGTGACCGACCATCCGGGTGAAGAACTCCACCTGCATCACCGCCCAGGCCCCCGCCATGTCGAGCCGTGAGTCCGAGGAATCGAGGATCCGGCGCGCGGTGTCCAGGTCAGCCGACCTCACGATGGAGCTGACCGCCCGTTCCAGAACGCGCTCGGAATCGCTCGTCGTCGGCTGCGCGAAGCCCTCGCCCATGTCCGAGGACCCCATCCGCGCACTGTCGCGCAGCGCCACCTGCTTCAGGAACAGCGCCACCACGAAGCCCAGCAGCGCGACCGGCACCGTCCACAGGAACACGGTGTGCAGCGAGTCCGCGTACGCGTCGACGATCGGCGCCTGTGCGGCCGCCGGCAACTGATGCAGCCCCTCCGGGCTCTGCGCCGCCCGGACGAGCGTCGCCGGATCGACCCCGGTCCCCGCGCGGGCCGCCTCCGTGACCCCGTCGGCGAGATTCGGCTTGAGCGAGTTCGCGTAGATGGTCCCGAACACGGCGGTGCCGAACGAGCTGCCGAGCGTACGGAAGAAGGTGACGCCCGACGTCGCCGTGCCGAGGTCCGCGTAGTCCACGGTGTTCTGCACGGCGATCGTCAGGACCTGCATGCACAGGCCGATCCCGAGCCCGAGCACCAGCATGTACAGCGACGACAGCCACGTGCTGGTCGACGGATCCATCAGGGACAGCAGATACAGGCCGAGCGCCATCACCAGCGAGCCGACGATCGGGAACAGGCGGTACTGGCCCGTCTTGCTGACCACGTTGCCGGAGAAGATGGACGCGGCCAGCAGACCGACCACCATCGGCAGCGTCCGCACACCCGAGATCGTGGCCGAGTCCCCGTCCACGTACTGGAGATACGTCGGCAGGAACGTCATCGCGCCCAGCATCGCGAAGCCCACGATGAAGCTCAGCACCGAGCACACCGTGAACACCGGGTTGCGGAACAGCCGCATGGGCAGCATCGGTTCCGCCGCCCGCGTCTCCACCACGCAGAACAGGCCGAGCGCCACGATGCCGCCGACGAACAGGCCGATGATGACGCTGGAACCCCACGCGTACTCGTTGCCGCCCCAGCTCGTCGCCAGGATCAGCGCGCTCGCGCCCACCGCGACCAGGGCGATGCCCAGGTAGTCGATGACGGGCCGGGTCGCCGACTTCACCACCGGGATCGTGCGGGCCGCGGCGATGACGACGACGATCGCGATCGGCACGTTCACGTAGAACGCCCAGCGCCACGTCAGATGGTCGGTGAACAGGCCGCCCAGGAGCGGGCCGATGACCGTGGAGACGCCGAACACGGCGCCGATCGCGCCCTGGTACTTGCCCCGTTCGCGCAGCGGGATCACATCCGCGATCAGCGCCATCGAGGTGACCATGAGGCCGCCCGCGCCGATGCCCTGCATGGCCCGCCAGGAGATCAGCAGCGGCATGTTCGTGGCGAGGCCGCACAGGAACGAGCCCGTGATGAAGACGATCGCCGAGACCTGGAAGACGATTTTGCGGCCGAACAGGTCGCCGAACTTGCCGACCAGGACCGTCGCCACGGTCTCGGCCAACAGGTAGGAGGTCACGACCCACGACATGTGCGCGGCGCCGCCGAGGTCCGAGACGATCGTCGGGAGCGCCGTGCCGACGATCGTCTGGTCCAGGGCCGCCAGCAGCATGCCGAGCATGATCGTGACGAAGACGACGTTGCGGCGGCGCCTGTCCAGGACGGGGGGCTGCGCCGCTTCGGCGGGGGGTGCGGCGGTGTCTGTGGTCACGTTCGCATCGTCACCCGTATGCGGGTGACGCGCACGCGGGAACGGGGCCGCCTCAGCGCCGTTGTGGCCCGCGCCCCTTATGAGGCGCTTGTCAGTCTCGGGGATTCCTCGGCCGGGTTCACCGGGGCGCCGGCCTCCACCCGGGCTGCCAGGGCGTGAGCCCACTCGACGAGGGCCGGGGGGTTCAGACGGGCCGGGGGTGTGCCGGGCCAGGACTTCAGGGAGGCCGCGCCCCGGCGGAGCAGACGGGCGCCTCCCTTCGCGTTGCCCCGCGCCGCGTGGGTCAGGCCCACCGCCAGCTGGGCCAGGGCCCGCCACAGCGCCTCCTGCTCCGGCGGGCCGGACTTCCACGCGTCCTCGAACACCTCGTGCGCGTGGAACGGGCGCCCCGCGTCGAGCAGCGACTGTGCCTCGGCGACCGTCTCCTCAGGGGTGCGCACGACGCCCTCCGGCTGCCGGGCCACACCCGTGCTGCCGTACGGAAGCGGGCGGCCCAGACCGTCCCGCGGCCGGGCGTTGCGCGCCCTGCCCGTCTCGTCCCGGTCCCGGCCGGCGCCACGCGAAGTGCTCATACGCCGATTCTCGCCGACCCGGCCCCGAAGACGCCGAACCGGTTTCAAACCACCCGTGAGCTTGGGGTATTGTTCTGTCTGTCGCCGCCGGAAGGGGTCACCCGGAAGGCAGTGGACATCGGGACGTGGCGCAGCTTGGTAGCGCACTTGACTGGGGGTCAAGGGGTCGCAGGTTCAAATCCTGTCGTCCCGACTCGAAAGAGTCGCAGATCGAGGGCCGTTTCAGAGAAATCTGAAACGGCCCTCGATCGTTTCCGGGACCTCAGGATCAGGACCTCAGAACAAGGACCTCAGGACCAGGACTCAGGACCGGGGGGCCGACCGGACGTAGTGCTTGGTCTCCTGGAACTCCTCCAGGCCGCGGCGGCCTGCGCCTCCTTCGCGCCCGCGTCCGCGAACGTGCTCAGCGTCTTGCCCATGGCGGGATTCAGTGACTCCGTGTGCTGGTCGGAGTCCACCCACTGGCCGTTGATCCCGCGGTGACTCGAGAGGGCTGGCTCAAGAGCGCTGTGCAGGCGAGTTGTTGACGTGTGGCGTGCTCAGTGGAGGATCTTCTCCTTGGCCCGCTCGAACTCGGCGTCGTCGATGTCGCCCTTGGCGCGGATGTCCGAGAGCTTGGCGAGCTGGTCCACCGTGCTGTCGGGGCCCGCCCCGGTGCTCGCGGCCGCCCGGATGTAGTCGTCGACCGCCTCCTGCCGCGCCCGGGCGTGCTCCGCCTCGCGCTTGCCCATGCCCCGGCCCCGGGCGAGCGTGTAGACGAACACGCCGAGGAAGGGGACCACGACCACGAAGACGAGCCACGCGGTCTTGGCGATCCCGCTGAGCTCGTCGTCCCGGAAGATGTCGCCGATGACCCGGAAGAGCAGGACGATCCACAGGATCCACAGGAAGATCCACATGACCGTCCAGAACGCTCCGAGGACCGGATAGTCGTAGGCCAGAATCATGTCGTAGCTCCTTCGTCCTCGTCCCCGCCGGCCGGCAGGGGCAGCAGTTGCAGTCCGAAGGCGTCCCCGATGCCGCGCGCCGCGGTCACCACGCGGGCGCTGCCCACCACGGGCGCGACGGCCACGAGGGTGCCCCGGATCCGCTCCGGCGGCACACCGATGTCCTCGGCGGCGCCGATGTTGAGCAGGTACGAGGCGGGGGAGGCGCCCAGGGCCACCAGCGCCGCGATGCGGGTCAGCAGGTAGGTCTCGGGATCGAGACCGGACTGTTCGAACGCGCCCGCGGTCATCCGCATCAGGGTGTCGAACACGGGCCCGCCGGGCGCGTCGGGCCGCGCGTCACCGGTGTCCGGGGCGGCCTCCGCCGCGAGGTGCTCGGCCACGTCGGTTCTCCTCGTAGCTCCGATGTCGGACCGGTATCCGCCAGCTGTCCGACCGGTCGCCCCTTCACCATCGCCGCGGGCGATCCGGCGCGCCTCACCCCTCACGGGTGACCGGGCGGCCGCGGGCCGCGGCCCGCTCGATCCAGTTCCCGTACCGGTCGGCGAGGACGACGGCCGAGACGCCGTGGAGCAGGACGCTCAGCGCGACGGTGACGGCGACCACCCGGGCAAGGAGACCCACCCCCGGGACCCGCTCCTCCAGGACCAGCAGCCCGAGCACCACGGACGCCAGACCGCGCGGCCCGAACCATCCGATGTACGCCACCGTGGGCAGCCGGAGCCCGCTGCCTGCCAGCGCGAGGGCCACCGGCAGCATGCGGACCACGGTCAGGCTGAGCACGGCATAGCCGACGACCCGCCAGCTCAGGTCGTCGAGCACCGGCCCGAGGAGCACCGCGCCGAAGACGAGCAGGCTCAGCGAGGCCAGGAGTCCACCGAGCTGCTCGGCGAAGGGCGCGGTGTCGCCGAGCTCCTCGCGCGGCCCGGTGGCGTCCGCTCCGGCGGGCCGGGAGCGCCGCAGGGTGAGACCGAAGGCGAAACCGGCGATCCAGGCGGAGATGAATCCGCTGCCGTCCACCACGACCCCCAGCCCGTACGAGGCCGCCGCGACGGCCGGGACGAAGAGCGGCTCCCACTCCCGCGACACCCACCCCCGTGCCCGGGCCGCCCCCAGCAGCAGTCCACCTGCCGCGCCGGCCACCGCGCCCAGCACCGTGCTCAGGACGAGCGCCCGCCAGAAGACACCCGCCGCTCCCGCGTCGGCCGCGGACGTGCCGGGGATGCCGGCCAGGAACAGGACGAAGAAGGGCAGCACCATGCCGTCGTTGAGGCCGCTCTCCACGTTGAGCCCCTGACGGACCCGCGCCGGGACCCGGGGGCTCGTCATGGCGGTCTTGCCGAGGGCCGCGTCCGTCGGCGCGAGGACGGCTCCGACCAGCGCGAGTTCCCAGACGGACAGTCCGGGCAGCAGGGGCCAGGCCAGCAGCCAGCCCGCGCCGATGGTCAGCGGCAGCCCGATGCCGAGCAGCCGGCCCGGCAGGAATCCTCCGGACCGCAGATCCCGCGGGCGCACGGTCATGGCGTCGGTGAACAGGATCAGCGCGAGCGCGGCCTCGAGAAGGGTGAGGATCGCCCCGGCGTCGTGCTCCAGGTCGATGACGTCGAGCACGGCCGGTCCCAGGAGCACCCCGCACCCGGTGAACACCATCGCCGACGACACGGGCGTCGGGGCCAGCCTGCGCGAGACCAGCACGTACGCGGCCGTGACGCCGGCCGCCGCCACACCGATCCACGCGTCACCGCTCACCCCGGCCTCCAGCCCTCGGGCTCCCAGGACAGCAGCGCGCCCGCCGGTGAACCTCACCCGCCACGGGTGAGCGCTCCCGGCCGCCCGGGGCTCAGGCTCGAAGAGACCGAGCCGGCCGCTTCAGCGCACGGCAAAGTGAGGAAGAACCATGGCTACGACGACCCACAACCAACCGGACACGGCCCGGACGGCGGCGGGCGGACTGACCACGTTCGCCGCCGTTCTGCTGTTCATCGCCGGTGTCCTCGACCTGCTCCGGGGGATCATGGCGATCGCCGAGGACGACGTCTACGTCTCGACCCCCAACTACATCTTCCAGTTCGACCTGACCGGCTGGGGCTGGATCCAGCTGGCCCTCGGCGTGGTCGCCGTCCTCGTGAGTCTGGGGCTCTTCGCGCGTGCCACGTGGGCCCGGATCCTGGGTGTGGCGATCGCGGGGCTGCTGATCATCGCCAACTTCCTGTCGATCCCGTACTACCCGTTCTGGTCGCTGACCCTGATCGCGCTGTACGCCTTCGTCATCTGGGCCCTGTGCGTGGTGCAGCGGGAACCCTAGAGCGGCGTCGCGTCGCAGCAGACGTGTCACAGCAGACGCAGTTCCCTGGCCCGGCGCACGGCCTCACCGCGCCGGGCCGCCGCGAGCTTGCGGTAGATGTTGCGCAGGTGGGTCTTGACCGTGTTGACGGACAGGAAGAGCTCGGTGGCGATCTCCTCCGTCGACATCATCTGCGCGAGCCGTTCCAGGACCTCACGTTCGCGGTCGCTGAGGGGCTCGACGACCGGGGCGGGGCCGGGCTCCCCGGCCCCCGGCGTCTGCGCCCGCGGGATCAGGCCCGCCGGGAGCCAGGCGTGCGTGCGCGCCAGTGCGGGCAGCTGGTCGAGCAGGGCCCGCAGCCAGGGCCCCGCCTCCAGGAAGGGGCGTCTCAGGCGCTCGGGCCGTGCGACCGCCAGGGCGCGGGCGACCAGATGCCCGGCCGTGACCCCGTCCCCCCGGGCCCGGGCCACCTCGGCCCGCACCAGCAGGGTCCGTACCGTGAGGGCGGGCCCGTGACCGTTGTGGCCGGGCAGCGTGTCGACGAGGGAGCACGCCGCTTCGTCGTCGCCCGCCGCCAGCCGGGCGCGGGCCACGGCGATCGTGTGCTCCGGACCTGTCTCCCGGCATCGGGCCAGCGCGTCGACCGCCTCCCGCGGCCGCCCCCGGGCCAGGTGAGCGGCGGCCGCGGCCAGGGCCACCTGGGTGCCCACCCAGGCCGAGTGCGGCACGTCGGACGGTGTCTCCTCGGCGTCGACGAGGGCGTGCAGGGCTTCGGCCGGGTCGCCGCCGGCGAACAGCAGGCGTGAGCGCGTCACGGCCAGCCAGGAGGCGGCGATCGCGTCGTGGGCGGAGGAGGTGCGCGGGGCCGCCCGGCGCACCAGGGCGCGGGCGGAGTCGAGCTCGTCGCGTTCGATGTCGACGGCCGCCAGGACCAGGGGGCCCAGGGCGGTGCGAGCCGGTGGCGGCAGGCCGGACCCCTCCTCCTCGGCGAGGGCCCGCCGCGCGTGCGCCTCGGCGCGGCCCGGCCATCCGTCCAGGAAGTCGATCAGGGCGAGCCGGTCCAGACAGTCGTGCCGCAGGAGGGCCGTCGAGGGTCCGTCGGACGCCCGCACCGCGGTCGTCAGCGCCGACCGGGCCGAGGCGAAGCGGCCGGCCCACAGCTGAACCGAGCCCAGCGCGGTCAGCCTCAGCACCCGCAGCTCGGGATGCGCCTCCAGGCGCTCCGCGAGGACCTCCCGCCCGGCGAGTTCCTCCGCACGCCGCTCGGCGGTCTCGGCCGCGTCCGGGGAGCCGCGCAGGGCGCAGGCCAGGACCCGCAGCGTCGCACCGTTCAGATGGGCGGCCGACGCGCCCTCCGCGGCGACCGGGGGCAGCCGCCCCTCGGCACGCTCCAGGTCGGCGAGAGCCCGATGGACATCACGCCGGGACAGCGCGCGGGCGGCGCGTACCAGGTCGGCGGCCGGGCCCGGAGTGTCCGCCGGCATCGCGGCGAACAACGAGCCGAGCCGGTCCGCGTCGGGGCCCGTGAGCAGCCGGCCGATCGCCAGGTCGTCGACCACCCGGTCCGCCGCGAACGCCCAGTCCCCGGCCGCGGCCGCGTGCGGCAGCGCCTCCGTGAGCAGACCGGCGTCGCTCAGCCAGCGCGCGGCCGTGCGGTGCAGCGCGCGCTCGGATCCGGGGTGCCTGAGGGGCAGGTGCGCGCGCAGCACCTCGGCGAACAGGGGGTGCAGCCGGTACCAGGACTGGCCGATCGGCTCGACGAACGCGTTCGCGCGCCGCAGTTCCGCGAGCAGGGCAGCGGCGTCGTCCCGTCCGGTGAGGGCGTTCGCCAGGCCGGGACGGACCCGCTCGCAGACGCAGGTCCGCAACAGGAGGTCCTGGCCGGCGGGGGACTGGGCGCCCAGCACCTCGGTCAGCAGGAAGTCCGCGACGGTCCCCTGCCACGTCTCGGGCGCGTCCAGCGCGCTGACCGGGTCCTCGGCCCGTTGCGCGTCGAGGATGCCGAGGCGGAGCCCCGCGGCCCAGCCCTCGGTGCGTCCGGTCAGGGTGCGCGCGCCGTCGTCCGACAGGGGCATGCCGTGCCGGCGCGCGAGTTCGGCGGTCTCCTCGGGCAGGAACGCCAGGTCGGCGGCGCGGAGGTCCGTCATCTCGCCGGAGGCGCGGTACCGGTGCAGGGGCAGCGTCGGTTCGGTCCGGCTGAGGAGGACGAGGCGCAGGCCCTCGCCCGCGTGCCGCAGTACGGATTCCAGTCCGGCGGCTACCTCCGGTGAGGTGACCCGCTCGAACTCGTCCAGGACGAGGATCACCGGCTCGGTCCGGCGGTCCAGGTAGGCCGCGAGCCGGGACAGGACGGCGTCCTCGACCTCGCCGGGGCGGGCGGGTCCGGCGAGAGAGCCGGGAGGCGTGAGCCCGTGGTGGCTCAGGGCCGCGAGGACGTAGGTCCAGAAGTTTCCCGGGGCGTTGTCCCCCGACTCGACGGTCAGCCACACCACCGGACCCGGCAGGGCGGAGGTCCGCGCCCAGTCGGCGACCAGCAGGGTCTTGCCCGCCCCGGCCGGCCCGTTGACCAGGGTCAACCGGCCCGGACCGGCCTGGGCGCGGGTGAGGCGCTCGGTCAGGCGGGTCCTGCGGACGAACGTCCCGGGCAGGCGGGGGGTGGCGAACCGGGAGACGAGCACAGCCTCGCCACTCGGCATCAGGGCCCCGGCCGCGCCGTCGACGGCGCAGCCGCGGTATGCGTGGGACATGACACTTCCACGTTGGCAGAACTGCCGGTGGAGTCAAGTCGGGCAGTCCTCTCGGTGCGGAGCCGCCCTCGCGCGGTTCACAGGCGCAGGATGACCAGGGCCGTGTCGTCGGTGCTGCCGGTGGGCGGGAGGAGGTCGGCCAGGAGGGCGTCGGCCATCGCTTCCGGACCGGTCCGGCGGTGCCGCACGAGGGAGCGCGCGAGGCGGGCCAGCCCGGCGTCGATGTCCTCGTCACGGCGTTCGATCAGGCCGTCCGAGTAGAGGACCAGGGTGGCGCCCTCCGTGAAGGCGGTACGAGCCTGCGGCCGCGCCATGTGTTCCGGGCGCGCGCCGAGGGGCGGATCGGTCGCCCGGTCGAGGAAGGTCACCGAGCCGTCGGGGTGCAGCAGCGCCGGTGGGGGGTGTCCCGCGCTGCTGTACGTGAGGGTGTGGGACTCCCAGTCGACGTAGACCTTCACCACCGTCGTCGACTCCGCGCCGGGGACATGACGGGCGTACAGCCCGAGGGCTTCCAGGGCCTGGGCCGGACCGTCGGCGACCCGGGCGGCCGCGCTCAGCGCACTGCGCAGCTGCCCCATGGCGCAGGCCGCTTCCAGGCCGTGACCGACGACGTCGCCGACGGCGACCGCGATGCGGTCCCCGTCGAGGTCGACGAGGTCGTACCAGTCGCCGCACACGTTCAGTGCGCCGACGGCGGGCCGGTAGCGGACGGCCGCCCTGTGGTGCCCGACCGGTGTCGGCGCCGGCAGCATCGCCGCCTGGAGGGCCAGGGCGACCTCGCGTTCGCGTGCGTGGGCCCGGCGCAGACGTTCGTTGACCTCCTGCAGTTCCCGCGAGCGGGTGTAGAGCTCGGCCTCCAGCACCCGGTCCCGTCGGTCGCCGCCGCGGGCGCGGACGAGGTCGGTGATCTCCTCGACCCGGTGCACGATCAGCGTCACGTCCCCGTTCCGGTCCAGCACGGCGGCGTTGACCGGACTCCAGTAGTGCTCCACCCAGCGCCCGGGCCGTTCGGAGTCCTCGATGTCGTACCGCAGCAGGGCCATGGTCTCGCGCTCACCGGTCTCCGCGACGCGCAGCATCGACGCCTTGGTCTCGCCCATGCCGGCCGCGGCCGGATCGTTCGGGTTCTCGGGGAAGACGTCGAAGATGTAGCGGCCCAACAGCTGCTCGCGGGTCCGGCCGACCAGCCGGAGGAAGTCGTCGTTGGCATCGGCGTACAGCAGCTCCGGGGTGAGCAGCGCCACCATGCCGGGCAGGGCGTGAAAGACCGCCGCGTAGTCGATCTGCGGGTTCCTCATGTGCTGCCACCTCGGCACGGGCCGTCCATGCGTTGTGGTTCCACGATAGGAGGGGTCGCGCCGAGGCACCTGCCCAGACGTCCGGCGGGGAGGCCCGTCCGTTCGTTTCGGCGGCCATCGATCTGCCCGTACGGCTCGCTCCTGAGGCGCGCGTTCCGGGGAATCGCGCCACCATCGAAAGGAGGGCACATAGGTGCCGAAAAGGTGAGGGAAGGGAAATATCGTGAGGGTAATGCTGACCGTTCAGATGGACACCGAACGGGCGAACAAGGCGATCGCGGACAACACGCTCCCGCAGGTCATGAAGTCGGCGCTGGAGCGGCTCGCCCCCGAGTCCGCGTACTTCGGGGCCAAGGACGGCATGCGGACCGGCTTCTTCGTGTTCGACCTGAAGGAGCTGTCCGACATCCCCGTCATCTGTGAGCCGTTCTTCCAGGAGATGGGCGCGAAGGTGAACATCATTCCCGTCATGTCCCAGGAGGACCTCCAGGCCGGCCTGGCCAAGAGGGGCGGCTGAACCCGCACTCCCCGGCGTCCACGGAGTCCACCGGGCCTCACCCGACGGCGAAGCGGCCCTCATGAGCGGCGCGGCGCGCGTGCCGGAAGAGGAGGGCGCGCGGTCGCCGGGGAGCCGGGGAGGGAGCCGGTCGCCGCCGGCGGACGACTCAGGCGCGGGCCCGCGCGGCCAGCAAGCGGTGGGCGTGCACCGCCAGTTCGGTCTGGAGCCGGGTCATCGGGTCCCGGTCGAAACCACCTGTGAGGCGCTCGATCTGCTTCAGGCGGTAGCGCAGGGTGTTGTAGTGGATGTGGAGCCGCTCCGCCGCCTCCACCCCGTTGCGGTCCCGGGCCAGATACACGCCCAGACTGTGCACCAGACTCCCCTCGTGCGCCGCGTCGTACGCGATCAGCGGTCCCAGAGCCTCCTCGACCAGACGGCCCAGCTCACGCGCCGGCAACTGGTCCAGCAGCCGGTACGCGCCGAGGTCCCGGTGCTCGCACACGAACGTGCCGCCGTACAGCTCGCGGCCCAGGGTGAGCGCGGCCAGCGCCTCGCGGTAACTCATATGCAGATCCGCGAAGTCCGCCTGCACGCCGCCCGCGCCGACCCGCACCCGGGCCGCAGGCAGCGCCGTCGACACCGCGTCGAACACCGCCCGGCACACGTCCCGCAGCGCCCCGCCCGGCTCGACCAGCAGCGCCAGGCCCGACGGCACGCCCCAGCCGATGGCGCGCGGCCCGACCACGGCCCGCACGAACGGCAGCAACCGCTCCTCGGCCAGCCGCTCGGGCGGCGGCGCGGACGCCGACGCGCTCAGCTCCACCAGCACCGCGGCCCGCGGCACATCCAGCTCCCAGCCCATCGCGGTGGCCCGGCGGGCCGTCTCCGTGGGGTCCTGCGGACGCCCCGAGACCAGCTCAGTGAGCAGCAGCGCCCGGTAGCGGCGCTCCCGGTCGGCCACCGCCCGCTCCTGCGCCGCGACCATCGCGGCCAGCGTCGCCGCGTGCTCCAGCGCCGCCAACTGGCTCTCCGTGGGCGGCTGCGCGCACCACAGCGCGACCCGCCCCGCCGGAACACCGGCGCTCCGCGCCCCGATCGCCCGCTCGGCCGCCGGCGCGCTGTCCTGCGGCGGCTCGCCCGCACCCGCAAGGAGTGTCCCGTCCGGGCCGAGGACCGCCGCCGGACAGTCCGCCAACTCGGCCAGCGCCCGCGTCAGTTCCAGGTACGAGCCGTCGCGCAGCGCCGCCGTCGCCAGCCGCTCGTGCACCTCCTGGGTGCGCTCCAGGGTCAGCGCCCGCCGGTTCAGGACCGTGCCGATCACCTCGGCGAGCACGTCGTTGAACATCACGTCGCCCGGCAACTCCAGGACCGGGAAGCCGAGTTCGTCCGCCGCCCGCAGCATCGAGTCCGGCAGCCGGGGCAGGTACGGGCCGATCTTCACGCCGAGCCCCGCCAGTCCGCGCCCGGCCAGTGACGGCACGAGCGCCGTGAGGGCATCCTCGTCGTCGCGCAGCGCGTACGCCGTCGTCAGGAGCAGTTCACCGCCGCGCATCCAGCGCACGATGTCCGGCACCTCCATGATGTTCGCCACCCGGATCACGCGGTCCGCTCCCCGGCCGCCCGCCACGAGCCGGGCCCCGGCCAGGCAGGGCAGTCCGAGTGCCTCCGCGACCGTGATGCCGGACGCCGGAGGACGCTCCTGCGGCGCGGGGGCGGGTGTGAGCGGGGGTGCTGTCGCCGCGCTCACCTGGGCTTGGACGTGCACTCGGAAGGCTGGCACGCCCTCCACTATGAGCACCCCCCGAGATGCTGTAAATGCGGATCACGAGGGAAATCGGATGCTTACACGCCGGAAACGGATGGGTGGCGAAGGCCCTGTCACCGGGCGTCAACAAGGGGCCCCGGCCGCTGGTGTCCGTTGCCCATGACCCGCTCCACGGGCCGTTCCTATGGTGACCGCCATGCCTGACTCCCTCCCGCCACGCGGCGTCCCCGGAGCCGTGACCGTCGTGGCGATCGGCGGCAACGCCCTGCTGCGCGGCGGGCCCCGCGCGACCATCGCCGAGCAGTTCGACGCGGCCAGGACCCTGGCCGGGCCGCTCGCCGAACTGGCCGCCGACGGGCGGCGCCTGGTCGTCACGCACGGCAACGGCCCGCAGGTCGGCTTCATCCAGCGCCGCTCCGACCTGGCCGCCGCCCTCGCGCCCGAACTCCCGCGCCTCGACCTGGACATGTGCGTCGCCGACTCCCAGGGCTCCCTCGGCTACATCCTCGCCACCACGCTCGGCGGCCGGCTCCGCGCCCGCGGCCTCGGCGACCGCGTCGCCGCGCTGCTCACCCACACCGTCGTCGACCCCGCCGACCCCGCCTTCGCGCACCCCACCAAACCCATCGGCTCCTTCCACACCGAACAGGAGGCGCGGGAACTCGCCGCCCGGCACGGCTGGAGCGTCGCCGAGGACGCGGGGCGCGGCTGGCGCCGCGTCGTGCCCTCGCCCGCGCCCCGCCGTGTCGTCGAGGAGGCCGCGCTCGCCGCGCTGCTCGACCGCGACCAGGTCGTGATCGCGGGCGGCGGCGGAGGCATCCCCGTCGTCGAGGAGCCGGACGGCGGCTACCGCGGCCTCGAGGCCGTCATCGACAAGGACGCCACCTCGGCCCTGCTCGCGGCCCGCCTCGGCGCCGAACTCCTCGTCATCACCACCGGCGTCGACCGCGTCGCCCTCGACCACGGCCTGCCCACCGAACGCCCCGTCGACCGCCTGACCACGGCCGAGGCCCGACTCCACCTGGAGCAGGGCCAGTTCCCGCCCGGCAGCATGGGCCCCAAGATCGAGGCGGCCCTCGGCTTTCTGCGGGCGTCCGGCCCCGCGGCCCGCGTCCTGATCACGTCACCGGTGGCGCTGCCGGCGGCGCTGGCCGGAGCCGGCGGCACCTGGATCCGTCCCGGTCCCGCCGCTCCGGCCACGGGCGGCCCCGCCGCACCGCCACCGTCCCCCGACACCGTGCCCGTACGCGTCACCGACCCCGTACCGACCGTCGCTCAGGGAGATCCTCGATGACCCGTCAGCTCGCCGCACCCGAAGGCCGGCACCACCTGCGCACCACGCCCGAGAACGCCCGCTGGGGGACGCTGCCCACGCCCGGCGACCGGGCCGTCCTGACCGTCCGGGACGGGGACACCGTCACCGTCGACTCCGTGTCCCACGAGGGGATCCTGGAGGACCAGGGGCGCGACCCGGTCGGCTTCTTCGGGGCCTACGGGGTGCCCGAGCACGCCGTGCCCGCCGACGCCCGGGACATCGCCGCCTCCGGCATGCCCCGCGACGCGGAGGAGCACGGCCCGCACGTCGTCACCGGGCCCATCGCCGTCACCGGCGCCGCCCCCGGCGACCTCCTCAAGGTCGAGGTCCTCTCCCTGCACCGGCGCACCGACTACGGCATCGTCTCCAGCCGCCACGGCCGCGGCGCCCTGCCCGCCGCCCACCCGGACCCCGCCCACCCGTGCACCGGCGTCACCCGCCGCATGCCCTGCGGCACCGTGTCCACGTACACGACCGTCGAAGTCGACGGCGACGGACGGGAGTTCGGGCTGCTGCCCTACGGCGACCAGGGGCGGCGCGCGCGGTTCCCGCTGCGGCCGTTCATGGGGATCATGGGCGTCACCCCGGCGCACGACACGCCGCTGAGCACCGTGCCCCCGGGCCGACACGGCGGCAACCTCGACGTGAAGGTGCTCGACACCGGCAGCGCCCTCTACCTGCCCGTCCAGGTGGACGGCGCCGGATTCACCACCGGCGACCCGCACTTCGCGCAGGGCAACGGCGAGGTCGCGCTCACCGCGTTCGAGGCGCCGCTGCGCGCCACGTTCCGGCTCAGCGTCCTCAGCGGGTCCGCCGCCCGCCGGGCCGTCGGCCTGATCGACAGCCCGTTCGGCGAGACCGACACCCACTGGGTCGCCATCGGCCTGAACGAGGACCTGAACCAGGCGATGCGGGACAGCGTCCAGGTCGCCCTGCGCTTCCTCACCACCCGCGTCGGCATGGACCCCGCGAGCGCCTACGCGTACCTGAGCGCGGCCGCCGACCTGGAGATCTCGCAGGTCGTCGACCAGGTGCAGGGCGTCCACTGCCTGATCCGCAAGTCCGACTTCGGGGACCTCCCGAGCGTCGTCGACGAGCCCGCCGAGGCTCTGGAGGTGCGCGCGTGAACCGTCTGCTGCTGCGCCGGGCCCGCGTCGAGGACGCGGCCGGCCTCTCCGACATTCTCGTCACCGACGGACGCATCGACTCCGTGGAGCCGTCGGGACCGGCCGAACTCCCGGAACCCGTCCAGGAATCCGTACCGGAGGGCACGCACGTCGTCGACTGCGCCGGACGCGTCGTCCTGCCCGGACTCGTCGAGGCGCACATCCACCCCGACAAGGCCTACCTCGACGGTCGGCGCGCCCCGCGCGGACCCGCCCTCGCCGACGCCATCGCCGTCACCCTCGAACTCAAGCGGGAGTTCACCCACGAGGACGTCACGGCCCGCTCCCGGCGCGCCGTCGAGGCCGCGATCCAGTCCGGCACCACCACCCTGCGCGCTCACCCCGACGTCGACCACGTGCAGGGCCTCCTCGGCGTCGAGGTGCTGCTCCAACTGCGCGACGAGTACCGGGAGTTCATCGACATCCAGATCGTGGCCTTCCCCCAGGAGGGCATCTGGCGCTCGCCCGGCACCGAACAGCTCCTGCGCCGGGCCCTCGCCGCCGGCGCGGACGTGATCGGAGGCTGCGCCTACCAGGAGGACTCCGTCGAGCTCTGCCGCCGCCACGTCGACCTCGTGCTCGACCTCGCGGCCGAACACGGCGTCCCCGCCGACCTGCACGCCGACTTCGCCGACGACGCGAGCGACACCCGCTACGCCATGGCCGAGTACGTCGCCGAGGCCACCCGCGCCCGCGACCTCGGCGGCCGCGTCGCCCTCGGCCACATGACCTCGCTCGCCGCGCGCCCCGAAGCCGAGCGGGCCAAGGTCCTGGGCGCGCTCGCCGACGCCGGAGTCGCCGTCGTCCCGCTGCCGGCCACCGACCTCCACCTTGGCGGCCGCACCGACCGCCATCCCGTGCGCCGCGGCATCGCCCCCGTACGCGAACTGTGGGACGCCGGGGTCGTCACCGCCACCGCCTCCAACAACCTCCGCAACGCGTTCACCCCGTACGGCACCGGCGACCTGCTCGACATCGCGCTGCTGCTCGCCCAGACCGGGCATCTGCACGGACCCGCCGACCTGCGCCGGGTCCTGCGCATGGTGACCCACGACGCCGCCCGCGTCGTCGGGATCGCCGACACCTACGGCGTGCGCGCAGGCGCCGCCGCCGATCTCGTCGTGCTCGACACCACCCGCTACGACGACATCGTCCTCGACCGTCCCGACCGGGCCTACGTGATCAAGGCTGGCCGCGTCGTGGCGCGCACCACCCGAACCCGCACGCTGATCGACCCGCCCACCGCACCGCCCGGCCCTCCGGGGCCCTGAACCCAGCGAAGTGGAGCCCGTCATGCGTGAACGCATACCGCACGAGATCGTCGCGTCGATCCTGGCCGCCACCACCGCCTTCGTCGGCGGCACCGCACTGCACCTGCCGCCCTGGGCGATCTTCGTCCCCTGGGCGGCGATGTTCCTGATGGGCGGCCCCAGCATGGAGGGGGCGAAGAAGATCTGGCCCGCGATGGTGGCCGGATCGAGCTTCGCCCTCGTCATCGTGCTCGTCGAACAGCGCGCCGGGACGGCTCTCGGGGAGGGCCAGTTCGCCCGCAACCTGATGCAGGCGCTGGTGATCCTCGTCGTGAACTCGGCCCTCATGTACACGGGCCGGACGAAGCTCTTCACGCTCATCCCCGGCATGTTCTTCGGCTTCGCCTGCTACTTCGCCACGTTCTTCGGCGGCTTCGGCTACGACCCGGGCAACCCGTGGGCGGCCTGGGTGTGCGTCGTCGCCATGAACGCGCTGGGCCCCGTCTACGCCTACCTGTCGATGAAGCTGACCTTCCCGGTGGCGCAGATGCCGGACCTGCCCGCGGCCGCCGGCCGCACCGAGGGCCCGGGCGAGACAGAGAAAGCAGAGAAGGCCGCCACGGACGCCCGGCAGGCCGCCGTCCGGCCCGAGGCTCCCTGATCCGCTCCCGGTGCGATGGCCAGGAGGCCCTGGGCGCGGGGCGGCGCCCAGGACACTCCGGCCGTCCACCGCGGCGGACGGCCCCGCACGCGCCGCCGCCCCGGTGACGTCCTCACCGCCGGTTCACACCCCCGGCCCCGGCTCGTGCTCCGGTTCCGGGAACGCCCGCAGCGCTCCCGTGAAGCACTCCATCGGGGCGTGTGTGAGGCCCGCGCCGATCTGGCCGATGCCCGGCTCCCGGTGCGCGATCCCGGTGGTGATCACCGGTTCGATGCCGGTGTCCACGACAGCCCGTACGTCGATCCCGAGCGGGCTGCCCTCGAAGTCGAGCCCCGGCAGCCGCAGTTCACGATGGCGGCCCACCGTGATCCGGCCCATCCGCACACTCGTCGCCCGGGCCCCGCGCGGCGTCCCGCCGACGAAGCCGACGATGGCCGGCGCCGCCGCGAGCGCGAACCCGCCGAGCCCGTACACCTCCGTCACCGCGCTGTCCCCGATGTCCGGGTTGGCGTCCGAGGGCCCGTAGCCCGCGAAGTAGAGGCCCTCGACGACCGCCGCCGGCGCCGTGTGCCAGGCGGAGCCGCCGCCGCTCACCCGGATCCCGACCTCCACACCGTTGCGCGCGAACGCGGTCACCAGCGTCGAGTGCGGCACCCCGTGACCGGCGAGCGTCGCCGTCTTGGCCGCCGCCATCGAGAAGTTGAGGAACCAGTACGTGTTGTCCTGGAGGAAGTCGAGCGCCTCCACGCCGCCGAGGTCCGCCTGCCGGGCCAGTGCCGGGGCCATGGCCCGCAGCAGCAGCGCGCTGGCCGCCGTGTTCCGGCTGTGGCACTCGTCGCCCATCTGCAGCGCCTGCGCGGTCAGGGAGCGCAGGTCCACCGGCTCGGGCAGCGACCGCAGCGCCGCCTTCAGGCTCGGCGCGAGCCGCTCGCCCATCCAGCGCAGCCGCGCCAGCACGTCGTCGCCGAGCGCCCCGTAACGCAGACAGCGCCCCGCTCCCTCGTTCAGATTGCTGTACGCGCGCCGCCCCGTGCCCGCGTCCTCCACGACGAGCAGCGGCATCGACGGCGAGATGATCCCCGCCATCGGCCCGACCGCGTCGTGGTCGTGGCAGGGCGCGAACGCGATGTCCCCGGACGCGGCGAGCCGCTCCGCCGCCTCCGGCGTGTCCGCCCAGCCCTCCAGGAGGGCCGCGCCCACCACCGCGGCGCGCATCGGACCGCACATCCGCTCCCACGCGATCGGCGGCCCCGCGTGCAGCAGCACCCGCTCCGCGCCGGCGAACACGGGCAGCGCCTCACGCGCCGTCACCACGTCCGTCCACAGCGGCCGTACGTCCAGGACGCGGCGCAGGGCCTCCTCGTTGGCGGCGTCGACCAGGGGGTGCGCGGTCAGCCGGGCGAGCTTCGCGCCCAGCGCGGGGTCCGCCCCGGCGGGCGGGCGCCAGTCGACCGGTGTGACGCGGGCGCCCGCCGCGCGGGGCGCCGCACCGAAGGAGTCGAGCCCCACGGTCACGACGTGCGGGTCCGCTCCGAGCAGTGACGCGGTCATCGGGTACTCCTGTCGGACGGCGTGCCGCACGGCACGGGGGCGAACGCGGCGGCGACGGCGTCGGCCACCGTCGTACTGCTGTCGAGGACGGTGACGCCCGCGTCCCGCAGGGCCCGCACCTGCCCGTCGAGGCCCTGAGGATCGTCCGGCGTGCCGACGACGAAGGCCACGACGTGCGGCAACCGCGCACCGGGGACCGCACGTTCCTGAGCGACGATGCCGGCCACGGCGCCCGCCGGATCCGCGTCGGCTCCGTACCCGAGGACGACGTCCACGACCACCACGGCCGTCGCCGGGTCGCGCAGCGCGGCGGCCAGCCACGGGGCGCGCACCGCGGGGTCGATCATCGGGTGCGGGCGCCCGGCCGTGAACAGGTCGTCGCCGAGGTCGAGGACGACGTGGGAGCCGGGCAGCCGGGGCGTCTCGCCCGGCGCGGGCGGCTGTGCGTCCGTGTCCGCCTTGACCCCGGCGGCCTCCAGGCGCAGCCGCGCCTCGTACGCGAACGTGCCGCCCGCGTACAGAGCCCGCAACAGGCGCCGTTCCCCGGCAGGGGCGGCGAGCGGGGCCGCTGCGGGCGCCGGTCCCTCGAGTCCGGCGGCGGCCCGGGCCGCGTCGCGCAGGGTGCCCGCCACGCGGACGCCCGCCGGCGCGTCGGGCGCCCCGCCCAGGAACGCGGCGACGACGGGCTTACCGATGGCGGCGGCGTGCGCGAGGACCTCGCGGGCCACGCCGGGCGCGGGCGGCTTGGAGACCAGGACGATCGTCTCCGTCGCCGGATCGGCGGCGAGCACGTCGAGCGCGTCGCGCATGCACGCCCCGCCGACCTCCTCCGACAGGTCCCGCCCGCCGACGCCGATGATCTGGCTGACGCCGGTGCCGTACGCCTGGAGCAGCGTCGACACCTGCTGAAGTCCCGTGCCGGACGCGCCGATCAGACCGACCGGGCCGCGCCGCACCGCGTTCGCGAAGCCGAGCGGGATCCCGTCGAGCACGGCGGTGCCGCAGTCGGGTCCCATCATCAGCAGCCCTCGCGCGTGGGCCTCGCGCTTGAGGGCGACCTCGTCGGCGACGGGCACGTTGTCGCTGAACACGAAGGCGTGCATGCCCAGGCGCAGCGCCTTGAGCGCCTCGGCCGCCGCGTACGCGCCGGGCGTCGATATCACCGCCAGGCGCGGGGCGTCCGGCACCGTGGCGAGCGAGCGGGGCGGCTCGTCCTCGTCGTCAAAGGCACCCGCGCCGCCCGTGCCGTTCGCGTCGTCGGGGCGGCCCTGAGCCAGCAGTCGGTCGGCCTCCTCCACGGCCCGGGGCACCGCGTCGGGCGGGCAGCGCAGCGCGATCAGCAGGTCGTTGGGGCGCGCCGCGGCGCCCTCGGCGGCCAGCAGACCGGCCGCCTCCACCTGCTGCCGGTTGGCGGGCGTGGCCATCACCAGACCGGCCGCCGCGATCCCGGGCAGCGCGGTCAGCGCGCTCGCGATGCGCATCAGCGCGACGGAGCCGACGTAGGTGTCGGCGCGGACGAGATTGTGGACGAGACGGTGGACCTCCGGCGCGGGCGCCGGGGCTTCGGGAGGTGTCATCTGTGCGGGTTCGACCATGCTGCCGACCGTAGGCCGGGACCCCCGGGGGCTGTCTTGGTCGCGGCGTGCCACATCGGGGCCGGAAGGCTCGGTACCGGCTGACAATGACGGCGCGGGACCTGGAGAAATCCGGATGCCCGCGGCGGGTACGGGCCCTAGGCTCGGTCGGCCGGCCGCACGGACCGGTGAACCGGTGGATCGGCGAAGGGCCACGATGACCGCACCGCGCACGCTGCACGACGACGAGCCCGCCATGGACGAGACCCTGGTCCGGGGGCTGATCGCCGACCAGTTCCCGCACTGGGCCGCCCTGCCGCTGCGCCCCGTCGCCTCCGACGGCACCCAGAACCTGCTGTTCCGGCTCGGCGACGACCTCGTCGTCCGCATGCCGCGCACGTCCGGGGCCGCCGCCGACGTGCCGGGGGAGCAGGCCACCGTGCGGCGCCTCGCGCCCCAACTGCCCGTCGCCGTGCCCGAACCGCTCGGCACCGGCGGGCCCGGGCGCGGGTACCCCTGGCCGTGGGCCGTGTACCGATGGCTGCCGGGCGCGATCCCCACCGGCGACCGGCTCACGGACCCCGCCCGACTGGCGGTCGACGTCGCGGAGTTCGTGCGGGCGCTCCAGGAGGCCGACCCGGCCGGGGCGCCCGCCGCGTACCGCAGCGGGCCGCTCGCGCCGCGCGACACCGACACCCGCGCGACGATCGCCCGGCTCGACGGGATCGTCGACACCGGGGCGGCGGCCGCCCTGTGGCAGGACGCCCTCGACGCGCCCCCATGGACCGGCCCCGAGGTCTGGCTGCACGCCGACCTCGAACCGGGCAACGTGCTCGTCGACCCCGGGACCGGCCGCCTCACCGCCGTGATCGACTTCGGCTGCGCGGGCCTCGGCGACCCGGCCGTCGACCTCATCGCCGCCTGGTACGTCCTCGACGACGCGGGCGCCGCCGTCTTCCGTACGGCCGTGGGCCGCGACGAGGCGGCCTGGCGGCGGGGCCGGGGCTGGGCCCTGACCATCGCCGTCCACGAACTCGCGTACTACCGCGGGCGGAACGCGTTCATGGCCGACACCGCCGCCAGGGTCCTCGACCGGCTGTTGCTCGGCTGACGTCCGGTCAGCCGACGGGGTGCTGCGCGCCGTCCCGCTGCTGCGGGATGACCACAGGGGCGCTGCCCTGGGCGAGCGCCACCGTGCGCACCGGGGACGGGATGCGGATGCCCTCGTCGCGGTAGCGGCGGTGCAGCCGCTTGATGAACTCGTGCTTGATCCGGTACTGGTCGCTGAACTCGCCGACGCCCAGGATCACCGTGAAGCTGATCCGCGAGTCGCCGAACGTGTGGAAGCGCACCGCGGGCTCGTGCTCGGGCAACGCGCCCTCGACCCCGCTCATCACCTCGGCGACCACGTCCATCGTGACCTTCTCGACCAGGTCGAGGTCGCTGTCGAAGGAGACGCCCACCTGCACGAGCAGGGTCATCTCCTGCTCCGGGCGGCTGAAGTTGGTCATGTTCGTCCCGGCCAGCTTGTTGTTCGGGATGATCACGAGGTTGTTGGAGAGCTGCCGCACCACCGTGTTGCGCCAGTTGATGTCGACGACGTAGCCCTCCTCGCCGCTGCTCAGCCGGATGTAGTCACCGGGCTGGACCGTCTTGGAGGCGAGGATGTGCACGCCCGCGAAGAGGTTGGCGAGCGTGTCCTGGAGCGCGAGCGCCACCGCGAGGCCGCCGACGCCGAGGGCGGTGAGCAGCGGGGCGATGGACACGCCGAGCTGCTGCAGCACCACGAGGAAGCCGATCGCGAGGACGACCACCCGGGTGATGTTCACGAAGATCGTCGCCGATCCCGCCACCGCGGAGCGGGACTGCGCGACCGTGCGCACCAGGCCCGTCACGACGCGCGCCGCCGTGAGCGTCGCGGCGACCATGACGAACGCGGTCAGCACCGTGTTCACGGTGCGGCCGGTGCGCGCCGTCAGCGGCAGCAGTTCGGCCGCCACCGCCGCGCCCGCCGCGACCGTCGCCCACGGCACGAGCGTGCGCAGCGCGTCGACGATCACGTCGTCGCCGCCCCACTTGGTCTCGCTCGCCCGTGCCCCCAGCCAGCGCATCAGGGCCCGCAGCAGCAGGCCGCCGATCAGTCCGGCGAGCAGCGCGACGCCGGAGAACAGCAGGTCGTGCAGTTCGACAGCGCGGGTCACCGGACACCTCCCGCGCTCAACACTGCGGGAGAAAACGATATGTGATGTTTCGTCACCTGGTACCTGCCGGATCGGGGATGGGGCGCGCGCGGGCGTCCTGACCGCCCGCGCGCGGCCATCCTGCCGCACGCCCCCGCGGTGCGCGACACGCGGGGGGAGTCGTTCCGGATCCATGAAATCCCAGGTCAGAGGGGTGAATTCGGGGATGGCGGGGAATCGTCGTACATGACCCATTGACGACGGTTCGCCCCGGCCCCGAGGGTGGAGGGCATGACCCGACTGTCCGAGCATCTGCGTCAGGCCACCCCCGTCGTCGCGCAGCGAGGGGAGGGCGTCCACCTCTACGGCATCGACGACCGCCGCTATCTGGACTTCACCGCCGGGATCGGCGTCACCAGCACCGGGCACTGCCACCCCCGGGTCGTGGCCGCCGCCCAGGAACAGGTCGCCACCCTCATCCACGGCCAGTACACGACCGTCCTGCACCAGCCGCTGCAACGGCTCGTCGAGCGGCTCGGCGACGTCCTGCCCGAGGGCCTGGACAGCCTCTTCTTCGTCAACTCGGGCAGCGAGGCGGTCGAGGCGGCGATGCGGCTCGCCCGCCAGGCCACCGGGCGGCCGAACATCGTCGTCGCGCACGGCGGCTTCCACGGCCGCACCGTCGCGGCCGCCTCCCTCACCACGTCCGGCACGAAGATCCGTACCGGCTTCGGGCCGCTCATGGCCGGGGTCGCGATCACCCCGTTCCCGAACGCGTACCACTACGGCTGGGACGAGGAGACGGCCACGCGGTTCGCCCTGCGCGAGTTCGACCACCTCCTGCAGACGGTGTCCGACCCCGACGACACCGCCGCGATCATCATCGAGCCCGTCCTCGGTGAGGGCGGCTACGTTCCCGCCAACACGGCCTTCCTGCAAGGGTTGCGCGAGCGCGCCGACCGGCACGGCATCCTGCTGATCCTCGACGAGATCCAGACCGGCGTCGGCCGCACCGGCCGCTTCTGGGGCCACGAGCACTTCGCCGTCCGACCCGACGTCCTCATCACGGCGAAAGGCCTGGCCAGCGGCTTCCCCCTGTCCGGCATCGCCGCGCCCGAAGCCCTCATGCACCGGGTCAGGCCCGGCTCCCAGGGCGGCACCTACGGGGGCAACGCGGTGGCCTGCGCGGCCGCCTGCGCCACGCTCGACGTCATCGAGGACGAGGGCCTGGTCGCCAACGCGGCGACCATGGGCGCCCGCCTGCGCGCCGGCCTGGAGGACGTCGCCGCGAAACACTCCGCGATCGGCGACGTACGAGGCCTCGGCCTGATGCTCGCCAGCGAGTTCACGGCCCCCGACGGCACCCCCGACCCGACGACGGCCCTGCGCGCCCAGCAGGCCGCGGCGGAAGAGGGCCTCCTCCTCCTGACCTGCGGCCCCTGGGGCAACGTGGTCCGCATGATCCCGGCCCTGGTGGTCACCGAACCCCAGATCGACGAGGCGCTCCGCCTGTGGAGCGCGGCGGTGAGCACGGCTACGGGGTGAGCCACTTGTCGTACCCGGCCAGGGGCGCGGGGCCGTGTCGATATGCGGCTCCGCCGCGCGCGGGCGCGACCAAGGCCCCTGGGGCGCACGGAGTGTGCCGTCAGGGGCGCGGGGAACTGCGCGAGCAACCACGACGGCGCGGCACCCGGCGACGATCCTCAACCCCTACGGCCAAAGCCCGACCAATACGCACCCGGCGCCGGACCACCCACCCCCCGACCCACCAGGAGCCCCCAGAATGTCCACGCACCCCGTGATCGACTCCGTGCCGAAGCAGTTGCGGATCGGTGAAGGATGGGCGGCCGCCGTGTCAGGGCGGACGCTGGCCGTCGACAACCCGGCCACCGGCACCGTCCTGTGCGAGGTCGCCGACGCCGGGCCCGAGGACGCCGCCCGGGCCCTCGCCGCCGCCCGTGAAGCACAGCCAGGCTGGGCGCGCACCGCACCGCGGGCCCGGGGCGAGATCCTGCGCCGCGCCCACGAGATCGTCCTCGAACGCGCCGAGGAGCTCGCGCTGCTCATGACCCTGGAGATGGGCAAGCCGCTCGCCGAGGCCCGCGGCGAGGTCGCCTACGCCGCCGAGTTCTTCCGCTGGTTCTCCGAGGAGGCCGTCCGCATCGACGGCGGCTTCGCCACCAGCCCCGACGGACGCAACCGCCACCTGGTGCTCCGTCAGCCCGTCGGCCCCTGCCTTCTGATCACCCCGTGGAACTTCCCGCTCGCCATGGGCACCCGCAAGATCGGCCCGGCCGTCGCCGCCGGCTGCACGATGATCCTCAAACCGGCCCCGCAGACCCCGCTGTCCACCCTCGCCCTGACCGCGATCCTCGCGGAGGCGGGCCTCCCGCACGGCGTCCTCAACACCCTCACCACGTCCGACGCCGCCGCCGTCGTGGAACCCCTGCTGCGTGGCGGCGGCATCCGCAAGCTCTCCTTCACCGGCTCCACCCAAGTGGGCCGGATCCTGCTCACCCAGTGCGCCGACACCGTCGTCCGCACCTCGCTCGAACTCGGCGGGAACGCGCCGTTCATCGTCTTCGACGACGCCGACCTCGACGCGGCCGTCGACGGCCTGATGGTCGCCAAGATGCGCAACATGGGGGAGGCCTGCACCGCCGCGAACCGCGTCTACGTGCATGCCGGAGTCGCCGAGGACTTCGCCGCCCGGCTCACCGCGCGGATGGCCGCGCTGACCGTCGGCGACGGCACCGCGCCCGGGACCGACGTCGGCCCGCTCATCGACGCGGCGGGCCGGGACAAGGTGGAGCGGCTGGTCCGCGACGCCGTGGGGCGCGGCGCCAAGGTCCTCACCGGCGGCGAACTCCCGGAAGGCCCCGGCACCTTCTACCCGCCGACCGTCCTCGCCCAGGTGCCGCGCGACGCCGAGCTGACCGGCACCGAGATCTTCGGCCCGGTGGCCGCCCTGTTCACGTTCGAGGACGAGGACGACGTCGTCCGGATCGCGAACGACACCGAGTGGGGCCTCGTCTCGTACGTGTTCACCCGCGATCTCGACCGGGCGCTGCGGGTCGGCGAACGGCTCGAGACCGGCATGGTCGGGCTGAACACCGGACTCGTCTCGAACCCGGCCGCGCCGTTCGGCGGCGTCAAGCAGTCGGGCCTCGGGCGCGAGGGAGGCCGCGTCGGCATCGACGAGTTCCTGGAGTACAAGTACCTGGCGATTCCCTACAGTTCGTAGGTCAGAGGCGTTCTATCGCGCGGAAACCGGCGAGGACCGACAGCAGGTTCCGCGCGGGCGGCGTCAGTTCGACCATCGCCACGGGGCGTCCCGCGTTCAACAGGCCTAGCACGGCAGTGAGTTCGGCCTCCGAGAGGTCCGACTCGGTGACGTGCCCGCACGCCGCGACCAGCCGCCGCCCGGCGCCGGGCGCCCACAGGATCCGCTCGACGGCGCGCACCGCGTCGTCGTCCGTGAACCAGCCGGGCCGCGCCGCGGGCGGCACCGGACGGAGCCCGCCGTCCGTGGCGTGCCGCAGCGCCTCCCTCGCGAGCCGCCGCTCCGTCGCGGCGGGCCGCGCCGCGAGCCGGAACGCGTCGAGCGCCTCGGCCAGCACCGCGGGCAGCCCCCCGGCCGCCTCCCCGTCGTCCCGTACGAGGATGTCGTCGCCGCCCGGACGGCCGGCCCGGGCCGGCTCCTGCGGATCCGGGGGCGGGCAGTGCGGGTGCGGGGCGCGGGGCACACCGATGCGGACGGTGGTCACGGGCCGGGGCGCGGGGTCCGCGGCCCAGTGGTGGCGCGGTGGCAGATAGAGCAGGTCACCGGGGACCGGCGCGGTGACGCTCGTGTTCCCGTCGCCGTCCGTCACGCGCAGGTGCCGCCGCCCGGTCAGCAGGCACACGAACCGGGCATCTCGCGCCGCGTCCGCCGGGAAGACGGGTTCGCGCGTGCCGTGGGACAGGACCGTGCTCACCCCGGCGTGCGGGCGGCCGACCGCGTCCCACAGCCCGGCGAGGAAGGACCGCTCCCGCGCCCACAGCGGATGGTGCCCCGCGTGCAGGGCGTGCACGGCGAGCGCGAACGGCTGCCCCCCGGTCTGCCCCGCGAGACGCAGGTCGTAGCGGGCGAACGAGCCGTCCTCCTGGAGCGGCAGCAGGTCCCCGGGATCGGTGAGCAGCCGCGATCCGACGGTCAGTTCGGCCCGCGCGGCGGTCTCCGCGAACTGCGCGGCGACGACGGCGCTCTCGAACACCTCGTTCCGGTCGAACGGCGCGGTGCCCGGCCCGGCCGGGCGCAGCACGACGGGCCGCCGGTCCCAGTGCTCGCGCGCGAAGACCCGCCAGTCGAGCGGGTCGAGGACGTCCGTGTGCGGCGGTCCGGGGGCGGTCACGGACGCCCCGCGCCCGGATCCGGGTCCACGTCCACCGCGCGGGCCCGGTACAGCGCGTCGAGCGGGCCGGTCAGCTCGGGGGACGCGGGCCGCAGCCGGGCGGCGCGGGCCAGCTCGGCCACGGTGATGCCGCTGCGCGCCGCGCGCAGCGGTGCGAGGAGCCGTTCGGAGGCGGCGGACGGCACCGGCCAGGCGTGCCCGTTGGCCGCCCACACGGGCCCGTCCGCGCCGTCGGCGACCCGCACGATCTCCGTCACGCGCCGTAATCGGTGCGCCGGTGCGAGGGCGATGCCCGGCCGGGGCGGCGGGGCCGGATCGAGCCCGGCGGCGGAGCGCAGCGCGGCCCAGCGCAGCAGCAGCGCCCGCTCGGGGGCGCGCCCGGCGAGCGTCCGGCGCAGCAGGTCGGCGCAGTCCCGCAGCGGCGCCGGCACGGCGAGCCGCCCGTCGGGCGCGGCGGGCTCAGGACGGGGGAGCGGCCGTCGGCGCGGCGAGGGCCCCGCGTCGTCGCGCAGCAGCGCGCCGAGGACCTCGGAGACGTACGGGAGGGCGGCGGAGCGCCGTGCGGGCACGGAGAGGCGCAGGGTCGTGCAGGGGCCGGTGCGCTGGTCGAGGTGGTGACTGCCGGCCGGCCAGTGCACGAGATCACCCGCACGGGCGTGCAGGACGAACTCGGTGCCGGTGTGCTCGGGCCGTACGCGCACGGTGAGGGAGCCGTCGAGCACCCAGGTCAGGCCTGCCGTGTCCGCGCGGCCCCCGGTCCGGTCCGGCGTGTGGTGCCGGTCCCCGACGGCGAGCTCCGCCGTGACCGGGAGCGCGGGCCGGCCGACGTGCCGCCACAGGCCGTCCAGGACGTCCCGCACCCGCGCCCACAGGCCGAAATCGTGGGCCAGGGGGTCGGTGGCCGTGAGCAGCCAGCCGTCCCCGGCCAGCTCGGGCTCGCCGGCCATGCGGCGGACGTAGGCGGCGGTGTCGGGATCGCCCGGGCCCGGCAGGAGCCGCCCCGGGGCGGGCAGCAGCGCGTCCGAGGTCGTCAGACAGGCCTGTCCGGGGCGTGCCGCGGCGGCCACCAGCAGGGCGTGCGCCTCGGCCGCTGCGACGCCGATCCCGGGTGCGTCCGCCACCACCACCGGATCCCCGGCCCAGTGGGTCCGGGCGAAACGCCGCCAGCCGGAGCCTGCGGCTTCGGAGGCGGGAGCGGGGCTGTGCGTCATCGGAGTGGGAACTCCTCGGTCCCTCACCGGGGGAGACGGAGCGACGGGCCTGGCGACCCTCCCAGACCCCTCTGGCCCCGTCAACGCTTTTGCGGAGAAGCCGTGAACACTCGGCACCGCCCCGCCGGCGTGAGCGCGCGGGGGACGAACAGGGGGCAAATGCCGGACAAGTCGTGACATCGCGGAATCGCGCACCCGTACGGCCTGTGGAAGGCTGAGCCACGCATGTGTCCGCTACGCCCCGGGAGGTCCCGATGTCATCGAAGCGACGCCGCAAGAAGAAGTCCCGCCGCAAGCACGCGGCGAACCACGGCAAGCGTCCCCAGTCCTGAACGGGGACGCGGACCGGAACTGAGCGGTGGGGCGGAGTCGGGGCCGGGGGCGGAGGCCGGATCAGGCCCTCTGCACGGCTCCTTCACCGATCGCCATCGCCCACTCCGTCACCAGCACCTCGTACTCCGCGCGGTCCTCGGCGGTCAACTGCCCGCCGGTACGCGCCCACAGGTCACGGATCTGCTCGTTGACCTCGTCGGCGGTCCGTTCGGAGTGCGGGGCAGGAGTGGAGGACATGTGAAAGAGGGTAGGCGATCGGTGCGGCTTTTCGCTCCGGTCCGTCACGTGGGCATCGCCATGTGTGATCTTCGCCATGTCGGCGTGGCGCGCCGCGCCCCGTCTCCGAGGGTCGCTCAGGGCTTGCGGCCGACCCCCGCGTACAGCGGAACCGGCGTCCCGTCGCGCACCTCGTCGACGCCCAGCTCCGGATGCCAGTCCGGCAGCCACACGATCCCCGGCGACAGCAGGTCCGTTCCCTCGAAGAACCTCGCCATCTCGGTGCGGGTGCGCGGCACGAGCGAGACCCCGCCCGCCTTGTACATGGCGACGGCCTCCCGCGTGCGCTCCGGGTCGAAGTCCGAGGCGAGCTGCGACAGCACGAGATGACTGCCCGACGGCAGCGCGTCGACCAGCGTGCGCACGACGTCGTACGCGCCCTCCTCGTCCGGGACGAAATGCAGCAGCGCGATGAGCGAGAGCGCGACCGGCCGGTCGAGGTCGAGGATCTCCCGGGCCAGCGCCACGATCCGCGCGGGATCGCGCGCGTCCGCCTGGAGGTAGCGGGTGACGCCCTCGGGGGTGCCGCGCAGCAGCGCCTCCGCGTGGGCGAGCACGATCGGGTCGTTGTCGACGTACACGACGGTCGCGTCCGGATTCGCGGACTGCGCGATGCGGTGCAGGTTCGGCTCGGTGGGTATGCCCGTGCCGATGTCCAGGAACTGACGGATCCCGAGCCGCCCGGCGAGCATGCGCGTCGCCCGCTGCATGAACCAGCGGTTGTGCCGCGCCCCGTACGGCGCCGTGGGCTCCATCTCGGTGATCTGCCGTCCGAGGGCCTCGTCCACGGGGTAGTTGTCCTTGCCGCCGAGATACCAGTCGTACACCCGGGCGGGATGCGGCCTGCTGGTGTCGATCCGGACGTCGGCGGGGGACGGTTCGGTCATGTCAACTCCCTTGTGAATACTGGTGGTTCGCGACTGCGTCCGGTCATCTTGCCGCAGGCATGTGACGACCGGGGCGTGATCGGGAAGGTCGGACCCTACACCCGGTCCGTGTCGGCGTGACGGCACGCCGGCCACACCGTGACGAACAGGAGCAGCACGTATGCAGGACGACTCCCGGCGGCTCGACATCGCCCCGGCCACGCCCGCCGACTGGGCGGTGGTCCACGGCTGGGCCGCCGCCGAGGGCTGGAACCCGGGACTCGCGGACACGCCGAGTTTCTTCGCGCAGGACCCGCGGGGCTTCTTCCTGGGGCGCGTCGACGGCGAGCCCGCCTCCGCCGTCTCCGTCGTCAACTACGGCGACGCCTACGCCTTCCTGGGCTTCTACCTCGTCCGGCCCGACCTGCGCGGCCGGGGCTACGGCATCGCCACCTGGCGCGCCGGGCTCGCCCACGCCGGTACGCGGACGGTCGGCCTGGACGGAGTGGTCGACCAGCAGGACAACTATCGCCGCTCCGGATTCGCCTTGGCCCACCGCACCGTCCGCTACACCGGAGTCCCGCACCGGCCGGCGAACCGGTCGGCGGGCCCGCGTCCGGACGGCATCGAGCCCGTCGGCGACCGGCTCCCGGAACTGCACGCGTACGACAGCGCCTGCCAGCCCGCGGACCGGCCCCGGTTCCTGGACTCCTGGCTGGCCACCGCCGGGCACACCACGCTGGTGCGCGTCACCGGCGGCCGCGTCACGGGCTACGGAGTCGTCAGGGCGGGCCGTGACATGCCGCGGATCGGGCCGCTGTTCGCCGACACGGCGGCGGACGCGGCCGCCCTCTTCGACGCGCTCGCGCCCGCCGAGGGGCCCGTCGCGCTCGACGTGCCCGAGGTGAACGGGGCGGCCGTCACCCTCGCCGAGGAGCGCGGCCTCGAAGCCGGGTTCGAGACCGCCCGCATGTACACCGGGCCGGTCCGCCCCCACCACGCCGAACGCGTCTTCGGCGTCACCTCACTCGAACTCGGCTGACCAAGGCGTCGGGGTGACCTAGGGCCTCTCGTTTGGATCAGGCTGGGCTCGCGGGGCGTGGCACGCACATCCGCGGCGTTGTCGTCCCTCGCCGACGTCCCCCAGCCTTCGGCCGGGAGGTGCCCCCACCGCGTCGACTCCCTCCTCCGCCTTGCAGCTGCACGCACCACGCCCCGCTCCCTGATCCAGCCCGATCCAAACGAAAGACCCTAGGCGTCCGGGGTGGACGGCGCCCCGAACGCGCCGTGCCGCCCCTCGCCCGCCACGAAACGCCCCGCACCCTCGACGCCCTCCCGCAACACGCCCGTCCCGTACCGGACTTCGGTGCGCAGCGCCTCCTCCTCCGGCATCCCGGCGGTGGCCCGTACGGACGCCAGGTCGCTGCGCAGACAGGCCTGCGGGAACGCGGCGAGCTGCCGCGCGAGCTCCTCGGCCTCGGCGCGGGCCCGGCCGGGCGGCACCAGCCGGTTCGCCAGGCCCATGGCGAGGGCCTCGGGTGCGGGCACGGGCCGTCCGGTCAGGATGAGGTCGAGCGCCCGGCCCTCCCCGACGATCCGGGGCAGCCTGACCGTGCCGCCGTCGATCAGCGGCACGCCCCAGCGCCGGCAGAACACCCCGAACACGGCGTCCTCCTCGGCGACCCGCAGATCGCACCACAGCGCCAGTTCGAGCCCGCCCGCGACGGCGTGCCCGGCGACGGCGGCGATCACCGGCTTGGTCAGGCGCAGCCGCGTCGGGCCCATCGGACCGTCCCCGTCCTCCGCGACCCGGTTGCCCCGCTCCGTGCCGACCGCCTTGAGGTCCGCGCCCGCGCAGAACGTCCCGCCCTCGCCCCACAGCACCGCGACCCGCGCGGCGTCGTCGGCCTCGAACGCCCGGAAGGCGTCGGCCAGCAGGGCGGCCGTCGGGCCGTCCACGGCGTTGCGGGCGGCGGGCCGGGACAGCACGACGGTCGTGACGGGCCCGGCGCGTTCGACGCGCACGGACGGCGGGGGAGTCTGGGACGGCACGGGGATTTCCTCTCACGGGACGGACAGGGCCGCGGCCGGGGCTAGTCGACCGTGAGGGTCAGTCTGGCCCGCGCCGTCGAGCTCGTCCCGGTGTACAGGTCGAACGCGCCCTCCTCCAGCAGGAATTCACCGGCCGGGTCGTTCGTCCAGAAGCCCAGCTCGGCCGCCCCGAACCGGAAGCGGACCGTGCGGGACGCGCCGGGCTCCAGCGTGATCCGTTCGAACCCGATGAGGCGGCGCACCGGCTGCGCGATGCTCGCCGCCCGGTCGTGCACGTACAGCTGCACCACCTCGTCGCCCGCGCGCCCGCCCGTGTTGCGCACGCTCACCGCGACCTCCACCTCGGCGCCGTCGCGCAGCTGGTCGGCCGGCACGGCGGCGCGGCTCAGCTCGGGCGTGCCCAGCTCGAACGTCGTGTAGCTCAGACCGTGTCCGAAGGGGAACTGCGGGGAGGACGGCAGGTCCAGGTACTTCGACGTGTACTTGTTGTCGGGGTCGGCGGGGCGGCCCGTCGACTCGTGGTTGTAGTGCACCGGGAGCTGGCCCACCGTGCGCGGGAACGACACCGGCAGTCTGCCGCCCGGGTTCACCGCGCCGAACAGCACGTCGGCGATCGCCGGGCCCGCCTCCACGCCGGGATGCCAGGCCTCCAGGACGGCGGGGGCCGCGTCCAGCCAGCCGCCGACGGTCAGCGGCCGCCCGTTCACCAGGACCACCACGAACGGCCTGCCGGTCCGCGCGACCGCCGCGATCAACTCCTCCTGCACGCCCGGCAGTCCGAGGTCGCTGCGTGCCGCCGCCTCACCGCTCAGCGCGGCCGGTTCGCCCACGACCACCACGGTCACCTCCGCCGCCCGCGCCGCCGCGACCGCCTCCGCGATCCCGGACCGGTCGCCGCCGTCGGCGGCCACGCCCCGCGCGTACGTCACCCGCGCCCCCGGCGCGGCCGCGCGCACCGCGTCCAGGACCTTCGCCGCGGGGAAGCGCTTCGCCGCGGCGGGCACGGCCCAAGTTCCCAGCAGGTCCGTGGAGTTGGCGAACGGCCCCACCACGGCGATCGAGGCGACCGAGCGCCGCAGCGGCAGCACGTCGCCGTCGTTCTTGAGCAGCACCATCGAGCGCGCGGCCGCGGTGCGCGCCGCCCGGCGCGCGGACGCCGAGGGAGCGGTGATCTCCGCGGACTCCTTCACGTACGGCTCCTCGAACAGGCCGAGAGTGAACTTCAGCCGGAGCACGCGCGACACGGCGTCGTCGATCCGGCGCCGCGTGACGCGACCGGCGTCCAGCAGCGCCCGGCCCTGCGTGAGCAGATGCGTACTGGTCATCTCCATGTCCACGCCCGCGTTCAGCGCGCGCCGCGCCGCGTCCGCCCCGTCCTCGGCGAAGCCGTGCGCGATCAGCTCCTGGACACCCGCCCAGTCGCTGACGACCATCCCGTCGAAGCCCCACTCCTGGCGGAGGATGTCGGTGAGCGTGTGCGTGTTGCCGTGCGCGGGGACCCCGCTGATGGTGTTGAACGACGCCATCACGGTCTCCACGCCCGCGTCCACCGCCGCCTTGAACGGCGGCAGACAGAGATTGCGCAGCCGCGACTCCGACACGTCCACCGTGTTGTAGTCGCGCCCGCCCTCGGCGCCCCCGTACGCGACGAAATGCTTGGCGCAGGCCGCGACGGTCCGCCCGTCGCGGTAGCCGTCACCCTGGTAGCCCGCGACCTTGGCGGCCGCGAACCGCGAGGTCAGGTACGGGTCCTCGCCGTCGCTCTCGGCGATCCGGCCCCAGCGTGGCTCGTGGGTGACGTCCATCATCGGCGAGAACACCCAGTGCACCCCGCACGAGCGGGCCTCCCGCGCCGACACCTCGGCGTCCGTGCGGGCCACTTCGGGGTCGAAGCTCGCCGCCTGTGCCAGCGGGATCGGGAACGTGGTCCAGCAGCCGTGGATCACGTCGAGGCCGAACAGGAGCGGGATGCCGAGCCGCGACTCCTCGACGGCGATGCGCTGCAGCGCGTTCGTCCGGGCGGCCCCCAGGACGCTGAGCACCGAGCCGAGCCGGCCCGCGCGCGCCGCGTCCTCGACCTCCTTCGTCTCGCCCGAACCCGGATTGAGCTCCCACGACCACGGCAGCTGCTGCAACTGGCCGAGCTTCTCCTCGAACGTCATCCGGCGCAGCAGCGCCCGCACCTCGTCGTCGTACGGGCGGCGCCGTGCCCTGCGGGCCGAGCGTGCCGCGACGGACGCGCGGGCGGCCGGGGCGGCGACGGCGGCACCGGCCGCCGCCGTGACGCCGAGCGCGGACAACAGCGTGCGCCTGCCGAGCTGGGGCATCCGAGGGCTTCCCGTCGGTCGGTTCCGGTGATCACCCACCCCTCGAAAAGGGGTGAATTCGGTGCGAAGTTATGGTCCGGCCGCGGCGCGGTCAAGGGAGCCTCGCCGGGCGCCGCGCGGCTCGTTCGAGGGGGCGCCCGCCGTTTTCTTGACCTCAACATTGGTTGAGGTCGTAGCGTCATCGGCATGAGCATGGAGACCACAGCCTGGACGCAGTTGCACAGCGTCATGAACGCCCAGAACGGCGGACCCGACCGCCGCCCCTTCGACCGCGCGACCCTGCGCCGGATCGCCGCCTTCGCCCGGCCGCACCGCAGACGCATCGCCCAGTTCGTCCTGCTGAGCATCGTCACCGCGCTGCTGGCCGTGGCCACCCCGGTGCTCGCCGGGGACGTCGTCAACAACATCGTGAAGGGCCACGACCAGGGGCACGTCGCGCGGCTCGCCCTGCTGATCGCCGTCATCGCGCTCGCCGAGGCGGGCATCGGACTCCTCGCCCGCTGGCTCTCCGCGAACCTCGGCGAGGGCCTCATCCTCGACCTGCGCACCGCCGTCTTCGACCACGTGCAGCGCATGCCCGTCGCCTTCTTCACCCGCACCCGCACCGGCGCGCTCGTCAGCCGCCTCAACAACGACGTCATCGGCGCCCAGCGCGCCTTCAGCAACACCCTGTCCGGCGTCGTCGGCAACGTGGTCACCCTGATCCTGACCCTCGCCGTCATGCTCACCCTCTCCTGGCAGATCACCCTTCTCGCGCTGCTCCTGCTGCCCGTCTTCGTGCTCCCCGCCCGCCGCATGGGCTCCCGCATGGCCCGCCTCCAGCGCGAGGCCGCCGCCCACAACGCCGCGATGGGCACCCGTATGACCGAGCGGTTCTCCGCCCCCGGCGCCACGCTCATCAAGCTGTTCGGCCGCCCCGAGGACGAGTCCGCCGAGTTCGCCGAGCGGGCCGCCCGGGTGCGCGACATCGGCGTACGGACCGCCATGGCGCAGTCCGCGTTCATCACCGCCCTGACCCTCGTCTCGGCCCTCGCCCTCGCGCTCGTCTACGGTCTCGGCGGCTACTTCGCGCTCGACGGCACCCTGGAGGCCGGCGCGGTCGTCTCCCTCGCCCTGCTGCTCACCCGGCTCTACGCCCCGCTGACCTCCCTGGCCGGCGCCCGCGTCGAGGTCATGAGCGCGCTGGTCAGCTTCGAGCGGGTCTTCGAGGTCCTCGACCTCAAGCCGCTCATCGACGAGAAGCCGGACGCCCGCGCGGTGCCCGAGGGGCCGGTGGCCGTCGAGTTCGACGAGGTGCGCTTCGGCTACCCGTCCGCCGACAAGGTGTCCCTCGCCTCCCTGGAGGAGGTCGCCTCGCTCGACACCCGCGGCGGCGCCGAGGTCCTGCACGGCGTCTCCTTCCGCGCCGAACCCGGCCAGACCGTCGCCCTCGTCGGCTCCTCCGGCGCAGGCAAGTCCACCGTCGCCCAGCTCCTGCCCCGCCTCTACGACACCGACTCCGGCGCCGTGCGCATCGGCGGTGTCGACGTACGGGACCTGACCGCGACCTCGCTGCGGGCCACCCTCGGCATGGTCACCCAGGACGGCCACCTCTTCCACGACACCGTCCGGGCCAACCTGCTGCTCGCCCGCCCCGAGGCCACCGAGGAGGAACTGCGCGACGTGCTGCGCCGGGCCCGGCTCGACGCCCTCGTCGCCTCCCTGCCCGACGGACTCGACACCGTGGTCGGCGAACGCGGATACCGGCTCTCCGGCGGCGAGCGCCAGCGCATGACGATCGCCCGCCTCCTGCTCGCCCGGCAGCGCGTCGTCATCCTCGACGAGGCCACCGCCCACCTCGACAACACGTCCGAGGCCGCCGTCCAGGAGGCGCTCGCCGAGGCGCTCGCGGACCGCACCGCCCTCGTCATCGCCCACCGGCTGTCCACGATCCGCTCGGCCGACCAGATCCTCGTCGTCGAGGACGGACGCATCGTCGAACGCGGCACCCACACCGAGCTCCTCGCCGTCGAGGGGCGCTACGCGGACCTGTACCGCACCCAGTTCGCGGGGGAGGAGCAGCACTCCTCGGCGCACTCCTCGGCGCAGCCCTCGCCGGATCCCTTGCCGGAGCGAACCACTGGTGTCACCATTGGTTCATAATTCGGGGCGGTCGACGGAGGGGCGGGGCGCGATGCGCGGCACGAAGAGGAACCGGGCGGTCGCGGGAGCCGCCGCCGTGGGCCTGGCGGCGGGCGCCGCCTGGCTGTGGCGCAACCAGGGGACGCTCGCGATGTCCCGGCCGGTCAACGAGTGGACGTTCACGCACATGGCGGCGCTCATGCCGACCGACACCGTGACCCGCGCCGCGACCCCGCACCCGCTCCCGCCCCGCCCGCTCCCGCTCGACTGCACGTACTCCTACGGCGGCCGCACCCGCACCCTCGGCGAGCTGCACCGGCGCACCTACACCACCGGGTTCGCCGTGCTGCACCGCGGCGAGCTGGTGCACGAGTCGTACCCGGGCCGCTTCGCCGGGCCCGACGCGCGCTTCCAGCTCTTCTCCGTCACCAAGTCCGTGACCTCGCTGCTCACCGGCATCGCTCTGGAGGAGGGCGCGCTCGACGGCCTGGACCGCACAGCCGTCTCGCTCGTGCCCGAGCTCGCCGGGTCCGCGTACGACGGGCCGACCGTCGGCGACCTGCTCGACATGTGCAGCGGCGCCGGCGGCGTCGAGGACTACGCGGACCCGCACGCCCCGATCAGCCGCTTCGAGCGGGCCGTCACCGGCGGCGGCTCGGTCCTCGACGTCATCCGCTCCCTGCCCCGTACCGCCGAACCGGGCACGGTCTTCAACTACTCCACGCTCGACACCCAGGTCCTCGGCTGGGCCCTCGAAGCGGCGACCGGCACCCCGCTGGCCCGCTACGCGACCGAGCGCCTGTGGCAGCCGATGGGCGCCGAGCACGACGCGTACTACTTCCTCACCCGGGCCCGCCCCCGCACCGCGCTCGGCGGCGGCTCCCTCAACGCCTCCGTGCGCGACCTCCTGCGGCTCGGCGCCCTGCTCGCCGCCGGCGGCAAGCGCGGCGGACGCCAGATCGTGCCCGTCGACTGGATCGAGCGCGGCCGCACCGCCGGGCGCCCCCACCTCCAGGTCGGCGCCCTCGGCCCCGACCTGCCCGGCCACTACGGCTACACGAACCAGTGGTGGACCCTCGGCGGCCCGCACCGCGCGTTCACCGGGCGCGGCATCTACGGCCAGTACCTGTGGATCGACCCCGCCGCCGACGTCGCGATCGTGAAGACCGGAGCCTGGCCCGTCGCCGACGACGACGCGCTCGACGCCGAGACCGTCGCCGCCCTGACCTCGCTCGTGACCTGGCTCGACGCCCGCGACTGACCCCGGGGGACGCGGGGCGCCCGGTCGATAGGATGACCGGCATGACGCAACCGGGGACGCCCGAGGGGACCGGGCCCCGCACACGGCGCGGCCGCCCCCCGACCACGTCGCTCAACCAGCAGGTCGTCCTGGACGCCGCCCTCGCCCTCGTCGAGCGCGAGGGCCCCGACGCGCTCACCCTGCGCCGGCTCGGCGCGGACCTCGGCGCCAACCACACCGCCGTGCTGCGCCACTTCTCCGGCAAGGACGAGATCCTGCGCGGCCTCGCCGAGCGGCTCATCGAGGAGGCCCTCGAAGGCTTCGCGCCCGCCGCCGGCTGGCGCGCCACGCTGGAGTCGCTGGCCCGCCGGGTGCGCGTCGCCTGCCGCGCGCACCCCCAGGTCGCCGTCCTCGTCGCCTCCCGCGTCTCCCGCCGCACCGCAGAGTTCCGCGGCGCCGACGTCGTCATCGGCGCCCTGCGCCAGGCGGGCTTCGACGACCGCGACGCCGCCCGCTACTACCGCTCCCTGGTCCAGACGGCGCTGGCCGTCTCCTCCTACGAGGCCGCCTTCGCCGCGCTCGACAGCCGGGCCCGCGAGGGCGACCGGCTCGCCTGGCGCCGCGAGTACCTCGCCGTACCGCCCGCGACCTACCCCCATCTCGCCGCGGCCGCCCCCTACTTGGCCGAGGCGGACGAGGACGACCAGTTCGAGACGACCCTGTCCCTGCTCCTCGACGCGGTCGAACTCCGGGCCTCCCGCACCTGACCCGACGCCCTCCGCGCCCCTGTCCCGCTGAGTGGGAAAGCGCGTTGCGGGCACCTTCCTGCGGTCCTGGCCTGCTGCTAGAACTCGGAAAACGGACGCCGTTTCAGGCCGGCGCTCCGGCATCCCGCACCCCGCATCTTCCGCATGGAGGGCCTCATGACGGTTGTCGACGCCGAGCCCGTGGCGCAGGCGCCCGCCCGCTCGGAGCTGCCGCCGTCGATGGTCGAGCGCATGACGCTGATCATGGACGCGTTCACCGACCGGACGACCCGGCTGACCCTGGAGGACGTGGCACGCCGCACGAGCCTGCCCCGCTCCACCGCCCACCGGATCCTCGAACAGCTCGTCAGGCTCCGCTGGCTCGATCACACCCGCTCCGGATACGGTCTCGGCCGCCGCGCCCTCGGGCTCGGCGGCGACGGAGCCCACGCCGACATCCGCTCGGCGGCCGCCGGCCGCCTGCACGAACTGCAGATCCGCACGGGTCTCGTCGTCCACCTCGCCGTGCTCGACGAGGCGGAGGTGCACTACCTCGACAAGGCCGGCGGCCCGTTCGCCGCGAACGTGCCCTCCTGGGTCGGCGGCCGGGTGCCCGCCCACGCGACCGCGCTCGGCAAGGCCATGCTCGCCGGCCTCGAACCCGAGGAGGCCGAGGCCCGCCTCGACTCCGTCCGAGAACACCCGCCCGCCCGCTCCGTCGCCGTCCCGCCGAAGCTGCACCAGGAGCTGAACCGGATCCGGCGCCGCCAGGGCCTCGCCTTCGAGTACGGCGCCTACTTCCCCGGCATCGCCTGCGTCGCGGCGCCCGTGCAGGGCCCCACGGGGCCGGTGGCGGCGATCTCCCTCGCGGGCGAGGTCCGCGCCCCGCTCGACCGGGTCGCCCCCCTCGTCCTCGACGCCGCCCGGCAGGTCTCCTGCGACCTGTACCCACGCCCCGAACAGGCCGCGGGTCCCGGCCGGCCGGACGCTCCGTCCCGCTGATCGGGACGGCCCCGACCGCCGGGCCCCCACCCCTGGCACCGTTCGCGCTGTTGACCCCGGAACGGCGGAGGCGAGGCAGATGACGGAGCTGACCCACGAGTCCACCTTGCGTGAACTCGTCACCGAGCAAGGAGTGTTGCGCTACCACGAGGCCGGGGACGGGCCGCCGCTCGTCCTCCTGCACGGCTCCGGCCCCGGCGTCACGGGCTGGCGCAACTACCGCGGCAACCTCGCCGCGTTCGCCGAGCACTTCCGCTGCCTGGTCCTGGAGCTGCCCGGCTTCGGGATCAGCGACCCCGTCGAGGGCCACCCCATGGCGACCGCGTCCGCGGCCCTGGAGCGGTTCCTCGACGCGCTGGGCCTCCAGCAGGTCGACGTCATCGGGAACTCCATGGGCGGCATCGTCGGCACCCAGTTCGCCCTGAAGCACCCCGACCGGGTCCGCCGGCTCGTCACCATCGGCGGCATCGGCCGCAACCTGTACAGCCCGGGCCCCGGCGAAGGCATCCGGCTGCTCAGCGAGTTCACCGACGACCCCACCCGCGAGGGCCTGATCCGCTGGCTGCGCTCGATGGTGTTCGACCAGAGCCTCGTCACCGAGGAACTCGTCGAGGAACGCTGGCAGTTGGCCGTCGAGCCGGACGCGCTCGCCACCGCGCGCTCCATGTACGGCAGCGCCGCGTTCGCCGCGATGGCGGCCGCCGCCGCGGCCTCCGACGAACCCCCGTACTGGGCCGTCCTGCACCGACTGAAGGCCAAGACCCTGATCACCTGGGGACGCGACGACCGGGTCAGCCCGGTCGACATGTCGATCGTGCCGATGCGCACCATCCCGGACGCCGAACTGCACGTGTTCCCCGACTGCGGGCACTGGGTGATGATCGAGCAGAAGGCCGCCTGGGAGAGCGCGGTCCTCGCCTTCCTGACCCGCAAGGACCCGGCCTGACCCGGCCCGGCGCGTCCTGACGCGACCCTCACCTCTCATCTCACCCCCTTCGCAAGGAAGTAGTGATCCGCCATGTCCAATCCGGTTCTGGACGCCGTCGTCGAGCGCGCCGAGGAGATCAGCGCGCTCGGTCCCGCCAACGAGACGCTCGGCCGCCTCGACGACCAGGCCGCCAAGGCCCTGCGCGAGACCGGCGCCATCCGCATGCTCCAGCCGAAGACGCACGGCGGACTCGAACTGCACCCCCGCGAGTTCGCCGAGACGATCATGAAGATCGCCTCCTGCGACGGCGCGACCGGCTGGGTCTCCGGCGTCGTCGGCGTGCACCCCTGGGAGATGGCCATGGCCGACCCCAAGGTGCAGGACGAGGTGTGGGGCACCGACCCCGACACCTGGATCGCCTCCCCGTACGCGCCGATGGGCCTGCTGCGCCCGGTCGACGGCGGCTACGTCTTCAACGGGCACTGGCAGTTCTCGTCCGGCACCGACCACTGCGACTGGATCTTCCTCGGCGCCTTCCTGGCCGGCGAGGACGGCGCCATGCTGAACCCGCCGCGGGCCATGCACGCCATCCTGCCCCGCGCCGACTACGAGATCGTCGCCGACTCCTGGGACGTCGTCGGCCTGCGCGGCACCGGCAGCAAGGACATCGTCGTCCGCGACGCCTTCGTGCCCGAGTACCGCGTCATCGACTTCCAGGACGTCATCGACGGCCGGCTCGCCAAGGAGCGCGGCCTGACCAATCCCATGTACCACCTGCCGTTCTCGGCCGCGTTCCCGCTCGGCATCACCGCCTCCGTCATCGGCATCTGCGAGGGCGCCCTCGCCCACCACCTCGCCTACCAGCGCGACCGCGTGCAGATCACCGGCACCGCCGTCCGCGACGACCCGTACGTCCTCTACGCGGTCAGCGAGGCCGCCGCCGAGATCGCCGCCTCCCGCTCCGCGCTGCTCGACAACGTCTGCCGCGTCCACGACATGGTCGAAGCGGGCGAGACCGTCGACTTCGCCCGGCGCGCCGCCGGACGCCGCATCCAGACCAGCGCCGCCTGGCGGGCCGTGCGCGCCGTCGACGAGATCGTCGCCCGCTCCGGCGGCAACGCGATGCGCAACGACAACCCGCTCCAGCGGTTCTGGCGCGACGCCCACGTCGGCCTGACGCACGCCATCCACGTGCCCGGCTCCGTCTATCACGCCGCCGCGCTCACCGACATCGGCGTCGAGCCCCCGCAGGGCCCGATGCGCTCGATGATCTGACGGGGACGTCGAGTTGACCCACGACACCATCGCCGATCTGCTGCTCGCCCGCACCGGCGACACCCGGCCCGGACTGCTCACCCGTGAGCGGACCTGGACCTGGGACGAGGTCGTCCGGGCGAGCGCGGCCCGCGCCGCGCTCGCCCGGACCCTGCGCACCGACGGCCCCTTCCACATCGGCGTCCTGCTCGACAACGTGCCGGAATACCTGTTCTGGCTCGGCGGCGCCGCCCTCGCGGGCGCCGCCGTGGTCGGCATCAACCCGACCCGGCGCGGCAGCTTCCTGGAACAGGAGGTCCGGCACACCGACTGCCAGGTGATCGTGACGGACCGCGCCGGACGCGAGTTGCTCGACGGGCTCGACGTCGGCGTGCCGCCCGAGCGCTTCGTCCTCGTCGACGACCCGGCGTACGCGGAGCGGGTCGCGGCCCACGCGGCTCTCGCGGACGAGCCCGCCCGCGACCAGGCCGTCGACGCGGCGACCCGGATGCTGCTCCTGTTCACGTCCGGCACCACGGGCGCGTCCAAGGCGGCGATCTGCTCGCAGGGCCGCCTCGCCGGTCTCGGCCACGCCAACGCCGCCAAGTACGACGTGACCCGCGACGACATCTGCTACTGCCCGATGCCGCTCTTCCACGGCAACGCGCTGATGGCCCTGTGGGCCCCGGCCCTCGCCGCGGGCGCCGCCGTCGCCCTCACCCCGAAGTTCTCGGCGTCCGGATTCCTGCCCGACGTACGGCACTTCGGCGCCACCTTCTTCACGTACGTAGGCAAGGCGATCGCCTACGTCCTCGGTCAGCCCGCCCGCGACGACGACGCCGACAACCCCCTCACCCACGCCTTCGGCACCGAGGCGTCCCCCGAGGACAAGACCGCCTTCCTGAGCCGCTTCGGCTGCCGGCTCGTCGAGGGCTACGGCTCCAGCGAGGGCGCGGGCATGCTGAGACAGGCGCCAGAAGGACCGGCGAGCGCGCTCGGCGTGCCCGCGCGCGACGGCGTGCGGATCGTCGACCCGGAGACCCGCGCCGTGTGCCCGCCCGCCGTCCTCGACACGCACGGCCGGGTGCTCAACCCGCAGGAGGCCATCGGCGAGATCGTCGACACCGAGGGCGCCGCCCGCTTCGAGGGCTACTACAAGAACCCCGCCGCCAACGCGGAACGCGTCCACCACGGCTGGTACTGGACCGGCGACCTCGGCTACGTCGACGAGGCAGGCTGGTTCTACTTCGCCGGACGCTCCGGCGACTGGATCCGCGTCGACGGCGAGAACACCTCGGCCCTCCTCACCGAGCGCGTCCTGCGCCGCCACCCCGACGTGCTCGCCGCGGGCGTCTTCGGCGTCCCCGACCCGCGCAGCGGCGACCAGGTCATGGCCGCGATCGAGATTCCCGAGGGCCGCCGCTTCGAGGACCTGAGGCTCCCCGAGTTCCTTGCCGGACAGGAGGACCTCGGCACCAAGGGCGTCCCGCGCTACGTCCGCGTCTCGCACGCCCTGCCCGCCACCGGGTCCAACAAGCTCCGCAAGAAGGAGATGCAGTCCGAGGGCTGGCGCACCGCCGACCCCGTCCACCGCTGGACGGGCCGCGGCACACCCGCGTACGCGCTCATGACGGACGCGGACAAGGCGGCACTGCGCGAGGAGTTCCTGGCCAACGGCCGCGCCCGCTTCCTGCCCTGAACGAGAACCGACACGCGAGTGGAGAACGAGATGGACCTGCGCGAGAGCGCCGCACAGCGCGCACTGCGCCGGGAACTGCGGGCGTACTTCGCGGCCCTGCTGCCCGAGGACGAGCGGCGCAGGGCCGGCGAGGAAGGTGTGGGCGGCGGCCGGTTCCGCGAGGTCGTGGCCCGGCTCGGCGCCGACGGCTGGCTCGGCATCGGCTGGCCCGTCGAGTACGGCGGCCAGGGGCGCCCCGCCGAGGACCAGTACGTGTTCTTCGACGAGGTCCAGCGGGCCGGGCTGCCCTTCCCGTTCGTCACCGTGAACACCGTCGGACCGACCCTCATGGAGTACGGCACCGAGGAGCAGAAGAAGCGGTTCCTGCCCGGCATCCTCGCCGGCGAGACCGTCTTCGCCATCGGCTACACGGAGCCCGGCGCGGGCACCGACCTCGCCTCCCTCACCACCCGGGCCGTCCGCGACGGCGAGGACTTCGTCGTGGACGGCGCCAAGATCTTCACCAGCGGCGCCAACACCGCCGACCACGTCTGGCTCGCCGCCCGCACCGACCCCGACGCGCCCAGGCACCGGGGCATCTCCGTGCTCATCGTGCCGACCGACGCCGAAGGGTTCTCCTGGAGCCCGATCAGGACCGTCGGCGGCATGACCGTCACCGCCACCTACTACAGCGGCGTCCGCGTCCCGGCCGACTCCGTCGTCGGCGAGGTGCACGGCGGCTGGCGCCTGATGACCGCCCAGCTCAACCACGAGCGCATCGGCCTCGCGGCCCTCGGCGGCCGCACGCTCCAGCTCTGGGAGCAGGTCCTCGACCGGGCGAAGGCCGACGGCACGGCCGAACTTCCCTGGGTCCGCCAGGAGTTCGCCCGCACCTACGCCCGCCTCGAAGCCATGCGCCTGATGAACTGGAAGATGACCGACGCCGTCGCCCGGGGCGCGCTCACCGGGGCCGACGCGGGCGCGGTCAAGGTCTACGGCACCGAGACCCACATCGACGTACAGCGGTCCCTGAGCCAGATCCTCGGCGCGGCCGGCCGGATCCGCCCCGAGTCACCCGGCGCGGTCCTCGCCGGACAGGTCGAGCAGCTGTCCCGGCAGAGCATCGTCAACACCTTCGGCGGCGGCGTCAACGAGGTGCTGCGCGACATGGCCGCCACCCAGAGCCTCGGCCTGCCCCGCGAGAGGCGCACCGCATGAGCACCGAGGACGACCTCTACGAGCGACGTCTCCAGGCCTTCACCGGACGCGTCCTGAGCGAGCCGACGCCCGGCCAGGACCCCGTGAACCAGCCGATGATCCGGCACTGGGCCGAGGCCATGGGCGACACCAACCCCGTCTACACCGACGCGGCCGCCGCCCGCGCCACCGGCCGGGACGGCGTCGTCGCCCCCGCCTCGATGGTGCAGGCCTGGACGATGCGCGGCTACACCGCGACCGTCGCGCCGCGCCCCGGCCGCGGCGGCTACGAGGAGCTGGTCGAGCTGCTCGACGAGGGCGGCTACACATCCGTCGTCGCCACCGACTCCGAGCTGGAGTCCGTCCGCGAACTCGTGCCCGGCGACGAGGTGTCCGTCGCCGAGGTCGTCGAGTCGATCTCCGAGGAGAAGCAGACCGGCCTCGGCGCCGGGCGCTTCGTCACCACCCTCAAGACGTACCGCGACCAGCACGGTGAGGTCGTCGCCACCCAGCGCTGGCGCACCCTTCGCTTCCGCCCCGCGGCCCCCCACACGGCCCGCCCGGCCCGCGCCCTGCGCCCGCGCCCGGCGGTCAACCGCGACAACGCCTTCTGGTTCGAGGCCGCCAAGGACCACCGGCTGCTGATCCAGCGCTGCGCCGACTGCAAGGTGCTGCGGCATCCGCCCGGCCCCTGCTGCCCGCACTGCGGCTCCCTGGAGTGGGACACCGCCCAGGCCTCGGGCCGCGGCCGCGTCCACACCTTCACCGTGAACCACCACCCGCGGCACCCCGCGTTCCAGTACCCGCTGGTCGTCGCCGTCGTCGAACTCGACGAGGGCACCCGGCTGATCACCAACCTCACCGGCATCGCCCCCGAGGACGTCGAGATCGACCTGCCCGTCGTCCTCGACTGGCTCGACGCCGACCCCGACCTGTCCCTGCCGGTGTTCCGGCCCGCCACGACGGAGGCCCGCTGATGGATTTCTCCCTGGGAGAAGAACTCGAAGCCCTGCGGGACCTCGCCCGTGAGATCTTCACCGACCGGGCGACCCCGGACCGGCTGCGCGCCGTCGAGACCTCGGACACCCGCACCGACGACGACCTCTGGCACACCCTCGCGGCGTCCGGCCTGCTCGCCGCCCCGCTGCCCGAGGCGGTCGGCGGCGCGGGCCTGGACCTGCCCGCGCTCTGCGTGCTCCTGGAGGAACAGGGCCGCCGCGTCGCGCCCGTCCCCCTGTGGCCCGCCGTCCTCGGCGCCCTGACCCTCGCCGCCCACGGCGGCTGTCTGCCGCTGTCCTCGCTCACGGACGGCAGCGCCCGGGTCACCCTGGCCCTGGAGGAGTTCGGGCCCGCCGACCCGCGCGAGCCCCGTGCGACGACGGCCCGCCCCGACGAGGACGGCTGGCGGCTCCACGGCACCAAGGCCGTCGTGCCCGCACCGGCCGGCGCCGGGCACGTCCTGGTGAGCGCCGCCACCGACGCCGGACCGGGACTGTTCCTGCTCGCCGCCGACGCGCCCGGCGTGACCTGGACCCCCGCCGAGACCACGACCCACGACCGCAGCGCCCACCTCGACCTCGACGGCGCCCGCGCACAGCCCGTCGGAGCCCCCGGCGAAGGCGCCGTGGAGCGGCTCGTGGACCAGGCGTCCGTCGCCCTCGCCGCGCTCCAACTCGGCGTTACGCAGGGCGCGTTGGAGCATGCCGCCACGCACCTCACGGCCCGCGAGCAGTTCGGCCGCCCCCTGGCCACCTTCCAGGCCGTCCGGCACCAGCTCGCCGACTGCCTCATCGACATCGAGGCGATGCGCGTGACCCTGTGGCAGGCGGTCACCGCGCTCGCGGACGGGGAAGGCGCCGAACAGGCCGTGCTCGTCGCCAAGTGGTGGGCGGGGGACGGCGGCGCGAACGTCGTGCACCGGGTCCAGCACGTGCACGGCGGCCTCGGCGTCGACACCGACTACCCCGTCCACCGGCACTTCCTGTGGGGCCGGCAGCTCTCCACTACCCTCGGCGGCCCCGGCGCGGGCCTCGCCCGGCTCGGCGACCTCCTCGCCGGTCAGCAGGTGCCGGCGTGACCGCCCCCACCAGGACGTACGACGACGTCACCGTCGGAGAGTCTCTGCCGCCGCTGGAGATCCCGGTCACCCGGAGCCTGATCGTCGCGACGGCCCTGGCGAGCCGCGACTACCAGGACGTGCACCACGACCCCGAACTCGCCCGCGCGCGCGGTTCGAAGGACATCTTCATGAATATCCTCACCACGAACGGACTCGTCGACCGGTACGTCACCGGCTGGGCCGGGCCGGGCGCCGTGGTCCGTGCCATCCGCATCCGCCTAGGTGTCCCCAACTACCCGGACGACACCATGGTGTTGACCGGAACCGTCGTCACCACGTCGGACGCGGACCGGCGCGTGGAGATCGCGGTGCGCGGCACCAACAGCCTCGGCGCCCACGTCACCGGCACCGTCGCCGTGTCCCTCCCCGCCGGAGCCGGACAGTGACCGCCACGGGCCCGCTGTCGGGCCGCGCCGCGGTCGCCGGTATCGGCGCCACCGAGTTCTCCAAGGACTCCGGACGCAGCGAACTCCAACTCGCCTGCGAGGCGGTGCTCGCCGCGCTCGCCGACGCCGGGCTCACCCCCGCCGACGTCGACGGCCTCGTCACCTTCACCGCCGAGACCAACTCCGAGATCCACGTGGCCCGCAACACCGGCATGGGCGAGGTCACCTTCTTCTCCCGCGTCGGCTACGGCGGCGGCGCCGGCTGCGGCACCGTGCAGCAGGCCGCCATGGCCGTGGCCACCGGCGCCGCCGAAGTCGTCGTCTGCTACCGGGCGTTCAACGAACGTTCCGGCGAACGGTACGGGCTCGGCCAGGCGGACAAGGCCATGGACAGCAGCGCCGACCGGGCCGCGTACGCGTGGATGACCCCCTTCGGACTCAACACGCCCGCCCAGTGGGTCGCCCTGTTCGCCCGCCGCTACCAGCACGAGTACGGGGCGACCAGTGAGGACTTCGGCCGCGTCGCCGTCGTCGACCGCAAGCACGCCGCGACCAACCCCGCCGCCTGGTACCACGGGCGGCCCATCACGCTCGCCGACCACCAGGCCTCCCGCTGGATCGCCGAACCGCTGCGGCTGCTCGACTGCTGCCAGGAGACCGACGGCGGCCAGGCCCTCGTCGTCGTCTCCGCCGAACGCGCCCGCGACCTGCCGCACCCCCCGGCCGTGATCCGCGCCGCCGCGCAGGGCCTCGGCGACGACCAGCACATGATGACCAGCTACTACCGGCCCAGGATCAGCGGCATCCCCGAAATGGGCCTGGTGGGGCGGCAGTTGTACGCGCAGAGCGGGCTGCGGCCCGACGATGTCGACGCCGCGATCCTCTACGACCACTTCACGCCGCTGGTCCTGCCGCAGCTGGAGGAGCTCGGCTTCTGCGGCACCGGCGAGGCCAAGGACTTCATCGCCGACGGCCATCTCGAACTGGGCGGGCGGCTGCCCACCAACACGCACGGCGGCCAGCTCGGCGAGGCCTATCTGCACGGCATGAACGGCATTGCCGAGGGCGTCCGCCTCGTCCGCGGCACCTCCGTCAACCAACCCGACGGCGTCGGCCACGTGCTCGTCACGGCCGGCACCGGCGTCCCCACCAGCGGCCTCGTCCTGGGAGTCGACCGATGAACGCACCCGTGTCCGCACCGACCGGCGCCGCCTGGCGCGGCCACGACCTCGGCCGCCGCACCGTCGCCTACACCGAACGCGACGCGATCCTCTACGCGCTCGCCGTCGGCGCCCGTGCCGACGAGCTCGACCTCGTGCACGAGGACCGCCTGCGGGTCCTGCCCACCTTCGCGCTCACCCTCGCCCAGTGGGCACCCGACGCGCTCGGCTCGGCGGGCGCGTTCGACGTGACGACCGCCGTCCACGGGGCGCAGCGCCTCACCGTGCGCCGACCCCTGCCGCGCAGCGGCGAACTCGCCATGACCGCACGGGTGTCGGAGGTGTGGGACAAGGGCGCCGCCGCCGTCTACGAGGTCGAGGTGGGGAGCGATTTCTTCGTCGCGACCTGGTCCCTGTTCGCCCCGGGGCGTGGTGGCTTCGGCGGCGAGCGCGGCCCCTCGGCCCCGCGCCCGTCCGACACCGCCCCCGACCACCGCGTCACCGTGCCCACGCACGCCGAACAGGCCGCGCTCTACCGCCTGCTGGGCGACCGGCACGCCATGCACATCGACCCCGAGGCCGCCCGCGCCGCCGGTATGCCCCGGCCGTTCCTGCACGGTCTGTGCACGCTCGCCGCGGCGACGCTGCCGCTCGCCCGCACGCTGGGCGCGCACCCCGCCGACCTGGAGACGCTGGAGGCACGCTTCTCGGCCCCGGTGTTCCCCGGCGACCGGCTGCTCGCGGAGTGCCGGGCCGACGGCCCGCGCGCCCTGACGTTCACCGCGTCCGACGCCGAGCGGGGGAGCGCGGTCCTGTCAGGAGGCCGGGCCGCCTTCCGTACCGGGACCTGAAGGGCTCTCTACACATCAGGCCCGATGTCGGCGTGGACGGCGTCGTGGTCCGAGTACCGGCTCGGATGGACGCCGTGCCCGCGCGCCGCGATCCCGCGCAGGAACACGTAGTCGAAGGTGCTGTGCCAGTCCGTCGTGGTGGCACAGCCCGCCGTGGGGGAGGGACCGCACTCGGGGGCCGCGTTCCGTGCCACCTTCCACAGGGGGCGCAGCTCGGGCGACCCGGGCACGGCGTTGAAGTCGCCGAGCACGATCGTGTGCGCGTACCGCGAGACGGCCGCCGCGAGGAAACGGACCTGGCCCGCGCGGACCGACTCCTGGCTGCGCTGGGCGAGATGCGTGTCGAAGACGCGGACGGGCCGGCCGCCCACCACGGTCGTGACGGCCAGGTAGCCGCGGTCCTCGGAGCCGCCGTCCGGGTACTCCGCGGTCCTGCGCTGCGTCATCGGCGACGCGGACAGGATCGCCTGCCCGAAGCCGCCCGGCCGCCACGGCAGCCCGCCGCACCGCCCCCAGTTGCGCAGCACCGGCCCGTACGCCACCTGGTAGCGCAGCCCGTACAGGCGCTCCAGGTGATCGCGGATCCGCTCGACGTCCCGCGCGCACGCCTCCTGGAAGCCGATGACCTGCGGCGCGTACGCGGCGATGTGCGCGGCCCGGCCCACGGCGAGTTCGGGCCCGCCGCAGGGATTGCACAGGTTCCACGTCATGACCCGGCCGTCGACGACCTCCGTGGGCGCGCCGGGCGGCAGCGCGGGCCGGGCGACGAGCGTCCCGCCGGGCGCGCTCGGGCCGAGCAGCAGCAGGGCGAGCACGCACAGCACGATCGCGAGCGTCCGCCCGCGTCCGACGGACCGGGACACCATCGCCTCCCCTGGTGATGCCTGACGGCTGTGATGTCTGACCGCCTGTGATGTCTGACGCTCTCGAGGGTATGCGCCTGATCGCGGTGGTGGCCGACCGGCCGGAGCGGCAGAATCCGACTCGGCGGGCGATCCCCGCGACGGACGAAGCTATGAAAGAGGACAAGGTCATGGTGGAGCAGGACGAGCGGTTCGACGTGGTCGTACTGGGAGCGGGACCCGGCGGATACGTGGCCGCGGTCCGGGCGGCCCAGCTCGGCAAGCGGGTCGCGGTCGTCGAGGAGAAGTACTGGGGCGGCGTCTGCCTGAACGTGGGCTGCATCCCCACCAAGGCCCTGCTGCGCAACGCGGAACTGGCCCACATCTTCAACCACGAGGCGAAGACCTTCGGCATCAAGGTCGACGGCCAGGTCACCTTCGACTACGGCGAGGCCTACACCCGCAGCCGCAAGGTCGCCGACGGCCGCGTCAAGGGCGTCCACTACCTGATGAAGAAGAACAAGATCGCGGAGTTCGACGGCCGCGGTACCTTCCTCGACGCGCACACCCTCCAGGTCGCCGGGTCCGACGGCACGACCCGCACCATCGGTTTCGAGCACTGCATCATCGCCACCGGCGCCACGCCCCGGCTGCTGCCCGGCACCGAGCGCAGCTCCCGCGTCGTCACCTTCGAGGAGCAGATCCTCGCCGACGAGCTGCCCCGCTCGATCGTCATCGCCGGCGCGGGCGCGATCGGCATCGAGTTCGCGTACGTGCTGCACCAGTACGGCGTGAAGGTCACGATCGTCGAGTACCTCGACCGGATGGCGCCCCTCGAGGACGCCGAGGTGTCGGCCGAACTGGCCCGCCAGTACCGCAAGTTGGGCATCGACGTGCTGACCTCCACCCGGGTGGACGCCATCGACGAGTCCGGCCCCGACGTCCAGGTCACCGTCACCGGCAAGGACGGCGCCCAGCAGGTCCTCACCGCCGACAAGGTCCTCCAGGCGATCGGCTTCGCGCCCAACGTCACGGGCTACGGCCTGGAGGGCACGGGCGTCGCGCTCACCGAGCGCGGGGCGATCGAGGTCGACGGCTTCTGCCGCACCTCGGTGCCGCACATCTACGCCATCGGCGACGTCACCGCCAAGCTGATGCTCGCGCACACCGCCGAGGCGATGGGCGTCATCGCCGCCGAGACGCTCGCCGGGGCCGAGACGATGGAGCTCGACTACGCGATGATCCCGCGGGCCACCTACTGCCAGCCGCAGATCGCCAGCTTCGGCTACACGGAGGCGCAGGCCCGCGACCTCGGCTACGACGTGAAGGTCGCCAAGTTCCCCTTCATGGCGAACGGCAAGGCGCACGGCCTCGGCGACACCAACGGCTTCGTCAAGCTCATCAGCGACGCCACGCACGGCGAACTCATCGGCGGGCACCTCATCGGCCCCGACGTCACCGAGCTGCTGCCGGAACTGACGCTGGCCCAGCAGTGGGACCTCACCGTCCACGAGGTCGCGCGCAACGTCCACGCGCACCCGACCCTGGGCGAGGCCGTGAAGGAGGCCGTGCACGGCCTCGCGGGCCACATGATCAACATGTGACGCGCCCGGGACGTCGGCACTGCTGACCGGAGTGTGGGACGGAGCCGGGGGCGGCTTCGTCCCGCACTCGGCGAGCGGCTAGTGTTCGCTCCCGTACTGCCCGACACGGGGTGCTCCCGCACATGCGACGGAGCTGAGATCACACCCGTAGAACCTGAACCAGTTAGCACTGGCGGAGGGATGTCAGCGATGTCGATACCGCATGTCTCGAGCGAGCCCCGGAGCACCGCCTTCGACGGGCGGATGCCCACCGCGCCGGGGGACTGGCGCCCCGAGGCGCGCGGGATCGCGCCCGTCCCCGAGGAGCACCGCTACGGCGGCGCCGGCCGCCTCTTCACCGTCTGGTTCGCGCCGAACCTGACGATGAGCGGCGTCTTCACCGGCACCGTCGGCATCGCCCTCGGCCTCGACTTCGCGACCGCGCTGGCCGCCGTCGTCCTCGGCACGGTCCTCGGCGCGGTCCCCACCGCCTACCTCGGCACCTGGGGCAGCCGCACCGGCGCGGGACAACTGCCACTCGCCCGCCTCGCGTTCGGGCGCGGCGTCGTGGTCCCCGGCGCGCTCCAGTGGCTGTCGTCCATCGCCTGGGACGCGCTCATCGGCCTGTTCGGCGGCGACGCGCTCGCCCGGCTGTGCGGCTGGCCGTTCTGGCTCGGCGCCCTGGTCATGATGGGCGCGCAGGGCCTGCTCGGCGCGTTCGGCTACGAGGCGATCCACCGCCTGCAGAAGTGGATGACGGCCGTCCTCGCGGTCGCCTTCTGCGCCCTGGCGCTGCGCCTCGCGGACGCGGGCGTCACTCCCGAGTCCCACGGCGCCGCGCAGGGCGCCGACCGGATGGGCGCGTTCGTGCTCACGACGACGATCGCGCTCAGCCTGTCCGTCTCCTGGGCCCCGTACGCGAGCGACTTCAGCCGCTACCTGCCGCGCACCACGTCCCCGTCCCGCATGTTCTGGTGCACGCTCGCGGGCATCGTCGTCTCCTTCACCGCGGTCGAGGCGCTCGGCCTGTGGGGCGCCTCCGTCTTCACCGACCAGACCGCCCAGGGCGTCGACACCCTCCTCGGCGGAGGCGTCGTCGGCTCGCTCGGACTGCTGGCCGTAGCGCTGGCCGCGCTGTGCAGCAACGCCATGAACGACTACAGCGGCTCGCTCGCCCTCCAGGTCGTCGGTGTCCGGCTGCCGCGCCCGCTCGGCGCCGCGCTCGCCGCGCTCCTCGGCTTCCCGCTCGTGCTGTGGATGCACGCCGCCGACACCGCGGCACGCTTCCAGAACGTGCTGCTGTTCGTCGGCTACTGGATCCCCGGCTTCGTCGCCGTCGTCCTCGTCGACTGGCTGGCCCGGCACCGCGCCCGCGACGGGGCGCCCGTGGACCTCGCGGCGGAGGAGGCGCGGCCGCAGCCGGTGCTCCCCGCTCTGATCGCCTTCCTCGGGTCCTTCGCCGCCACCGTGCCGTTCATGGACACCGCCCTCTATGTGGGACCGGTCGCCGAGGCGCTGCACGGCGCCGACCTCGGCTACTACGTGGCCTTCGTAGTCGCTCTTGTCCTCTATGTCCCGATCCGGCTCCGCGGGCGTGCCCAGGCCTGATCCACCCCGTCCGACCATGCCTGCTGAAAGCGGGACAAATCCTGAAATTGCGCAGGTCAGGGGACTGGTGCCGCGTGGCGCGGGGAGGAAAAGGGCGGATCGGACACGCCTGTGTGAGCCGCGCCATGTGACCTGCGTCATCTACGGGCCCGGGTAGTAGCCGGACGCCGTGGCCGCGTCCTGCTCCACCTCGCGGAGACGTCCGTTTACTGCGTAGTCGGGTAGTACGTCACACCTTTGCGTCCTGTGTGGACCGCCCCTAAAGCTGTGCGTCGTTCCAGGCAGCAGCCGGGACGGCAGAACGGCGGAACCTCCGCCGGAGCCTCACGACGCACCAGGGAGTTCCCCCGCATGAACCTCAAGCGCACCCGGACCGGCGCCGCCCGCACCTCTCGCCTCCCCCGCTTCTCCGTCGCCGGCATCGCCGGTGCGGGCGCCGTGGCCGCCGCGCTCACCCTGGTCCCCACCACCGCGCAGGCCGCCGAGCCCGCCGCGGCCCCCGCCTCGGTGACGACGGCGTCCCTGGTCGCCGCCAAGGGCTACACGAACAACCTCGACGGCTGGATCCGCGAGTCCCTCGACATCATGGCCGCCAAGGGCATCCCCGGTTCGTACGACGGCCTCTACCGCAACATCATGCGCGAGTCCTCCGGCAACCCGCTGGCCCAGAACAACTGGGACATCAACGCGATCAACGGCACCCCGTCCATCGGCCTGCTCCAGGTGATCCAGCCGACCTTCGACGCCTACCACGTCGAGGGCACCGCCTACTCCCTCACCGACCCGGTCGCCAACATCACCGCCGCCGCGAACTACGCCGCCGACCGCTACGGCTCGATCGACAACGTCTTCGGCGCGTACTGAGCCGACGGCACGGGGGCGAGGCACGACCCGGGACGACGACGCGGGCCGCCCGACAGGGCGGCGAGGAGCACCACATGCACGGCAGCAGCGCAGACCATCCCCACCCGGCCCCCGAGTACGGGCCCCCGAGCACCGGGGGCTCCCGGCACCGGCGGCGCAGGCGGCCCCTGCGCTGGATCGCGTGGGGCGCCGCGGCCCTGGTCGTGGCCGGCGGCACCGGCGTCGCCTACGCCTGGCAGCACCTCGACGGCAACATCAAGGGCACCGACGTGAACGCCGCCCTGGGCACGGATCGCCCGGACGCGCCGAACGACGGCGCCATGAACATCCTGCTGCTCGGCTCCGACTCCCGGGCCGGCACCCACGGCCACTACGGCACCGGCATCGCCGGAGCCCGCGCCGACACGGCGATGGTCCTGCACGTCGACAAGAGCCACAAGAAGGCCTCCGTCGTCAGCATCCCGCGCGACACCCTCGTCGACCGGCCCGAGTGCCGGACCACCGACGGCGGCAGCGCCCCGGCCGCCCACGCCACCATGTTCAACTCGTCGTACCAGGTCGGCGGCCCGGCCTGCACCGTCAAGACGGTCGAGCACATGTCGGGCGTCCGCATGGACCACTACCTCGAGGTCGACTTCAAGGGCTTCCAGAAGCTCATCGACGAACTCGGCGGCGTGGACGTCAACACCCGCAAGGCCATCGACGACCCCTACAGCGGCCTCACCCTGAACGCGGGCAAGCACCGCCTCAAGGGCGAGCAGGCCCTCGAACTCGTCCGCACCCGGCACGGCGTCGGCGACGGCAGCGACCTCGGCCGCATCCAGCTCCAGCAGGCCTTCGTGAAGGCGCTCATCCAGCGCGCCGACACCCTCGACCCGCTCAGCCACCCCGCCAAGTCGTACGCCCTGATGGACACGGCGACCAAGTCCCTGAGCGCCGACTCCGAACTGGCCTCCGCGAAGAAGCTGCTCGGCCTCGCCCAGGAACTGAAGGGCATCAGCCCCGCCCGCACCCACATGCTCACGCTGCCCGTCACCTACGACGCGCAGGACGCGGGCCGCGTGCTGCCGCTGCGCAAGGCCGACGAGCGGGTGTGGAACGCGCTGCGCCACGACCGCTCCGTCCCCGAGTCCGTGACCCGCGACTCGGTCGGCGACCGTGGCGACACCCCGCTGTCCTCCGAGGCGTAGCCGCCGGCGGGCAGGGGACGCGGCAGGAGTTCAGCAGACCCGCAGGCCCGGCACCGGCTGGTCGTTCTCGCCGCCCTTGAGGTACACGGCGCTCACGTACACGTTCGCGTTGCCCGAGTCGTCGTCGGTCTTCGCCCACCAGACGTTCGTCCACTTCCCGTACGTCTCCCGGTAGGGCAGCTTCGCCTGGCAGTAGAAGTAGTTGGTGCCCGAGTTCAGGGTGCCGACCGCCCGGTGACCGGAGTCGTAGGACGTGGCGGAGCGCCACACCTCGCAGTTCACCTTGCCGCCTCCGCCACCTCCGCAGGACGGGCCGGGCGCACCGCCGTCGGAACCGCCGCCGGAGCCGCTGCCGTCGGAGGGGGCGCCGCCCGATTCCTCCCCGCCGGCCGGTGCGGACGCCGTGGGCGATCCGCTCCGGGAGGCGGCCGGGCGGGAGGCGTCGGCGGAGGGTGTCTCGCTCGCGCCGCCCTTGCTGTCGCCGTCCCGCCGGTCGTCTTTCTTGCCGTCCTTCTTGCCGTCCCCCTTGCTGTCCTCCGGGAACTGGGAGGAGCCGGACTCGTCGCCGCCCGGGGTGTGCCGCGCGCCCGGGTGCGCCGAGTCCGCCGCCCCCGTGCCGCGCCCGCCGCCGTCACCGCCGCCCCGGCTGGTGACGAGGTACGTCGCACCGGCCCCGGCGAGCAGCACCGCCGCGACGGCCCCGGCGACGGCGGCCCTGCGCCGCCCCCCGACCTTCCGCCGCTCGGTGTCGGCCTCGGAGCCGGGCGGCGGGGCAGGGCTGTGGACGGGCGTCGACGGCGCGGTCTCCGGCCCCTGCGGCGGCCCGAACTGTCCTACGGGCGCGGGCGCGGGCGCGACCGGCGCCGCGCGGCCCAGCCGTACCGTGTCCGGTGACCCCGGCGGCAGCGGCTGCCCCGCGGCCACCGCGTGCAGCAACTGGGCCGCGCGGACCGCGTCGGCGCGCAGCGCGGGATCCTTCTCCAGCAGCTCGGCGAGCGCGGGCGTCAGGAGCGCACCGGCCCGCCGCGGCGGCGGCAGGGGGTCCGACACGATCGCCGTTATCGTCGACCAGGTCGAGGTCCGCCGGAACGGGGACACCCCTTCGACGGCCGCGTACAGCGTCGCGCCCAGCGCCCACACGTCCGCTTCCGGGCCCGGCTCGCCGCCCCGCGCCCGCTCGGGCGACAGATAGTCGAGCGAGCCGATCACCTCACCGCTGCGGGTGAGCCGCGTCGCGGCGCCGTCGTCGGGCTCGTCCATGGCCGCGATGCCGAAGTCGGTGAGGACGACCCGGCCGGTGCGCTCCAGCAGGATGTTGCCCGGCTTCACGTCCCGGTGCAGGACACCGACGGCGTGCGCCGCCGCCAGCGCGTCCGTGACTTGGGCGCCGATCCGGGCCGCCTCGGCCGGCTCCAACGCGCCGCGCTCGCGCAGCAGTCCGTCGAGCGAGGGCCCGTCGACCAGCTCCATCACGATGACCGGCCGGCCCTCGTGCTCGGTCACGTCGTACACGGAGACCACACCGGGGTGCCGCACCCGGGCGGCGGCCCGCGCCTCCCGCTGCATCCGCAGCCGCTGCTCGGCCAGGTCCCGCGCGTCCGCGTCGCTGAACGACCGGAGTTCCTTGACGGCGACCTCGCGGCGCAGCGTCTCGTCGACCGCGCGCCACACCGTGCCCATGCCGCCGCGGCCGAGCCGCCCGACGATGCGATACCGGCCGGCGACCAGCCGCCCGTCGCCCGCCTCCCCCGTGTACTCGCTCATACCCCGTCACAGTCTCCGAAGGTGTGCCGGGTTGCAGCCTAGCGACTGCCGGTGACAGCGCGTCGTCGTCCCGGTGAGCGGACCGTGCTCACGGCTCGCCCCGGCGGGAGGCCCCGGGGGCGCGGGCGGCGGGGCGGTCGGCGCGCGCGGAGGAGGTGAGCTGCCAGGGGACGCTCACCACCATCACGCCCGGCGTGAACAGCAGCCGGCTCTTGAGCCACAGCGCCGTCTGGTTGTGCAGCAGGTTCTCCCACCAGTGACCGACGACGTACTCGGGGATGAACACCGCGAGCACGTCCCGGGGCCCCGCGCGCCGCACGGACCGTACGTACTCGACGACCGGCCGGGTGATCTCGCGGTACGGGGACTGCAGGACCTTCAGCGGCACGTCGATCTCGAACTCCTCCCACTGCCGTTCGAGCCGTTCCAGGCTCGCCGCGTCGACCGCGACGGTCAGCGCCTCCAGCTCGGCGGGGTGGAACGAGCGCGCGTACGCCAGCGCCCGCAGGGTCGGCTTGCGGACCGTGGAGACGAGCACGATCGCCAGGACGCGGGACGGCAGCCGGCGCTCGGTCTCCGGGTCCGCGACCGCGAGTTCGGCGGCGAAACGGTCGTAGTGCCGCCGGATCGACCGCATCAACTGCCACAGCAGCGCCGCGACGAGGACGGCGAGCCAGGCGCCCTCGGTGAACTTCGTGGCCAGCACGATCACAAGGACCAGACCGGTGACGACGGCGCCGGTCGCGTTGACCGCGCGCGACACATGGTGGCGGCGCCGTCGCGCGGGCTCGGTCGTGGCGCGCAGCTCGCGGTTCCAGTGCCGGACCATGCCGGTCTGGGACAGCGTGAAGGAGGTGAACACGCCGAGGATGTAGAGGTGGATCAGGCTGGTCACGTTCGCGTCGTAGCCCCACAGGAGCAGACACGTGACCAGGGCGAGCGCCAGGATGCCGTTGGAGAACGCGAGCCGGTCGCCGCGTTTGTGCAACTGGCGCGGCAGATAGCTGTTCTGGGCCAGGATCGAGCACAGCAGCGGGAAGCCGTTGAACGCGGTGTTCGCGGCGAGGACGAGGACCAGTGCCGTCGCCGCCTGGATGTAGTAGAAGCCGACGCTGTCGTGGCCGCCGAAGACGGCGGCCGCGAGCTGGGCGATGACGGTGCGCTGGCTGTGTCCGTGGCAGTCGCCGGCGAGCCCGGTCAGCCGGCAGGGGTCCTGCGCCACGTGCACGTCGGCGACGAGCGCGAGGACGGTCACCCCGGCGAACATGACGACCGCGAGGGCGCCCATCACGGCCAGCGTCGTCGCCGCGTTCCGCGCCTTGGGCCGGCGGAAGGCCGGTACGCCGTTGGAGACGGCCTCGACACCGGTCAGGGCCGTGCACCCGCTGGAGAAGGCTCGCAGGACGAGCATGGTGAGCGCCAGACCGGCCAGTTGCGTGTTCCCTTCCTTGGGCGTCACGCCGTACGCCGCGCTCTCCGCGACCGGCGCGTCCCCGAGCAGATACCGCAGCAGCCCCGTGCCGACCATGATCAGCACGCCGCCGATGAACAGGTACGTGGGAGCCGCGAACAGCCGGCCCGACTCCCGCACGCCCCGCAGGTTCATCGCCGTGAGCAGCACGACGAAGCCGACGGCCATCAGCACCCGGTGCGCGGCGAGCGACGGCAGCGCCGAGATGATGTTGTCGACCCCGGACGCCACCGACACCGCCACCGTCATCACGTAGTCGACGAGCAGCGACGCGGCCACCACGAGCCCGGCCCGCGGCCCGATGTTCGTCGACACGACCTCGTAGGAGCCGCCGCCGCTCGGATACGCCTGGACCACCTGACGGTACGACAGGACCACGACCGCCATCAGCGCGACGACGGCGGCCGCGATCCACGGGGTGAAGTGCAGATACGCGAGGCCGCCGAGCGTCAGCACCAGCAGGATCTCCTGCGTGGCGTACGCCACCGAGGAGAGCGGGTCCGAGGCGAAGATCGGCAGCGCGATCCGCTTCGGCAGCAGAGTCTCCGTCAACTCCTCGCTGCGCCGCGCCCGACCGATCACCAACCGTTTGAGTACATCGGTCACCTTTGGCACGAAGTGAGCATAGGCCGCACGGGCTCACGGACCAGGGAGCTCGATGTCCCCGTCGACGCGCCTCGGGATGCCGTACGGGTTGTCGTCGCGCAGCGCGGCGGGCAGGAGCTCGTGCGGCACGTCCTGGTAGGCGACGGGCCGCAGGAAGCGTTCGAGGGCGCGGGAGCCGACGGACGTCGTGCGGGCGTCGGTCGTGGCCGGGTACGGGCCGCCGTGGACCATGGCGTGGCCGACCTCGACGCCGGTCGGCCAGCCGCCGGCGAGGACCCGGCCGGCCTTGCGCTCCAGCAGCGGGAGCAGGGCGCGGGCGTCCTCGGTGTCGCAGGTCGCCGTGTGCAGGGTCGCGGTGAGCTGGCCCTCGAGAGATCGCACGGTCTCGGTGAGTTCGGCCAGGTCCGTACACCGTACGACGAGCGCGGCGGCGCCGAACATCTCGCGCTGCGCCTCGGGATCGGCGATCACGTCCTTCGCCGCGACGGTCATCAGGACGGCCTGCCCGGGGCTCGCGGAGTCGGGCAGCGCCCCGCGGGCGAGGACCTCGACCCCGGGACGCGAGGCCACGGTGTCGGTCTCGGTCCGGTAGGCCCGCGCGATGCGCGGGGTGAGCATGGTGGCGCCCGCGTCGGCCGCGACGGCGCGCCCCGCCACGTCGAGGAACGTGTCGAGGTCCGGGCCGTCCACGGCGAGCAGCAGCCCGGGGTTGGTGCAGAACTGTCCGGCGCCGAGCGTCAGCGAGGTCACGAACTCCTCGGCGAGCGGCGCGGCCCGTTCGGCGAGCGCGCCCGGCAGGAGGACGACGGGGTTGACGCTGCTCATCTCGGCGTACACCGGAACGGGTTGCGGGCGGGCCGCGGCGGTGCGGGCCAGCGCGAGACCGACGGCGCGCGAGCCGGTGAACGCCACGGCCTGGATGCGTGGGTCGGTGACCAACTGGGTGCCCAGGGTGGGGCCGTCGCCGACGAGGAGGGAGAAGACGCCGTCCGGCAGCCCGTGCGCGACGACGGCCGCGTGGACGGCCTGCGCGGCGAGTTCACTCGTGCCGAGATGGGCGTCGTGGGCCTTGACGACGACGGGGCAGCCGGCGGCGAGGGCGGAGGCGGTGTCCCCGCCGAGTACGGAGAACGCGAGCGGGAAGTTGCTCGCGCCGAAGACCGCGACGGGGCCCAGCGGGATCTGTCGCTGACGGATGTCGGGGCGCGGCTGCGGGGTGCGGCCGGGCTGCGCCGGGTCGATGCGCGCGCCCAGCCAGCTCCCCTCGGTGAGGACCCGGGCGAACATCCTCAACTGGCCTGCCGTGCGGGCCACTTCACCGGTCAGCCGGGCCACCGGGAGGCCGGTCTCCTGGTGGGCGCGGGCGACGAGGGCGTCACTGAGCCCGGTCAGATGGTGGGCGACCGTCTCCAGGAAGCGGGCCCGGTCCGCGGGGTGGAGCGACCGGTACGGGTCGAAGGCGTCCTCCGCGGCCGCGCAGGCCGCGGCGACGTCCTCCTGGGTGCCGCCCGGGTAGGCGGGTTCGAGCGGTGTGCCGGTCCGGGCGTCGTGCGAGCGGGCCGGGGCGCCCGTACCGGTGACACGGCGGCCGCCGATGAACATCGCGCCGGTCAGCTCGGCGGCCGGCGGGGGAACGGGCTGAGGGGACGGGGACGCGGGGTTCATGGGGCTTCCTCGGCGGTGGGGAGCGGGCGGGGTCGGGGCGTCGGGCCGGGGTCAGGCCGCGGCGGGGCGGACCCGGGCGATCAGGGCCGTCAACTCGTCGAGCTCCCGCGGGGTCAGATCGGTGAGCGGGGCGCGGACCGGGCCCGCCGGGTGACCCGTGGCGGTCATGCCGGCCTTGACGATGCTGACCGCGTAGCCGGCCTGCCGGTTGCGGATCTCGGTGTAGGGCAGCACGAACTCGGCCAGCATGCGGGTGACGTCGGCCTGCCGCAGTTCGCGTACGGCCGTGTAGAAGTCGAGGGCGAACTCCGGCAGGAAGTTGAAGATCGCCGACGAGTACGTGGTCACGCCGAGCTGGAGGTAGGGCAGCGCGTAGGTCTCGGCGGTGGGCAGGCCGCCGATGTAGGTGAGGCGGTCGCCGAGCCGGGCGTGGATGCGGGTGACGGTGTCGATGTCGCCGACGCCGTCCTTGTAGCCGATGAGGTTCGGGCAGCTGTCGGCGAGGCGGGCGACGGTCTCGGCCGCGTACACGGCGTTGGCGCGGCTGTAGATGATCACGCCGAGGGACGTGGCGCGGCAGACCGCCTCGACGTGCCGGGCCAGGCCCTCCTGTCCCGCCTCGGTGAGGTAGGGCGGGAAGAGCAGGATGCCGTCGGCGCCGGATCGCTCCGCGGCGACGGCCAGTTCGACGGCGGTGGCGGTGCCGTAACCGGCCGGGGCGAGGATGGGAGTGCCCTCCGGTGCGCTCTGCACGGCGGCCGTGACGACCCGGTCCACCTCGGCCGGCGTCAGCGAGAAGAACTCGCCGGTGCCGCCCGCGGCGAAGAGCCCCGCGGCGTCGTACTTGCCCAGGCGGGCGATGTTCTCGCGGTAGGCGTCCTCGTCGAAGGACAGGTCGGCGGCGAAGTGCGTCACGGGGAACGACAGCAGTCCGGAGCCGATGCGGCGGCCGAGTTCTGCCGGGGTGTAGCGCGTCATGGGGTGCTGCTCCTGGTGGCTGGGGCGCGGAGTGACTGGGGCGCGGAAGTCGGACGGGGGAGTGCGGGATGCGGGGGCCCTGGGCCGTGTCTTCGAACTCCCGGCGTCGCCGGGAGGGCGGCTTCGCGCCCGCCGCGGAGCGGCTGATGTCACCGTTGGTGCGTGCTCTGGGGCCCTCCACGGCCGGAGGCCGGGGAGGGTGCGGGGGCAGCCCCTCGTAGCCGGAGCTGCTTGGCTCTTCGCCCGGTGCGGCGGGTGGGGGCACCTCCCACGCCCTTGAGGCAGTGGGGGAGCGTGCCGGACGTCGTGAAGCAGGCGGGAGTTTGAAGACACGGCCCAGGTGATCAGGGCCGGTGCCCGGTCTCGTGCGTGGCGACCGTCCAGGCGCGGGCCCGGTCGCTGAGGGTGAAGCCGAGTCCGGGGCGGGACGAGACGTGCATGCGGCCGTCGCGGATCTCGAGCCGCTCCTCGAACAGCGGCTTCAGCCAGTCGAAGTGCTCGACCCACGGCTCGATCGGGTAGGCGGCCGCGAGGTGGAGGTGGATCTCCATCGCGAAGTGCGGCGCGAGCTGCAACTGGTGGTGCTCGGCGAGCGCGGCGAGCTTGAGGAACTGGGTGATGCCGCCGATACGGGGCGCGTCGGGCTGGATGACGTCGGCGGCGTCGTGCCGGATCAGCTCCACGTGCTCGGCGACGCTCGCCAGCATCTCCCCGGTGGCGACGGGCGTGTCCAGGGAGGCGGCGAGCGCCGCGTGCCCCTTCGCGTCGTACGCGTCGAGCGGTTCCTCGATCCACACGAGGCCGAACTCCTCCAGGGCGCGGCCCATCCGCTGCGCCGTCGGGCGGTCCCACTGCTGGTTGGCGTCGACCATGAGCGGCACGTCGTCGCCGACGTGCTCGCGCAGCGCCGTCAGACGGGCGAGGTCGTACTTTCCGTCCGGGTGACCGACCTTGATCTTGATGCCGCCGATGCCGCTGGCGAGGGAGGCGGTGGCGTTGTCGAGGACCTGCTCGGTGGGGGTGTGCAGGAAGCCGCCGGAGGTGTTGTAGCAGCGCACCGAGTCCCGGTGGGCGCCCAGGAGTTTGGCGAGCGGCAGCCCGGCCCGCTTGGCCTTCAGGTCCCACAGGGCGACGTCGAACGCGGCGATCGCCTGCGTGGCCAGACCGCTGCGCCCGACCGAGGCGCCCGCCCAGACGAGCTTCGTCCAGATCCGGCCGATGTCGCTCGGGTCCTCGCCGATGAGCTGGTCGGCGATCTCCTTGGCGTGGGCGAACTGGCCGGGGCCCCCGGCCCGCTTGGAGTAGCTGAACCCGACGCCCTCATGGCCCTGTTCGGTCAAGATCTCGACGAACAGGAAGGCCACCTCGGTCATCGGCTTCTGCCGGCCGGTGAACACCTTCGCGTCGCTGATCGGGGTCGCCAGCGGCAACGTGACCGAGGACAGGCGCAGCCAGGCGACGCGGTCGAGCGTGGCCTCGCCCGCGGTCCGGAAGCTGCCGGGTGTCGTGTTCGTCGTGGTCGCCACATCGTGTCCCTGGGTAGGCGGGGAGGGGGATCGGCCCGGCAGGACGGTGGCACCGCCGGGCCCGACGCCTTCGAAGCTAGGCCCGCGATTGATTTACGTCCAACATAAGTTTTGGATGTCACGATCCAAGAACAGCATGACGGAATTGGTGCCTCCGCATGGCAGAGTCGTGGCCGGACCCGCCGACAGGCCGACGAGGGAGCACGCGCTTGTTCACCCTGACCCAGCTGACGTGCTTCATGGCCGTGGCGGAAGAACTGCACTTCACCCGGGCCGCCGAGCGCCTGCGCATGACCCAGCCGCCGCTGAGCCGGCAGATCCAGCTCCTGGAGCACGAGCTCGGCGTACGGCTCCTGGACCGGACGAACCGGACCGTGCGCCTCACCCCGGCCGGCCGGTCCTTCCTCGGCGAGGCCCGCCGCATCGTCCGCCAGGCCGAGCACGCCGCGCTCGCCGTGCGGCAGGTCTCCTCGGGCGAGACCGGCTCCATCGCCGTCGGATTCACCGCCGCCGGCGCCTACGCCGCCCTCGGAGAACTCCTCGCCACCTCGCGCGGCGCCCTGCCCGAGGTCGAGATCCTCCTCCACGAGCTGGTCACCCGCGACCAGTTGGAGGCCCTCGGCGAGGGCTCCCTCGACCTCGGGCTCATCCGGCCGTCCGCGATCGGCGCGGACCTGACCTCCCGCACCGCCGTCCGCGAAGGACTCGTCGCGGCGCTCCCCGTCGACCACCCGCTGGCGGCGGGCGACGGGCCGCTCGAACTGGCCGCCTTCGACGGCCAGGAGTTCCTCATGTACTCCTCCGTCGAGGCCCGCTACTTCCACGAGCTGCTGCTCACCACGTTCCACACGGCGGGCGTGCGCCCCGTCTTCGTCCAGTACCTCAGCCAGGTCCACAGCATGCTGGCCCTGGTCAACTCCGGCTGGGGCGTGGCGCTCGTCCCCGAGGCGGCCACGAACATGCGGTACGCCGGGGTCGCCTACCGGCCGCTGGACCTGCCCGACGATCCCCGCCCGGTCGAGCTGGACCTCGTATGGCGCAAGGACAACGACAACCCGGCACTCGCCGCCCTGCTGCGCCTCCTCTGACCGCGCGGCCTTACGATCGCGCACATGTCGATCACCTCACCCATACCCGTCCTCCACAACTCCGGTGGTTCCACGCTCCGTTACGAGGACGAGGCACTCGTCCTGCGCCGCTCCGACGAGGAGGTGCGGATCCCGCTCCCCGCCGTCGCACGGATCCACGCCGAAGGGCGCGCCGTCGCCGTCGAACTCACCGCTCCCACGGGAACAGCGCCCGCCGTGCACCGCCTGGACGACGTGAGCGAGGCCGCCGCGGCGCTCTTCGCCGAAGCGGTCACCGCGGTCCTGCCCGAGCGCGCGGCCGGGGCGGACCCCGTCGACGGCTCGGCGCTGGTCGTCGTGCGGGCCCTGACCGAGAGCCCGGACGAGGAACGAAGACGCAGAGCCAAGCGCAGGACGCGCATCGGCATCGCCACGGTCGGTTCCGTCTTCCTCGCCCTCGCACTCGCCGTCGGCATCCACGGCCAGCCGATCGTCGCGCTCCTCACCCTGCTGGTCGGGCCGGTCGGCGCGGCGAGCCTCGCCTACGCGTGGATGGGCGCGGAGGACCTCTACCTCCAGTGGTACCTGCCGCGCCGGGGCATCACGGTCCAGGCCCGGCGGGTCGGACAGTCACGCATCATGGGCGGCACGTTCCAGACGTACGTCTACACGGACCTGCACGGAGAGAGCCGGACCGTGCACCATCGCGGCGGCGGCGCGACCGTCGAGGTCGCCTACCACCCGGACAAGCCGCACATCGTGCGGATCCCCGAGTCGCGCGGACAGAAGGCCGGATCCGTGGCCGTGACCGTGTTCCTGATCCTCTTCGGCCTCGTCGTCGAACTCGCCACCGTCTACCTGCTGTACGCGGCCTTCGTCGACGGATACCCGGGCTACGGCCCGTCCTGACCGTCCCCGGTGACGGCCTTCAACGACAGCGAGACCTGCCCGGACCCCGGCTCGGCGACGATCACCTCGGCCGTGACCCGCAGTCCGGGCTCGACGACCTCGCAGGGATGGGAGACCGGCGACCAGGACAGGTTCGGGATCCGGATCAGGCCCGTGCACGCCCCTTCGGGTTCACCGTCGATGTGGACGAACGCCCCGAAGGCGGCCACCGCCGCCACGGTCCCGGTGACCCTCTGTCCGGGCTCCAGCCCGAGCAGAAAGTCCCGCAGAGCCGGATTCTCGCCCGCCCGGGCCGCGGGTACGGGCCGCTGCCCGTCGGCGAGTTCGGCCCGCAGCCGGGCATAGGGATCGGACGCGTCCATGCCCCGACGCTAACGCACCTGTGCGGGCCTCAGCGCTTGATGCCCACGCCCGCCCACAGGCTGATCTGCGCGTCCGAGGGCTCCGTGCCGTCGGCGGGCGCCGTGGGGCGCCAGCGGTGGCAGCAGACGATGCCGGGCTCGACGAGGTCGAGCCCGTCGAAGAAGCGCAGCACGTCGTCGTGCTTGCGGAACTGCACCGGCGACCCGGACTTCGTGTAGACCTCCGCCACCTTGTTCCACGTCTCGGGGTCGAAGTCGGGCGTGCAGTGGTTCATGGCGAGCGCGCTGCCCGCCGGGAGCGGGTCGAGCAGCCGGCGCACGATGGCGTACGGGTCGTGCGGGTCGGTGATGAAGTGCATCAGCGCGTTGAGCGAGAGGGCGATCGGCTGGTCGAAGTCCAGCACCTCGGCGTCCTGCACCGCGTTCAACAGCGCGTCCGGGTCCCGGACATCGGCCTCGACGTACGCCGTGCGGCCCTGCGTCGTGCTGCGCATGAGGCGCTCGGCGTACTTGAGGACCAGCGGGTCGTTGTCCGCGTACACGACCCGGGCCTCCGGCACGACGGACTGGGCGACCTGGTGCAGATTGGGCTCGGTGGGGATGCCGGTGCCGACGTCCAGCCACTGCCGGATGCCGTGCTCCTGGGCCAGGACCCTGGTGGCCCGGTGCATGAACGCCCGGTTCTCCCGCGCCGTCACGTACAGACCCGGGTGGGCCTGCGCGGCGACGAGGGCCGCTTCCTTGTCGATCTCGAAGTGGTCCTTGCCGCCGAGGAAGTAGTCGTACATCCGGGCCGAGTGCGCCTTGCTGGTGTCGAGATCCCGGCCGGCCTGCCTGGTGCTCATGTGCTCCCCTTCACGTGTGTCTGCGTCGGCATGTCCGCCGGCTGTCTGTCGGCCCGTGGGCCAGGGGGCGCGACCGGTGCCGTCGCCCCGCGTGCCCGCCGGTTCACCCGGCGGTCAGGTGATCGGCCAGACCCTCCTTGACCCCGCGCACGAACGCGGCGATCTCCTCCGGCGCGTAGATCAGCGCGGGCCCGGCGGGGTCGGTCGACTGCCGTACGGCCACCCGGCCGTCGGCGAGCAGCTTCGTCTCGACGCACTGACCGCCGTTCGGCCCGCTCCAGGGGCGCTCCCAGCCCTGCTCCCCGAGGTCGCGGGCCGGCATCCCGTTGTAGACGCCCTCGTCGGTGATCGTCATGAGTACTCCTTGCGCATGCGGTTCAGGAGCGCCTTGCTGTCCTCCGACGACGTCTTCAGCGCCATGCGGGAGTGCGCCTCGAGATGGGCGACGACGTCGACGCGCTGGTCCAGGTACACGGACGCGGACAGCAGCTCGCTGTAGACGATGTCGGGCAGCTCGGGTTCCTCGAACCGGAAATACGTGAACGGGGCACACGCCCCGACATGGGCGCCCGCGGCGAAGGGCACGATGTCGAGGCTGATGTGCGCGAGCTCGGACGCCTCCAGGAGCCAGTCGATCTGCTCGCGCATCACATCCGGTCCGCCCACCACCCGGTGCAGGACCGCTTCCTCCATGACCACCCACAGCGTGGGCGCGTCGGGCTTCTCCAGCAGACTCTGGCGGCGCAGCCGCAGCTCCACGCGCCGGTCGAGGTCCTCCTCGCTGCCGTTCGGCAGGCCGCCGCGCAGCACCGCGCGCGCGTAGTCGGCGGTCTGCAGCAGGCCGGTGACGTACTGGGGTTCGTAGGTGCGCAGCGTCTTGGCGCCGGTCTCCAGACTGACGTAGGCGGTGAACCAGCTGGGGACGGCGTCGCGGTAGGAGTGCCACCAGCCCGGCTCGTTGGCCTGCTCGGCCAGGTCGACGAACTCCTCGATCTCCTGGCGGCCCGCGCCGTACGTCTCGAGGAGCTTCTCCATGTAGAGAGGTTTGAGAGCGACCTCGGCCTTCTCCAGCCGACGGATCGTCAGGGACTTCACGCGCAGAGCCCTGGCCGCGTCGTCCAGCGAGGCGCCGGCGGCCAGCCGCATGTCCTGCAGCCTGCGGCCGAGGATCATGCGCAGAACCGTCGGCGCGCTGGTGCCGGACCGGGCTTCACTCACGCCCAACCTCCTGAAGGATCATCAATATCGCCATTCTGGCAGTGACTTGAAGGCGACGCCAGGGTGATACCCGCGCTGCTGAAATTATCAGGGAGTCGGTTGCAGCCTGAACGTGATCACGCGCATAGTGGCCATGTGAGCGGTCGAGTCACAGCTTCGACGCGGCATCCGGCCCCGAGGGGCCGCCCGATGCCGATGCCGTCGTCCGCGCCCCGGCGCAGGGGGTCCGGCCCGGCACGCACCGCTCACCGCGCGAGCCGCGGCCCGCGTCCCCACACCGCGCCCGCCCCTCGGACGGCACTGGAAGGCGACCCCCGTGCATCTGCCCACGCCCTCGGCCCCGGCCCCCGCCTTAGCGACGAGCACGCAGCCCCGGCCCCGGGAGTACTGGTTCGGCCTGCCCGCCCTGCGCACCAGCGCGCGATCGGCCCGCGACACCGTGCGCGACCGGCTCCGTGCCTGGGAGGTGCCCGGCGACACGTGCTGCGACGCGGTGCTCCTGGTCTCCGAGCTGACGACGAACGCGGTGCTGCACACCGACGGCGGCCGGGTCCTGTGCGGCCTCACGCTGACCGGCGACGAGGGGCGCCTGCGCATCGAACTGCACGACGAGGGCCCCGTACCGGTCCCTCCGACAGCGCACCGCGCGGGGCCCGGCGAGGAGAACGGGCGGGGACTGTTCCTCGTCCAGCAGCTCGCGGACCGCTGGGGCTCGGCGCGCTCGACGCGGGCCGAAGGCAAGGTCGTCTGGGCGGAGTTGACGGCCCACCTCTGACAGCCCGCCCACCCCTGAAAGCCCGCCCAACCCTGACCACCGCAAGGCCCCGCCGCGTCCCCTTCGCGCGGTGGGGCGCCCCCTCCCCCCGACCGACCGGCAGAAGGCGCCCATGACCCCCCACAGCGACACCGCTTCCCGACCCGTCGTGCTGTACGTGTGTGCCGACCGGACCCCGGGCCTGCCGGGACCGGCCACGCAGTGCGCGCGGACCGAAGGCCACGCGTTCGCCCGGGAGCGCGGTATGACGATCGCCGAGGTCGTCACCGACACCTACGGCGAGCCCGACCCGGCCCGGCGCACCGGCTGGCGCCGGGTGAAGCAGCTCGTGCAGACGGGCGACGTCACCGCGGTCCTGGTCCGCTGGCCCAGCGCCATCGCGCCGGAGTCCGCGCACGAACTCCGGCACCGGGAGACCGACTGGCTCCGCGACCACGGAGTCCGTCTCCGCTACACGTGGGGACCCCTGTCGGCGCGGACCGGCGAGGCCTGCTGACGCCGGCCCCGCCCGTCCCCTCGCCGTGTCACGTCACTTCGAGGCCGGCGCCTCCGGGGTCAGCACGACGAAGTCCGCACGGGACGGGTCGAGACACACGGCCAGCCGGCCCACGCCCGGGGCGTCGTCCGGGCCCATCTGGACACTGCCGCCGTGCCCGGTCACCTGCGCGACCGTGGCGTCGCAGTCGACGACGTCGAACACCGGGTGCCAGTACGGACGTCCGTCCGCGAGCGCGAGGTGCTCCGCGGGGAGCTCCATGAGGCCGCCCTGCATACGCTCCGGGGGCAGGCCCGCGGGCGTGATGAGGGTGTACGTGCCGCCGCCGCCCGGCAGCTCCATGTCGGAGAACTGCCAGCCGAAAACGGTGCCGTAGAACTCCTGGGCGCCCTTGGCGTCGGTCGTGTAGAGCTCCGTCCAGGACAGCGATCCGGGCGCGCCGACCCGGCCGACGCCCGTGTCCGTGCCGGGCTGCCAGGCGGCGAACTGCCCGCCCAGCGGATCGCTGTACTGGGCCATGCGACCCCACTCGCCGAGGTCCCTCGGCGGGACGCGCACGGTGCCTCCGGCACGCTCCACGGCCTCGGTCGTCGCGTCCGCGTCGGTGACGGTGTAGTAGATCATCCAGGCGGGACGGGCGCCCTGCTCGGTGAGCTTGCCCAGACCGGCGACGATCTCCCCGTCCTTGCGGAACATCCCGCCTTCCATGTCCTCCCCGCCGCCGCTCATGGGCTCGTACTCCCAGCCGAGCGTGGCGCGGTAGAAGGCCGCCGCGGCCGGCACGTCGGGCGCACCGAGGTCGAGCCAGCAGGGCGTGCCGGGGGCGAAATCGGTGGTGATCATGGGCCTTTCCTTTCGCAGATGCCGTACGGGGCCCAGCCTGCCACCGGCGACCGACACCCGCCCCTCGGCCGTGCCCCCGACGGGCGTCCGCGCAGGTGAGCCGTGGTCGGGAGCATGCCAGCTGGTGCGAGCCGGACGGGCGCGGTGTAGTCAGGAGTCATGCCACAGCGATCCGAGGGGCTCCGAGGGCCGGCGCGGGCGAGCCGTTCGCTGGTCGTCGTGCCGATCGCGTGGATCGTCGCGGTCGTCGTGATCGACGTCCTCGCGCCGCCCGACGTACACCTCGGGCCGCTCCTGGTCGCGGCACCGGCGATCACCCCGTCGTTCGGCGGCCCCCGGACCGTGGGAGCCGTGGCCGCGCTGGCGGTGCTCGCGCAGGCGCTCATCGGAGTGCTGCGTGACCCCGACACACTGTTCTCGGCCAATCACCAGGCGCAGATCATCGCCCTGGCCCTGGTGGGGATCTGCCTCGTGGTCTTCTGCGTCGTGCGGGACCGCAGGGCGGAGGAGCTGATGCGGGTGCGGTCCGTGTCCGAGGCCGCCCAGCGCGGTGTGCTGCCGCCGCTGCCCAGCCGCATCGGGCCCCTGCGCGTCGCCTCGCGCTATCTCGCGGCGGAGGCCGAGGCGCAGATCGGCGGAGATCTGTACGCGGCGGCTCGGACCACCTCCGGTACGCGGCTGATGGTCGGTGACGTACGGGGCAAGGGACTCACCGCGGTGAGCGACGCCGCGCTGCTGCTCGGGGCGTTCCGCGGCGCGGCCCATCGCCAGGCGGGCCTCGGGGAGTTGGTGGCCTATCTGGACCGGAGCGTGTGCTGGGACCTGATGGAGCCCGGCGAGACGCTCCGCCCCGGGGAAACCTTCATCACCGCCGTCTTCCTCGACATCCCCGACGACGGAGGCGCCGTCCAGATGATCTCCTGCGGGCACCCGCCGCCGATCGTCCTGCGCGACGGCCGGCCCACGAGCATGGACGCCTCCCGGCCCGCGCCCCCGCTGGGCCTGGGCGAGATGACGCAGGCCCGCTACCGCGTCGACAGCTTCCCCTTCGAGCCGGGCGAGCTCCTGCTGCTCTACACCGACGGCGTGACGGAGGCCCGCGAGCCCGGCGGCCCCTTCTATCCGCTCACCGAGCGCGTCACCGGCTGGGCCGAGAAGGACCCCGACCGGTTCCTGCACCGCCTGCGCGGCGATCTGCTGCGGTATGTGGGCGGGCACCTCGACGACGACGCCGCCATGATCGCGATCGGGCGGCCCGTCGAGCCCGGGGCGAACTGAGGCCGCCCGGCCCCGCCCGGGGAACCCGAAGAAACGCGGGTGCGCGCCGTGAGCCGGATTCCTATCCTCGGCGGATGAAGCCGCCCGAGTATCCGCCCAAGCCCGTGCCCGGCGACCGCGTCGCGGTCGTCTCCCCGTCCTCCGGTCTCCCGGGCGCCCTCCCGCTCCCGTACGAGCTCGGTCTCGAACGGCTGCGTACGGAGTTCGGCCTGGAGCCCGTCGAGTACCCGGCGACCCGGAAGCTGGACGCCACGCCGCAGCAGCGCGCCGAGGACCTCCATGCCGCGTTCGCGGACCCGACCGTCAAGGCGGTGGTGGCCAGCATCGGCGGCGACGACCAGCTCACCGTGCTCCCGTACCTCGACCGTGAGCTGATCCGTGCCCACCCGAAGCCGTTCTTCGGCTTCAGCGACAACACCAACCTGCTGCTGTTCCTGCGGAACCTGGGCATCGTCGGCTATCACGGCGGCTGCGTGATGACCGAGTTCGGCCGCCCGCACAGCCTCCACCCGCTGACCGCCGACTCCCTGCGCGCCGCCCTGTTCACGCACGGCCCCTACGAACTCCGGCCCGCCGAGCGCTACCGCGACACCGACCGCGACTGGGCGGACCCCGCCACCTTCGAGGCGGAGCCGGACTCGGAGCCGGCCGGCGGCTGGATCTGGCACCGCCCCGAGCGCACGGTCGAGGGCCGCGCCTGGGGCGGCAACCTGGAGATCCTCTCCTGGCTCCTGATGGCCGACCGCGAGATCGCACGGGACGTGTCCGCCTACGAGGGCGACGTGCTGTTCCTGGAGACGTCCGAGGAGCTGCCGCGCGCCGAGGAGGTCCACCGGATCCTGCGCAGCATGGGCGAGCGCGGCCTGCTGGCCCGCTTCCCCGCCCTCCTGATGGGCCGCGCCAAGTCCTGGTCCTTCGAGCACCCGAACGACCTTCAGGCCCGACGCCACTACGCCGACCAGCAGCGCGAGGCGGTCCTCCGCGCCCTGGCCACGTACGCCCCGCACACGATGGCGGTCTTCGACGTGGACCTGGGCCACACGGACCCCCAACTGATCATCCCCTACGGGGGTTCGGTCCGCGTAGACGGCCCGGCCCGACGCATCACCGTGACGTACTGATCCGGCCGCCCCGCTCAGAAGGGCACGCTCAGCCCCGCGTCGCGCAGGCCGGGCGGAAGGCTGGGTGCTGCGCTGCGCGGCATGAGGGCCGTGCTGGGCGTCCGGCGACGGACTGATCCGCTCCCCGGTCAGGGCATCGGGACGACCGCGACCGGGGCGGTGCTGTGGTGGACGACCGTGTGGATGACGTGGCCCAGGCGTGGGCCGACGGGGAGTTTGCGGGGGCGGTGGCCCACGATCACCAGCTCCGCGTCCTGGGACGAGTCCTCCAGGCGGTCGCCGGCGGGGCCCTCGACGGCGCCGGCGGTGGCCTCCACGTCCGGGAACCGTTCGAGCCAGGGCGCCAGTCGCTCGTCGAGGCTGCCGAGCGCTCCGATCCGCTCCTTCTCGCCCGTCTTCGGATCCATGACGCCGCCGTATCCGTAGAAGGTGGGCAGCGGCCGGCTGTACAGGAACCGGATCGGGGCGTTGCGGCGGGCAGCCTCCGTGAAGGCGAAGGCCAGCAGGGGGTCGCAGGAGTGCTCGATGTCGACGCCCACGACGATCCCGCCGGAGGCGGCGGCCCGGTCGGCCTCCCGCGCCCGCACCAGGACGACCGGATGCCGGGCGGTGCCGAGGACCGAGAGCGCGACCGAGCCGGAGACGAAACCGTGCACGGTCCCGAGCCCGCGCGAGCCGAGCACCAGCAGGTCCGTCTCGTCCGCCGCCGTCGTGAGCTCGGCCGCCGGCCGGCCGTGCAGCCGTTCGGTGAGCACCTCGAGGTCCGGGTGCTCCTGCCGTGCGCGCTCCGCCTCGTCCCGGAGGAGGGCGTCGATCCGCTCGGCGTGCTCCCGGTCGTCCTCGGTCGGTGCCTCGTCCTTGCGCTCCACCACATGGGCGAGCCGCAGCGGCACCTCGCGCAGCACGGCCTCGCGGGCCGCCCAGCGGGCGGCGGCGACACTCTCGGGGGAGCCGTCCAGCCCCACCGTGACCTGGGCAGTCATGACTACCTCCACAAAGCCGGCCGTTTCACTCCTTCCAGGTTCGTACAGCGGGCTCAGCCGCGCAGCAGCACGGGCTTGCGGGCGAGGAAGGTGGCGTAGGTCCGGTCGGCGCCCTCGGCGGGTTCCTCCACCAGGCGCGCGGTGAGGGCGAGGCCGGCCCCGGTCAGGAGTCCGGCGATCCGGTCCGGGGGCAGCAGGTAGGACGCGTAGGAGACCGGATGACCGCCGTACGCCTGGGTGGGCCGCAGGCGCCGGCCGTCCCCGACGTGCCCGGCGAGCATCAGACAGCCGCCGGGCGCGAGCGTCCGGTGGAACTCGCCGAACACGAGCGGCAGCGACTCCGGTGGCGTGTGGTGCGTCGAGTAGTACGCGAGGATGCCGCCGAGCGCGTCGTCCCGGATCGGCAGCGAGGTCATCGAGCCGACGCCGAACCACAGGTCCGGGTGGGCGGCGCGGGCCAGCCCGGCCATGGCGGGGGAGAGGTCGATGCCGAACACCGGCACGTTCCGCTCCGCGAGATGGGCCGTGACCCTGCCGGGCCCGCACCCCAGGTCCCCGACGGGCCCGAGCCCCGCCGTGCGCGTCGTCTCGGCGAAGACGTCGAGCATCCCGCGCGACAGCGGATCGAGCTCCGCCGGGGTCTTGACCCGCTCGACGTAGGCGGAGGCGACCCGGTCGTACGACTCCTGGACGGCGGCGAGATGGGAGAGGTCGGGCATGCCGGGGACTCTGGTCACCGGGACCACGCCGGTCCCGGTGTTTCAGCAGGCGATCGGCGGCGCTCCGGTCGCGGCGAGGGACAGGTCCCAGAGGCGGGCGGCCTGGTCGGGGTCGACGGCGTACGCGCGCACGCCTCCGTCGTCCATCGGGGAGCCGGGGGCGGAGACCGGGGCGATGTCGCAGTCCTCCAGGTAGAGCCCGCCCCGGCCGTCGAGGAGCGGGGACGTGGCGGCCCACAGCCCGGTCGCGGCGCCCTGGGAGGCGGTCTTGAAGCCGGCTCCGATCACCTTGCCGTCCGCGTCGACCCAGCCGCGCTCGATCTGCGACCGGAGCGTCATCTCGCGCTGGAGCCCCGTGATGATCTTGCCGGGGTGGAGCGCGAACGCCCGGACGCCGTCGCCCCGCCCGAGGGCGTCGAGGTGCACGGCGAACAGGGAGTTGGCCGTCTTGGCCTGCCCGTACGCCAGCCACTTGTCGTAGCCGGTGCGGAAGTGCGGATCGTGCCAGCGGATGCCGGTCAGGGTGTGCCCGGCCGAACTGTTCACGACGACCCGCGCCCCGTCCGCGGCGGCGAGCAGCGGGTACAGCGCGCAAGTGAGGGCGAAGTGCCCGAGGTGATTGGCGGTGAACTGGCTCTCCCAGCCGGGCCCGACGCGCCGTTCCGGGGTGGCCATGACCCCGGCGACGGCCATGAGCAGGTCGAGCCGGGTGACGGCGCCGCCGATGTGCGCGGCGGCGGCGCGGACGCTGTCGAGGTCGGTCAGATCCATGGGGAGGACCTCGGCGCCCCCGCCGTCGCGCAGTGCGGCGCGGGCGACGTCGGGGCGGCGGGCGGGAACGAGGACGCGGGCCCCCGCGGCGGTCAGGGCCCGGGTGGTCGCCAGGCCGAGCCCGGAGTAGCCCCCGGTCACCACGGCGGTCCGGCCGGACAGATCACGGCCGGTCAGGATGTCCTCGGCGGTCGTGGCGGCGGAGAAGGGCGTGCGGAGCGGCTGCTGTTGATCAACGGTCATGCGGGCGACGCTACGATCTGGAGCGAGGTCTAGATCAAGTCCGGGAGGGTGCGCGGCATGACGGCCCAGGAGAGTGCCGAGCGGTCCCTGAGCATCGGCGAGGTCGCCGAGCGCACCGGACTGAGCGTGCACGCGCTGCGCTTCTACGAGCGCGAGGGACTGCTCGTCGGCCCGGTCGGGCGCACGTCCGGCGGCAGGCGGCGCTACGCGTCCACGGACGTCGACTGGCTGCTCGTCTGCGTCAAGCTCCGCGAGTCCGGCATGCCGCTGGCCGACCTCAAGCACTTCGCCGAACTGGTGCGCCGGGGACCGGGCAACGAGGCGGAACGGCTGAGTCTGCTCGACGCCCACCGGCGGCGCGTCGACGCGCAGATCCGGGCCCTGGAGGAGTGCCGCTCCGTGATCGCCTGGAAGGTCGGCGTGTACGCCGAGCATCTCGAGCGCGGCGAGGCCGGCGGCCTGTGGGACCCGACGGTCTGACACGCCGCACGGTGCGCCGACCGTCCGTCAGTCGTGCGGGGCCTGCCCGCTGACACGGTGGTCGGCGTGGCTGAGCGCCTCCGTCACCAGTCGCCTCAAGTGCCCGTCGGTGAGCCGGTAATGGACGTGCCGGCCCTCGCGGCGGGTCTCGACGAGGCCCGCCAGGCGCAGCTTGGCCAGGTGCTGGCTCACGGCCGTGCGCGACACGGCGCACCGCTCGGTCAGCGTGCTCACGTCCGCCTCGTCCAGCGCGAGGAGCCACAGCAGGTGCAGCCGCGTCGCGTCCGACAGCAGCGCGAACACACGCGTCGCCTCGGTGAGCCGGGCGGCGTCGGGCTCACGCAGATGCGTATCGGCCGCAGCTGGGACTGCTTCGCGTTCGGGCATGCCGCAACCCTAGATCCCGGCGCCTTCATATGCCCATAACCATCATGTGCGCAGATGCGCACATGATGGTTATGCTGAGGGGCCGCCGACGCCCGGGGAGCCGCCGCATGCTGTCCGTCCTGCGTGATCGCACCTACCGTCACCTGTTCGCCGCCCAGGTCGTCGCCCTCACCGGCACCGGCCTCGCGACGGTGGCGCTGAGCCTGCTCGCGTACGACATCGCGGGCGGCGGCGCCGGCGGGGTCCTCGGCACCGCGCTCGCGATCAAGATGGTGGCCTACGTGTTCATCGCCCCGGCGGTCGGCGCGTTCGCCGGCCGGCTGCCGCGCCGGACGCTGCTGGTGGGCGCCGACCTGACACGGGCGGCGGTCGCCCTGTGCCTGCCCCTCGTCGACCAGGTCTGGCAGGTCTACGTCCTGATCTTCCTGCTTCAGTCCGCCTCGGCCGCGTTCACCCCGGTCTTCCAGGCGGCGATCCCGGACGTGCTGCCCGCGGAGCGCGACTACACCCGGGCCCTGTCGCTGTCCCGGCTCGCCTACGACCTGGAGAGCCTGTTCAGCCCCGCCCTCGCGGGGCTGCTGCTGACCCTGGTGACGTACAACTGGCTGTTCACCGGCACCGTGCTGGGCTTCCTGGCCTCGGCCGCCCTGGTCGTCTCCGTCGCCCTGCCGAAGCCGACCGCAGGCCCGTCCGACGGTCCCGCCCGAGCGAAGGCCGCCGCCGGCACCCGCCTCTTCCTCCGCCTCCCGTGCCTGCGCTCGCTGCTCGCGCTCAACCTGGCCGTGGCCTGCGCGAGCGCCCTGGTGACCGTGAACTCCGTGGTGTACGTGAAAGGCGTCTTCGGCCTGTCCGCCGGATCCCTGTCCCTCGCCCTGGGCTGCTACGGAGCCGGGTCGATGACCGTCGCGCTGGTCCTGCCGCGTGTGCTGGAGCGGGTGCCGGACCGGCGGGTGATGCTCGGCGGCGCCCTGCTGCTGACGGTCGCCTTCGTGGGGGTCGGTGCCGTCACGGCCGGGCGGGACGGGAGTTGGCGGTGGCCCGCCCTGCTCGTGACGTGGGCGGTGTTCGGCGCGGCGTGCTCGATGGTGCTCACCCCGACCGGCCGTCTGATCCGGCGCTCGGCACCCCCGGCGGAACGGACGGCGGCGTTCGCGGCCCAGTTCTCGCTGTCCCACGCGTGCTGGCTGCTCACCTACCCGCTGGCCGGTCTGCTCGGGGCCGCGGCCGGACTCGGCTGGGCCGTCGCCGCGCTCGGCGCCCTCGCGGCGGGCGCGGGCGCGGCGGCGGTACGGCTGTGGCCCGCGTCGGCGGAGCGGCAGCCCTCGGCGGCCGGGCGCGACGAGCACCCGGCGGCGGTGCGGGACGAGCGCCCGGTCGTCGACGTCGAGCACGAGCACCACGACCTCGCGCCCGGCCACCCCCACCTGCTCGACGCCCGTGCGGTGAGGTCCGGTTGGCGCCACAGTCACCGCGTCCTGGCCGACGACCTGCACGCGCACACCTGAGCGACGTCTGCGCCCGAGTGCACCGGCGATCCGCGGCCGCCGTGCGACCCGGTCGCGCCGTCCGAGGTGCGCGCCCGCGCCCGCCGGGTTCTCCTGACGACACCGGGCGACCGCGGCACCGGCCGCGGGGCCGCCCCGTGACGAAGGTGCGCATGTCGGCCGTTCCGGGTGACGCCTGGAGCGGTGGCGCGACGCACGCGACAATGAGGACAGGGCCTCGATCCGGGTGAAGAGGTGTCGGCCCATGGGAGACGTACGCCGACGGCTGAGGTGGTGGGGGCGCGGTCCCCTCACGCGTGACTGCGATGTGTTCGAGGGCTGGGTCGTCCTCGTGGCCTGGATCGTCGCCGTACTGGGCGGCCTCCTGGCCGGGGTGGTGGCGGGCACGGCGACGGAGGCCTCGCTCAGCAGGCAGCGGGCGGAGCGCCTCCAGCTCTCCGCCGTCGTGGTCAAGGAGGCCCCGCGTGCGCAGGTGATGCAGCCGGGCGGCGGCGCCGGCCGCGGCGCCACCGTGCGCTGGACCGCCCCCGACGGCATCGAGCACACCGGCACCGCGAAGGTCGCGGCCGGCACCGTCGCGGGCACGCACGTCACCGTGTGGACGGACCGGGAGGGCGACCGCCTGTCGCCGCCGGTGAACCCGGCCGAGTCCCTGTTCGGCGGAGCCATGGCCGGGATACTGGCCGCGGGCGGCACGGTCGTCGTCGTGGGCGCCGGCACGAAGGGCGTGCGCCTGCTCGTGGAGCGCCGGCGTCTGGCCGGCTGGGACGAGGAATGGGTCCAGGCCGACGCGCGGTGGCGCCGCACGGCGGGCTGACGGGACGGGACCCGTAGGCGCACGCAGACGCACGTAGGCGCAGGTCAGATAACGTGGCGCGCGCGAAATCGTGGTGCGCCGCAGGGGTGGCCGTGAAAGGGTTCCCGCATGCCGATCGTCGCCGTGTCCCCCGAGGTGTCCCTCGCCTACGAGTCCTTCGGGGACCCCGGAGACCCGCCGGTCCTGCTCGTGATGGGCTTCGGGGCGCAGCTGCTGGCCTGGCACGAGGACTTCTGCCGCGAGCTGGCCGCACGCGGCCGCCACGTGATCCGGTACGACAACCGTGACTGCGGCCTGTCCACCAGATTCGCGGACCACCCGGTCGACATGGGCGCGTTCATCGCCGCCGTGAGCTCCGGAGACCTTCCCGCCGCGCTCGCGATGATCCCCTACCGGCTGTCCGACATGGCCGCCGACGGCCTGGGCCTGCTCACCGCGCTCGGTGTCGAGCGCGCCCACGTGGTCGGCGCCTCGATGGGCGGAATGATCGCCCAGACGATGGCCCTCGCCGCCCCCGAGCGGGTGCTGACCCTCACGTCGATGATGTCCTCGACCGGCGAGAGCGAGTACGGCCGGCCCAGCCCTGAGGCCCAGGCGGTGCTGTTCACCCCGAAGCCCACTGAGCGCGAGGCGTACGTCGCGGCGGCCGAGCGTGAACTGGTGTGGGCCTCCCGGCGCTACGGCGACGCGGCCGCGCTGCGCGAACTGGCCGCCGCGAGCTACGACCGCGCCCACTACCCCCAGGGGATCGGACGCCAGCTCGGCGCCATGATCCTCAGCGGTTCCCGCGCGGACGCGCTGCGTGACCTGCGCACACCCACTCTGGTGATCCACGGGCTGGACGACACGCTGATCGACCCCAGCGGCGGCCGACGCACCGCGGAGCTCGTCCCCGGCGCCGAGCTCCTCCTGATCCCGGACATGGGCCACGACCGCCCCCGGGAGCTCTGGCCCCGCCTCGTCGACGCCCTGGCGGCCCACACCGGCTGAAGGCGCTGCCGGGAGGCCCGGGTCCGTACCCTCAGCCGGCGGATTCCCGTTTCTCCCGGTCGTAGCCGTCGCGGTGCTGGAGGACCTCCTCCATGTTCCCCTCCGCCCACGCCTTGATGCCCCGCATGACTCCCTGGAGCGACCGGCCGAGACCGGTCAGCTCATAGGTGACGGTGACGGGCACCGTGGGCGTCACGGTCCGGGTCACCATCCCGTCGCGCTCGAGCGAGCGCAGCGTCTGCGTCAGCATCTTCTGGCTCACGCCCGAGATCCGGCGGGACAGCTCGGAGAACCGCATCGGCCGGGGTGCGTCGCCGGAGGCGGCGCCCGGCAGCGGGCCGTCCCCGCCCAGCGCGGCGAGCACGAGGGCGACCCACTTGTCGGAGATACGCTCCAGGAGCTGACGGCTCGGACAGGCCGCGAGGAACGCGTCGTACTCGGCCTTGGCCACGGCCCGCCGCTGGGACGCGGTGCTGGTCGGCATGGCTCGTCTCCTCCGCTCGGTGACTTAGGCACTTCGAGGTGCCTACTTCCCGCTGGAGAGCGGGTGCCCCCATGGTGGTGCTGCAAGCGGGGGACGGCAAGACCGCCCACGGCACGACCGCCAAGGGCCAGACCACCCCATGAGGCCTCTCCGAAGGAGTAGTTGACGATGCATCAGACAATGTCGCGGCGCGCGGTGGTACGCGTTCCGGCCGGGCCCGCATCGATCGAGACCGTCGAGGTCCCGGTGGCCGAACCGGGTCCCGCGGAGATCCGCGTCAAGATCGCCGCCGCGGCGGTCAACCCGGTCGACCTGGGGGTGGCCGGCGGCGTCTTCCACCGGCTCGGCATGGTCCACCAGCCGGACCACACCGGCCTCGGCTGGGACTTCGCCGGCACGGTCGACGCCGCCGGAGCCGACGCCGGACTGGAGGTCGGCGCCCGGGTCGCCGGGTTCGTCGACGGCTTCGACCGCGACCACGGATCCCACGCCGAGCACCTCGTGGTCCCGGTCGCGAACGTCGCCGTCGTTCCGGACCCCACGGACCTGGTCGAGGCGGCGACGGTACCGCTCAACGCCACCGCGGCGGCCCAGCTCGTCGACCTCCTCGGTGAGGCGCCGGGCGCGGCGCGGCGCCTGCTGGTCACCGGCGCGGCCGGCGCGGTGGGCGCGTACGTCGCCGTCCTCGCGCGGGACCGCGGCTGGCAGGTGACCGGCATGGCCCGCGCTGCCGACGAACCGTTCGTCCGGGGCCTCGGCGCCGACTTCACCACCGAGCCCGGGGAGGGCTGGGACGCCGTGGCCGACGCCGGAGCCCTCCAGGAGGACGCCCTGAAGGCGGTGCGGGACGGAGGCCGCTTCATCGGAGTGCAGCCGGCCGCGCGGCTCCCCGAGATGCGCGGCATCACCGTCGACGTCGTGTTCGCCCGCCCCGACGGCGCGCTGCTCGCCGGACTGCTCGCCCGGGTGGCGACGGGAGAACTGCCCGCGCGCGTCCACGCCGTCACCCCGCTCGACGAAGCGGCTGCCGCGTACCGGGCGATGGCCGAGGGCGGCGTCCGCGGCCGGATCGTCCTCGTCCCCTGACGGCGCGACGCCGCCTCGCGGTTCGAGCCGCGGCCACGGGGTACCCGCCGCCGCGGCACGACCGCTCACGGGAAGCTGGTGGACCCCATGAACATCGCGCGCGTCCTGATGGTCGCACCGGTACGGGACATCGACGCCGCGGTCGCCTGGTACGAGCGGCTGCTGGGGCGCCCGGCGGACACCCGGCCCATGCCGTCCCTGGCCGACTGGCACCTCACCCCGAACGGATGGCTCCAGGTCTTCCAGGACCTCGGGCACGCCGGCTCGACCCTGCTCGACCTCGAGGTGCCCGACCTGGACAAGGCCCTGGCCGGACTCGCCGACCGGGGCCTGACGGCGGGACCCGTACGGACCGGCGGGGTGCGCACCCGGTTCGCCGCCCTGGACGACCCCGACGGCAACCGGGTCACGCTGCTGGAGAACCCGGTGACGTGACCCCGCCGTCCGTACCGGGAGCGGGCCCCCGGAGCGTCAGCGGATCTGATCCGGCGTCACCGTCAGCCACCGCTTGTCCGCCGTCACCTTCTGCCCCAGCTCCTTCTGCCGCTGCGCACCCGCGGCCTTCATCGCGTCGATCTCCTTCATGTACTTGTCCTTGCGGTTGACCCAGACGCGGACGCCGCCGTGCTCGACGTCCGTCGAACGGAAGAGCATCGGGCCGTCGCTCTTCGGGGTGTCACCGGCGGCCAGGATCGGCTTCTGCCAGGGGTCGACGTACGTGGAGATCGCGGCGGGCTTGCCCTCGTACCAGGTGGCGGGGGCCCAGAGCGTCGACGTCAGTTCGCGGTCGGCGAGCTTCGCCGGGTCGAAGGTGCCGGCGGCGATCTCCTTGCGGGAGCTGGTGACTTCGCCCGTCCTGCGGTCCTTGAGAAGGGCGGAGACCCCGAGCACGTTCTCGGGGCGCACCCCGTAGCCGTACTTGGGGTCGGCGAGCACCATGCGGACGAGGTCCTCGCTCGCGGCGCTGACCACGTACACCCGGATGCCGTGTCTGCTCAGCGAGCGGTAGAGCTCCCGCATGCCGGTGGAGAGCTGCGGCGGCTTCACACCGTCGGGCAGCGGCCCTTCGTAGGCCAGCAACTCGTCGACGTAGCCCTTGAGTTGCTTCAGCGTGAAGCCGGAGAAGATCTGCGCGGCCCACGGGTAGGACACCTGGTCGTCGATGTCGCACAGCCGGGCGTAGTACTCGGTCAGGGTCTCCTTGTGCGTGGCCGTGTCCTTGAAGGGGACGATCTTCAGGGTCGGGTCCATGGTGTCGCGCGTGAGGACACCCTTCATCTCCAGGAACGGGAGCAGCGATTCCTCGAGGTCGTTGCGGTACGAGGTGTTGTCCGCGTCGAAGACCGCGTAGGCGCCCTCGTGGTCGTGCGCGGTGATGACTTTGGCGAGCTTGTCCGCCACGGGCGCCGGCCAGTGCGACAACTCCGCGGCCACCGACCGCTGTCGGGACCCGGCCGTCGTCGCTCCCGGGTCCGGCCACAGGGCGCCCGCCGCGATCACCACCCCGGTCAGGGCCAGGGCGGCGCCGAGCGGGACGAGCTTCTTGTGCGTCGGATGTATGTCCACGCCGCGCAACCATAGTTGCGCATGGGGACGACTCAGGGTGTGGGGGAGGAGCCGAGGGCCTTCACGAAGGTGGTGAGGGCCGCGGCGAAGTCGATCCGGGGGTCGTCGGTCGCGAGGCGCCGCAGTTCGAGCCCGTCGACGAGTCCGGTGAGCAGCGGCGCCACCCGCTCGGCGTCGGGGACACCGATGGCCTTGAGCGCGGCGGCCGCCACCCGGTCGTACGCGGCGTAGCAGCGGGCGGCCGCCTCACGCAGGCCCTCGTTGCGCGTGGCGTGGAGGTACAGCTCGAGCTGGGCGGTCTGGGCGTGCCGTGACGGACGGGTCTCGATGGCGTCGCGCGCGTGGGCCAGCGCCTCGTCGACGCTCAGCGTGGCGCCCTCGAGCTGCGCGGCGATCACCGAGAGCCGGTCGAGCTCCTCGTCCACGAAAGCCTGGAGGGCCTCGCCGAGCAACTGCTCCTGCGAGGCGAAGTGATAGGTCAGCGTCCCGAGCGACACGTTCGCCGCTTTCGCCACGATCCGGTTGGTCAGGCTGCCGATCCCGCGCTCGCCGATGAGCTCCAGCGTCGCGGTGAGGATGCGGGTGCGGACGTCGGCGCTCAATGGGTGCTCCTGGGTGCTCGTACAGCGGCAGAAGCGGTCGAACCGCCGCGCGCTCGACAGCGTACCGATCCGGTGGCGCAAAAATTCCGCTTCTCGTTCGTTCGAACGAACGAGAAGCGTGCTACGGTCCCCGGCATCGAACACGTCGAGTGAGGTGCTTCACATGCACGTGCACCGCAGATCCGCCGCGTCGGCACACGGTCGCGGCCCCGCCCCGGCATCGGTTCCGCCGGCCGGGCGCACCCGTCCGGCGTCGTTCACCGGTACCGACAGCTCGTTCCAGCTCCGCTGAGATCCGCCGGAGGGCGCGGACGGGACCGCGCGTCGTCCCGGACCGGCACCGCTCCATGTTCTGCCCGCTGCACGTACTCACCTCGAGGAGAAGCACGCATGAACGCCGCGAGCACCGCCGCCCGGTCCACGGGCCACGACAGGCGCCGCCGTCTGCGGGGCGTCACCCTGGCCGCCGTCCTGGCCGCCGGGGTCGTCATGCCCGTCTCGGCCGGCACCGCCGAGGCCACGCCCGCCCCCGGTCTGCGGGACGTGATGTTCGTCGGGAACAACTGGGACGGCACCGCCGACGTCATCGAGCCCGGCGGCGACTACGCCAGGATCGGCCGGATCGACGTCGTCCCCGACAAGGCCAAGCGGCTCGCCGCCATCTACCTCAACCCCATCAACCTCGCCGTCTACCTGGGGATCCGGGCGACCGCGGGAGAGGGGCACGAGCAGCTCGTCGACGACCTGTACTCCACCCCCGACGGCCGCTCCCTGGTCGCCTCACGGCCCAGCTTCGGCGACGTCGTCTCCATCGACGTGACCACCGGCAAGGTCAACTGGCGGTTCGCGGTCGCGGGTTACCGCTCCGATCACATGGCCGTCTCCCCGGACGGCACCAAGGTCGCGGTCTCCGCCTCGCTCGGCAAGGTCGTGTACGTCCTGGACATCGAGACCGGGCGGCAACTGGGCAAGTTCGCCGCCGGCGACAAGCCGCACGAGAACGTGTGGACCGAGGGCGGCAAGTACATCTGGAACATGTCCATAGGCAACGTCGAGACCGCCCTCGACGACCCGCTCATGGACTGGACCAAGGGCGACCGTCACATCACCGTCGTCGACGCGAACACGTTCGAGGTCGTCCGGACCATCGACATGCGCGCACGCCTGGACGCCTTCGGCCGCAAGGACCTGTCCAACGCCGTCCGCCCGGCCGTGTTCAGCCCCGACTTCTCCAAGCTCTACTTCCAGGTCTCCTACTTCAACGGCTTCCTGGAGTACGACGTCGCCACCGACAGGATCACCCGGGTCAGGACCCTGCCCAAGAACCCGGCCACCAGCGACGACCGCACCAAGTTCGTCAACGACTCGCGCCACCACGGCATGTCCATGAATCCCTCCGGCAGCAAGCTGTGCATCGCCGGAACGATGGACGACTACGCGACCGTCGTCGACCGGAAGACCCTCCAGGAAGGCCCGCTCGTCCCCGTGTCCAAGCCCTACTGGGCGACCGTCAGCGGCGACGGCCGCGACTGCGTGGTCTCCGAGAGCGGCGCCGACCAGGTCACCGCCATCGACTTCGCCACCGGCCGGAAGGTCGCCTCCGTGCCGGTCGGGGACCACCCCCAGCGGGTGCGCGCGGCCCGGATCCCCGCCGACTGGACCGGCCCCACGGGCTGATCCGGAACCGACCCCCTGGGCGCGGGACGCGACGCCGTCCCGCGCCCCCCCCCAACCAAGCACCCATAAAGTCCCCCCCCACCCCTTTGTACGTTACCACCCATGCCGCGTAATGGTGCAACTGGGCCCCACCCCCCACCCCCCCCCCCCCCCCCACACCCCCCCCCCCCCCCCCCCCCCCCCCCCCCCCCGCCGCGGCCCCCCCCCCCCCCCCCCGCGGGGGGCCCCGCCCCCCCCCCCCCCCCCCCCCCCGCCCCTCCCACGCACCGATATCGACCCGCCCCACCCTGTGTAAGGAGACCACCATGGCCGCGAAGTGGAGCAACTGGGCCCGCCAGCAGACCTGCGCCCCCACCCGCGTCGAGCGCCCCGCGAACGAGGAGCAGCTCAGCGAGGCCGTCGCCCGCGCGGTCCGCGAAGGCCTGCCCGTCCGTCCGGTCGGCAGTGGCCACTCCTTCACCGACACCTGCCTCACCGACGGTGTCCTCGTCGACCAGAGCGGCATGCAGCGCGTCCTCGAGGTCGACCGGACGACCGGCCTGGTGAAGGTCGAGGCCGGCATCAAACTGCACCGGCTTGCCGCCGAGCTCCACCGGCACGGCCTCGCGCTGGAGAACCAGGGCGACATCGACAAGCAGTCCCTCGCGGGGGCGCTGGCCACCGCCACCCACGGCACCGGCGAACGCTTCCGCAACATGTCGGCGAACGTCGTCGGCTGCCGGCTCGTGACCGCCACCGGCGAGGTCGTCGAGATCGACGAGGCGCGCGACCCCGACGCCTGGCGCGCGGCCCGCGTCTCCGTCGGCGCGCTCGGGGTCATCTCCCAGTACACGCTGCGCTGCGTGCCCGCGTTCCGCATCCACCGGATCGACGAGATCCGCCCGGCGGCCGAGGTGCTGGGCGACCTGGACGCGCTGGTCGCTGCCCACGACCACTTCGAGGTCATGGCGCTGCCGCACACCGACAAGGTCCTGACCTACGCCTCGCGCCGCACCGACCGCCCCGCGACGCCGCCCGGCCGGATCGCCGCCTGGTGGAACGACGACGCCGTCAGCAACGTGGGCCTCGGCGCCGCCTGCGGCCTCGGGCGCCTCCTGCCCGGTGCCGTGCCCGGCATCGCCCGCACCATGAGCGGCCTGATCGGCCGCTACGAGCAGCTCGACGACAGCCACCGGGTCTTCGCACACGAGCGGCGGGTGCGCTTCACGGAGATGGAGTACGCGATCCCGCGCGCCCACGCCGTCGAGGCCCTGGAGCGGGTCAGGGCCCTGATCTCCGACCGGCGGCTCCCCGTGCTGTTCCCCGTCGAGCTCCGGTTCACCGCGCCCGACGACGCCTTCCTGTCCACCGCCCACGGCCGCGACACCGCCTACGTCGCCGTGCACCAGATCGCGCGAGCCGAGTACGAGACGTTCTTCCGCGCCGTCGAGGCGATCATGGACGAGTACGAGGGACGCCCGCACTGGGGCAAGCGCCACTTCCAGACCGCCGCCACGCTGGCCCCGCGCTACCCCGGCTGGCAGGACTTCCAGGCCGTCCGCGCCCGGCTCGACCCCGAGGGCGTGTTCACCAACGACTACGTCCGCCGCGTGCTCGGCCCCGTCGGCGCGGACCGGGGCTGAGCCGGCCTGCCGCCCGCCCGCCGCCCGCGCACCAGCCGCCGTTCGCCCATCCGTTCCCCGCACCAGAGGGGTTGACCGCCCATGCACGCAGCCGACTTCGCCGCACTCGACCGGGCCACCCGCGCACTCCAGCCCCCGTTCGCCGTCCTGGACCTGCGGGCCCTCGAGCACAACTCGCAGGCCATGCGGCGCCGTGCCGGGGGCAAGCCCATCCGCCTCGCCAGCAAGTCCGTGCGCTGCCGGTCCGTCATCCGCTCGGTCCTCGCAATGCCAGGTTTCCAGGGCATCCTCGCCTTCACGCTGCCCGAAGCCCTGTGGCTCGCCGAGGAGTTCGACGACATCCTCGTCGGCTACCCCACCGCCGACGACGACGCCCTGCACCGGCTGGCCGCCGACAGCCGCGCCGCGTCCCGGGTCACGCTGATGGCCGACTGCCCCGCGCATCTGGACCGGATGGCCGAGGCAGCGGCGGCCGGCGGGCACCCGCTGCGGGTCTGCCTCGATCTCGACGCCTCGCTCAAGTCCCGCGGCGGCAGGCTCCACTTCGGCGCCCACCGCTCCCCGATGCACAGCCCCGCCCAGGCCCGCGCCCTCGCGCGCGCCGTGCGGGAACGCCCCGGACTCCGGCTGGTCGGCGTCATGGCGTACGAGGCACAGATCGCCGGCGTCGGCGACGACGCCCCCGGATCGCCGCTGCGCCGGGCGGGCATCCGGGCGCTGCAACTGGCGTCCCGGCGCGAACTGAGGCTGCGCCGCGCGGCCGTGGTGGCGGCCGTACGGGGCGTGGCGCCGCTGGAGTTCGTCAACGGCGGCGGCACCGGCAGCCTGGAGTCCACGGCCGCCGAGCCCGCCGTCACCGAACTCGGCGCGGGATCGGGCCTCTACGCGCCGACCCTCTTCGACACCTACCGCGGATTCCGGCCCCGGCCCGCGACGTTCTTCGTGCAGTCCGTCGTACGCCGCCCGTCCGCCGACCGCGTGACCGTCCTCGGCGGCGGCTGGCCCGCCTCCGGCGCCGCGGGCCGCGACCGGCTGCCCACCCCGGTCTGGCCGCGCGGCCTCCGACTCACGCCGCTCGAGGGCGCGGGCGAGGTCCAGACCCCGCTGACCGGCCCCGGCGCCGCGCACATCGCCGTCGGCGACCGCGTCTGGTTCCGCCACACCAAGGCCGGCGAACTGTGCGAGCGCGTCAACGAACTCCACGTCGTGGACGGCGACCGCGTCACCGCCGTCATGCCCACCTACCGGGGCGAGGGACAGGCGCTGCTGTAGCCGCCGGACCGCCGAACGCGCCGGGCGCCGTCGTGGTGATCACCACGACGGCGTACCGCTCTTCGCGTCGGCCCACGGGCAGCGGGTGCATCACAGGCGTGGGCCCGCCTTCGAAACCCCGGCCCGGCCGGCACGACAGGCCGAACGCCGACAGCTCGACAACCACCGCGCCTTGCCTCACCGTGCCGGGCCCCGGCCCTCCGCGCCGTCCAGCAACGGGCGATCGACACCCGCGAGCTCCTTCTCGACACCACGGTGGGGGTGCTCGCCGAGCAGGGCTACGCCCAGTTCTCCACGCTCGCCGTCGGGGAGGCGGCCGGGGTGACGCGCGGCCGGCTCGTCCACCACTTCCCGACCAAGGTGTCGCTGGTGCGGGCCACGCTCGAGCACCTGGTCACGCGCTACCGCGAACGGATCCCGCTGCACCTGGGCCTGATCACCGACGGCCCCGCCGACGGCCGTATCGCCCGCGCTCTCGACACCCTGTGGAGCCTCAAGCGCACCCGGGAGTACACGGCGTGCCTCGAACTCATCGCGGGCGCCCGCGGCGACGACGAACTCCGCGACGCCCTGCGGGACTTCGACCGGAGCCTGAACACGGCCCTCGACGACGCCGTGCACCGCCTGGTGGGCGAGACCGCCGACCGCCCCGGCTTCGACGCCGCCATGCTCACCACGATCAGCGCCATGCGCGGCCTCCTCCTGACCGCCCGCGCGCTCGGCCTCGGCGAGAGCGAACTCGAGGGCGAGTGGTCACGGATCCGCGAGCGGCTGGTCCTGGTCTTCGCGGAGTTCGACCCGGAGGGCGTATAGCGCCTAGTTCGACCGTTTGAGCGGCGGGAGTTCGGCGCACAGGGTGGACGGGAAGGAGGGCTCGACGCGGTGCACGTCGGCGCAGCCGCCGTTCGTGCCCCGGGCGATCGGCTTCCAGCCCGACTTCTCGGCCCGGAAGAACCAGCGGTCACCGAGGCTCGCCCCGCAGCCGGGCCCCTCGCCCTCGGCGCAGGCCGGGCCCATGCGCGAGGACACGTCGAACACCAGCCACGTCCCGTCGCAGTGCTCGTCGCCCCGTGATGTGTGGTTGGGCACGTCGAGCGCCGCCACCGCCTGGTCGTACGAGGCGGGGGTGCAGCCGGTGGGCGCCGGGTGGCAGCCGCGCTCGCCGCACAGGCGCAGGTCGGGCAGGTGGGCGCCGTCCACGGTGAACGCGGTGTGGGTGTCCATGGCCAGTTCCCGGTGCCCGAGCGGTGACGGCAGCCGCACCTTCGCCGTGGCCGTCGCGGTCGCGCGGCAGTTGTCGTGCGGGGCGCCGCCGGTCAGGGCGGAGAACGTCACCTGCACCCACACGGTGCGGTCCGAGGTATCGGTGACGACTGCCTTCACGTCGCGGGCGCACGTCTTGTCGGGGCCGGGCACCTCGGCGTCGACGCTGAGTGTGCGCCGGTCCTCGGCGAGCCGGGCCGCGGTCACCCGGAACGGAGCGAACGTCTGCAGGCTCGCCGACTCCGTCGGCCCATCCGTCGGAGCCGCCGTGCCGCCGGAACCCGCCCGCAGGGTCCCGCAGGCGCCGAGCAGCAGGATGCCGACCGCACTCAGCACGACCGTCGTGACCAGTGATCTTGCGCGTCTCATCTGTTCCGAGCCCCCCGCTCCTTGTGATCCCCGGGGTGACTATAGAGCGACGCGGGCACGCCCGATCAGGGGCGGTCGTACCGCAGTCCCCTCGAACCGCCGGGCAGGCGGACCGCCGAGACGAGTCCGCCGGGTCCCTCGGCGGACCGCGGCGGGGTGCGGACCGGGCGGCCGTAGGCGGCGGCGCGTTCGCGCAGGGTGTGGCACGCGGCCTCCCATCCGTGGCCGGCCAGCCAGCTCACCGGGTCGTCGGGCATCTCCGAGACCCACATCGACGCCGCCGATCCCGGCGCGGCGCCCGCGCCGAAGCGTTCGATCGCACCGGGCGAGCCCAGCGTCAGCCCCATCCGGCTGCCGTCCGCCGACCGCGCGCCGATCCGGGCCAGCAGCAACTCCACGGCGTCCTCGGGCAGATAGATCAGCAGCCCTTCGGCGATCCACACGGTCGGCGCGGACGGGTCGTGTCCGGCGGCGGTCAGCGCGGTCGGCCAGTCCTCCCGCAGGTCCGCCGCGACGGTGATCCGCTCGCAGCGGGCGACGGCCCGCTCCTGGCGCAGCACCGAAGCCTTGAACTCCAGCGGGGCGGCGGTGTCGACCTCGAACAGCCGCGTGCCCTCGGGCCAGTTCATCCGGAACGCTCGGCTGTCCATGCCGGCGCCGAGCAGCACCACCTGCCGGACACCGGCCCCGGACGCCTCCCGCAACAGGTCGTCGAGGAACTTCGTCCTGATGACGATCGAGAGCGAGACGGCCTGCCGACGCCGTCGCGCGACCTCGTCATCGGGCAGCGGCGACGAGGAGGGCCACAGGCCCCCGGCCGTGGCGAAGGCCCGGGCCAGCGGATCGCGGAACAGGGCGTCCTCCCGCCCGGTCTCCAGCGCCCGCACCCTGGCCACCCCGATCGCCGTGGCCCACACTCCCGCCGGCCGCACCGGCTGCTGCTCATCCGTCACAGCACAAGCCTAGTGCGACCGCCCCTCATTTTTGAACACGTTCAAGAGGGGCGTACGCTGCCCCCATGAGCGACTCGAACGGGCCGAGAGCCCTCCTCGCACGCATCCGTGTCCGGCTGATCGTCTTCGTCGTCTGTCTCGTGCTCAGCGGGCTCACCGCCTTCCCGCTCGTCACCGAAATCAGGCTGCTCGACTCCTCGCTCGACGGGTGGGCGGCACCCCTGGCGCAGGCCCTTCCCGGTCTCGCCGAGTGGATCGACCGCGTCCGGGGCGGGCTCGAGACCGCCGACGCGCAGGCCCCGTACCTGCTCTACGGCACCGACTGGCTGGCCTTCGCGCACCTCGTCATCGCCGTCGCCTTCTACGGCGCCTACCGCGACCCCGTCCGCAACATCTGGGTCGTCGAGTTCGGCATGATCGCCTGCGTCGGCATCATCCCCCTCGCTCTGATCTGCGGGCCCGTCCGGGGCATCCCCTTCTGGTGGTCGGTCGTCGACATGTCCTTCGGGGTCTTCGGCATCCTGCCGCTGCTCCATGTGCGGCGGCTGATCAAGCGGCTCGACGCGCTGACGGGAACGGCAACGGCGGCGGCGCCGGCGGCGATCGCGTAGCGGGGCTCGTCCGCGCGGATCCGGTCGGCGGGAATCAGGGTGCCGTCGAGTCCGGCAGGGTATGCGTCAACGAGGCGTCGGAGCACGGGAGTTGCGAGGAAGCAGAGGGCCTTCCTCTGGGGTGCGGGCGTCTCGTAGTGCCGCCGGACACGCTGGGGGAGAGTTGAGGAACCGGACCACGCTGCGCGGACGCCGCCCTTCCCGGCCGGGGCGGCCGACGACGGAGCGGCCCGAGCCGTGGTGGAAACGGCACGCGAGAGTGCTCTGGCTCGGCGCGGGCCTTCCCGTGATCGGTGCGGTGCTGACCGCTGTGGCCCTCGACCTGACCGGTCTGGGGGGTGACTCCGGGCCGAGCCCCGAGCCTGCCGGGTCGGGTGCGACGTCGGCGAGCCCTTCGGCGGCGCCGCTCGTCGTGACCGCCCGGCAGGAGGACGAGGCCGGCTGCACGGCTCTGCCGCGTCGGGTGTCCTCGCCGAGGGACCGTGCCGAACTCGTGTCCGGCGGGGATGTCGGCGCCGTCGTCCGGCGCAATCAGGGTGCGCGGGCGGGCGAGATGAACGTGAGTCTCACGCTCGAGGGCGGTACGAGCCCGCTGACCGTCACGTCCATCGGCATCGAGACGAAGAGTCCCCGCGCGGGCAGACCGTTCGCCGGAACGCTGGTGTGCGAGCCGGGCGCCGGGGGAGAGCCCAAGATCCAGCTGTTCGCGGACATGGACAGCCCGGAGCCCGTCTTCCTCTCCGGCAAGAACTCCACGCGCGGGTACTTCAGGGACAACGTCATCACGCTCGACCCGGGTGAACAGGTCAATCTCTCGGCGATGTTCCGGGCCGAGCGCGGATCCCGCGTGTTCGAACTCGTCATCCACTACGTGCGGAACGGCAAGGAAGGCGTCGTGCCGGTTCCTGCCCCGCGCGGGGGACGGTACGCGCTGACCGGCTACGCCCCTCGGTACGGGGCTGTCTACGAGGGCTCTCCCAACGGGTCCTACCGGCTCGTCGAGAACCCCCGACCGTGCTCGTGGCTGCCCGCGTCACAGGAATGCTGACCCGTGCCGAGGAGGAGCAGGAGACAGATGACTTCCCCGCGGACTCGCAGGGTCAGGAACGCGGCGTACGCAACCCTGCTCACCCTCACCCTCCTGGTGCTGGCGGTCGCTGACGGCGACCGGTCGCGGGAGCCGCTGGAGCGCCCCAACGCGCTGGAGGTGGCGTGGTCCTTCCGCACCCCTGGAAGAGCGCTGGACACCGCGGACACGCCGGCAGCGCTGAACGACAGCATGCTGGCGATCCCCCTGGGCGAGACCGTGAGCATCGTGGACGCACGCGATGGCCACCGTCTTTCCACCCCGCGCGGCGCGGGCGGCGCACTCGAACCCGCGGGATTCTCGGGCGGGGTGCTGTTCGGCATGGCCCGGCCGGACGCCGAGGGGTCACTGAACGCCTACGATCCCGCGACGGGAAAAAGGCTCTGGCGCAAGACCGCGAGCCGGAGCCGACAGCAGAAGGCGGGCAACGGCTGGACGGGCGGAGCACCCTTGCTCCCGGACCCCGGGCCGGTGGTCGAGACGGTCGGCGGCCGGCTCGCGGGCCTCGAGCCGCGGACCGGTGAGGTCCGCTGGAGCGAACGGATTCCCGCGGTCGCCTCGTGCGGCGAGGTCGCGCCCGCCGGGCCCGGCCTGCCTTCCTATCCTCCGTACCGGATCGGCGCGACGGCGCGGTACGTCGTCCTGCTCGGCGAGTGCCCGGGCCACGTCGCGCAACTCCAGGTGAGGGACGCGCAGGACGGAAGCGTCGTCTGGCAGAAGAGACTGGCGAAGTGGCGGGAGTACATCAGGATCGACACGAGCCGCAACGCGATCGTCACGTCCTGGGACGACGACTTCCGGGTCTTCACCGAGGCGGGCAAGGAGTACGCGCGGGGAAAGCGGGGCCGCAAGCCCGCCCCGTCGCCCGAGGACCTGAGCGGCGGTGTCGCCGTCGGTGACGCGAACGTCGCCGGCGCGTACGTCGGGGACCTCCGCTGGTCCGTCGGGGACGCGCGTCTTCAAGGGCCGGGTGCGAGCGCGCTGACGGACCGCGAGGGCCGGCGGAGCCCCTCCGTGCCCTGGCCCGTGGCCGGGACGTTCGTGGGCAGGAGCGGTGACCTGCTCATCGTCCGCAGCGAAGAGAGGTACGGCACCCGCTACACGGCCCTCAGACCACGCCACCGCACCGTGGAGGCGGACAGACCCGCCGCGCTGGGCGGAACCGAGCGCACGGACTGGCCCGACGCCTGCCGGCTGCTCCGCGCCGGGCTGCTCCAGAAGCTCGGCACGGACTACGTCGAGCTGCCGGTGAGATCGAGCCGTACGGTCATGGGCGTCGAACTGCCGCACCCGAGCGTGTGCCGCTTCGCCACGGAGTCCGGATCCGACGACGACATCTTCTCCGTCACCGTCCGCTGGGTGGCGCCCGACGACGAGGCCGCCCGCACCTACGCGACGAGCGGCATTCCCTGGGGCTGCGATCCCCCGCTGGGCGGCTGCGTGACGGCCCAGATCGTGACGCCGCGGCCCGGCGTCCACCTGTACACGTACAGAACGGGCCTGAAACAGAGCCCTGTCGCCCACGCGACCGTGGTCGCGGGCCGGCACGTCTTCGGGGTCAGCGCGGGGAACGATGGAGCGCGGGCCAGATGGCTGGTGGGGCGCGTGGCGACGCACCTCTCCGACCTGTACGGCGGCGGTCGGGTGATGGCCGCGCCCGCTGTGCGATGAACCGGCGGGGATCGGGACCGTGCCGACTGCGCCCCGCGGGAAGGAGTTGAGGGGGGCTCACCCGCCGTGGTGCCGCTGCTTCGCCTTCCCGCCCTTCTTGTCCTGGTGCTTCCCTGACCGGTCGCCGTCCTTGGCGCCCCCGTGGTCCCGGGCGGGTGACGGCGTGGTGGCCGAGGACGCAGGCGACGGCGTAGCGCTGGGCGCCGGGTCGTCGGGCGTCGTGGCGGTGTGGGTGGGTGGGGGAGAGGCCGGGGAAGGGGGCGTGCCGGTGCCGGAGTTCATCGAGGCGCCGACCGCCGTCGCCCCGGCGAAGAGGGCGAGACCGGCGCCCGCGAGCACGGCCTTGGAGGTCAGTCTGCGGCGCATGCCGGGGCGGGAGTGGGCGCCGGAGCGCGGAGCCGGAGGCGCGGACGGCGCCGGGGTGTGCCGGGGTGCGGTGCTGTCGGGCCCCGACGGCCTCGGCGCTTCGCTCTGCGCCGCGAGCCAGGTGGCCGCCTGTTCGGCGGTGGGCCGGTCGGCCGGGTCCTTCGCGAGCATGTGCAGCACCCCGTCGGAGAGCGACCGCGGGATGTCCGGGCGCAGGAGCACAGGTGGTGCCGGGGTGGCGCTGACGTGCTGCTGGACCACCTCCAGCGACGTCGCGCCGCGGAACGGCGCCCGCCCGGTGAGCAGTTGGTACAGGACGCAGCCGAGGGAGTACACGTCGGACGCGGGCACCGCGGGGCGGCCCAACGCCCGCTCCGGAGCCAGGTAGTCGGCCGTGCCGATGATCTTTCCCGTGGCGGTCAGGTTGCCGGCGGACTCCTCGGCGAAGCGCGCGATGCCGAAGTCGGTGATCTTCACCGTGCGTTCGTCGGTCAGCATCACGTTGGCGGGCTTGATGTCCCGGTGCACCACTCCCTGCTCGTGTGCGGCGGAGAGCCCCGCGGCCACCTGAGCCGTGATGGCCGCGGCCTCGGCCGGTGGCAGGACGCGGCGCAGGGACCGTTCCTGGGCCAGGTTCCAGCCGCTGACGAGCTCCATGACGAGATGGGGCTGGTCATGGTGCGAACCGAAGTCGTACATGCCCACGACGTTGGGGTGGCTGAGGCGGGCCGTGATCTGTGCCTCCAGGTGGAACCGTGCGACCCCCTCCGCGTCCTGGGCCTGCAACAGCTTGACCGCCACGGGGCGTTGGAGGAGGTGGTCGCGGGCCCGCCACACCTCGCCCATCGTGCCCCGCCCCAGCAACTCCTGCAGCTCATAGCGGTCCGCCAACAGGCCCTGCACACCCACCCCGATCGTCACGTTGCTCGTAGTTGTCGCCCCCGGCCCCTCGGCCCACTCGTACAGCGCTGTTCAGCTCCGAAATGTCACACCGCAGCGCGACAGAGCCCCCACTCCGTGAAGGCGTGCCCTCGCTTTCTCCACGACCTGGACACGAACCATGCGAATTCCTCCGCCCGGGCGGCGCGATTCGCGGCTTTTCGGGTTCCGGTGTAACGCCGCAGCGGAGATCGAACGCAGAAGGAGGGAGAAGCGGGTGTGGTGAAGACACTGATCCTGTTCCTTCGAATTCTCGGATTCTCGAATTCGCGTCGACCAGGCGGACCGGCAACTCATCGAACCAGGAAGGTCGAAAAGCAGAGATGGATTACTGCTCCTCATGCCGTCGGCACCTCAACGGTGCCCTGGTGTGCCCCGGATGTGGCGCCTACGCCCCTGACATCGCCCCGCCCGCCGTCGGCAGTCGCATCGGCTCGGACCTGGCCGTGACGCAGGACGTGACGGCCGGCGGGCCGGAGTACGACGCCCCCGTCGACGCCGGCCCGCACGCCACCGATGACGTCGCGTACGTGCCGCCCGTGCGGCAGGGGCGTGCGGCGCGCCGTCGCCAACTCGCCCAGTGGCGGAAGAACAAGCGTCGGGCGGCGGTCGCCAGCGCGGTCGCACTCGTCGGGGGCGGGCTGACCATCGCCGCGATGGACGGGCACTCCGCCGACCGGGTCCAGGCGGCCACGGCTCCGGAGCACCCGCAGGGGGGCGCCGAGCGGAAGCAGGAGCACACGGAGCACGGGGAGAACGCGGAGAACGGGGAGGGCGCGGAGTCCGCACCGGCGACCGCTGGACGTCCCCACCAGCCGGCCTCCACCCTTTCCTCTGCCCGCCCGCCGATACCCGACGGGCCCCGGGAGCAGTCCCTTCCGGCGCATCCCCGTACGACGTCACGGACCGCCCCGACCGAGGCCACCGAGCCCGCCCGCTCTCCCGCGGCGACGGCGACCCCTCAGTCACAGAGCACCCCGCCGGCCGACGGTGACACCGCTCCCGAGCGCTCCGGCACGACCGAGCGTCAGCAGCCGGCGCCCGCGACGGACGACGGTGCCGGGTCCGACACCTCCCAGCCCACCAGCCCTTCGCGGACGTCGACCTCGCCCGCGGGGATCTGCCTGCTCGGGTTGTGCGTCGGCTGACGCCACCTGAGAGCCGGGCGAGGGCACCGGAGTCGACAGACCAACCGTTATGTGGGGCGCCTATGTGACATGTCGTACGCTCCGGGGCGTAGTTCGGCCGATGGGGGACGGATCGATCGTGGGCATGAGAAAGCGCGTTCAGCGGTCGGCCGATGATCTGGAGCTGGGCAGTGCGGTCTTACGGGCCCAGGGCGGTGACGAGGCGGCGTTCTCGGCCCTGTACCGGTCGGTGCAGCCCGGCCTCGACGGCTATCTGCGCGGGCTCGTGGGAGCGGACGCCGAGGACGTGGCCGCCGCCGTCTGGCGGGAGATAGCCCACGATCTGTCACGGTTCCGCGGCGACGGAGACGGATTCCGCGGCTGGACGGCGAGCATCGCCCGGCGGCACGCCCGCGGACACCGGCGTCGACGTGGCGCACCGCCCGGCCCGGCGGAAGGCGGGGCCTGGATCTCCCGTCTGCCGCGCGCCCAGGCGGAGGCGATCCTCCTCCGCCATGCCGTACGGCTCGACGAACCGGCGGCCGCCCGAGTCCTGGGCAGGCCCGTTCTCGTCGTGCGGGCACTGGAGCGGCGTGGCCTGAGAAGCCTGTCCCGCCTCCTTGAGGCGAGCGACGCGACACACACGGGTGCCACGCGCACGCTGGGGGAGCAGGGATGAGCACGCACCGAGACGGAGGCGACCAGTTGAGCGGCGAGCCGCACCGGCCCGAAGCTGCCCCGCACCTCGACGCCACCCCCGACCGGGGCGCGGCGTCCGGCCTGGACGACATCGCCGAGCGGATCGGCGAGGCACTCCGACGGCAGCCCTTGGACGACCGCGCGGAAGAGGCCGCCCTCGCGGCATTCCGCAGCGCACGCGCGGCGAACAACACGGCCTTGCGCACCCGGCGCCGGGACAGGTGGGGCCCGGTGACGCGCGGACGCCGCTGGGCGCGGACCGGCGCCCTGACCGTCGCGGCCGGCACCCTGTTCGGCGGCATCGCCGTCGCGTCCATCGGCGTGGTCGACAGCACCCGACACCACGCTTCCGAAGTCCGCACCACGAGCAGCCCAGTTCGGTCTGAGGCGCCCGCACACGGAGGGCGGCCTCCCGTGCCCGCCGGGCCGGAGGCGTCGCCGAGCGCCTCCCCTTCACCTGCACACCACGGCGGTGCGAAGGGCATCGAGGCGCACTGCCACGCCTTCGAGAAGGCCTTCGAGAAGGGCGAAGGGCGCGGCCATGCGCTGAAGTCCACCGCCTGGCAGCGCCTCGTCCGTGCCGCGGGCGGTGAACAACAGGTCGCGGGGTACTGCGCCCGGTTGACCGGATCGACGGACGACGCCGACCGGGGAGCGGAGAAGGTGAAGGGGGCGAAGGAGGCGAAGAAGGCCAAGAAGAGCGGCAAGGCGAAGAACGCGGGGGAGCGGGACGGCAGGAGCCAGGGCCGATCCAGCGCCCGGCCCGAGCCGTCGAAGGGGCCGGCCGACCGGTCCTAGGCCGCGTCCGCAAAGTCCTGTCTGCCGGGCGGAAACGACCTAGGCCGCGCTCTTCATCCACGCCACGAGCCGGGCCCACCGGCCCTCCTGCGCCCCGCCCGGTTTCCGCGCCGGAGCGGTCCTCGGCATCCCCCGCTCACACACGCACCGCTCCGGTTGCGGCACATCGGCGAGTACCTCTTCCACGTGCCCTCCGCAGCCCTCGTAGGTCACCTTCCGGCATGACGGGCAGACAGTTCGTCGGCACACGGGTCTCTCCTCGCATCGCACTCTCGTTAACGACCAGTAATATCAACGGTTTGGTCACAGACCAATTCACCGTTCCCCCGCAACTGCCGCCCCTCTGCACATCACCTCCACCGCACACTTACCTGTGCGCGCGGAAAGGGCGACGATATGGGGGCGTCGCGCCCGATATTCCGTGACATCTCGCGCTCCGTGAAGTCAAGCATTTACGGGCGTGTCCCTAATTTGCTTGCGATACCGAAACAGTGGTTGCATCACGCCCGGTCCGAGGCAGGAACGCACTGCTCCGCACCGTGACAGGCCACCAACGCCCTTTCGGGTACGTCGACTTGGGCGTGGCAGGGCAAGAGACCGAGAACGGCAACCGCCCCCATCGAGCGGGTGGTGTGCGCCGGTCAGAAGGGAGCAGCGTGAGTTGCTCGCACGCCGCAGGATGCCCACTTTTCCCCTTACTCAGGGCGAGTCTGCAGGGATGGCGCGACTACTACTGCGACAGCGAGGATCAATGGCAGGGGTGTGCGCGCTACCGGGTGTCACTCACCGGTGAGCGCGTGCCGATCAGCCTGCTGCCCAACGGGGCCCGCGCGCGGCACCTCGAGGACATGGCCGAAGGCTCGGGCGGGGGTGTGGACGGGAGTGTGTACGGGGGCGCCGCCGCCGGTCCCGTACGGGTGCCCCGGCAGGCGGGTCCGCCACAGCACCGCCCCCGGCCGCCGGAGGCCCGGCCCTGGTCCCGGCCGGTGCCGGTGTGTCCGGCGGAACCCGTGACCGCGGAATCGGAGGCGTCGCCTCGGTTCGGGCCGGCGTCCCCGACGATCTCGGCGTCGGCCCACAGGCCGTCGTCCTCGTCCACCGACCGTGCCGGGCAGGGCTCCACGCCGAAGCCCGGTGTGTGGGCTCGGCTCGCCGCATGGATGGGAGGCCCCGCGTGAGCGGATACTGGCCCTGGTGGGCCGGCGCTGCCGGGCTCGCTCTGATCACCGTCAACTACGCCCTGACCACGGACCGTTCGTTCGGGGTCTCGTCGGCGTGGGATCGCGTGCTGCACTGGCGCAGGGAGCGCCGGCTCGAGCGCATGGACGAGGAGTTCACCGATGAGCGGGCACTCGCCGAGGCGCTCGCGGCGGCGACGGCGGAGCACTTCGGGACGGACCCGGCCACGGCGTCGGCTCCGTACGGGACTTCACAGCCGGACCGGGCGCACGCCGAGCCGGCGGTGAGTGAGGACGCGGCGGCCCCGACCCCGGCCCCGCTGGTCACCCAGGCCGCCCTGCTGGTGTCGATCTTCATCGGCGGCCTGGTCGCCGCGGTCACGTCCGGGCAGTTCCGTCTGCGTCTCGACATGGGCCCCGGATTCCGGGACGTGGTCACCGCGAATCCGGTCGTCATGACCGTCCTGCTGTTCGTCGGCGGCGTGCTGGTCGGCTTCGGGACCCGGCTTGCCGGTGGCTGCAGTTCGGGTCACGGGCTCAACGGCTGCGGCCGCCTGCGCCCGGTCAGCCTGGTCGCGACCGCAGTGTTCTTCGGTACCGCCGTCGCGGTCTCGTTCCTCCTGTGGAAGGTGATCTGATGCGTACGCGCGGCGCGATTCTGCTCGCGAACATCATCACGGGGCTGGCTCTCGGCTACACCGTCTCCCGTATCGGCTTCGGCGACTACACCGAGCTGAACCGCATGTTCACCTTCCAGGACCTGCGGATGTTCTTCACCTTCGCGGGCGCCGTCGGCATCATCGTGTGCGCGTTCGCCCTGCTCCGGATCCGCCGCACGCCGGGGCGGATCCACGCGGGTGTGGTCCCCGGCGCCGTACTGTTCGGCACCGGCTGGGCCATCTCCGGCGGGTGTCCGGCGATCCCGATCATCCAGGTCGCCGGCGGATACGTGCCCGCACTGGTGACCATCGTCGGCGTCGTCGTCGGCATCCGCCTGTGCCGCTGGGCCAACGCCCGCTACTTCCACCTGGACCGCGGCTCCTGCGGCCTGTGACCCGGTTCGGCTCCCGGTAGGACCCGGTCGAAGGGCCTGATCCCCTCGGGGGTCAGGCCCTTTCTGCCGGATCCCCGGTCAGCGCCTTGCTCGACTGCGCTGACTGAGCATGAGCAGGATCAGGCCGACGATGAGCAGCACGCTGCCCGCCAGAGTCGGGGCGCTGTCGGGCAGCGGGACGAGGCCCGTCAGGACGCCCATCTGCCAGGACAGGGCGACAGCGATGAGCAGCTGGCCGCAACCGTAGAGGCGTGTGCGCAGCACCCGTCCCCGGTTCATGGGCAGGACCCACCCGCGCGCGACGGCGGCCACGCCGGATGCCGCCATGAGCGTGGCCACGAGCAGGCCGACGCCCGCGATGAACAGATGCATGGAACCCCTCCCCGCCTGCCCGGACCGTGCCGAGCGCGACGCGATCATGCCACCCGCTCCGAACGGGCGTCCACGGGCGGGTGCCCCTGTCACCGGCCCGTCTGTCCCCGCCCCGCCCGTCCCTCCGCCTGCACCCACGCGGCGAAGTCCTCGATGCCGTCGATGACCGCTTCGAAGCGGAAGGAGTGGAAGAGGTCGAAGGCGTGGTGGCCGCCGGGCAGTTCGGCGTAGACGACCGGGGCCGCGGACGCGGAGCGCAGGGCGGTGACGAGGGCCCTGGGGTTCGTGGTGTCCACCAGTTCGTCCAGGTCCCCGTGGGCGATGAGGAACGGTGGCGCGTCCGGGCGGGCGAGATGCGCCGGGGAGGTGGCCGGGTCGTCGTCGAAGTACGGGCCGAGCCAGCCGTTGAGGGCGATGGCGGCGGTCACGGTGGTGTCCGCCTCCTCGAATCCGGGCTGGTAGGCGGGGTCGTTCGGGGTGAGTGCGGCGAGCGCCGCCATGTGTGCGCCCGCGGAGCTGCCCGCCACGAACACGGGCGCCTCCGGGGCCGCGCCGTACTCGTGGGCGTGGGCCCGGGCCCACGCGATGACCTTCTTGGCGTCGATCAGGTGGTCGGGGTGCGAGGAGGCGGGCCGCAGCCGGTAGTTGGCGCTGACGCAGACCCAGCCCTGGCTCGCGAGGCGGTACAGCAGGGGCAGGGACTGGGTGTCCTTGCGGCCCTGGTCGTAGTGGCCCCCGTGGAAGTGGATCAGCACGGAGCCGCCCTCGGGGCGGGCGCGGTGATGGTAGACGTCGAGGAGATTGCGGCGGCCCGCGTCCCCGTAGGCGAGATCCCCCACCCGCCGCACGTCGGCGCGGCGGCGCAGGACGGGCCGGAGCAGGATGCGTGCGAGCGGCGGCCTGCGGCGCGTGGCCGAGCCGGGGCCGAGCGCCTCGTCCAGCGCGGCCGCGACCACGGGCGCCGCCCGCATCCCCCGCCGGGCGACGACGACGAACCCCGCGGCCGGCAGGAGCGCCAGGCCGGCGAGCACCCGGGCGGCGGCCGAGTCGATGTCACCCTCCGCGAAGGCGAGCACCGTCGCCGCCGTCAGGCCGTACAGGGCGAGAAACGGGAGCTCGTTGAAGACCAGACCGAGCCGGTAGCTGAACCAGAGGAGCGGTCGCGGCCCGCGGACGCGCACCAGGCAGCACACCGCGATCAGCGTGGCCAGGACCACGGTCACCAGGTATCCGACAGGCACGCGCACCATCCCCGTTCGTCGCTTTCGCAGTTCGCCGTTCGGCTCCGCGATTCCGATCCCGACCACCACAATTGTGGTACCTCGAATGTGGTACCACGGATGGGGTACTTTTGGATACGTGAATCAGGAAAGACGGGGTCGCCTCGGCGACGCGGCCATCGGCGTACTGGCGGAGTCCGGCAGCCGGGGCCTGACACACCGGGCCGTGGACGCCGCCGCGCAGGTGCCCCTGGGCACCACCAAGAACTACTTCCCCACGCGGGACGCGCTGTTGCGGGCGAGCGCGGACCGCATCATCGAGCTGTACGAGGCGATCCCGCGGCCCACGCCGGACGACCGGGCGGGGCTCGCCGCACTGCTGCGTACCCTCCTGGAGCATGTCGTGGGGCCGGGCCGGGTGCGGGTGCGCGCCCTTCTGGAACTGCAGCGCGAAGCGACGCGGACCCCGTGGCTGGCCCAGCCCCTCGACGCCTTCGCCACCGCCGACTTCGCCTACTTCGAGCGCGCCCAGCGCGGCGCGGGCCTGCCGGTGACCCCGCGGCGCGCCGCCCTCGTCATCATGGCGCTGCACGCCGCGCTCCCGCTCCTGGCCGCCGACTCCCCGGCAGCGCGGGCGGCGGCAGGGCTCGACGACCTGGACGCATTCGTCGCCGGACTCCTCGACACGGTCTACGGGGAGCCGGTGCCGACGGGCCGGGCCCAGGAAGTGTCGCCCTGACCTGGACCGCTTCCAACTCCCGTGCGGGGCACCTGAGTACGCGTACTCAGGTGCCGTCCGCCGGACTCCTCCATGCTGAGGCGCGAAAGCAAGACCGTCTCAGGGGGGACATACATATGGAGCACGCCCTGCAGTTGCGCGCGGCCACGCCTCGGGATCGCGACTGGATCCACGAACTGCGCCACCGCGTGTACGCGGAGGAGCTCGGCCAGCATCCGGTGGATCCGTCAGGAAGACTGAGCGACGGACTCGACGGCGACAACGTGTATCTCGTGGCCGCGCGCGGCGACACACGGATCGGCTTCGTCAGCCTCACCCCGCCGTGGGCCGGCCGCTACTCCCTCGACAAGTACCTGACCCGCGAGGAACTCCCGGTCCTGTCCGAGGAGGCGCCGTTCGAGATCCGCGTCCTGACCGTCGAGCAGCAGTGGCGCTCCACCGCGGCGGCGCCCCTGCTCATGTACGCGGCGCTGCGCTGGGTCGCGGCCCGGGGCGGCCGCCGGGTGGTGGCGATGGGGCGTACGGAGCTGCTCGACATGTACCTCGCCGCCGGGTTGCGGCCGATGGGACGCACCGTCCACTCGGGCGCGGTCTCGTTCGAGGTCCTCAGCGGGTCCGTGGCCGAGCTGACGGCAACGGTCGCACAGCGCCACGGCCGGGTCCTGGAGCGGCTGCGGGCGGACCTCGACTGGCAGCTCGACGTGCCCTTCGCGCCGCGCGCGGACGGCTGTGAGCACGGCGGGGCGTTCTTCTCGGCGATCGGCACCGACTTCCGGACCCTGACCCGCCGCCACGAGGTGGTCGCGGCGGACGTGCTGGACGCCTGGTTCCCGCCGTCCCCCGCGGTCCGCGCGGCCCTGTCGGAGGATCCGGGGTGGGCCGCCCGGACCTCGCCGCCCACGGGCGCCGACGGACTGCTCGCGGAGATCGCCCGGGTCCGCGGGCTGCCGGTGGAGTCGCTGACCGTCGGGGCGGGCTCGTCCGACCTGATCTTCCGCGCGTTCGGCCGGTGGCTGACGCCGGGGAGCCGGGTACTCCTGCTCGATCCGGGCTACGGCGAGTACGCCCATGTCACCGAGCGGGTGATCGGCTGTCAGGTCGACCGGCTCCAACTCCGCAGGGAGGACGGCTGGTCGGTGGATCCGGCCCGGCTCGCCGCCGCGACCGGCGACGGACGGTACGACCTCGTGGTCGTGGTCAACCCGAACAACCCGACCGGTCGCCACACCCCGGCCGACGCGCTGCGCGCCGTCATCGAGGCCTCGCCCGCCGAGACCCGGTGGTGGATCGACGAGGCGTACCTGGGCTACGTCGATCCGGCGGACTCGCTCGCCGGGCTCGCCTCGGTCGACCCCCGGGTCGTGGTCTGCACCTCGCTGTCGAAGATGTACGCGCTGTCGGGCATGCGGGCCGCCTACCTCGTGGCCGATCCGCGGACGGCAGGGGAACTGCGGCGCTGGACGCCGCCGTGGCCCGTGAGCCTCCCCGCCCAGCTGGCCGCCGTGACGGCGCTGCGCGACCCCGAGTACTACGCGGAACAGTGGGCCCGCACCCACGTTCTGCGCCGCCAACTGGCCCGCGCACTCGGCGAGTTGGACGGATTCTCGTCGGTCGACGAGGGGGTGGCGAACTACCTCACGGTGACCCTGCCGCCGGACGGACCGAGCGCGGCGCGCCTGGTGCGCGAGTGCCGCCGCCACGACGTGTTCCTGCGCGACCTGTCGCCCATGTCCCCGGCCTACGAGGGGCGGACCGTGCGGATCGCCGTCCGCGATACGGCGGAGAACGCCCGGATCGTGGCGGCGTGCCGGAGCGCACTGGACGCGCTGCGCACACCGGCTCGTGTCATGTCCGGCGCTCCGGAACCGGTCTCCCTGTGACGACGGTCGCCGGTCTCGTCCCGTACCTCGGCGGGGCACTCGCGGCCGGAGGCGTCGCGGTCGCGGCGACCCGGCGCCGTGAACTGATGGTCCGCTGGTGCGTGTGGGCGCTCGGAGTGCCCCTGGTCACCGCCGCGTTCTGGCTCGGCCCGCCGGGGATCGCGGTGCTCGCGTCCGTGGTCGGCGTGGTCGCGGTGGCGGAGTTCGGCGGGCTGCTCCGACTCGCTCCGACGGACCGGGCGGTGCTGGGTGCGGCGGTCGTCGCACTCGTCGTCACCGCCTGGCTGGCCCCCGGGGAGGTGCTCCGGGCGGCGGCGGCCGGGGCGCTGGCGATCGCCGGGGTGCCGCTGCTCTCGGGCGACGCGGAACACGGGCTGCGCCGCCTGGGGGCCGGCCTGCTCGGGCTCGTGTGGCTGGGCGTCCTGGCTGGCCTCGTGTCGTCCGGCGCCCTCGGCCTCGTCCTGTTCGTGGCCGTGTCGATCGCCGACATCGTCGCGTACGCGACGGGTCGCCGTCTCGGCGGCCCGCGCCTCTCCCCGCTGTCACCCGCCAAGCGGTGGAGCGGCACGCTGGCCGGGGCCGCGGCCGGTCTCCTCACACTTGCCGTCCTGTCCTCCCTGACATGGCAGACGGCGGTGTCCGTGGCGGTCGGCGGCCCGCTCGGGGACCTGCTGGAGTCGATGGTCAAGCGGGGCGCCCGCGCCAAGGACGCCGGCCGGTGGCTGCCCGGCTCCGGCGGCATCCTCGACCGGATCGACTCCCTCCTCGTCGCGCTGGCGGTGCTGTTGGTACTGGGGTGATCCGCGTGGTTTGGGGGGACCAGCGCGGCGCGGTCTCCGCACGCGGCCCCGCTCACGTCCCGCGGACGAAGGTCACACAGTCGGGGCAGTCGTCGAGGTACCGGTGCCGGCACTCGACAGCGTGCCGCAGGAACGTAATAGCCCGCTGCCGGTGGACGACCTCGGCCTCGAGCGCCGCGATCTTCGCCCGCACCACGTCCTGCGCCGCCGACTTCGACGGCGCCATGGCAGCGGTGACCTCGGACAACGAGAGTCCGACGCGGCGCAGTCTGAGCACCGTCCGTGCCCGCTCCAGCGCTCGGTCGTCGTAGACGCGGTAGCCGTTGCCGTCCCGCTGCACCACGAGTGCGCCGACGTCTTCCCAGTGCCGCAGCACGTGAGCCTCGACGCCGAGCTCCGCGGCCGCCTGGCCGATCGTCATCCCCACGAGCGCCTTGCCTTCATGTCGACCTGAACCCCTAGCGTCACGATCATGCCTGACACCAGCAACCCCACGAGCTCCCCGAACTCCCCGTCGATCCTCGTCACCGGCGCGACCGGAAACCTCGGCCGAGAGATCGTCGACCGCCTCGCGGCCCACGGCGCGCGCGTACGGGGCCTGGCGCGCGGGCAGGCCGCCCCGCGACGCGGAGTCGACCGGGTGGTCGGCGACCTCACCGATCCCGTCGCCGTGCGCGAGGCACTCGCGGGCGTCGACGCGGTGTTCCTCATCTGGCCCCGGCTCGACACGTCCGCCGCCCACGGCCTGATCTCCGAACTCACCGCGGCAGCACCGCGTGTCGTCTACCTGTCCTCCAGCGCCGTGGACGACGAAGCCGCCCGTCAGAGCGATCCCGTCGTCCAAGTCCACGCGGACATGGAAACCCTGCTCCACGAAGCCGGTCTCCGCCCCGTCGTGCTCCGCAGCGACACGTTGGCCTCCAACACCCGTGGCTGGGCGGGCCAGTTGCGGACGCGCGACGTCGTCGCGGGCCCCGACGCGGCCCGTACCGCCGTCGTCGACGAACGCGATGTCGCCGACGCGGCCGCAGCCGTGCTGCTCGCGCCGCACGATCGACCGGACCACGGCCCGCACGTACTGACGGGACCCGAGGTGCTCAGCCGCGCCGACCAGATCGCCCACCTCGGTGCCGCCCTCCGACGCGATCTGCGCTTCCAGTCCCTTCCCGCCGACCTCGCGCGGTCACGGATGCTGGCCGACGGCCGCCCCGAGCCACTGGTGGAGGCCCTGATCACGGCCTCCGAACGCCGACCCCCGTCAGGACGCGTCACCGACCACATCGAGCGCCTCACCGGCCACCCGGCCCGTACCTTCGCGAACTGGGCCGCGGACCACGCGGCCGAGTTCGAGTCCTCGCACCAGCGCCTACCGGACGCGCCGGCCTCGGGCCGGGGGAGTGACGGTCATCACGGTCACCGAACGGAGGGCGCTGAGTAGGCTACGGGCGTCAGCAAGTGGTCAGCATCAGTCGAGGAAAACCTGACAGGAGCCGCCCAGTCCCGCGGCGCGATGTAAAGTATGGAAACAGCCCTTGACCTGCAAAAACGCAGGCAGGGAGCCTAGTTTCGGGAGTAGCTCCATGCTGCGCACCATGTTCAAGTCCAAGATCCACCGTGCCACCGTCACCCAGGCCGACCTGCACTACGTCGGATCCGTGACCATCGATGCCGATCTGCTCGACGCCGCCGATCTGCTGCCCGGCGAGCTCGTGCACATCGTCGACATCGACAACGGGGCCCGGCTCGAGACGTACGTCATCGAGGGGGAGCGGGGGTCCGGCGTCATCGGGATCAACGGGGCGGCCGCCCACCTCGTGCACCCGGGCGACCTCGTGATCATCATCAGTTACGCTCAGGTCGACGACGCCGAGGCGCGTGCGCTGCGGCCCCAGGTCGTGCACGTGGACCGGGAGAACAGGATCGTCGCGCTGGGTGCGGACCCCTCCGAGCCCGTCCCCGGCGGCGCCGACCGGCGCAGCCCCCAGGCGGTGCCCGCGGGCTGAGCGACGGCTCGGCGCGGGAGAGCCTGAACCCGAGGAGAGCCGCATGAGTCCCACGAGCACGCCGGGCGAGATCGACATCCGGGACGACCGGGAGCGGGGCCTGCTGAGCGCCCGGGCCGGCGGCCCCGACGGGCAAGTCGTCGGGCACATCCAGTACTTCGTGCTGGAGGAGCCGGAGCGGGCCCTCGTGGCGGTGCACACGATCGTGGAGCGGGAGTACGAGGGCCGGGGCATCGCCGGCTCGCTCACCCGCGAGCTGTACGCGATCGCCGCCCGCGAGGCCGTGCACGTCGTCCCGCTGTGCTCGTTCGCCGTGCGGTGGGCCGCGCGGCACCCCGGTGAGGCGCCCACCGTGTCCGACCAGCTGCGCCGCGCCGCCGAGCAGGCGCTCGCCGCCGACCCGGGAAAGTGGTGACCACCGTGCTCGTCCTGCTGCACACCTCGCCCGTGCACGTGCCCGTCTTCGAGGCGCTGCGCGACGCGCACCATCCGGGGCTCGCCCTGCGGCACGTCGTGCGCGAGGAACTCCTGGAGCGGGCCCGCGTCGCCGGGCCCGCGTCCGTCACCGAGGACCTCGGGGAACTCCTGGCCTCCGCCGCGGCCGACGGTGCCGGTGCCGTGCTGTGCACCTGCTCCTCGATCGGCGGCGTCGCCGAAGCGCTCGCCGAGGACGCGGGCCTGCCCGTGCTGCGGCTCGACCGGCCCATGGCCGCCCGTGCCGTCGCCCTCGGCCCACGCGTGACCGTCCTCGCCACCACCCACAGCACCCTGGGCCCCACCGTCGCGCTCGTCGAGGAGGAGGCGGCCCGCGCCGGCCGGCCCGTCGACGTGCGGACGGTGCTGGTGGACGGGGCGTGGGAGCTGTTCCTCGCGGGGGATCGGGTGGGGTACCTCGGCCTTGTCGCTGAGGCCCTCGACGCGATCGGGCCCGCGGACGCCGATGTCGTCGTGCTCGCCCAGGCGTCGATCGCCGACGCCGCCGACCAGGCCCGTACGACCGTGCCCGTGCTGTCCAGCCCGCGCCCCGGACTCGCCGCCGCCGCATCCGCGGCGGCACCCGCGGAGTAACCGGAGCAGGTTCGTCCGCTGCCGCGTCCGACCGGCACGGACGGCCTCCGGACAGCCACGGGGCGTCACCCCGACGCGTGGATCCGGCGGGCGTGGGCACGCGACGGGGGTGACAGTGGAAGGACCCCTGTAGAGCTCTGGAGGAACGACCATGACCCACCCGTTCCCCGACCCCGTCCCGCCCGGACCCACTCCGGGTCCCGGTCCCGGCCCCGACCGGCCGGACCCTGGCCCGCTGCCGGACCCGTTCCCGACACCGGTGCCGCGTCCGGTCCCCGGGCCGTCGCCGTCCCCGGTGCCCCCGTCCCCGGACCCCGACCCGAAACCGCCGGAGCCCGAGCCTTCGCCGGCTTAGGCCGCGTCAGGCCTCGACCTCGGTGCGGTCGCCGCCCCAGAGGGTGTGGAACGAGCCCTCGCGGTCGACGCGCCGGTAGGTGTGCGCGCCGAAGAAGTCGCGCTGGCCCTGCGTCAGCGCGGCCGGCAGCCGCTCCGCGCGCAGCGCGTCGTAGTAGGCGAGCGCCGCGGAGAAGCCCGGGGTCGGCACGCCCTGGGCGGCCGCGGTGCCGACGACCGACCGCCAGTCGTGCTGCGCCGCCGCGATCTCCTCGGCGAAACCCTTGTCGGACAGCAGCGACACCAGACCGGGATCGGCCTCGTAGGCCGCGGTGATGCGGTCCAGGAAGGCCGCCCGGATGATGCAGCCGCCGCGCCAGATCCGGGCCACCGCCCCCAGGTCGATGCCCCAGTCGTACTCCGCGCTGCCCGCCGCGATCTCGTGGAAGCCCTGCGTGTACGACACGATCTTCGAGGCGTACAGGGCCTGCTCCACGTGGTCGGCGAAGTCGGCGCGCTCCGTGTCCGCGATCGGCTCGGGGCGCGGACCTGCCAGTTCGCCGGACGCGGCCCGCAGGTCGGCGTGGCCCGACAGGGAGCGGGCGAACACCGCCTCCGCGATGCCTGACACCGGCACCCCGAGATCCAGCGCGATCTGCACGGTCCAGCGGCCGGTGCCCTTCTGCTCGGCCCGGTCCTGCACGATGTCGACGAACGGCCGGCCGGTCGCCGCGTCCACATGGGACAGCACCTCGGCCGTGATCTCGATCAGGTACGAGTCGAGCCGGCCCGTGTTCCACGTGCGGAAGACGTCCGCGATCTGCGCCGGGGTGTAGCCGCCCACGTCCCGCAGCAGCTGGTACGCCTCGCCGATGAGCTGCATGTCCGCGTACTCGATGCCGTTGTGCACCATCTTCACGAAGTGGCCCGCCCCGTCGGGGCCGACGTGCGTCACGCACGGGGCGCCGTCCTTCGCCTTCGCGGAGATCCTCTCCAGCATCGGCCCGAGCGCGGCGTACGACTCCACGCTGCCGCCCGGCATGATGCTCGGCCCGTGCAGGGCGCCCTCCTCGCCGCCGGAGACGCCCGTGCCGACGAAGTGGATGCCCTGTTCGCGCAGCTCCTTCTCGCGCCGGCGGGTGTCCGCGAAGTGCGCGTTGCCGCCGTCGACGATCATGTCGCCGGGTTCGAGCAGCGGGGCGAACTCGCCGATCACCGCGTCCGTCGCCGCACCCGCCTTCACCATGATCACGAGGCGCCGGGGACGCTCCAGCGCGGCCACGAACTCCTCGGCCGTCTCGGTCGGCACGAAGATGCCCTCCTCGCCGAACTCCGCGACGAGGTCGTGGGTGCGCGCCGCCGTGCGGTTGTGGAGGGCCACGGTGTAGCCGTTGCGGGCGAAGTTCCGCGCGAGGTTGCGGCCCATGACGGCGAGCCCCGAGACACCGATCTGCGCTGTGCTGCTGCTCATGCCTGTCGCTCCTGGATCGGGAAGGTGGCCGGATCGGAAGGTGGCCGGCCCGCCGGACGCCGCGGCCGACCCCTTCGACGGTACGTACGCGGACCGGCGCGGGCATCCCGTGCGGAGGCGGAGGTTCCTGGGGCTCTCGCCCGGTGCACAGGGTCACTCAGGGTCCAAAAGTCGCCATAGTGGCTTGGGAGTCTCTTGTCACGACTGTGCGGGAGCGGCTAATTTGCCGCTCCTACGTGTGCCCGAGAGCGGTACCAGAGGGGGCTTTCATGGCGTTACGCGGCCGGCACCGCCGGTATCAGCCGAGCCGGGTCAACCGGGCGTCGCTCACCGTGACGGTGGGCGGCGCGGGCATCGCGATCCCCCTGATAGGCGCGGGCGCCGCCGAGGCCGCCGACGCCGCGACCTGGAACAAGGTCGCCGCCTGCGAGTCCTCCGGCAACTGGAGCATCAACACGGGGAACGGCTACTACGGCGGCCTCCAGTTCACCGGCTCCACCTGGGCCGCGTACGGCGGCACGGCCTACGCGCCGCGCGCCGACCTCGCCACCCGCGACCAGCAGATCGCCGTGGCCGAGAAGGTCCTCGACGGGCAGGGCCCCGGCGCCTGGCCGGTCTGCTCGCAGCGGGCGGGCCTGGCCGGCACTCCCGAAGCCGCCCCGCCCCGCGCTCCCGAGCGGCCCCCGGTCCGCGCCGTCAAGGACGTGAAACCCGAGGTCACGCCGCAGTCCCGGGCCGGCCGCACCGAGATGTACACGGTGCTCGGCGGCGACACCCTCTCCGGCATCGCACAGACCCGCAAGGTGCCCGGCGGCTGGTCCCGGCTCTACGAGGCGAACCGCTCGACCATCGGCGCCGACCCGGACCTCATCCTGCCCGGCCAGCGACTCGCGGTACCCGGCGGGAAGGCGGCGCCCGTCGGCCCGGACCGCACGCGGAAGCCCGCGGCGCGGCCGACCGTGCCGGCGCAGACCCCGCCGCACAAGGCGAAGCCGAAGCAGCCCGGGCACCGGACGCCCGAGCACAAGAAGGCCGACCCGAAGAAGGCCGCCCCGAAGCAGACCGAGCCGAAGAAGGCCGAACACGAGAAGGCGGCGCCGCACCGGACCGCCCCGAAGAAGAAGCCCCAGGCCGAGAAGCCCGCGACGCACCGCACGAGCGGCGTCGTCGCCCCGGTCAGCGCCTCCATCGGCACCCCGTACCACGCGGCCGGCTCCTCCTGGTCGAAGGGCTACCACACCGGCGTCGACTTCGCGGTGCCCACCGGCACCTCCGTCAAGGCCGTCGCCGCAGGTCAGGTCGTGTCCGCGGGCTGGGGCGGCTCGTACGGCTACGAGGTCGTGATCAAGCACGCCGACGGCCGCTACAGCCAGTACGGGCACCTGTCCGCGCTCAGTGTGAAGAGCGGGCAGCGGGTCGTCGCCGGGCAGCGCATCGCCCGCTCCGGCTCCACGGGCAACAGCACGGGCCCGCATCTGCACTTCGAGGTGCGGACCGGGCCCGGCTTCGGCAGCGACATCGACCCGCTCGGCTATCTGCGGGCCCGCGGCGTCAGGATCTGACGTCCTGGATCCTCCGGTCGTCCCGGGGCCGCCGCGGGCGGCTCGGGCGGCCGGGGCGGTGCGGATGCTTCGGGATGTCGTCCAGCGCGGCGGGACTGTCCGGCACGACCGGGCTGTCCGGCACCACCGGGCTGTCAGGCACGACCGGGTTGCCCGGCACCACCGGGCTGTCCGGCGTCGGAGAAGCGGGCGCGGCGCCCGATGACGCCCCGTCCCGCGCCTCGGCCGCGCGCCGGTCCCGGCCGATGCGCTCCGTGGTGAGCAGGATCAGGCCGCCCGCCGCCACGACACCGCAGCCGAGCGCCAGGACGGTGCCCGCCGTGCCGTGCCGGAAGGACTCGCCGAACAGGGTGAGGCCGACGGCGGACGCCACCACCGGGTTCACGACCGTCGCCGTCGCCAGCGGGGCGGCCAGGCCCGCGCCCCGGTAGGACGCCTGGGAGAGCAGCATGCCCGTCGTCGCGAGGGCCGCGATCGCCAGCAGCGTCGTGAGCTGCTCCGGGACGCTGCCCGTCCAGTTCTCGGCGACGGACTTCGTGAAGACCGACGCCATGCCGAACGCGCCGCCCGCCCCTATGGCGAGCAGCACCGACCGCACCACCGGGTGCCGGTGCGCGGCCCGCGCCGACGTCATCAGGACCAGGACGCCCCCGGCCGTGATCAGACCGACCACGAGACGCTCCGTACCGTCCAGGGACTGCTCGGACGGGGTGCCCGTCAGCGCGAGGAGCCCCGCGAGGCCCGCCGTCGCCATGATCGCCCCGCGCCAGGCGGTCGCCCCGGCGCGGCGCCGCACCAGCAGTGCCGACATGGGCAGGGCGAGCACGATCGTGAGCGCCCCGAGCGGCTGCACGACGCTGAGCGGCCCGTACGCGAGCGCGATGACGTGCAGGAGCGCTCCCATCCCGTTCAGACAGCCCGCGCCCCACCAGGCCGGCCTGCGCAGCGGCGCGTACACCGCTTCCGGAGAGGTCTCCGCGACGCGCTCCTGCACGATCGCCCCGCCCGCGTACGCGACGGCGGAGACGAGCGACAGCAGCACGGACAGCGCCAGGGCACTCATATGGCGTCCCTGGTGGTGCGGCGCGGAGCGCGATCGGTTCTCATACCCTCCACGATCTCTCCTCCGGGCCGATCTGTCGTCCGACCACAGACGGCATCGGGTCGTACTGCCGATGGAGTACGCCGGACTCGGGGTCATCCCCAGGACGGGTGTCGCGCGGCGTAGGGGTGGCCTCCTCCTGTCGGCGGTCTTCCGCCCGCGCCCCCTATGGGTGACCATGAGGGAGCGATCCGGGCACGACGATCCGAGCGAGTGGTGGACGACCGACACGGGGGCGCGCGTGCGAGTGGGACTGCTCACGAGGGAGTACCCGCCGGACGTCTACGGCGGCGCCGGGGTCCACGTCGAGTTCCTGGCGCGCGAGCTGCGCCCGCTCGTCGACCTCGAGGTGCACACCTGGGGCGAGGGCTCCTCGGCCGGGGTCCGCCGGCACCGCGCCTGGCCCGCCCTCGACGGTGCCAACGACGCGCTGCGCACCCTCTCCGTCGACCTCGCGATGGCCGCCGCGCTCGAAGGCCGCGAGCTCGTCCACTCGCACACCTGGTACACGGCGCTCGCGGGCCACCTCGCCGCCCTGCACCTCGGCGTCCCGCACGTCATGACCGCGCACTCCCTGGAGCCGCTGCGCCCCTGGAAGGCGGAACAGCTCGGCGGCGGCTACGCCCTGTCCGCCTGGGCCGAGCGCACCGCGATCGAGGCCGCGGACGGGGTCATCGCCGTCTCCCGCGCCATGCGCGACGACATCCTCTCCTGCTATCCCGCCCTGGAGCCCAAGAAGGTCCGGGTCGTGCACAACGGCATCGACGTCTCCCTGTACCGCGCCGACCCCGGCACCGACGTCCTGCGCCGCTTCGGCATCGACCCGGAGCGCCCGTACGTCCTGTTCGTCGGCCGCATCACCCGGCAGAAGGGCGTCCCGCACCTGCTGCGCGCCGCCCGGCAGATCGCGAAGGGCGTCCAGATCGTGCTGTGCGCGGGCGCGCCGGACACGCCGGAGATCGGCCGGGAGTTCCGCGAGCTGGTCGAGGAGCTGCAGCGGACCAGGGACGGTGTGTGCTGGATCCCGTCCATGCTGCCGCGCACCGAGATCGTCCAACTCCTCACGCATGCCTCGGTGTTCGTGTGCCCGTCCGTCTACGAGCCGCTCGGCATCGTCAATCTGGAGGCGATGGCCTGCGGCACCCCCGTCGTCGCCTCCCGGGTCGGCGGCATCCCGGAGGTCGTCGCGCACGGGGAGAGCGGCCTGCTCGTCCCGTACGCGGAGCAGGACCCGGACGCCTTCGAGGCGGGCCTCGCGCGGGCGATCGACGAGACGGTCGGCGACCCGGACGCGGCCCGCCGCATGGGTGAGGCCGGACGGGAGCGGGCGGCGGCCGAGTTCGGCTGGGACGCGATCGCCCGGCGCACGGCCGAGGTGTACGAGGAGATCCTCGACGGCGCCTGAACGACAGGAGGTTGGCATGCGCGGTGGACCTTCGGTGCTCGGGATCGTACTGGCGGGAGGAGAGGGCAAGCGGCTGTTACCGCTCACCGCGGACCGGGCCAAACCCGCGGTCACCTTCGGCGGCACCTACCGGCTCGTCGACTTCGTCCTGTCGAACCTGGTGAACGGCGACATCCTGCGGATCTGCGTGCTCACCCAGTACAAGTCCCACTCGCTCGACCGGCACGTGACGACGACCTGGCGCATGTCGAGCCTGCTCGGCAACTACGTCACCCCGGTGCCCGCCCAGCAGCGGCTCGGGCCGCGCTGGTTCTCCGGCAGCGCCGACGCGATCCTGCAGTCCCTCAACCTCGTCCACGACGAACAGCCCGACTACATCGCCGTGTTCGGCGCCGACCACGTGTACCGCATGGACCCGCGCCAGATGCTCGCCCAGCACATCGAGAACGGCGCGGGCGTCACCGTCGCCGGCATCCGCGTGCCCCGTACCGAGGCCTCCCAGTTCGGCGTCATCACCCCGGCGCGCGACGGCACCCGCGTCGACTCCTTCCTGGAGAAGCCGGCCGACCCGCCGCCGCTGCCCGGCAGCCCGGGCCAGGTGTTCGCCTCGATGGGCAACTACCTGTTCACCACCAAGACCCTCGTCGACGCCCTCCAGCAGGACGCCGAGGACGGCACCTCGGCGCACGACATGGGCGGTTCCATCCTTCCCCTGCTCACCGAGCGCGGCGTCGCCCAGGTCTACGACTTCGACGGCAACCACGTGCCCGGCGAGACCGAGCGCGACCACGGCTACTGGCGCGACGTCGGCACCCTCGACGCCTACTACGAGGCCCACATGGACCTCGTCTCGGACCAGCCCGTCTTCGCCCTGGACAACCGGCGCTGGCCCATCTACACCCACCCCGGGCAACTGCCGCCCGCCCGGTTCTGCGCGGGCGGCATCGCGAGCGGCTCGATCGTCAGCCCCGGCTGCGTCATCCGCGGCCAGGTCACCCGCTCCGTGCTGTCACCGGGCGTGGAGATCGGCGACGGCGCCGTCGTCCAGGGCTCGGTCCTGCACGACAACGTGCGGATCGGCAGGGGAGCGGTGGTGCGCGGCGCCGTCCTGGACAAGAACGTCGAGGTCCCGGCCGGTGCCACGATCGGCGTCAATCCGGGACGCGACGCCGAGCTGTACACGGTGTCGAAGACCGGCGTGATCGCGCTCGGGAAGGGGCAGGCGGTGCGCTGAGCCAGGGACCCGGACCCGGCCCGGCACACGGCTTCGGGCTCGCCGGCCCGCAGATCGGCGTCCACGGCTTCGTCCCGCGCCTCACCGCTTGCGCCGGCTCGGTGCTCCGCGCCCGGTCCGACGCCCGCATGGGCTACCTGCGGCTCCCGCTTCTGGCGTTCACCCTGCCGGCGGCGGGACACCCGGGCCTGGTCGGGGCACGCGCCGCCTGGGTCGGCGGAGCACTTCTGCCACACGAGTCACACCGCGCACCATTCGGACGCGTCTTAATCAACTGTTAACTGTGTGTGCGCGGATCGTACTTGACCGTAATCGACCGATCGGGGTTGACTGCGACTCCCTTGTCCTCGACGCGAGAGCACTCCATGACTGTGCAGAGTTCGGACCTGCTCGCCCCCCTCGACCTGGCGTTCTGGAACATCGAGACCGCCGAGCACCCCATGCACCTGGGCGCGCTCGGCGTCTTCGACGGGGACGGGAAGGGCGCCGCCCGGCACGCGTACGAGCTGCTCGCCTCCCGCGCCGCCGCCGTCCCCGGGCTGCGCATGCGCCTGGCCGGGGTCCTGTTCCCCGTCGGCGGCGCCGCCCGGGTGCCCGTCCGCGACTTCGACCCGCGCGAGCACGTCCGCCTCGGCGTCCCCGTCGAGAACTTCCACGCCGCGGCCGGCGCCCTCATGGAGCGGCCGCTCGACCGGCGCAGGCCCCCGTGGGAGGCCCATGTGCTGCCCGCGGCGGACGGCTCCGGCTTCGCCGTCCTGTTCAAGTTCCACCACGCGCTCGCCGACGGCCTGCGCGCCCTCACCCTCGCCGCCGCCGTCATGGACCCGACGGACCTGCCGTTCTCCCGCGCCCCGAAACCCGAGCCGCAGCGGGGCCGCGGCCTGCGCCTGCCCTTCTCCGGAATGCGCGAGCTGACCCTCGCCGACCTCGACCCGCGCCGCTACCCCGACCACGTCCGCTCCGTCGTCGACAGCACCGCGCAGGCCCTGTCCATCGGCGCCTCCGTCGCCCGCGCCACCCTGGGCGTGCGCACCTCGCCCGCGCTCACCTCGCCCGGCAGCGGCACCCGGCGCACCGCCGGCGTCGTGCTCGACCTCGACGACGTGCACCGCATCCGCAAGACCGTCGGCGGCACCGTCAACGACGTGCTCATCGCCCTCGTCGCCGGAGCCGTACGGCGCTGGCTCGACGAGCGCGGCGACGGCAGCGAGGGCGTCGAGCCCCGCGCCCTCGTCCCCGTCTCCCGCCGCCGCCCCCGCACCGCGACCCCGCAGGGCAACCGCCTGTCGGGCTACCTCGTCCGGCTCCCCGTCGGCGAGCGCGACCCCCTGGAGCGGCTGCGCGTCGTACGGACCACCATGGACCGCCGCAAGGACCACGGCCCGAGCCGCGGCGCCGGCGCGGTCGCCCTGCTCGCCGACCACGTCCCGCCGCTCGGCCACCGCCTCGGCGGCTCCTTCGTCGGGCAGAACGCGCGGCTCCTGTTCGACCTGCTCGTCACCAGCGTCCCGCTGCCCAGCCTCGGCCTGAAGCTCGGCGGCTGCCCGCTCACCGAGGTGTTCCCGCTGGCCCCGCTCGCCCAGGGCCAGTCCCTCGCCGTCGCCGTCTCCACGTACCGGGGGCGGGTGCACTACGGACTCGTCGCCGACGGCGTCGCCGTGCCCGACCTCGACGTGCTCGCGGCGGCTCTGCGCACCGAGCTGAGGGTGCTGACCGAGGAGTGCGAGCGCGCCGCGAGCCCCGGTGACGCCGCCCGGACGTGACGTCCGTCATTTGGCCCACCCCGGTCGCCCCAGTATCCTCCGGAGCTGGCGGGATCAGCTGAGCGACCTGTAAGGTGCCGCCTTTTGGCAGCCGCGCGGCCCCTGGGCATCGCAGCGGCACGAGCGACACGAGGAACAGCAGCGGCGATGACCGTGACAGAGGACAACCAGGCCCCGACGGCGGCCGAGGCCACGGACACCGCGTACGGCCCGGGCATCGACCCCGAGCGGCTCGCCGTCTGCCTGAGCGTGCTGGACGAGCTCGACGAGCTGGACGTCGACCACCCCGACGCCATCGCCGTCCGGCGCGCCACCGCGGGCATCTACCGCACCGTGAAGCAGCGCCGCCGCCAGGAGCGCCGCGCCGCCAAGACCGCCCACGACAAGGCCGTCACCGAGGCGACCGCGACCGGCTCCGCCGAGCGCATCGACGACGAGACCGAGGGCCTGCTGCCGAGCTCGCAGACCGAGGAGGGCCGGATCGCGGGGATACTGCAGCGCCCACGCTCCTGCTACACCTGCAAGAGCCGCTACGTCGAGGTCGACTACTTCTACCACCAGCTCTGTCCGGACTGCGCCCGCGTGAACCGCGCCAAGCGCGACGTCCGCGCCGACCTGACCGGCAAGCGCGCCCTGCTCACCGGCGGCCGCGCCAAGATCGGCATGTACATCGCGCTGCGGCTGCTGCGCGACGGCGCGCACACCACCATCACGACCCGCTTCCCCAAGGACGCCATCCGCCGCTTCAAGGCGATGGAGGACTCCGCGGACTGGATCGACCGCCTGGAGGTCGTCGGCATCGACCTGCGCGACCCCGCGCAGGCCGTGGCCCTCGCCGACCAGGTCGCCGACGCGGGCCCGCTCGACATCCTGATCAACAACGCGACGCAGACCGTGCGCCGCCTGCCCTCCGCCTACGCGGCCCTCGTCGACGGCGAGAGCGCCCCGCTGCCCGCGGGCGTGCTGCCCCCGCACCACGTCATCGGCGCGTTCAACTCCGGGGCCGTCGACGGCATCGCCGCGCTGCCGCTCGGCACCAGCGGCATCGACGCCCAGCAGGTCGCCGACCTCGCGCTCGTCGCGGGCAACGCGAGCGTGGAACGGCACCTGGCCGGCACCGCCATCGACGCGGGCGGCCTCGTGCCGGACGTCGTCGACTCCAACACCTGGGTGCAGACCATCGAGCAGATCTCCCCGGTGGAGCTCCTCGAGACCCAGCTGTGCAACTACACGGCGCCGTTCATCCTCATCAGCAAGCTCCGCCCGGCCATGGCCGAGGCCGCGAAGAAGGCCGCCAGCGGACGCGCGTACGTCGTCAACGTGTCGGCGATGGAGGGCGTCTTCGGCCGCGGCTACAAGGGCGCGGGCCACCCGAACACGAACGCGGCCAAGGCCGCGATGAACATGGTGACGCGCACCAGCGCCCAGGAGATGTTCCAGTCCGACGGCATCCTCATGACGTCCGTCGACACCGGCTGGATCACCGACGAGCGCCCGCACTACGACAAGCTGCGGCTCGCCGAGGAGGGCTTCCACGCCCCGCTCGACCTGGTCGACGGCGCGGCCCGGGTCTACGACCCGGTCGTGCGCGGCGAGGCCGGCGACGACCTGTACGGCGTCTTCCTGAAGGACTACGAGCCCGGCAAGTGGTGACGCAGCTCCCGCTGCACCGCCCCGGTATCGCCACCCGGTGAGGCGGCACGCACCCGCGTGCCGCCGTCCACCAGCAGATCCGCCCCGGTGATCCACGACGCCTCGTCGGACACCAGCCAGCGCACCGCCCGCGCCACGTCGCCGGGCTCGCCGATCCGCCCGCTCGGCAGCCCGGCAGCGACGCTCTCCTCCGCGCGCTCCCACACGAACCGCGCCATCTCGGTGCGCACCAGCCCCGGCGACACCGAGTTCACCCGGACCCCGGGTCCCAGCTCGCCCGCCAGCTGAGCCGTCAGATGCAGCAGCGCCGCCTTGCTCGTCCCGTACGCGCCCACGTTCGGGCCGACGTGGGCGGCGCCCTCCGTGCACACGTTGACGACGGTGCCGCCGTGCTCGCTCATCCAGGCCCGCCACGCGCACTGCACGAGCCGCAGCGGCGCCTCCACGTTCACCGTGAACGCCGTGCGCCAGGCGTCCGGGTCGGCGTCCATCAGCGGACCGTACGGCTGGTTCGTCGCCGCGTTGTTCACCACGACGTCGAGCCGCCCGTACGCGGTCATGGCCGCCTCGGTGACCTCCCACAGATGCGCCGGATCGGCGACCGAACCGGCCACGCCGATCGCCTCGGCGCCCTCCGCGCGCAGGCCGGCGACCGCCTCGCGGACCCCGGCCGGGTCCCGCGCCGTCACGCACAACCGGGCGCCGCAGCGGGCCAGTTCCCGGGCGACCGCGAGGCCGATGCCCCGCGTGCCCCCGGTCACGACCGCCGCCCGGCCGGTCAGGGCGCCGGGCGACTCGACAGGACCTGAAGTCATGCGCGTACGGTCTCACGACCGTGCCCGTCCTGACGATGCGTCAATCGTGTTGGCTGCGTGGGAAGTTGGTGACGCGGTGGTGCGGGTGCCGGGGGAGCGGGGCGGGTCAGCGGCTGTGGGCCGGCGCCCGGAGGAGGCCCTGCGCGGCCCGCTCCAGCAGCTCGCGCCAGTCCTCCACGACCCCCGCGTCCGGACCCGCCGCCCGGCCCGCGTCGTCCGTCGCCCGGCACAGCGCCACCGCGTCCCGCGCCAGCGGATCGGCCTCGAACGCGGCCGCCTCGCCCGGACTCATCGCCCCGCCCCACGACCCGGATCCCGCCGGGGCGGCGCCGGGCTCGACCGCCGCCAGATAGCGGCGCGCCGCTTCGCGCAGCCGCACCAGACGGGCCACCCGGTCACCGAGCAGCCCGCGCACGGCCTCGGTGTCCGGGGCCGCCCGCCCCGGGTCGCCGACCAGGCCGTGCACGAGGCCGGCGAGCTGTAGCTCCTTGTCGCTGGGGTGCGCGCGGCGCAGCAGCGCCGCCGTCCGCAGCGCGTGCTCGGGGCCGCAGGCGCGCAGCGCCGCCATCAGCTCCTCGACGGTGCGCGGTTCGAAGCGGTGCGGGGACGGCATGGTGACTCCTCCCGAAGGTCTTCCGGTGGTCGTCCCCCAGCGGACCATGGACACCTGACGGACCGGTCAACGGGACGTTAACGGTCCGTCCTCCGCGTGGGGCACAATGGCGCGCATGCCCCGCACCGTCCCCCGCACCCGTGTGCTGTGGGGCGTCGTGCTCGTCGGGCTGCTCCTGTCCGTACTCGGTGCTCAGCACTGCGCCCGGTCCTTCGCCTCGGCCGCGCCCGGGGCCGCCGAGGTCCGCGTGAGCCAGCAGGTGTCGCCGACAGTCCCGGGCTGCGACCCGGCACGGCAGCACGCCCCCGACGACCGGCAGGGCCTGCCGCAGCGCGGCACCGCCGCGCACGAACTCCTCGCGCCGCTCGCGCACGAGCACGGCCGGGGCTCCGCCGCGCCGCTCGACGCGCTCGTACCCCGTACACCGGACGGCCGCGCCCCGCCCCCGGCCGACGCGCCGTCACCCGTCGAACTGTCCGTCCTGCGCGTGTAGCCGACGCCCCGGGCCGCTTCGGCCTGCCCGGAACCTGTCGCACCGTCACCTCCTCACCACGCAAGGACCTTTCGGCATGCCCGAGAAGAAGACCGCCCGTCCCCTCGCGATCGGCGCCGGCGTCGCCGTGGCCGCCGCCCTGCTCGGCCTCGTCTCCTACACCGCCACCAAGCCCGAGCCGCGCGACGCCGGAAGCACCGGCAGCGCCGCGACCGTCGAGCAGGGGCCCGACGACGAGACCACCCGGGCGCTCGTGAAGCTCGCCCGCCGCGAGACGAAGGACCCGCTGGCGCAGGGCCGCGCCGACGCGCCCGTCGTCATCGTCGAGTACGCCGACTTCCGGTGCGGCTACTGCGGCAAGTTCGCCCGCGACACCGAGCCCGGCCTCGTGAAGAAGTACGTCGAGGACGGCACCCTGCGCATCGAGTGGCGCAACTTCCCCATCTTCGGCGCCGAGTCCGAGACCGCGGCGCGCGCCGCCTGGGCCGCCGGACAGCAGGACCGCTTCTGGCAGTTCCATGCGGCCGCCTACGCCGAGGGCGCCAAGGAGAAGGGCTTCGGCGCGGGCCGACTCGACACGCTCGCCCGGGAGGCCGGGGTGAAGGACCTCGACCGGTTCCGCCGCGACCTCGCCGGCGAACAGGCCCACGCCGCCGTCAAGAAGGACCAGGACGAGGCCTACAGCCTGGGCGCCACCTCGACGCCCTCCTTCCTGATCAACGGTCAGCCGATCGCGGGCGCCCAGCCCGACACGGTCTTCGAGCAGGCTATCGAGACAGCCAAGGCGCAGGCGGACAAGAAGGCGCGGGATGCCAAGTGAGCGACATCGGCTATCTCGCGGCGTTCCTCGGCGGCCTGCTCGCCCTGCTCAGCCCGTGCAGCGCGCTGCTGCTCCCCGCGTTCTTCGCGTACTCGATCGACAGCCCCACCCGGCTCGTCGCCCGCACCGGCGTCTTCTACCTCGGCCTCGCCACGACCCTGGTCCCGCTCGGCGCCGCCGGCTCGTACGCCGGACGCTTCTTCTACGGCCACCGGGACCTGCTCGTCACGATCGGGGGCTGGACCGTCATCGCGCTCGGGGTGCTCCAGGTCGCGGGGCGCGGCTTCACCTCCCGGCGGCTCACCGAGCTCACCGGCAGCATCTGCCCCACGACCGCCCTGTCCGTCTACGCGCTCGGCGCCGTCTACGGGCTCGCCGGTTTCTGCGCGGGCCCGATCCTCGGCAGCGTCCTGACGGTCGCCGCGCTCGGCGGGCACCCCGTGTACGGCGGGATCCTGCTCGCGGTCTACGCCCTCGGCATGGCCGTGCCGCTGTTCCTGCTCGCGCTGCTGTGGGAGCGGTTCGACCTCGGCCGGCGCCGGTTCCTGCGCGGGCGGGCCGTACGCATCGGCCGCTTCGAGACCCACTCGACCTCGCTCGTCTCGGGCCTCTTCTTCCTCGTGCTCGGCACCCTGTTCCTGGTGTTCGACGGGGCGACGGCGCTGCCCGGACTGCTGGACGTGGACGACTCGTTCGCCGTCGAGCAGTGGGCCCGGACGGTCGGCGGGCACGTCCCGGACGCGGCGCTGCTCGTCGCGGCCGTCGCCGTGGTGGGCGTGGTGCTCGTGGTCCGGGCCTGGCGCGGCCGGACACCCACCGTGAGCGAGGGGGACGAACCCCGCGAGGACGTGAACACGGCGGACCCGGCGGCCGTATCTTCCCGTACCACCATGTAGCTCGCCGCACCGGCGGGCCGACGCCGGTCACCGGGAGGCCCGCTTGCGTCGCGTCAACGGCACCGCACTGATCATCGCCGCACTCCTCGCCACCGTAGGGGCCCTGGCGTTCCCGATCTGGTCGTACGCCGACCGGTCGGGGACGGGGCAGGCGAATCTGGACGCCGGCACCGTGGCCACCCGGTGGGGCCCGCTGTCCGCGACGGACCGGGACTTCATCGTGAAGGTCCGGCTCGCGGGCCTCTGGGAGATCCCCGCGGGACAGCAGGCCATGGAGCGGGCGCCGACGCGGGCCGTGCGCGAGGCGGGGGACCACCTCGTCGTCGGCCACACCGATCTCGACCAGCGGGTGCGGTCGGTCGCGGCACGCCTCGGCGTGGAGCTGCCGAGCCAGCCCAACGCGCAGCAGCAGGGCTGGCTGGCTCAGCTGAGCGCGGCGAGCGGCAAGGACTATGAGCGGAAGTTCGCCAATCTGCTGCGCGACTCCCACGGCAAGGTGTTCGCGCTGATCGCCCAGGTCCGCCACACGACCCGCAACACGCTCGTGCGGGAGCTCGCCACGGACGCCAACCAGACCGTGCTCGACCACATCACCATGCTGGAGAACACCGGTGACGTGGACTTCGACGCCCTCGCGAACGAGGCGGCGGGCACCGCGACGGCCAGCCCGACCGGCCCGCCCCCGCCGGACGGCAGGGCCCCGGAAGGACCGGCTCCGGCCGCCGGACCCACCGGTTCCCCGGAGGCGACCTCGCGGCCCTCGGCCCAGCCGACGGACGAGCCGGGCCGCACCATCGACACCGACCGCCCCGCGCCCACCTCCTGAAACGCCCATGTCGGGCTGTGGCGGAAAGAACAGGAAAAAGCAGTCGCGCCTGAACGGTCGGTCATGGCTGAATGAATTCACGTAAACCTCTCAGGTACGTAAAATCTTCAGCCCCGGTGAGCGGACCCGCGCTCATATGGTTAGGCTGTAGCCGGACGGTCACCGCAAGTGGGTCCCACCCGACCCAGGAGACCGTCCAGGAAGAGGCCGATCACCACAGGCCGATTTCACCAGCGACACCGGCGCCACCGCGCCCGAACTGGCCTTCCACTCAAGCCCGATCGGGTGTCCAGTGCCCCGCGTGAAGCTGGGCCGGTCATGCCGGTAAGGGTTACCCCGACACACAAGGAGTGCGCGGTGACACCAGAGAAGACGACGCGAGAGCAACGCCCGAAGGATCGAGCGGACCGGGCCGGCCGACGGCCGGAACGCCTCGGCAGCCTCGAGGTCTGGGCCCGGTCGGCCCCGATCCGACTCGCGGGCTACGAGGAGGATCTCGCCGAGCCGCACATCCTGCCCAGCGTCGACTGAGTCCGACGCCACGGCTCGAGAGAAGTGAATCGCCGTCCGCGCCTCCCTGACCGGAGGCGCGGGCCGACGTGTGTCCGGGGCCGTGCGACTCGCGCGCCGAGACGCGCCGAACATCCGATGTGTCCCCGGCGGCCGTGCCAGGATGTCCAAGTATTCACCGGGGATGTCCATGGACCGATGATCCGGGGTGCGGGAATCCTCGGATCTCATGTTGACCGAGTCGCGTACGAAACCGCCCGCGGGGCGTCGGGGACCGCGCATCGTCGGCGCCGCCCTGGCCCTCCTCGTCGCGGCGCTCCCCGTCACCGCCGCCCACGCCGCACCGCGTGCCGAGGAAGCCGCCCCGCAGACCCTCCCGGCCCTCTCCGACTGGACCGCCGAGCAGGGCACCTACACCTTCGGCGACCGGACCAGGCTCGTCGCCGACGACACCGCGTCCCGGCGCGTGGCCCGCACTCTCGCCGGCGACCTGCGCGCGTCCGGCCACGGCACCGTGCCCGTCACCGACGGCCCCGCGAGGGCCGGTGACATCGTCGTCGACGTGGCCCCCGGCCAGGAACGGCTCGGCGCCGAGGGCTACGAGCTGCGGGCCGGGCAGCGCCTGGAGATCACCGGCGCCGCCGAGACCGGCGCGTTCTACGGCACCCGCACCCTCCTCCAGCTCCTCGCCCGGGGCGACAGGATCCCGGCCGGGCGGACCGTCGACCTGCCCCGTTACGAGGAGCGCGGCGTCGGCGTCTGCGCCTGCTACGTGCACATCTCCACCGACTGGCTGGAGAACCTCGTCCGCGACATGGCGTACCGCAAGCTCAACCAGCTGCTCCTCGAGATCAAGGTCAAGAGCGAGAAGCACCCCGAGGCGAACACCTGGGGCTACTACACCAAGGACGAGATCCGCCGGCTCGTCGCGCTCGGCGAGAAGTACCACGTCACGATCGTCCCCGAGATCAACTCACCCGGGCACATGGACCCGTGGATCGAGAACCGCCCCGACCTCCAGCTCGTCGACACCGACGGTAAGGCCCAGCCCTCCCGCCTCGACATCACCAAGCCCGAGGCCTTCGCCTACTACAAGAGCCTCGTCGACGAGTACGCGGACGTCTTCCCCGCCCGCTGGTGGCACATGGGCGCCGACGAGTACATGCTCGGCTCCGACTTCGCCAAGTACCCGCACGTCCTGGAGTACGCGCGCGAGAAGTACGGCCCGGGCGCCACGCCCCAGGACGCGTTCATCGACTTCGTCAACCGCGTCGAGGCCTACGCGCGGAGCAAGGGCAAGGCCCTGCGCATCTGGAACGACGGCCTGACCGGCGCCAACACCGTGCCCGTCACGCCCGGCACCACCGTCGAGCACTGGCTGAACGTCAAGGTCAAGCCCAGCACCCTCATCGCCCAGGGGTATCCGGTGATGAACGCCGCCTACTCGCTCTACCTCGTGCGCGGCGGCTTCCACACCAACACCCGCAAGCTCTACGACGAGCAGTGGGACCCGCGCAGCTTCGAGGGCGAGAAGCTGACCTCCGCCAAGGGGATCACCGGAGCCAAGATCAGCCTCTGGCCCGACAACGGCCGCGGCGAGACCGAGAACGAGGTCGCCAAGGCCGCGGCCCCGGCCCTCGCCCACATCGCCCAGGTCACCTGGGGCGCCGCCCACCCCGACACCGACTACGACGCCTTCACCGCCCGCGCCGCCGCGGTCGGCGCCGCGCCCGGCGTGCGCGACCTGACCCGCGTCCCCGTCGCCGACGGCACGTACACGCTCGCCGACCGCAGCGGACGCACCGCCGCCCGCACGGTCCGCGTCACCCGCACCGCCGACGGCTACGCCACCCTCACCGACACCACGTCCGGGGCCTGTCTGGAGACCCGCAGCGGCAAGCTCACGCTCAACGTGCCGCTGCAGCCGGGCTCCGCCGCCACCTGGGAGACCTGCGACCCGCGGAACACCCTCCAGCGCTGGCAGCTCACCCGCGCACCGGGCGGCCTCACGCTCACCAACGCCATCACCCGCATGACGCTCGACGCCGGCCCCGACGGCCGCCTCGTGCAGTACCCGCCGGACCAGGAGACCCCCACGACCTGGACCCTCACCCAGGGCTGAGCGGATCCAGGCCGCAACGAAAGGGACCCACCCCGCATGGCACTCAGCAGACGGCACCTCCTGTTCGCCGCGACGGCCACCGCCGCCGTCGCCACGACCGGCCTGCCCGCGTCCGTCGCCTCCGCGGCGACCCCGCGCGGCGCCGCCGAACCCCACTACCGGATCCCCGTGAGCCCCGACGACACCCTCGACGAACTCGTCGCCAAGGCGTCCCAGGTGCGGCCCACAGCCCGCCAGATCGCCTGGCAGGGCCTGGAGAAGACCGCGTTCCTGCACTTCGGCGTCAACACCTTCACCGGCCTCGAATGGGGCATCGGCGACGAGGACCCGGAGATCTTCCAGCCCACCGGACTCGACACCGACCAGTGGGCCCGCGCCCTCGCCGACGGCGGCTTCAAGCTCGCCATCCTCACCGTCAAGCACCACGACGGCTTCGTCCTCTACCCGTCCCGGTACACGGGCCACAGCGTCCGCTCCAGCAGCTGGCGCGGCGGCGAGGGCGACGTCCTGCGCGACTTCGCCGCGTCCATGCGCCGCCACGGCATCAAGGTCGGCGTCTACGTCTCGCCCGCCGACGAGAACCAGTACCTCGACGGCGTCTACGCCAACGGCAGCGCCCGCTCCACCCGCACGATCCCCGCGCTCGTCGACGGCGACGACCGCGCCGGACGCGACCTGCCCACCTACGAGCTCGACGCCACCGACTACGGCGCCCACATGCTCAACCAGCTCTACGAGGTGCTCACCGAGTACGGGCCCGTCGACGAGGTCTGGTTCGACGGATCGCAGGGCCGGATCCCGCCGGACAAGGTCGAGAAGTACGACTGGGACAGCTGGTACGCGCTGATCCGCGCACTCGCCCCGGACGCCTCGATCGCCGTGTCCGGGCCCGACGTCCGCTGGGTCGGCAACGAGGGCGGACTGGCCCGCGAGAACGAGTGGAGCGTCATCCCGGTCAAGGACACCGGCAACGGCAAGTACGACTACGCGCTGCGCTACGACGCGCCGGACGACGGAAGCCGCGACGCGCTCCTGGAGGCCCGCACCAAGGCCGCCTGTCTCCAGTGGTGGCCCGCCGAGTGCGACGTGTCGATCCGGCCCGGCTGGTTCTACCACGCCGACCAGCAGCCCAAGTCGGTCGCGCAGCTCACCGACATCTGGTTCCGCTCGGTGGGCCGCGGCGCCGTGCTGCTGCTCAACGTGCCGCCGGACACGAACGGCCTGCTCCCGGCCGCCGACGTCACCCGGCTCAGGGAGTTCCGCGAGCGCACCGACCGCGAGCTGCCGGGCGACCTCGCGCGGGACGCGAAGGTCACCGTCGACGACGCGGGCACCCGCACCGTCGACCTCGGCCGCCCGACCGCCGTGGACCGGATCCGGCTCGCGGAGGACATCCGGCACGGCCAGCAGATCGAGAGCTTCGTCGTCGAGGCCGAGGGTGACGGCGGCTGGACCGCCGTCACCGGCGCGGGCACCGTCGGCGCCGCCCGCATCCTCGCGCTCACCGCACCGGTCACGGCCCGCCGCTTCCGGCTGCGGATCACCCAGGCGCGGGCCGACGTCCACCTCGCACGGTTCGAACTGCACAAGTCGCGGATCTGACCGCACGACCGCACGGGGGCCGGCCCGCGCCCCGGCGTTCTTAGCCGAACACGCGCCGACCCCCGACGTACGTCCGCTCCACCCGCGTCGTGGCGATCTCCTCGGCCGGGCCCGCGAACGGGTCCCGGTCCAGGACCACCAGATCGGCCAGGTACCCGGGCGCGATCGTGCCGGTCTCGGCGTCGAGCCCGTTCACGTACGCGCTGCCCGCCGTGTACGCGGTGAGCGCGTCCTGCAGCGAGAGGCGCTGCTCCGGCAGGAACACCGGGGTGCCCTCGGGAGCCTCCGGCACCATCCGGTTCACCGCCACGTGGATGCCCTCCAGCGGGTCCGGGCTGCTCACCGGCCAGTCGCTGCCCGCGGCGAGCGTCGCGCCCGCCCGCAGCAGGTCGCCGAACGGGTACTGCCACCCGGCCCGCTCCGCGCCGAGGAACGGGATCGTCAGCTCGTCCATCTGCGGCTCGTGCGCCGCCCACAGCGGCTGCATGTTCGCGGTCGCGCCGAGCGCGCGGAAGCGGCCGATGTCGTCCGGGTGCACCACTTGCAGATGCGCCAGGTGCGGCCGGTGGTCCGTCCAGCCGTTGGCCTTGCGGGCGGCCTCCACGGCGTCGAGCGCCTCGCGCACCGCACGGTCGCCGAGCGCGTGGAAGTGCACCTGGAACCCGTGCGCGTCCAGCTCGGTCACGTACTTCTTGAGGTCCTCCGGCGGCACGAAGCTGATGCCGCTGTTGTCGCTCTGGCAGCCGCAGTTGTCCAGGTACGGGCCGAGCAGTGCGGCCGTGCCGTTCTCCGCGACCCCGTCCTGCATGATCTTCACGCTCGTGGAGCGCAGCCGGCCCCGGGTGCCCGCCTCGCGGCGTGCGATCAGCTCCTCGATCTGCTCGGTGCCCCGCGCCCGGTCCCACCACAGGGCGCCGACCACGCGGGCGGTGAGGCGGCCGTCGTCCGCGCAGGCCAGATAGGCGTCCGTCGGGTCGTTGAGATTGGCGTGCGAGCCGAGCAGCGCGTCCTGCCAGGCCGTGACGCCGAGCGAGTGCAGCAGCTCCTGCGCGCGCAGCAGCCCGGCGATCCGCTCCTCGCGGGTTACCGCGGGCAGCAGCTTGCCCACCAGGTTCGCCGCGCCCTCCTGGAGCATGCCGGTCGGCTCGCCGTCCGCGTCCCGCTCGATCCGCCCGTCGGCCGGGTCGGGCGTGTGCCGGTCGATGCCGGCCAGGCGCAGCGCCGCCGAGTTGACCCAGGCGCCGTGGTGGTCGCGGTTGACGAGGTACGCGGGCCGGTCGGGCACCAGGGCGTCCAGCTCGGCGGCCGTCGGCAGGCCGCCGGGGAAGGCCTCCATGGACCAGCCGCCGCCGGTGATCCACTCCTCGTCCGGGTGCGCGGAGGCGTACGCCGCGATCAGGTCCCGGTACTCCGGCAGGGTCTCCGCGTGGCTCAGATCGCACTGGCCCATCTCGATGCCGCCGCCCACGGGATGGATGTGCGCGTCCTGGAACCCGGGGATCAGCAGCTTCCCGCCCAGGTCGACGACCTCGGTGCGCGGGCCGATCAGCTCCCGCACCTCGTCATGTCCTACGGCGACGATCCGCTCGCCGCGCACGGCCACACTGCGGGCCCGCGAGCGGGCGGGGGAACCGGTGTGGACGGGACCGCCGGTGAAGACGAGATCGGCGGGTGCGGTGCCGGTCATGGGGCAACTCCTTGTACGGGGTGGGGTGTTCAGCGGACGACGTTCTCGGAGGTGTTCTCGGGCGCGGGCTCGGGCGTGTCCTCAGGTGTGGACAGTTCGACCGCGTCGGCGTCGGTGCCGCGGCCGGTGACGAAGTAGGGCGAGCGGCGGCGGTACTTGGCGAAGGCCGCCATCACGAGGCCCGAGACGATGATCGCGCCGGGGACCGACAGCATGAACCAGCCGTTGTCCGGCGAGAGTTCGAAGTGGTCGCTCATCGTCGCGTAGTCCCGGCCCAGGTAGATCCCGATGACCAGCAGCGCGACACCGCTCAGACCGGGCGCGACCACGGCGCGCAGCGCCTCGCCCCGGTCGGTGCGCAGCAGGCCGCGGAAGCGGACGGCGCAGGCCAGCGCGGTGAGGCCGTAGTAGAGGGCGACGACCAGGCCGATCGAGTTCACGGCCGCGAGGATCATCTCGTTGAGCTTGGGGATCGCGAGGGCGAGCAGGGCGATGGCCGCCGCGATCGACGTGACGAGGACGGTGCCGAGGGCGGGGGAGCCGTACTTCGGGCTGATCTTCGTCCAGGCCCGGCCCATCGTGCGGTCCCGGCCCATCGCGAGCATGCCGCGCGCCGTCGGGATCACGCTGGACTGGAGCGAGGCCACCGCGGAGAACAGCAGTGCCAGCAGCGGCAGGCTCGCCAGCGGCTCGTCGGCCAGCTTCGCCCCGAGGTACGTGAGCGCCTGCGGGCCCTGCTCGACCAGCTCGGACAGCGACATCTCGCGCTGGAAGGCCACGGACCCGTAGAGGAACAGGGCGAGCATCGTGAACAGCGCGATGAAGCCGCCGCGGCCCGCGTCGCGCACGTCCTTGGTCTCCTCGGTGACGCTGAACGCGGCGTCCCAGCCCCAGAAGAAGAACACGGCGAGCACCAGGCCCTGCGCGAACGCGGTGCCGCTGTGGATCGCGAAGGGGTTCAGCCACGTCCAGGAGAAGTCGTGCGTGCCGGTCACCAGGGACCAGCCGCAGAACCCGATGAGGACCGCGTACTCGAAGACGAGCAGCCAGGTCTGCAGGCGGGTCGCCTTGCGGACGCCGGTGATCGCGGTGACCGTGACGGCGACCAGGATCAACAGGCCGACGACGGTCGCCAGGGCGGTCGAGTTCGGGTCGAGACGGAGGCCGAGCAGCGTGTGCAGGCCGGCCTTGTTCGCGAACTGGAGGAACACCGAGCCGGTCACCGCGGTCGTGTACGCCATGAAGATCAGGGTGCCGAGCAGGGTCACCCAGCCGGTCAGGAAGCCCAGCCAGGGGCCGAGCGAGCGGCCGACCCAGACGTAGCCGCTGCCCATGTTCTGCTCGTGCCGGTTCAGCCGGGCGTACGCCATCGCGATGCCGAGGATCGGGACGAACGCGACGAGCAGGATCGCCGGGGCCTGGAGCCCCACGGTCATCGCGAGCGAGCCCATGCCGATGCCGATACTGGTGGTCGCGGCGGTGCTGGAGGCGGCGACGGCGATGCCGTCGACCACACCGAGGGAACGGCGCAGACCTGGTGGTTCACTTCTCATGGACGCACTCCTGAAGAGGCCAGGGGGGTGTGAGCTGTGGGGGAGGCTGCGATCAAACAGCCTTGTCAGCATTGCGTCAATGGTGTTGACATAAGGGGGCCCGGGGGTGGCCGGGCGGTGACTGAAGGGGTGTGCACGGTGACGGAGGGACGGGTTCCGCAGGAGCGGAAGCGGCGCAGGCCCACGAAGACGGGGGTGCTGCTGTCGGAGGACGTGATCGTGGACTGCGCGCTGCGCCTCGTCGGGCAGCACGGCGCCGACGCGCTCAGCGTGCGCCGGCTCGGCGCGGCCCTCGGCTGCGACCCGAGCGCCCTGTACCGGTACTTCCACAACACCGACGACCTGCTGCTCGCCGTCGCCGACCGGATCATCGGCGGAGCGATGGAGGGCTTCGAGCCGGACGCGATGGACTGGCGCGCGGGGCTGCACGAGATGGGGATGCGGATCCACCGCGGGTACCGGGCGCATCCGCGGGTCGCGGCGCTCGCCGCGTTCCGTGTGACCCGGCGGGCCCATGAGTTCCGGGCCGTCGACACGGGGATCGGGCTGCTGCTGCGGGCGGGGTTCGCGCCCGCGGACGCCGTGCGGTGGTACTCCGTGTTCGTCGACACGGTGCTGGGCCATGCGGCGCTCGACGCGGCGTACATGGCGCTGCCGGACGAGCGGCGGGGGGCGGACGATCTTGCCTGGGGGGTTGTCTACGCGGGGCTGCCCGAGGGGGAGCATCCGCACATCGCTGCGGTGCGGCCGCATCTGTCGCAGATGGCGGGGAGCTCGTTCGAGGGGGCGCTGGATCTGCTGATCGGAGCGCTGGGCGCTGCCGCGCGGTAGCGGGCCTTCGGTCTCGTCGCCGGGTGCCGGCCGGTGGGGCTTCTCGCGCAGTTCCCCGCGCCCCTGAAATGCAGACCCTTCGGGTCGCATTTCCCCGACGCGCAAGCGCCCGATGAGATCGCGCACGAAGTGCGCATCTCAGGGGCGCGGGGAACTGCGCGAGGAGCCCCACCGGGGCGCGCTCCGAGACGAAACGGGCGGAGTTACGGCGATCAGTCCCGCGGCAGCTGCGCGCGCAGCCACGCCTCGACCTCGCCCACATGCGCCGCCGCAGCGGCCCGCGCCGCCTCAGGGTCATGCGCGGCCAGCGCCGCGTGGATGCGGGCGTGCTCGCGCCGGGTGCGTTCGAACGCGCCCTCCTCCTGGTACCCCCGCCACACCCGCGCCCGGAACGTCCGCGACGACAGCCCCTCCAGGATCGCCGCCATCGTCTCGTTCCCGGCGGCGGCCACGATCGCCCGGTGGAAGGCGAGGTCGTGGGAGAGGATCTCCTCCGGGTCGTCCGTGGCGTCCATCGCCGCCAGGTGCTCCTCCACCTCGGCGAGCTGCGCCCGGCTGATCCGCGCGGCGGCGAGCGCCGTCGCCGTCGACTCCAGGATGCGGCGCACCTCGAGGAGCTCCACGAGCTGCGGCCCGCGCGACAGATCGGCGACGACCCCGAAGGTCTCCAGCAGGTCGCCGGCCTCCAACTGCGTGACGTAGATACCGGATCCGTGCCGGGCCTCCAGGACGCCGAGCACGGTCAGCGCCCGGATCGCCTCCCGCATCGAGGAGCGGGAGATGCCGAGCTGCGCGGCCAGGTCCCGTTCCGTGGGCAGTCGTTGCCCCGGTTCCAGGCTGCCGCTGCCGATCATCGCCTTGAGCTGCTCGATCGCGCGCTCCGTGACGGTGCCCTTCCGGGGCGCGGTCTGCTCCACGATGACGTCCTCCCGCTGCTGGATGCGGCGCAGTCTAACCACCAAGGTGGTCCGACCACTACGGGGATGGTCGGACCTATCTGAGGTCTCGGAGGCGTAAAACCCGAGAAAACTTGGCTCCACGGGGTGTTGGTCGGACCAAGTGGTCTGATAAATATTCCGGCGCGGCCACAGTCGGAACGGGCAGGACTCGGTCGCACCCCATGACTTCCGGAGCCGAGGAGCGGTCCGATGACTGGCACCATGAAGCGCACGTACGGTTCGAAGGGCGGGGCGGCCGCACGGCGACGGACCCTGCGCGCGGCGGCCCTCCTCGGTGCCGCCGCACTCGCCCTCAGCGCCTGCGGCAGCACCAAGGACGACGCGGCCGGCGCGGGGGGCGGGGGTGCGGGCGACGGCAAGGGCAAGGTCGGCGTCATCCTGCCCCTGCTGACCTCGCCGTTCTGGCAGTCGTACAACGACTACGTGCCGAAGATGGCGAAGTCCGAAGGCGTCGACGCGCTCAAGACCGTCAACTCCAACAGCGACCCCTCGCAGCAGATCACCGACATCAACAACCAGCTCAACCAGGGCGTCAAGGGCCTCGTCGTCGCCCCGCTCGACAGCGCCGCCATCGCCGCGGGCCTCGACCAGGCCGAACGCAAGGGCGTCCCCGTCGTCGCCGTGGACGTCGCGCCCGAGAAGGGCAAGGTCGCCATGGTCGTGCGCGCGAACAACGTCGCGTACGGCGAGAAGGCCTGCGAGTACCTCGGCGGCCAGGTCAAGTCCGGCAAGGTCGTGCAGATCATGGGTGACCTGGCCTCGGTCAACGGCCGCGAGCGCTCCGAGGCGTTCCGCACCTGCGTGAAGCAGAAGTTCCCGAAGCTGAAGGTCCTGGAGATCCCCGCCAAGTGGGAGTCGGACGCGGCGGCCTCGAAGCTCGACACCCTCCTCAACGCCAACCCCGACATCAAGGGCATCTACATGCAGGCGGGCGGCGTCTACCTCGCCCCCACCCTCCAGACCCTCAAGTCCAAGGGCATGCTGAAGAAGGCCGGCGAGAAGGGCCACATCGCGATCGTCTCGAACGACGGCATCCCGCAGGAGTTCGACGCGATCCGCAAGGGCCAGATCGACGCCACCGTCTCCCAGCCCGCCGACGCCTACGCCAAGTACGGCATGTACTACATCAAGGCGGCGATGCAGGGGAAGACGTTCAAGCCCGGCCCGACCGACCACGACTCGGAGATCGTCAAGCTGCCCAGCGGCATCCTCGAGGACCAGCTGCCCGCGCCGCTCGTCACGAAGGACAACGTCGACGACCCGAAGCTGTGGGGAAACACGGTCAAGTGAGCGCCGACGTGAGCACCCCGCTGGTCGAGGCGCGGGGGATCGCCAAGCGGTACGGGCCCACGGTCGCCCTCGCCGACGGCCGCCTCACCGTGCGCGCGGGCGAGTCCCACGCGCTCGTCGGCCGCAACGGCGCGGGCAAGTCCACCCTCGTCACCGTCCTGACGGGCCTTCAGGAGCCGGACGCGGGAACCGTGTTGTTCGACGGGGAACCCGCGCCGCCCCTCGGCGACCGTGAGGCCTGGCGCGCCAAGGTGGCCTGCGTCTACCAGAAGCCCACCGTCGTCCCCGAACTCACCGTCGCCGAGAACCTGTTCATCAACCGGCAGCCCGGGGCCCGCCGCGGCTTCTTCAGCTGGAAGAAGCTGCAAGCCGAGGCCGCCCGGCTGCTCGACACCTGGGACATCCACGTCGACCCGGGCGCCCGCACCGCGGACCTCAAGGTCGAGGACCGTCAGATGGTCGAGATCGCCCGCGCCCTCAGCGGTGGCGCCCGCTTCATCGTCCTCGACGAGCCGACCGCCCAGCTCGACAACCGCGAGATCGAGCGCCTCTTCGCCCGCATGCGGGCCCTGCAGGACTCCGGCGTCACCTTCCTCTTCATCTCGCACCACCTCCAGGAGGTCTACGAGGTCTGCCAGACCGTCACCGTGCTGCGCGACGCCCGCTGGATCACCACCGCGCCGGTCGCCGAACTGCCGCGCCCCGCACTGGTCGAGGCGATGGCGGGGGAGGCGATCGCCGAGCAGGCGGCCGCCGCGGCGGAGGCCGTCGTCGAGCAGGACGGCGTGGACGCGCCGGTCGTCCTCGACGTGCGCGGCCTGACCTCGGACACGTACCGGGACGTAGACCTCACCGTGCGGCGCGGCGAGGTCGTCGGACTCGCCGGGTCCAGCGGCAGCGGCAAGATCGCGCTCGCCGAGTCGCTGGCCGGACTGCACACCCCGGCCTCCGGCACGGCCCGGATCGACGGCGCGCCGCTGCCCTTCGGGGACGTGTCGGCCGCCCTCGCCGCCGGCGTCGGCTGCGTGCCCCGCGACCGCCACGACCAGGGCCTCGTCACCGGGATGTCCATCGGCGACAACGCCACGATGTCCGTCCTCGGGCGGCTCGGCCGGTACGGGTTCGTGGGCACGGACCGCAAGCGCTCCGTCGCCCGTGACCTCATCGAACGCCTCGACATCCACGCCGAGGGCCCCGAGCAGCCCGTCTCCGACCTCTCCGGCGGCAACGCCCAGAAAGTCGTGATGGCCCGCGCCCTCGCCTCCGACCCGCACCTCCTCGTCCTCATCAACCCCACGGCCGGCGTCGACGTGAAGTCCAAGGAGTCACTGCTGCGCCGCGTCGACCACGCCCGCGACGACGGCACCGCCGTCCTGGTCGTCTCCGACGAACTCGACGACCTCCGCCGCTGCGACCGAGTCCTGGTCCTCTTCCACGGCAAGGTCACAGCAGAACACCGAGCCGGCTGGACCGACCAGACCCTGATCGCCTCGATCGAGGGCGTCGACCATGAGTAGCCCCGCGAGGGGCGTGGGGCCGTATCGATCAGCGACTCCGTCGCGGGCCGCGACCAACGCCCCTGACGGCGCACGAAGTGCGCCTTTCAGGGGCGCGGGGAACTGCGCGACCAGCCCCGACGCACCCGCACCCGCCAACCAAACCCACACCCCTACGGCGAATCCGCGCCCAGGAGCCCACCATGGCTGACACACAGGCCCCGTCGGCCTCGACCCAACAAACCCCCACCAAATCCCAGGCCCACCCCCGATCAGGCCCGGCAAAAAGCGTGCTGCTCCGCCGCGCCCGGGAACTCGCCCTCGTACCCGCCCTGCTCCTCCTCCTCGTCCTGGGCGCGATCCTCAACGACTCCTTCCTCACCGAACGCAACCTGATCTCGATCCTGGGCGCCTCCGCCGCCCTCGCGATGGTCGTCCTCGCCGAGTCCCTCGTCCTCATCACCGGCAAGTTCGACCTCTCCCTCGAATCGGTCGTCGGCATCGCGCCGGCCGTGGGCGCCCTCCTCGTCCTCCCCGTGGCCCAGTCCGGCTTCGGAACGGAGTTCCCCGCCGCGCTCGCCCTGCTCTCGATCCTCGTCGTCGGTGCGGTCATCGGCGCCTTCAACGGCATCCTCGTCGTCAAGCTGAAGCTCAACGCGTTCATCGTGACGCTCGCGATGCTGATCATCCTGCGCGGCCTGCTGGTCGGCGCCACCAAGGGAAAGACGCTGTTCGGGATGCCCGACGCGTTCTTCTCCCTCGCCACGACCACGTTCCTGCGCATCCCCATGTCCGTGTGGCTCGCCGCGATCGCCTTCGGCGTGGCCGGCCTGATCCTCAAGTACCACCGCGTAGGCCGCGCCCTGTACGCCATCGGCGGCAACGCCGACGCCGCCCGCGCCGCCGGCATCCGCGTCGAACGCGTCATGCTCGGCGTGTTCGTCGTGGCCGGCGTCCTCGCCTCCGTCGGCGGCATCATGCAGACCGGCTACGTCGGCGCCATCAGCGCCAACCAGGGCAACAACATGATCTTCACGGTGTTCGCCGCGGCGGTCATCGGAGGCATCAGCCTCGACGGCGGCAAGGGCACCATGTTCGGCGCGCTCACCGGCGTACTCCTGCTCGGCGTCGTACAGAACCTGCTCACCCTCGCCCAGGTCCCGTCCTTCTGGATCCAGGCCATCTACGGCGGAATCATCCTGCTCGCCCTCATGATCGCCCGGGTCACCACCGGCCGCGCCCAGGACTGATCACCGCCCCCGCCCGAAAGGCAGCCCGTGACCCCGACCACCCCGCGCGTCACCGCGGTCGACACGTACGACATCCGGTTCCCCACCTCACGGGAACTGGACGGCTCCGACGCGATGAACCCCGACCCCGACTACTCCGCCTCCTACGTCGTGCTCCGCACCGACGCCGCCGACGGTCACGAGGGACACGGCTTCACCTTCACCATCGGCCGCGGCAACGACGTCCAGGTCGCCGCGATCCGCGCCCTGCGCCACCATGTGATCGGCCGCCCGCTCGACGAGCTGTGCGCCGACCCCGGCATCCTCAACCGCGACCTGATCGGCGACAGCCAACTGCGCTGGCTGGGACCCGAGAAGGGCGTGATGCACATGGCGGTCGGCGCCGTCGTCAACGCCGTCTGGGACCTCGCCGCCAAGCGCGCCGCCAAACCCCTGTGGCGGCTGCTCGCCGACGCCGAACCCGAATGGCTCGTCTCCCAGGTCGACTTCCGCTACATCGCAGACGCCCTCACCCCGCAGGAGGCCCTCGACCTGCTGCGGGGCGGACGGGAGGGCTCCGCCGAGCGCACCGAGACGCTCCTCGAACGCGGATACCCCGGCTACACCACCTCGCCCGGCTGGCTCGGCTACTCCGACGAGAAGCTCACCCGGCTCGCCCGGCAGGCCGTCGCCGACGGATTCACCCAGATCAAACTGAAGGTCGGCGCCGACCTCGACGACGACATCCGCCGCTGCCGCACCGCCCGCGCCGTCATCGGCCCCGACATCCGCATGGCCGTCGACGCCAACCAGCGGTGGAACGTCGACGAGGCGATCGAATGGACCCGCGCCCTCGCCGAGTTCGACCCCTACTGGGTCGAGGAGCCCACCAGCCCCGACGACGTCCTCGGGCACGCCGCGATCCGCCGCGCCGTCGGCCCCGTCAAGGTCGCCACCGGCGAACACGTGCAGAACCGCATCGTCTTCAAGCAGCTCCTCCAGGCCGGCGCGATCGACATCCTCCAGATCGACGCCGCCCGCGTCGGCGGGGTCAACGAGAACCTCGCGATCCTGCTGCTCGCCGCCAAGTTCGGCGTCCCCGTCTGCCCGCACGCCGGCGGCGTGGGATTGTGCGAACTCGTCCAGCACCTCTCGATGTTCGACTACGTCGCCCTGTCGGGAACGACCGAGGACCGCGTCATCGAGTACGTCGACCACCTCCACGACCACTTCCTCGACCCGGTCGTCATGCGCCGGGGCCACTACGCCGCCCCCACCGCCCCCGGCTTCTCCGCCACCATGCGCCCCGCGTCCATCGCCGAATTCACCTACCCCGACGGGGAGTTCTGGGTGAAGGACCGTGCCGGGCAGCCCGCCACCCACCAGCCGAACGGAGCCGCAGCATGAGCGACAGCAGCGTCCAGGACTTCGCCGGACTCAAGGCCCTCGTCACCGGCGGCGCCTCCGGCCTCGGCCGCGCCACCGCCGAACTCCTCGCCGCGCGCGGCGCCGACGTGGCCGTACTCGACCTCGACACCTCCACCGTCGACAAACCGCTGCGCGCCCACACCGCCGACGTCACCGACGACGCCTCCGTCCGCGCCGCCGTGACCGCCGCCGTCGAGGCCCTCGGCGGACTCGACGTCCTCGTCAACAACGCGGGCATCGGCGCCCAGGGCACCGTCGCCGACAACGACGACGCCGAATGGCACCGCGTTCTCGACGTCAACGTCGTCGGCATGGTCCGTGTCACCCGCGCCGCCCTCCCCGCCCTGCGCGCCTCGCGGAACGCCGCGATCGTCAACACCTGCTCCATCGCCGCCACCGCAGGACTTCCGCAGCGCGCCCTCTACTCCGCGTCCAAGGGTGCCGTGCAGTCCCTCACCCTCGCCATGGCCGCCGACCACGTCCGCGAGGGCATCCGCGTCAACTGCGTCAACCCCGGCACCGCCGACACCCCCTGGATCGGCCGCCTCCTCGACAGGGCCGACGACCCGGCCGCCGAACGCGCCGCCCTCGAAGCCCGCCAGCCCACCGGCCGGCTCGTCTCCGCCGACGAGGTCGCCGGCGCCGTCGCCTACCTGGCCAGCCCGCTCTCCGGCGCCACCACCGGCACCTCCCTCGCCGTCGACGGCGGCATGCAGGGCCTGCGGCTGCGCCCCGCCGGACAGTGACGGCGACCGCGATGCGCACCCGCACCCTCGGCCGCTCCCGCGTCCCCGTCACCGCACTCGGCTTCGGCGCCGCCGGCATCGGCAACCTCTACACCCCGGTCGGCGACGACGCCGCCCGCGCCGCCGTCGACGCCGCCTGGGACGCGGGCGTCCGCGCCTACGACACGGCCCCGCACTACGGCATCGGCCTGTCCGAACGCCGCCTCGGCGCCGCCCTGCGGACCCGGCCCCGCTCCTCGTACACCCTGTCCACCAAGGTCGGCCGACTGCTCACCCCGTACGAAGGCGGCGGCGACGACCTCGACCACGGCTTCGCCGTCCCCGCCACGCACCGCCGCGTCTGGGACTTCAGCGCCGCCGGGGTCCGCCGCTCCCTGGAGGACAGCCTCGAACGGCTCGGCCTCGACCGCGTCGACGTCGTGTACCTGCACGACCCCGACGACCACGCCGAACAGGCCTTCACCGAGGCGTACCCGGAGCTGGAGCGGCTGCGCGCCGAAGGGGTCGTCGGGGCCATCGGCGCCGGAATGAACCAGGCGGAGATGCTCGCCCGGTTCGTCCGCGACACCGACCTCGACGTCGTCCTGTGCGCCGGCCGCTACAGCCTCCTCGACCAGCGCGCCCTCACCGCCCTCCTGCCCGCCGCCACAGAACGCGGCGTGTCCGTCGTCGTCGGCGGCGTCTTCAACTCGGGCCTGCTCGCCGACCCGAAGCCGGGCGCCACCTTCGACTACGCGGCCGCCCCGCCCGACACCCTCGACCGCGCCCTGCGCCTGAAGGAGCTCGCCGAGCGGCACGGCACCACTCTGCGCGCCGCCGCCCTCGCCTTCCCGTTCGGTCACCCGGCCGTCGCCGGCGTCCTCGTCGGCACGCGGTCGGCGGCCGAAGTCACGGACGCGGCACGGCAGTTCGCGACTCCGGTGCCGGATGCCTTCTGGCAGGAGGCCCGGGAGGCGAGACTGATCGGCGCGGGCATCCCCGTCCCCGCAGCGAGCCCAGAACAGGAGCAGCACGCGTGAGAGTCGCCCTGCACACCAAGGTCCGCGCCGACCGCGTAGAGGAGTACGAGCAGGCCCACCGCGAGGTCCCCGCCGAACTCACCGCCGCCATCCGCGCGGCCGGCGCCACCCGGTGGACGATCTGGCGCAGCGGCACCGACCTCTTCCACGTCCTGGAGTGCGAGGACTACGCGCGGCTGCTCGCCGAACTGGACCGGCTCCCCGTGAACATCGCCTGGCAGGCCCGCATGGCCGAACTCCTCGACGTCGTCCACGACTACTCCGCCGACGGCGCCGACGCCGGACTCCCCGTCGTCTGGGAGCTGCCGTGAGCGCGGGCGAGGGCCTCGGGATCATCGACGCCCACCACCACGTCTGGGATCTCGGCGTCCGCGACCAGGACTGGATCACCGGACCCGAACTCGCCCCGATCCGCCGGGACTTCACGACGGCCGACCTGGCTCCGCAGGCGCGCGCGGCCGGTGTCGAGGCCACGGTCCTCGTGCAGACCGTGACCGTCGCCGAGGAGACCCCCGAGTTCCTCGCGCTCGCCGAGCGCGATCCGCTCGTCGCCGCCGTCGTCGGCTGGGCGGACCTGACCCGCCCGGACGTGGCCGACACCCTGGACCGTCTGCGCGAGCTGCCCGGCGGACGCCACCTCGTCGGCGTCCGCCACCAGGTCCAGGGCGAGCCGGATCCGGAATGGCTGCTCCGGGACGATGTGGCCGGGGGTCTGAAGGCGCTCACCGCGGCCGGCCTCGTGTACGACCTCGTCGTGCTCCCGCACCAGTTGCCCGCCTGTGTCCGGGCCGCCGCCCGGCACCCCGAGCTCACGTTCGTCCTCGACCACGCGGGCAAACCGCCGGTTTCCACGGGCGAGTTGGAGCCGTGGGCCTCCGACGTGCGCGCGCTCGCGGCCCTGCCGAACACGGTCTGCAAACTCTCCGGCCTCGTCACCGAAGCCGACTGGAAGCACTGGAGTGTCTCCGGCCTGCGCCCGTACGCGGACACCGTGCTGGACGCCTTCGGCCCCGAGCGCGTGATGTTCGGCTCCGACTGGCCCGTGTGCACGCTCGCCGCGTCGTACGCCCAAGTGGTCGAAGTGGCACAGGAGTTGGTGGGCGGACCGGACGCGGACGTGTTCGCCGGGACGGCGCGCCGGGTCTACCTCAGCCGGGTCGGGGGCAGGAACTCGCGCACGTAGGTCCGCTCCCACCAGGCGCCCGTCTCCCGCAGCTCCCGCCACGTCGTGTACCGGTAGCGGAACACACGGGCCCGGACGTACGCGGGCGGGCTCTCGGGGAACGGGTTGTGGCGCAGCAGCCGCAGCGTGTCCCGGTCGTTGTCCAGGAGCCGCTCCACCAGCGGCCCGAACCACGGCCGGGCGTACGCGGGGGACAGCGCGGCGAACCACATCAGCCAGTCGAGCCGCAGATGGTACGGGGCGAACTGGCGGGGGAGCCGGCGCGGATCGCCGGGCTTGCCGTGGAACTCGTAGGCCCGCCACTCGGCGTCCGGGCGCGGCCCGGCGTCCGCCGTCCCCTCGAGGACGATCTCCTGCCGGACCCGGCCCACGCTGCCGAACGCGCCGTACGTGTTCACCAGGTGCAGCACGTCGTAGGAGCGGTTCATGCTCTGGTGCCGGGACAGCAGATTGCGGACCGGGCGCACGCTCAGGACGGCGACCAGCGCGGTGAGCGCGAGGACGAGGATCTCGTACCAGAGCGGCGCGGCGGGCAGCGCGGGCGGGGTGTGCAGCGGGGAGAGGTCGAGGGCGGACGCGGCGAGCACGATCGCCATCCAGTTCAGCCAGGCGAAGTTCCCGGACAGCACCAGCCACAGCTGCGTCACGATCATCACGGAGGCGGCCACCGTCGCGACCGGCTGCGGAGTGAAGAGGAGGAACGGGACGGCCAGCTGCGTGACATGGTTCGCCGCGACCTCCACGCGGTGCAGCGGGCGCGGCAGATGATGGAAGAACCAGCTCAGCGGGCCCGGCATCGGCTGCGTCTCTTGATGGAAGTACAGACAGGTCAGCTTCCGCCAGCAGGCGTCCCCGCGCAGCTTGATCAGACCCGCGCCGAACTCGAGGCGGAACAGCAGCCAGCGCAGCAGGAACAGCACGAGGACCGGCGGCGCCACCTCGTCGTTGCCCAGGAACACCGCGAGGAACCCGGTCTCCAGGAGCAGCGTCTCCCAGCCGAAGCCGTACCAGGTCTGCCCCACGTTCACGATCGACAGATACAGCGCCCAGGGCGCCAGCCACAGCGGCAGCGTCGCCCACAGCGGCACGAGCTGGTCCACGCCGGCGAGCAGCGCCGCCGACAGCGCGGCCCCGGCCCAGGCGCACCCCGCGAAGAACCGGTCCGAGTAGCGCAGCCGGAACAGTGTCGGCGCCGCCCGCCACGGCACCCGCTCCAGATACCTCGGTACGGGCGTCATCCCGCGCTCCCCGATCAGCGCCCGGAACTGCAGGGCGGCCCCGGCGAACGCGACGAGGTACACCGCCGCCAGACCCCGCTGGAACACCAGCCGGGCGAGCCAGTAGTCCGAGGCGCCGAACCAGTCCACCCCTCCAGTGTGAGCCCCGCCCGGCCGCCCCGGCACGACTTGCGGGCCCGCGCGGCCTGCGCCCGACTGGAGCGGAGAGATCACAGGACGCCGCTGTACAGCTGGGAGAACACGTGCGCGCACGGATCAGGACCAAGACGTACGTCACCGCGCTCGGAATATCCGCGGCGCTGCTGCTCGCCGGGTGCTCGTCCGGCGAGGGGGCCGGTGACCAGACCGTGGGTGTCGCCGCCGGCGCCAAGGGCACGCTGCACCTTCAGCCGATCGCGGACGACGGCCCGGACCCCTTCACCGACTCCACCGCCACGTCGGACGAGACACCGCCACCCGTCACCCGAACGCCGCAGCCGGCCCCGAGCGGCAGCGCCACCGGCAACCCCGAAGGCCTGACGTCCTACTCCGGCTCCACCCCGGGCCTCTACGGCGGCACCCGCTCCGTCGGCAGCTGCGACGTCGAGAAGCAGGTCCGCTTCCTCACCTCCGACCAGGGCAAGGCGGGCGCCTTCGCCAAGGCGAGCGGCATCGACCGGGCCGACATCGCGAGCTTCCTGCGCGGCCTCACGCCCGTCGTGCTGCGCGTGGACACCCGCGTCACCAACCACGGCTACCGCGACGGCAGCGCCACCCGCTTCCAGTCCGTCCTCCAGGCCGGCACCGCCGTCCTCGTCGACCAGCACGGTCTGCCCCGGGTCCGCTGCGCCTGCGGCAACCCGATCGCCGCGCCCGTCGCCCTGAAGGGCACCCCGCGCCAGAAGGGCAAGGCCTGGGAGGGCTACCGCCCCACCGAGGTCATCGTCATCGTCGCGGCGCCGAAGATCATCCAGAACATCACGATCATCAACATCGTCAACAACACCTGGATCCAGCGCCCGATCGGCGACGACGGCCACCACGACAAGCCGGTCCCGCCTCCCAGCCCCACCCCGACCTCACCGTCCCCCAGCCCCAGCGACTCCGAGACCTCGCCGAGCCCCTCCGACTCGGACTCCGACTCCGCGTCCCCGAGCGACAGCGCGTCGAGCAGCACCTGCCCGACCCCCACGGCGACCAGCACCCCCGTCAGCCCGTCCCCCTGGCCCTCCGGCTGCCCCACCCCGACCCTCACCTCGGACTCCCCGTCCCCCGACACCTCCTCCGACTCCCCGGCCCCCGACACGGTCCCCGAATCCCCGGACCAGCCCGACGGCGCCGGCCTGATCCCGGACGCCTCGTCCCTGGACGAGGCGACGGACAGCTGACCCTGGCGCCGGTGCGCCGGGCAGCGGTCCTGCCCGGCGCACCGGCCCTGCTCAACGGCCTCCGGACCGCTCTCGTCCCGCGTGCGCGGGCCAGATCCTGCGCCTAGCGTGTCGGGTATGGACGCGGGTGACGGGGTCGGCCGGGATCCTGGGGTCGCCCCTGCCGGGGACAGCCAGGACGATCACGCGCGCGGATTCCTGGAGGCGTACGGGCGCGGGCTGCGGATGGGCAGTTTCGAGTGGGACCTCGAGTCGGGGCTCATGCAGATGGACGCCCAGGCCCGCGACGTGTTCGACCTGCACCCCGACGAGTACGACGACCACCCCGAGACCCTCGCCTCCCGCGTCCCGCCGCACGACGCCCAGCGCCTCGACGCCGTCGTCTCCCAGGCCCTCAAGAACGGTTCCGAGAACTACGGGGCCTACTTCCGCATCCGTACCCGGGACGGGCTGCTGCGCTGGACCCACACCCGCGGCTACATCCGCCGTGACGCCGACGGCCGCCCGCAGCGCATCGTCGGCATCGTGCGCGACGCCACCGAGGAGCTCAACGACGCCACCGTGCAGCACGAGCGCGAGGCCTACTCCGCGGCCCGGCGCCGCGAGACCAGCGTCGTGCAGAGCACCACCGCCGCCCTCGCGCACGCCCGCACCGTCCGCGACGTCATCGAGGTGCTCCGCGAGTCCCACGGAATCGAACGGCTCGGCGCCTCCAACTTCCTCATGGGCCTCGTCCGCGCCGGCCGCATCCATCTCGTCGCCGAGGGCCCCTCCGGCAGCTTCGTGCCCGGTACCCAGGTCACCCGCCTGGACGACCCGTACCCGATGAGCGAGGTCGTGCGCAGCCTCAAGCCCCGCTTCGTCGACTCACCTGAGGACTTCGCGCGCTCCTACCCGCAGTTGTGGCCGCACGTCTCCCACCTCGGCATCCAGTCCGCGGCCTACCTGCCGCTCATCGCCCAGGCCCGCCCGATCGGCGTCGTCGGCCTGCTCTACCACGACCGCAAGGGCTTCGACGAGACCGAGCGCAACGTCCTCATCGCGCTGGGCAGCAGCATCGCCCAGAGCCTCCAGCGCGCCATGCTCTACGAGCAGGAGAAGGACCTCGCGCAGGGCCTCCAGCAGGCCATGCTGCCGCGCTCCATCCCGAACGTGCCCGGCGCCGACCTCGCCGTCCGCTACCGCTCCGCCTCCCTCGGCCGCGACATCGGCGGCGACTGGTACGACGTCATCCCGCTGCCCGGCGGCCGCGTCGGCGCCGTCATCGGCGACGTCCAGGGCCACGACACGCACGCCGCCGCCGTCATGGGCCAGCTCCGCATCGTGCTGCGCGCCTACGCCGCCGAGGGACACACCCCCGCGACCGTCATGGCCCGCGCCTCCGTCTTCCTCCACGAACTCGACACCGAACGCTTCGCGACCTGCCTGTACGCGGAGGCCGACCTGTCCACGGGCGTCGTCCAGTTCGTCCGCGCCGGACACCTCGACCCGCTGCTGCGGCTCACCGACGGCACCTGCCGCCGGCTGCCCGTCGACGGCGGCCTCCCGCTCGGCCTGTCCGCCATGTTCGGCCGGCTCGAGTACCCCGTCACCACCGTCGACCTCGACCCCGGCCAGACCCTGCTGCTGTGCACCGACGGCCTCGTCGAGGAACCCGGCATCGACCTCGACGACGGCATGCGCACCCTCACCGACCTCGTCCGCTCCGGCCCCGCCGACATCGACCAGCTCGCCGACCGGCTGTGCACCTCCGTCGACGAACGCGGCGGCGAGGACGACGTCGCCCTCCTGCTGCTGCGCCGCCGGGGCGCCGGCGCCCCGCAGAGCCGCGGCCGGCTCACCGAACACGTCCCGCCCGGTGACCCCGCCGCGCTCAGCGCCGCCCGGCACATGATCCGCGCCGCCGTCCGCGCCTGGGGCGGCCGCGACCGCGCCGACGAGATCGAGCTCGTCGCCGACGAACTCATCACCAACGCCCTGATGCACACCGACGGCCCGGCCGTGGTCACCCTGCGCGTCCTGACCGGCCCCGACCGAAGACTCCGCGTCGACGTGGAGGACACCTCCAGCGCCCTGCCGCGCCGCCGCGAGGCGGGCGACGACGGTGTCTCGGGCCGCGGCCTCCTCCTCGTCGACCGGCTCGCCGACGTGTGGGGCGTGGAGGCGCGCGGCGGCGGCAAGTGCGTCTGGTGCGAGTTCCTGACCCCCGAGCACGTCTGACCCCGCCCACGTCTGACCTCGCCCACGCCCGAGGTGCCTCCCGGGCCCCGCAGGGCGAACGGTGGCACTCTGGTTCCATGCCGGAACTGCCCGAGGTCGAAGCGCTCAAGGACTTCCTCACCGAGCACCTGGTGGGGCACGACATCATGCGGGTCCTGCCCGTCGCGGTGAGCGTCCTCAAGACGTACGACCCGCCGCCCACCGCCCTCGAAGGCCGCACCGTCACCGAAGTCACCCGGCACGGCAAGTTCCTCGACCTCGCCACGGACGGCGGCCCGCACCTCGTCACCCATCTCGCCCGCGCCGGCTGGCTCCAGTGGAAGGACCGCCTCCCCGACGGCCCGCCCAAGCCCGGCCGCGGCCCGCTCGCCCTGCGCGTCGCCCTGGAGACCGGCGCCGGGTTCGACCTCACCGAGGCCGGCACCACCAAGAAGCTCGCCGTGTACGTCGTCCAGGACCCCGGCGACGTACCGGGCGTCGCCCGCCTGGGCCCCGACCCGCTCGCGGACACCTTCGACGAGGCCGCGTTCGCGGGGCTCCTCGCGGGGGAGCGGCGCCAGATCAAGGGCGCCCTGCGCGACCAGTCCCTCATCGCCGGAATCGGCAACGCGTACAGCGACGAGATCCTCTGGGCCGCCAAGATGTCCCCGTTCAAGCTCGCCGCCACCCTCACCCCGGACGACGTCCACACCCTCTACACCGCGCTGCGCGACACCCTGACCGACGCCGTCGAGCGCTCGCGCGGCGTCGCCGCGGGCCGGCTGAAGGCCGAGAAGAAGAGCGGCCTGCACGTCCACGGCCGCACCGGCGAGACCTGCCCCGTCTGCGGCGACACGATCCTCGAGGTCAGCTTCAGCGACTCCTCGCTCCAGTACTGCCCCACCTGCCAGACCGGCGGCAGGCCGCTCGCCGACCGCCGTATGTCCCGCCTGCTCAAGTAGCCCCGCTCACCGGTCCCCGGCCGGCACGGTGAGCAGCCGCGCCCCGTCCGCCGCCCGCACCTCGAACCGCGCGATCCGCCCCGGGGACAGCGCCGCCCCGCCGCTCACCCGCACCCGCTCCCCGCGCACCGTCCAGCTCGCCACCGTCTCCTCGCTGCCGTCCCGCCCCACCGCGATCAGCGCGCACACCCGCGGCCCGCCCCCGTCCCGCACCTCCAGGTCCACGGCCGTGCCCCACGCCCGCGCGTCCGCCGTGACCGTCGCCGCGACCCCCGTCCGCGCGTCCCGCCCGCGCAGCGTCACCGCGCCCGGATCCCCGGCCCCGCCGCCACCGGTCAGCACCACCCCGAACCCGCCCGCGAGCAGCACCAGACCCGCGACCGCCCCCGCCCACCGCACCCGGCGCCGGGCACCGGCCCGGACGACGCCCAGCCGCTCCATGACGGAGTCCGGCGGCCCGAGCCGGGGGAACAGCTCCACGCACGGCGGCGTCGCCCGCGCGTACAGCTCCAACAGCCGTGTCGTGGAACCCAGTTCCGCCACATACCCCGCACACACCGCGCACCGCCCGAGATGATCCTCGTAGCGGAACCGGTCCGCGGCCCCGAGCACCCCCAGCACGTACGCACCCGCGTCACGATGCCGCTCCCGCGATCCCGTCCAGTCGTTCTCCGCCACGCCCACGGATACGCGGGAACCGCCCGGCCCGCTCAACACACCGGCCGATTACACTCCGCCGCATGCTGCGCGCACTCGCCGTCGACGACGAGGAACCCGCCCTCGCCGAACTCCTCTACCTCCTGCGCTCCGACCCCCGCATCCGCAGCGCCGAGGGCGCCACCGACGCCACCGAGGCGCTGCGGCGCATCGGCCACGCGCTGGAGGCGGGCCCCGGCGGCGACGACGCCGTCGACGTGCTCTTCCTCGACATCCACATGGCGGGACTCACCGGACTCGACGTGGCCCGGCTGCTCGCCGGGTTCGCCCGCCCGCCGCTCGTCGTCTTCGTCACCGCACACGAGGACTTCGCCGTCCAGGCCTTCGACCTCAAGGCCGTCGACTACGTCCTCAAACCGGTCCGCCGCGAACGCCTCGCCGAGGCCGTCGGCCGCGTCGCCGAACGCGCCGCCGTCGCCGCGCCCCCGGCCACCGTCCCCGACCGCATCCCCGTCGAACTCGGCGGCATCACCCGCCTCGTCGCCGTCGCCGACATCACCTATGCCGAGGCCCAGGGCGACTACGCCCGCCTGCACACCGCCGACGGCGCCGGCCACCTCGTCCGCATACCGCTCACCACCCTCGAAGAGCGCTGGCAGCCGCTCGGCTTCGTCCGCGTCCACCGCAGCCACCTCGTCGCCCTGCACCGCATCGACGAACTCCGGCTCGACGGCGGCGGCATGACCGTACGGGTCGGCAGCGCCGAGATCGCCGTCAGCCGCCGCCACGCCGGCCGCGTACGGGAGCTGCTGATGCGCCGCGCAGGTGGCTGACCAGCCCCTTCCGTCACCCGCCCGCACCTGCCTACACTCCGCCCGTGTCCGAACCACGCCGCGAAGTGGTGACCGGCGAGCCGCGCACCGCGCACGGCGCGACCGGTCCGCCCGCCCTGCGCACCCAGGGCGAGATCGACGAACAGACGACGCTCGGCGCCGCCTACGTCCGCTCCCTCATGCGCGGCCAACTCCGCACCGGCACCGTCGCGTTCATGGCCCTCGCCGTGCCCGTCGCCGTCCTCCCGCTCTTCTTCGGCGCGCTCGGCAACCCGGCCGTCGCATGGTTCGTCCTCGGCGCCGGCTGCTACCCGTTCCTCGTCCTCATCGCCTGGTGGTACGTGCGCCGCGCCGAACGCAACGAACGCGACTTCGCCGACCTGGTCCGCGGCCGCGACACCGGAGCACCGTGAACGAGGCGTACGCGATACCCGCGGTGGCCGTCGTCGTCCTCGCCACGGTCCTCATCGGCGGCTTCGGCCTGCGCATCTCCCGCACCACGTCCGACTTCTACGTGGCCTCGCGCACCGTCGGGCCCCGGCTCAACGCGGCGGCGATCAGCGGCGAGTACCTGTCCGCGGCCTCGTTCCTCGGCGTCGCCGGACTCGTCCTCGTGCACGGCCCCGACATGCTCTGGTACCCGGTCGGCTACACCGCGGGCTATCTCGTCCTGCTCGTCTTCGTCGCCGCGCCCCTGCGCCGCTCCGGCGCCTACACGCTGCCGGACTTCGCGGAGGGGCGGCTCGAGTCGCGCCGGGTGCGGCGCGTGGTCAGCGTGTTCGTCGTCGGCGCCGGCTGGATGTACCTCGTGCCGCAGCTCCAGGGGGCCGGACTCACCCTCCAGGTCCTCACGGGCGCGCCCCGCTGGGTCGGCGGCTCGCTCGTCACTGCCGTCGTCGTGCTCGCCGTCGCCGCCGGCGGCATGCGCTCCATCACCTTCGTCCAGGCCTTCCAGTACTGGCTGAAACTGACGGCACTCCTCGTCCCCGCGTTCTTCCTCCTCCTCGCCTGGCACGGCGCGACCCCCGCACCGGACCTCCCCGCGACGGACCTCCCGCCCACCGGCGCCGGAGCCGGCCGCCCCCTCGCCACCAGTCGCGCCGACCATCCCCTGTACGCCACGTACGGGCTGATCATCGCCACGTTCCTCGGCACGATGGGCCTGCCGCACGTCGTCGTCCGCTTCTACACCAGCCCGAACGGCCGCGCCGCCCGGCGCACCACCGTCGTCGTCCTCGCCCTCATCGGCCTCTTCTACCTGCTCCCGCCGCTCTACGGCTGGCTCGGCCGCCTGTACGCCCCCGAACTGACCGCCGCCCAGGACGCCGACGCCACGGTCCTGCTGTTGCCCGGCCGGATGATCGGCGGCGTCGTGGGGGACCTGCTCGGGGCGCTGGTGGCGGGCGGGGCGTTCGCCGCGTTCCTGTCGACGGCCTCGGGGCTGACGATGGCCGTCGCCGGAGTGATCAACCAGGATGTGCTGCCCACGCGCGGCGTCCGCCACTTCCGCCTCGCGGTCGTCCTGGCCGTCGTGTTCCCGCTCGGTGGTGCGCTCCTCGTCGACGGCGTCCCCGTGGCCGACGCGGTGGGCATGGCCTTCGCCGTCTCCGCGTCCTCCTTCTGCCCGCTGCTCCTGCTCGGCATCTGGTGGCGTCGCCTGACGCCGCCCGGCGCGGTGGCGGGTCTGTTCGCGGGCGGCGGCTCGGCGCTCCTCGCGGTGACCCTGACGGTGTCGGGCGCCGCGACGACCGGCTGGCTCCACACGCTCCTGGCCTGGCCCGCGGTCTGGTCGGTCCCGATCGGCTTCCTGACGATGATCCTGGTCAGCCTGGCCACCCCCGACTCCGTCCCCCCGCACACGACAGCGACGATGACCCGCCTCCACCTCCCGGAGGAGTTGAGAGGGGCGGGAGTGGGGGCGCCCCGCAAGGGGCGCGGGGCTGTGTCTACTGGCGACTCCGTCGCGGGGCGCGACCGGTCGACCCCTGGGGCGCACGAAGTGCGCCTTCAGGGGCGCGGGGAACTGCGCGAGCAACCACGCACAAGGGAAACGCACCCACCGACCGCCGGTCCCACGGCGAAGGAAGCCACCCCCCGGCAGGAGGATCCCCGGTGACCGGCGGAGCCGTCGCCGCCCTCGTGGCGCTGACCCCCGTCCTCCTCACCCTGGGCTACGCCCTGGGTCGCCGAGCGACGAACAAGGCCCGCCACAGCGACATCGGCACACCCGTGGAGCGCGCCACCTTCGACACCCTCCACACCGCCTCCCTGGCCGCCCCGCCCCTCCGCGCGGGCCTCACGGAGGAGACGGCCCGTAAATCGGCCCGCCGCCTCAGGACCCTCCTCGGCACGGACGCCCTCGCCCTCACCAACCGCTCCACCGTCCTCGCCTGGGACGGCGTCTCCGAACAGGCCCACGCCGCCCACGTCATGCCCGAACTGACCCCGGCCCTCGCCGGAGGCGGCCGCTCCGTGGCGTTCGCCTGCGGCTGCGACTGGGTGGACTGCCCGCTGCGCTGGGCGGTCGCCGCCCCCGTCGTCGCCGACGGCCGCGTCCGGGGCGCCGTCGTCGCCTATGCCCCGCGCGAGTCCGCGGTACTGGCCCGCGCCACCGACGAGGTCGCCCGCTGGGTATCCGTCCAGCTGGAACTTGCCGAACTGGACCGCTCCCGCACCCGCCTGATCGAGGCCGAGATCAAGGCCCTGCGCGCCCAGATCTCTCCGCACTTCATCTTCAACTCGCTCGCCGCGATCGCCTCGTTCGTCCGTACGGACCCGGAGCGCGCCCGTGAACTGCTTCTGGAGTTCGCCGACTTCACCCGCTACTCGTTCCGCCGGCACGGCGACTTCACCACGCTCGCCGACGAACTGCACTCCATCGACCAGTACCTGGCCCTGGTCCGCGCCCGGTTCGGCGACCGCCTCTCCGTCACGCTGCAGATCGCCCCCGAGGTGCTCCCCGTCACGCTCCCGTTCCTGTGCCTGCAACCCCTGGTCGAGAACGCGGTCAAGCACGGCCTGGAGGGCGCGGTGACCCGCAGCCGCATCACGATCGTGGCGACGGACGCGGGCGCCGAGGCCGAGGTCGTCATCGAGGACGACGGTGTCGGCATGGACCCCGCCGAACTCCGCGCGATCCTGCGCGGCGAGGGCGGCGCCTCCCACGGGGTCGGACTGTCGAACGTGGACGAGCGGCTGCGCCAGGTCTTCGGCGACGATCACGGCCTGGTCATCGAGACGGCCGCCGGCGCGGGAATGAAGATCACGGTCCGCATCCCGAAGTACCGCGCGGGCGTCCACGCCCCCTGAGACCGGCCGGGGAGGGTCTCATGGCGGAGAGGATCTCAGAACAGATGGATCGCCAGATGCCCCAGAGGTAAGCCGAGCCGCCACGCGGGCGTCCACACCTGCGGACCGTCCTCCTCGTCCGGCACCGGCACCGCGTCCAGATCCGGAGCCAGCAGCTCCGTCTCCTCCAGCCAGCGCCACGCCTCGGCGGCGAGCGGCAGATCCGGCGACGGCAGCCCGGACCGCCGTACCTTCGCCTCCCGTTCGGCGAGCGAGGCCCGCACCCAGGACTGCCAGGGCCGGTCGTAGGCGGTCAGCGAGGACCAGGTCTCCAGCTGGGACACGACCCGGATCCCGGACAGCTCGTCGCTCACGTCCGACAGGTAGATGGTGAGGGCGAGCGCGTCTCTGCCCGCGCGGAACTCGAAGGACGTGGGCGGCATCAGATCCCCGGTGCGCAGCAGCTCGTCCGCGATGTACTCCGCGTACAACCAGGCCATGGGCACGGCGAGTTCACCGTCCGGCCCCTGTGCGCCGCCGCCCTCGGCGCCCGCCGCGCCGTCGTGGCTCCCGTACCGCATGTCCCTGTCCGCCTTCCTCCGGTCCGTGCGTGCGCCGGTCCCGGCCCGCCCGGTCGACTCACCGGGCAGGACAGCGGATTACTCAATCGAGGAAATTCCCCTCCGGGCAGGCGCTTTACCGATGCTTGACCCGGCCGTCGGTTTCATCGCAGCTCAGGCGCGTAGCCCGGAAGGACCCTGCGCAACGCCCGCAACGCATAGTACGCACGGGACTTCACGGTACCCGGGGGAATGCCGAGGGTGCCTGCGGCCTCCGCCACACTGGCGCCCTTGAAGTAGACCTCCAGGAGCACGGCCCGGTGCTCGGGGCTGAGCGTGGCCACCGCCTCCCGCACGTCGAGCGCCGCCGCCGACCGCTCGGCGTGGTCCGCGCAGACCCGCGCGTTCTCGAGCACCGCGTCCCCGACCTCGGCGGGGCGGGCGAGCCGGGCCCGCCGGGCGTCGATGGCGAGGCGCCGCCCGACGGTGAACAGCCAGGGCCGCACCGACTCGTGCTCCGAGCGGAGCGCCTCCGGATGCTGCCAGGCCCGTACGTACGTCTCCTGGACGAGGTCCTCCGCCCGCTGCCGGTCGCCGTCGCACAGCCGCAGCAGGAACGCGTAGAGCGGCCTGCCGTGCTGCTGCTGGACCTGCGCGAGGTCCGCCTCCGTCGTCCTGGGTGTCCTGAGCGCCGTCGTCATGCGCGTATGGCAGCGCAGGGGGCCGTCGGCGCCCAGATCCCGGGCGCCGGTGTGCGCCGGACGGTCGATGCGCTCGACGAGCGGTGCGGCGAACGGGTCGAGCGGGGCCGCGCCCCGGTTCGGCGCCTTGACTCCGCCCTTTTGTCATATGTGGATATTTACGGCAATCCACCCACCGGAATTCACCTACGGCAATCCACTCACGTCCCCTCATCTCACCTGTTCAGGGAGCCTGATCGATGACGCCCCACACACGGAGCAGCACACGCGGCAGTACCCGGCACAAGGCGCTGGCCCTCGCCGCCGCCGTGATCGGCCTGGGCGCCGGCTGCGCGGCCCCCGGCGCCGGGCCCACGCAGCCCCACAAGGCCGCCCCCGCCCCCGCACCGGCCGTCCGCCCGTTCACTCTCGCCGCGTCCGGCGACGTCCTGCCGCACTCCTCGATCATCGAGAAGGCGCACGAGGACGCGGGCGGCACCGGCTACGACTTCCGCCCCATGCTGGCCGGCATGAAGCCCGTGGTCTCGCGCGCGGACGTGGCGATCTGTCACATGGAGACGGTCTACGGAGCCCAGGGCGACTACAGCGGATACCCCGACTTCAAGTCCCCGCCCGAGGTCGCGGCCGGCCTCAAAGAGACTGGCTACGACTCCTGCTCCGCCGCCTCCAACCACACCCTCGACGACGGCGCCGACGGCGTCACCCGCACGCTGGACGCCTTCGACAAGGCGGGAGTGAAGCACGCGGGCTCCGGCCGCACCGCCGCCGAGGGCCGGGCCCCCGCCTGGCTGAAGGCGGGCGGCGCCCGTATCGCCCAGCTCGCCTACACCTACGACACCAACGACCACCCGATGCCCGAGGGCAAGCCCTGGTCCGTGAACCTGATGGAGCGGGAGCGGATCGTCGAGGACGCCCGTGCGGCCCGTCGCGCCGGGGCCGACGTGGTCGTCGTCTCGCTGCACTGGGGCACCGAGTGGCAGGACGAGCCCGACGAGCGCCAGCTGAGCCTCGGCCGCGAACTGACCGCGTCGACCACGGGCGGCCGACCCGACATCGACCTGATCCTCGGCACCCACGCCCACATCCCGCAGGCCTACGAGAAGGTCAACGGGACCTGGATCGTGTACGGGATGGGCGACCAGATCGCCGGCGAGATGTTCAACTACGACGGCGCGCGCGACGCCCGCGGCAACATGAGCTCGGTCGGCCGCTTCACCTTCGCGCCGCCCGCCCGGGACGGGCAGCGCTGGCAGGTGACCAAGGCCGAGTTCGTGCCGCAGTGGTTCGACGTGTCCACGGGCCGCGTCGTGAACCTGGGCCGCGCCGTCGACGAGGGCGCCGATCTCGGCGGCATCCGTGACGCCATCCGCCGGGTCGTCCTCAGCCGTGGCGCGGACCGTGACGGGCTCGTCATGGCGAAGTGACCTGAGGCCCGGCGCCCGCGGGGCGCAGCCGCAGCAGCAGGCCCCGTCCGGGTTCGACCCGGACCGGGCCGCCCGCGGCGTACTCCCGCTCCTCCTGGAAGCCCTCGATCCCCGGCGCCTGCGCCGCCACCTCCGCGCCCGCGAGCGTCAGCCGGCAGTCCACCGGGCCGTCCGCCCAGGACGCGAGCGCCACCGTCGTCGCCCCGTCGGGCCCACGCCACACCGTCGCGAGCACCGCGTCGTCGCCGGTGCCCACCGTGGCGTCACCGGCCCACCAGCCGGTCATCTCCGCCTCGGGAAGCCCGAGTTCGTCGAACGCCCGCCACAGCGGCCGCACATCCGTCATCGGGGCCCGAGCCGTCATCCCGAACACGAGCCCGCGCCACGGATTGCCGCCGCCCTCCAGCATCTCGCCCATCAGCCCGAACGGAATCCCGGAGATCTCCACGAGCCAGTACGCCGGGTCCGTCGCCGCGTAGTCGAAGAGCTCGCCGAGCCACAACCGGTCGACGTACGGCAGCAGTTCGGCGTACAGATTGACGCTGGAGGCGAAGCCGTCCGGGGCCCGGAACTGGTTGCAGGAGTGCAGGTCCACGACCGGCGGCGGTCCGCCCGCCGAGGTCAGCGCCTTGCGGACCCGCTTCATCGTGGTCCGGTCGTAGGCCACGTCGTCCAGGTACAGCCCGTCGACGCCGAGGCGTTCGCGCAGCCGCCGCACCCCCGCCGCGTAGAAGTTGTGCCAGCGGGACTCGCCCGTCGTGACGGCCGCGACGTCCCGGACGTCGGAGGCCACCCAGCCGGGCACGTGCGCCTCGCCCAGATGCTCCCGCAGCCAGGCGTGCCCGCCACCCGGCCCCGCCGCCAGCACCTCGTCCCCGAACGAGGCCAGCACCCTCAACTCCGGTGAGTGACGCGTCAGTTCGCGCACCGTGTCGTACACCTTCACGCGCACCCCCAGCGCGTGCGCCCGGTCGGTGTAGGAGCGCAGCACGTCGGCGGCGAGCAGCGGGTCGTTGATGTACGGGTTCGGGGGAGTGGCGTGGTGCAGATTGACGACGTTCGCCCCGTACTCCGCGGCCTCCTCGGGCGTGGCGTACGCGTGGAAGTAGCGGTCGGTGAGCTGGGTGCGCGGGGTGATCGGTTTGAACGGCGTGAGCAGCAGCCGTAGTTCGAAGCGGCGCCGCTCGCCCGCCTCCAGCCGGACCGGGCCGCTGTGCGCGGTGACGGTGCGCACCCCGCCCGCCGTGCGCAGCCGTACCCCGCCCCGCCCGTCGTCGCCCGCCCAGGAGCGGGGCGTGACCAGGGGCTTCTCCCGGTAGTAGTTGGTGTTCAGGGGGCGGGCGTAGTGCTCGTCGCGCAGGGACAGCTGGAGTCCGGCGTGCGCGGAGCCGAGCCACAGGGCGTCCTGGTTGCGGGTCGGGGTGTCCCAGGTCCAGTCGTACGTCTCCGGACAGTCGCGCCCGGTCAGGCCGAGCCCCATCACGTACCGGGCGAGCGGCTCGCGCACGGGCACATCGAGGGTCACGTCGGGGAGTTCGAGGCGGGCGCGTGCCTCCACGCCGATCCGCAGGACGAGGAAGCCGTCCGCCTCCACCTCGCCCTCGGTGTCGACCAGGAGCTCGTCCGAGGAGGCTCTGACCTTCCAGGTGACGCGGCCCGGGCCGGGCTGCTCCGAGGTCAGCGGGCCGAGTTCGAGCGCGCGGCCGAGGTCGAAGCGGACCGGTCCCGCCAGCAGGTCGTGCGGCGGGCCGTCGGCCGCGGTGACGGCCGGGGTGAACGTCGACACCAGCCGGTGCGGCAGCCCGTCCGCGCCGAGATGGACCCGTCGCCCGAGCAGCCCCAGCTCGCGCCCGCCGTCGGGCGCGTCCGCGCAGGTCACCGGGGTGAACGGCGGCACGACCGTGTCGTCGTGCCCATCCGCGCTGTCCAGCCAGGCCAGCCGGGCGAGCCGCTCCGGCTCCCCGGTCCCGCCGTCGGTCACCAGGTGCTCGGTGACGGTGAGCCGGACCGGCAGCACCTGCGGGGCCGCACCAGGGGCGCTCACCTCGACCTGGCCCTCGTACGGGCCCGGCACCGCGTCCGCCGGGACCTTCGCGAGGAACCACAGCGCGTCGACCCTGCCCGCCGGCACGTCCACCCGCCGGGTGAGAGGACGGCCGCGCGCGTCCGTGCCGCCCAGGCTCGGGCAGCGCACCGGGAACGGCAGTCCGCGCACCCGCGCCGTCAGACCGGCCAGATCCGTGCGCGCGTACACGCCGACCTGGAACGCGAAGAACTCCCCGCGGTCCGCCGTGCCCTCGTACGGGGCGCCGGGCACCCCGCGCGCCCAGCGGGCGGGCAACTGCCCGTACCGGCCCAGGGGGTGCGCGCGGTCCTCCCCGAAGAGCAGCAAGTCGGCATCCGGATCGGCGAGTTCGAGCTTCCGCCGTTCGTCCTCGGTCGCGGCGAAGCCGAGCGGGGCGAAGGAGTCGACGGCGCTCGCCGCCTCGTAGCGGAACGGCTCGGCGCGCGGCAGCCGCTCCCAGCCCGCGTCCGTCCGGTCGAGCCCGTGCGCGTGCACCCAGGCGGGGTCGGCGGTGCGCACGGGCTGCCGGTAGACGGCCTGCGGGTAGTAGGCGCGGCCGGTGTGCGCGTACGGCAGGTAGTGCACGGCGTACGTGCCCGGGCCCTCGACGGGCTCGAAGGCGATGCGGCCGCGCTCGGCCGTCACCTCCACCGCCAGCGTGTTGCGCACCCGGCGCCCGGACGGGGCGAGCACCACCACGTCGACCAGCTGCGGGTCCGGATCCCGGCGCCGCCACGGCAGTTCTGCCGCGAGGGCCGGTCCGGCCTGCGCGGCGCGGACGAGGATGCGGTGGTTGCCGTAGGCCTCGGTGTCCCAGTCGCCGACGCCGCAGGCCAGTTCGGGATGACCGTCTCCGGCCGGGAGCGCGAGTCGTCGGAGCGTGCCGTGCTCGACCGTGTGTTGCTCACCCATGCGTGGTCCCCCAGGGGCGCGTTTATTAGGTAAGTTGCTCAATCACTCCGGGTCACCCTGGGGAGTCACCGATCATGCTGTCAAGGGGGACACCTTGGATCGGGGGGAGCCGCGCCCATGAGAACCAGCCACGACGACAAGAGCGATAAGAGCGATAAGCGCGACAAGCAGGACAAGAGTGGCGATCCGTCGCTGCTGCGCCGGCTCAACACGGCCGCGGCCCTGCGCGTGCTGCGCGAGCGCGCCGAGATCACCGTGCCCGAGCTCGCCGCGCTGATCGGCGTGTCCCGGCCCACCGCCCAGGACCTGACCGCCCAACTGCTGCGCGAGGGACGCCTGGTCGAGCTGGAGCCAGGCGCCGGCGGGGTCGGCCGCCCGGCCCGCCGCTTCCGCTTCCGCGCCGAGGCGGGGCACGTGCTGGGCGTCGACGTCGGCGCCCACAAGATCCTGGTCCTCGCCACCGACCTGCTCGGCCGCACCGTCGCCTCCCACCGGCTGCCGGTCACGCCCGAACTGGACGCGGACCAAAGGCTCGACGCCGTCCGCACCGCCGTCGCCCGCTGCCTCGCCGGACCCGCCGCGGCCGGGCTGCGCCCGCTCGCCACCGGCGTCGGCACCAGCGGCATGGTCGACCCCGCGGGCCGCGTCGTCACCGTCAGCGACTCGCTGCCCGGCTGGAGCGGCGTCGACCTGACGGCCGAACTCGCGGGCCACGCCCCGGGCCCGGTCGTCGTCGGCAACGACATCCAGCTCGCCACCCTCGCCGAAGGCACCGCGGGCGTCGCGTCCGGCACCGACGACTTCCTGTACCTGTACGTCGGCAACCGGCTCGGCATCGGCCTGTGGCTGCGCGGCGAGCTGCACCGGGGTCACCACGGCGCCGCCGGCGAGATGGTCGCGGGGGACGGCTGGACCGTGCCCTACCAGCGGCTCCTCGACTGGTTCGCCGGGCACGGGGGAGAGGCGCGCCCCACGCGGGAGAACGCGGCCCGCGCCGTCGTGCGCGCCGCCGCGGCCGGTGACGGCGGCGCCGCCTACACCCTGCGGGCCTTCGCGCACGCCCTCGCCGACAGCCTCGCCCGGCACGTCGCGGTGCTCGACCCGCGGGCCGTCGTGCTCGGTGGCGGGATCTCGCGGGCCGGGGCCCTGCTCAGCGAGCCGTTCGCCGAGCGGCTCGCCACACTCACCCCGTGCCCGCCCGAAGTGCGGACCTCCACGCTCGGTGAGGAGTCCACCGCGATCGGGGCGGCCCGCCTCGCCCTGGACCACGTCGAACAGCCCGCGTAGCGCTCTCCCCGCAGAAAAGTCCAAGCGCCGCCGAAGAAGAGTCCAACTTCCCGGGGCCGGAAGGCGGTTGACGTGCCCTCCGGCCGCTTCCATGATGACTCTCCAATTCGGAAAGTTGCCTTCTTTATTGGCGGCCGCTCCTCCCGGCGTCTCGACGTGCCGGGCGGCCGCACCCGTCCCGTCGGTGGGAGTACGCGTGTCTTCCCCAGCAACAGAACGGCGCGTCCGTGCCGCCTCGCCGCCCGCGGCCGCCCCGGCCCGGCCCGGGGGCCGCACCCTCAGGAGCCGTCCGCCGCTCGCGCGCCGGCTCCGCGACAACTGGGTGATGCTCGCCCTGATGGCGCCCGGCCTGCTGTTCTTCGTCGTCTTCTTCTACGTCCCGATGCTCGGCAACATCGTCGCCTTCGAGGACTACCAGCCCTTCATCGGCTTCAAGGACAGCGCCCTCGTCGGCCTCGCCAACTTCCAGGAACTCTTCGCGGATCCGGCCTTCTGGGAGTCCGTCCGCAACACCCTCGCCTTCGCCGCCCTCCAGCTCGTCTTCTTCTTCCCCGCCCCGCTGGCCCTCGCCCTGCTCCTCAACAGCCTGGTCTCCAGCCGCGTGAAGAAGTTCGTGCAGAGCGTCGTCTACCTGCCGCACTTCATCTCCTGGGTGCTGGTCGTCGCCCTGTTCCAGCAGGTCCTCGGCGGCGCGGGCCTCGTCTCCAACTTCCTGCGCGACCACGGCTTCTCGGCCCTCGACGTGATGACCGACCCGCACGCCTTCCCGCTGCTGATCACCTCCCAGGTCATCTGGAAGGACATCGGCTGGGGCATGATCATCTACCTCGCGGCGCTCGCCAACGTCGACCAGAGCCTCTACGAGTCCGCCGCCGTCGACGGCGCGAACCGCTGGCGCCGCATGTGGCACGTGACGCTGCCCGCCGTCCGCAGCGTCACGATCATGCTGCTCGTGCTGCGGCTCGGCGACGTCCTGTCCGTCGGCTTCGAGCAGTTCCTGCTCCAGCGCGACGCGGTCGGCGCCCGCGCCGCCGAGGTCCTCGACACGTACGTCTACTACCACGGCGTCGTCTACGGCGACTGGGGCGTCGGCGCCGCCGCGGGCCTCGTCAAGGGTGTCGTCGGCGCCCTCATGATCTGGGGCGCCAACAAGCTCGCCCACGCCTTCGGAGAGCAAGGGGTGTACAGCAAGTGACCTTCTCCCTCCCCCTGTTGAAGCCCCGGCCCGAGGACGCGCGCCCCGCCTGGGAGGAGCCCCCGAGCCCGCTCGGCAAGAGCGCCAAGGCCGTCGTCCTCACCGTCATCTGCGCCGTGATGATCCTGCCGTTCCTCACGGTCCTGTCCACGAGCCTCGCCTCCCGCGAGGAGATCACCGCGTCCGGCGGCTTCGTCCTCTTCCCGACGGACCCCACCTTCGAGGCGTACTCCACGATCCTGTCCGGCGGCCTCGTCACCCGGGCCGTCCTCGTCAGCATCGGCATCACCGTCGTCGGCACGACCCTCTCGCTCCTGACGACCGTCGGCCTCGCCTACGCCCTGTCCAAGCGCGGCGTCCCCGGCAGCAGGCCGGTCCTGCTCATGGTCCTGTTCACGCTGCTGTTCGCGCCCGGCATGATCCCCATGTACGTCCTGGTCAAGGAACTCGGACTGCGGGACTCGTACTGGTCGCTGATCCTGCCCGGCCTGATCAACGCCTTCAACCTCGTCGTCATGCGGGCCTTCTTCATGAACATCCCCGAGGAGCTCTACCAGGCCGCCCGCATCGACGGCGCCGGCGACTGGCGCGTCCTCACCCGCATCGTCATGCCGCTGTCCAAGGGCGTCATCGCCGTCGTCGGCCTCTTCTACGCCGTCACGTACTGGAACGCCTTCTTCAACGCGATGCTCTACCTCGACGACTCCGGCAAGTGGCCCATCCAGGTCGTGCTCCGCAGTTACGTGGTCCAGGGCAAGGCCATCACCTCCGACCAGCTGGGCGTGACCCACATGGCGCCGCCGCAGTCCATCTCCATGGCCGTCGTCATGCTCGCGCTGCTGCCGATCCTGCTGCTCTTCCCCTTCCTGCAGAAGTACTTCAGCAAGGGCGTGCTCACCGGCGCGATCAAGGGCTGACCCGGCCCGCGATCCAGGGCCGGCCCCGCCCCCCTGCCCGTACCTCCCGTTCCCCGAACCCGTGTGGAGTCGATCATGAGCACCGGTGTGTCCCGACGCCGTTTCCTCGGCCTGAGCACCGCCGTCGCGGCGGGCGCCGCCTCCTCCTTCCTCACCGGCTGCGGAAGCTCCACCGCCGGCAAGGGCGAGGCCGCCTCCGCCAAGGTCAAACTGCCCACCTACGTCCCCTTCACCGGCGTCAAGCCCGACCTGCCGCCCAACGCCAAGGGCCTGTCCGCCGGCTTCCTCTCCTACCCGAAGGAGCTCGTCCAGAGCGTCGCGAAGGTCCCCGGCGACGGCTCCAAGGTCTCGATGCTCACCGAGATCTGGGTCCAGCCCCCGCTGCCCAAGGGCTCCAACGCCCATTGGAGGCAGGTGAGTTCGAAGCTCGGCGTCGACCTCTCCGCGATCCTCGGCACCGACCCCGGCTACGAGGAGAAGTTCCCCGCGATCGTCGCCGGCGGCGACCTCCCCGACCTCATGTGGATCCCGCCCAACCAGGGCCTGCAGCACATCGCGCAGCTCCTGGATTCCAAGATGGCCGACATCACGGAGTACGTGTCCGGCGACGCGGTCAAGGACTACCCGAACCTCGCCAACATGACCCCGGCGCACTGGAAGACCGCCGTCGTGGGCGGCAGGATCTGGGGCGCTCCCAGCCCCTACCCGGCCCTCGGCCAGGTCTACGGCGGCAACCCGAAGATCTGGGCGAAGGCCGACGGCTTCTCGGCGAAGAGCACCGAGGAGTTCATGGACAAGTGCAAGGAGGTCACCGGCGGCAACACCTGGGCCCTCGAACCGATCTACGGCAACGCGGTGAGCGTCCTCAGCCAGTGCTACGGCGCACCCAACAAGTGGGGCCGCGACAAGAGCGGCAAGGTCACTTTCTGGATGGAGTCCGAGCAGTACCTCGAAGCGCTCAACTTCGTCGTCAAGCTCAAGAAGGCGGGCGTCTTCTACCCCGGCGACCCCAAGATGGCCGACGCCTACCTCAAGCTCGCCCAGGGCCGCATCGGCGCCTGCGTCTACGCCAACCCGACCGGCGCCCGCAAGGACACCCGGACCAACGACCCGGCCCTCGCCGCCGAGGTCCTCATCCCCTTCGACGCCGACGGCGCCAAGGCCAACGCGCACTACCACGCGTTCGGCACCATCGGATACACGGCGATCAAGAAGGGCAGCGAGAAGCGCGTCCGGATGATGCTGGAGATCCTGAACTACCTCGCCGCGCCCTACGGCACCAAGGAGCGCGAGTTCCTGGAGTTCGGCGCCGAGGGCAGCGACTTCACCTACGACGACAAGGGCTTCCCGCAGCGCACCAAGAAGGGCAAGCAGGAGGTCGAGGGCCTGTGGAGCGGCCTGGCCACCGCCACCACGGCCCCCTTCGCCCTCGCCCCGTCCGTCTTCCCCGGCAGCCACGGCGTCCAGGACGTCAAGGACATGTACGGGGTCGAGCAGGAACTCCTGCGCACGGCCGTCCAGAACGCGACGATCGGCCACTACTCGGACGCGTACACCGAGCACTACGGACGCCTGTCGACCGAGGCGAACGACCTGGTCAACGACATCGTCGCCGGGCGCCGGAAGATCAGCGAGTGGAAGCCGTTCTGGACGGAGTGGGGCCCCAAGGGACTCGACAAGATGAAGCAGGAGTTCCAGAAGTCCCTCGAGGCCGGTGAGGCGTGAGCTGACTAGGTCTCGGTGCGGTTCAGCTCGGACCTCTTGTACGAGTACCCGAAGTAGATGACGAGCCCGATCACGAACCAGACGGCGAACCGCACCCACGTCTGCCATTCCAGGAACGTGATCAGCCAGATCGAGAAGACGACCCCGATCGCGGGCACGAACGGCATGCCCGGCGTGCGGAAGGTGCGCGGCAGCTCCGGCTGCCGGTACCGCAGCACGATCACCGCGATGCACACCACGACGAACGCCAGCAGGATGCCGATGTTGGTCAGCTCGGCCGCCTCGCCGATCGGCAGGAACCCGGCGATGGCGGCCGACGCGAACCCGACGATCCACGTCACCCGCGTCGGCACGTGCCGCGTCGGGTGCGTCTTCGCGAACCACTTCGGCAGCAGCCCGTCGCGCGACATCGAGAACCACACGCGCGTCACACCCAGCATGAACGTGAACATCACGGTGAGGATGCCGATGATCGCGCCGACCGCGATCACGTCCGCGAGCCCGCTCAGACCGACCGACTTGAACGCCGTCGAGAAGCCGCTCTCCGGGTCGATGTCCTTGTAGTCCTGCATGCCCGTCAGCACCAGACAGGCGAGCACGTACAGCACCATTGAGATGGCCAGCGAGTACAGGATCGCCTTCGGCATGTGCCGCTGCGCGTCCTTCGACTCCTCGGCCGCCGTCGACATCGCGTCGTAGCCGAACACGGCGAAGAACACCGTCGCCGCTCCCGTGAACGCCCCGCTCACCCCGAACGGGAAGAACGGCGTGTAGTTCCCCGTGTCGATGTGGAAGAAGCCCACCGCGATCACCACGACCACCACGAGCACCTTCAGCACCACGACGACCGTCTCGAACCGGGCCGCGTTCTTGATGCCGAGCGTGAGCAGGTACGCGATCAGCAGACACAGCAGCGCCGCGAACAGGTCGACCTTGTGCCCGTCACCGGTACCGGGCGCGCCCAGCATCCACTTGGGCAGCTCGAGCCCCATCTCGCCCAGCAGGAAGCTGAAGTACCCCGAGATGCCGATCGCGACCACCGCCACGATCGCCGTGTACTCCAGGAGCAGGTCCCAGCCGATGAACCAGCCCACCAGCTCGCCGAGCACCGCGTACCCGTACGTGTACGCGGACCCGGCCTTCGGGATCAGGCCGGCGAACTCGGCGTACGACAGGGCGGCCGCCGCGCTCGCCACCCCCGCGATGAGGAACGAGATCAGCACGGCGGGACCGGCCTTCTCGTTCGCGACCGTGCCTGCGAGCGTGAAGATGCCCGCGCCGATGATGCCGCCCACGCCGATCGCGGTGAGCTGTGTCAGACCGAGCGTGCGGGTCAGTTGTGCCGACTCGCCACCCGCCCCGGACTCCGTGTCCTCGATCTGTTCGATGGGCTTGCGGCGCAGTACGCCCTGTCCCATCCGTAGTTTGGCCATGGGGTTCACCTCTTCGCAGGTGCGACGGCTGACGGCCGCTCATGATGCACCTGCGGGGGCGTGTTCGGAAGAAGGCACGCCCCGGCCCGCGCCCCTGGTTCTACGGGACCACGGTCACCGGCCAGCGCCCCGCCTTCACCAGACGCACCGCCACCGAGCCGATGATCCGGTGCCCCGCCTGCTCGGACGCCCCGACGACCACCGCGTCCGCCGTCAGCTTGTCGGCCGCGGTGACCAGGCCGTTGTACGGATCGCCGCGGAAGGTGTGGAACTCCCAGCGCAGGTCGTATATGCCCTTCGCCCGCTCCACGCCCGCGCGGATCTCGGCGATGAGCCCCTCCGCGACCTCGTCGGTCACCTCGCCGACCGGCACCCCGAGGGCGGTCCCGGCCGCCATCACGGGCTGCACGTACACGACGGCGAGCAGGGCGTTCTGCCGGCGGGCCAGACCGGCGGCGTAGGCGGCGGCGCGGAAGGAGGAGTCCGAGCCGTCCATGCCGACGACGATCACCTTCGGGCCGTCCGTGCCGCGTTCGAACTGTGGGGGCTGCTGTTCGTTCACGCCGAGAGGCTAGCCGAAAGTCCCTGGTGGGCGCACCGGTCGGACGGCCCCGGCTGAACGGGTGCTTTCGCCCGGGCCCGCAGGTGTCGCGGGGCCCGCCCGGCGGGGCGCGTGCGAGGCATTAAGCATGAAAACAGATCACGACACCGCAGCGCCGGCCCGGCACCCGTCCTCGGGCCGGCGCACCTTCCTGCGCGGGTTCACCGCCGTCGCCGTGGCCGCCCTCACCGGCTGCTCCGCGACCGACCGCGCGGGCGGCCCGGCGGGCGCGAGCCCGAGCGCGGCCCCGGCCGCCGGTGCCCCCGCGGCCCGGCCCCTCGCGCCCTCCGCCTACCGGCTGCGGCCGCTCAGCGGGTACGGGCCCCAGCGCGCGGCCCCGCAGCGCCTGGCGGTCCGTCGCGCGCCCCTGCTCAGCATGGACTTCGGGCCGGACGAACGGGCCATGGTGCTCACCTTCGACGACGGCCCCGACCCGCGGTTCACCCCCGAGATCCTGCGCACCCTGCGCCGCCACCAGGTGCGGGCCATGTTCTTCGTGTGCGGCGAGATGGCCGTCGAGAACAAGGACCTGCTGCGCGAGATGGCCGACGACGGCCACGTCATCGGCAACCACACCTGGACGCATCCGCTGCTGACGAAGCTGACCCGCGCGCGCATGCGCCCCGAGATCGAGCGCACCTGCGAGGTCGTCCACGGCGCGACCGGCGAGGCACCCGCCTGGTTCCGCGCCCCCTACGGCGCCTGGAACCGCTCCGCGTTCCGCCTCGGCGCCGAGCTCGGCATGGAGCCGCTCGCCTGGACCGTGGACAGCCTCGACTGGACCACGCCGGGCACCCGCACGATCGTCTCCCGGGTGCTGGGCGGCGCCGCGCCCGGCGTCGTGGTCCTCAACCACGACGCCGGCGGCGACCGCGCGCAGAGCGTCGCCGCCCTGCACAGGTATCTGCCCCGGCTGCTCGACGACGGCTACCGCCTGACCGTGCCGCGCCGCCGGGGCCTGTGAGCCGACCTGGTGTCCGTGTGCTCGGTGTGCGCTCAGCGCACGGACACCAGGCGGGCGAAGACCACGACGTTCCCGTCGTAGCCGTTCTGCTTCGAGAAACCGCCGCCGCAGGTGATGACCCGCAGCTCAGGGGTGCCGGTCGGGCCGTAGACCTTCTCGCCCGGGAAGTTCGCCTTCTCGAACACCTCGATCCCGTACACCTCGAAGACGGCGGTCTTGCCGTCCCGGCGCAGCACCTCGACGTGGTTGCCCTTCTTCACGGAGCCGAGCCCGTAGAACACGGCCGGGCCCTGCAGGTTGTCGACATGGCCGACCACGATGGCCGTGCCCTGCTCACCGGGCGAGACCGAGCCCGTGAACTGGCCCGCGAGGTTCGGGTCCTGCGGCGGTGGCGCGTCGACCCAGCCCTCCGCGTCCAGGCCGACCGGGGTGACCGGCGCGTCCACCCGGATCGCCGGGATGCGCACCCGGTCCGCCATCGAGAACGGCAGCGGCTGCGGGGCGCCCGCGGACTTGAGTGCCGCGGGGATCCGGGTGTCCGCCGCGGCGGCCGGCGCGGGCTGCGGCGGTCCGACCTCGAACTCTCCCGAACCGTTGCGGATCAGCGCCAGACCGGTGAGCAGCACCAGCGCTATCACGCCCCACGGGGCTCGCTTCCTGGGTCGCTCCTCTTCGGCGAAGGCTGGCTTGAACATTCGCTCATCCCCTCTGGACCCGGCGGCGAGACCGTGTCCGTTGCGCGTACCAGAACGCTAAGTCGAGTGCGCACGACGGGCGACGGGGCGAGGGCGAACGGGTGGCGGCCCGCCGGACGGGGCGGCCCCGGTGCGCCATCCGAGTTCTCCCGCACAGGATTTTTCTGACGGTGTGTGACCTGCGGGATTGTCTGCTTGTACGGATTTCCTTCGGCGTGTCGCCTCACCAGGACGGCCGATCCCCGAAATGCGGTGCCGCGCACGGCATCTGAGGGTTCGTCTGGGAGGCGTTCTCGCCGAAATTCCCGGGGACCGTTCCCCGGGGACGTCTTCCGCGGAGGATTTCCATGCGTACCACCCGTGCTCTGGCGGTGTCCGCCGTCGCCGTCGCCGCCGTAGGTCTCGCCGCCCCCGCCGCGTCCGCCTGGTCCGACCCGACGCCGTCCAACATCACGGCCACGCCGAGCGTCATCCCGCGCGGCGGGGAGCTGACCATCACGGTCGACTCGACCAAGTGCCAGGAGGGCGGCACCGCTTCGTCGAACGCGTTCGACACCACCAGCTTCACCCGGTCCACGGGCAGCACCGCGACCGCCACCGCGCGCATCAAGCACGACGCCACGCCCGGCGCGCACGACATCACCGTCTCCTGCGGCGGTTCGACCGTGACCAAGCCGGCCGCGTTCACCGTCATCAACGGTGGCGTCCGCGGTGGTCTCGGCGGTTCCACCGAGACCGGCGCCACTCGCACCGACATGGCGATCGGCGGCGGCCTCGTGGCCGTCGCGCTGGTCGGCGGCGGAGTCTTCTGGATGCGCCGCCGCGCCGAGAACCGCGTCTGATCCGGCGCGGCGGGCCCCGGCCCCTTCACGGGGCCCGCCGCGTGAGGCCGCGAAAGGCCGGTGCCCCGCGGACCGTCATGGTCCGCGGGGCACCGGCCTTTCGCGCGGGTGTCTCAGGCGCCGTCGTCGCCCGTGCGGCGCCGGGCGAGGTGGTACGCCGTGGCCAGCGACCCCAGGATCAGGACCGAGCCGAGGCCGATCGCCTTCATGTCGAGACCGCCGAGGCTGCCGCCGACACCGGCCCGCACGCCGTGCCCGTGGTGGATCGGCTCGGGCGTGGGCTCGACGGGTCTGCCGCCCGCGACCGTCAGATGAATGGTGCGCGTCGGGCCGCGCTTGCACGAGAACGTGACGGGATAGACGGCGCCCGGCTTGGCGTCCCAGTCGACCGTCGCGCTGGCCGAGCCGCCGCCCTTGCCGATGGAGACCGTGTCGAAGATCCCGGCGGTGACCTCGGTGCGGCGCTCGCAGCCGTGCGAGGTGAGCGTGATCTGCCCGCCGGCGGCGACCGTCGTGGGCGTGACACCGACCCGGAAGGTGTCGGAGTCGCCCGCCGCGGCCGGTACGGCCGTCAGCGACAGGGCGGTCAGACAGAGAGCGGCGGCCGAAGCGGTACGTATCGCGCGCATGGGAGATCCTCCGGGTCCGCGAGGGGCAGCCGCGGACCGGTTCCGCGTACTACGGGGGACAAGCACCTCGCTGCCCGAAACGCTAGGGACACGCCGTGCGGCGCGCGATCGGTGTCGTACGAACGGGGCAACGCGTGTGGGCCGGTCAGGGGAGGTCGGCGCGGGCTGACGGCCCGTCGGTCCCCTCCGCGTGCCACACGTGCGGACCCGCGCCGCGCCACTCCACGAGGTGCGGGTCGTCCAGCGTCGTGTCCGCCTCGCCGAGCCCGGCCCGCCGCAGCAGCTCCGTCAGATCCCGGTCGCTGTGGGCCAGCCCCACCGGACGCCCGCGCACGGTGACGTGCCGGCCGCCCTCCGGCGCGGGCGGGTGGACGACGATGGGGGTCTGCCATGCGGTCATGCCCCCAGAGTGCTGGAGCCGGCGCCGGGCCGCAGCCCGGAGCCGCCTCAACCGGCGCCGGGGAACAGCATCAGGAACGGGTCGGCCGTCGCCGCGACCCCCCGGCTGTAGGGGGCGTCGAAGTCCCAGATGAGGAACAGCAGGAACGCGAACAGCGCGGAGAACAGCCCGGCGAGGATCAGTTCGCGCGGAGTGCGCCGGATCTGCAGCACGAAGATCATGCCGATGGTGACGAGCCCGCCGACGATCAGACCGAACCAGACGACCCCCGGCATCGTCGCCCCGATCGCGTCCGCCCGGGCGTTACGGGCGTCGTCGGCCGCCGTCACCTGGTCGAGCAGCGGCTGATAGGCCTGCGCCTCGAAGTCGTCGCGCGGCTTGTAGTCGGTGACGTCGTGCCGCACCCGGTCGAGCAGTTCGGTGCCGCGGTCGGTCAGCTCACCCTTGGTCCGCATCGCGTGCCACTCGGTCGTCACGACATGGCTGACATACGTGTCGACATCCGCGCGGATCCGGGCGCGTACGTCCGCCGGGTACACCCGGACCCGTTCGTGGACCTCGTGCAGGGCCTGGGCCTCGTTGCGCACGTGGTCCTGGGCCGCGCTGCGCGCCTCCCAGACCCCGGCGATGGCCAGACCCAGGACGATCGCGTACACCACGCCGATCATCATCGTCATGTACTCGATGACGTCGGGGGTCTCCGACGGGTCGTCGTCGTCCCCGATCCGGCGCTGCTGCAGCACCTGGACGACGAGGACCACGGCGCACACCGCGATCATCGCGAGGGCGAGTACAAGCCATTCCGACATCTCTTGTCTCCACAGAGGTCAGCGGGGGCGGAGCGCGGCGACCGCGAGCACGGCGGGCGCGGTGATGAGCAGGGTGAGCGTCACGAGCGAGGGACCGCCGCTCGGCGGCGCGCGGTGCGCCTTCGGGCGGTAGGCCGGGTAGTGCACGGGCGTCGGGCTCGGCTTCGGCGGCGCCGACCGGGGCGGGGGTGGCTTGGGCTTGGGCTTGGGTACGGGCTTCGGCGGCGGAGGTGGCGGCGGAGGTGGCGGCGGTGGGGGAGCGGGCTCGGGAGCATGGGTCGTCGGAGGGGGAGGCGGTGGTGGTGGCGGCGGTGGCGGTGGCGGAGGAGGGGGCGGCGGGGGAGGTGGGGGAGGTGGGGGTTTGGGCGTGGGCTTCGGCGGTGGTTTCGGTGGAGGCGGGGTCGGTGACGGGCTGCACTGCGCGCCGTCGCCCGCGACCGCGACGGCGCCGCCTTCCGCGCCGCCGTCGACGGACGCCCATGCGCACGCGTCGGCCGGGGCCAGCGCCACCGCGCTCGCGGGCGCGCCGCACAGCCAGGCCGTCACGAGGACCGCCAGGGCGCGGGTGACCAGGGCCGATCCGGCCCGCTTCGTTCGATGCACGACGGTGATCCTGGGCAGCGTCCGGCACGGACACGCCCGGGTCGGGCGCGAATACTCCGATCGTGGGGCGCGGGGGCGCACGAGGTTTACGGGCCGTGCCGTCCCCCGTAGGAGTCAGAAATCTCGCGCCGCGTTGAACACACCCCCCGGCGCCGCCCGTACCCACGGTCATGCGCGGACCCGACCGGTTCCGGGCAACACCCAGAAGATCAGCGGGAGTTGACGATGAAGACCTCCTGGCGCAGCGCCTCGTTCGTGGCGATGGCCGCGGCTCTGCTGGCCCTGACGACGGCGTGCGGTCAGGACCAGGCCGGCGCGAGCGGCACCAGCCAGAACGTGGGCGACGCGGCGCCCGCCCAGGGCGGTTACGGGGCAGGCTCGGACGGATACGGCTCCGACGGATACGGCTCGTCGGGGGACACAGCCGCCAAGGCCGAGTCCGCGGGGCAGCTCGCCGTCTGGGACAGCAAGAAGCTCGGCAGCGTCGTCACCGACAGCGCCGGATTCACCCTGTACCGCTTCGACAAGGACACCGCGCAGCCACCGCAGTCGAACTGCGACGCCGCGTGCCTCAAGGCCTGGCCGGCCGTACCCGCGGACGGCGCGAAGGCGGCGCCCGGCGTCGACGCCTCCCTGCTCGGCGAGGTCACCGCCGCCGACGGCACCAAGCAGCTCACCCTCGACGGCTGGCCCGTGTACCGCTACGCCAAGGACGCCAAGCCGGGCGACGCCAAGGGGCAGGGTGTGGGCGGCGTCTGGTACGCGGCGGCGCCCGACGGCAAGAAGGCGAGCCCCGCCGCGGCCGCACGCCCCGCGGACCTCAAGGGCCTTTCCACCCGCAAGGACCCGAAGCTCGGCGAGATCGTCGTCGACCGGAACGGCATGACCGTCTACCGCTTCCTCAAGGACTCGGCCTGGCCCATCAAGTCGAACTGCGCCGGGGCCTGCGCCGAGAAGTGGCCCGCCGTCACACCGGTCGCCAAGAACGACACCGACGGCATTCCGCTCAAGGGATACATGACCTTCGACCGACCCGACGGCACGAAGCAGCAGACCCTGAACTGCTGGCCGGTCTACACGTTTTCCGGCGACAAGAAGCCGGGTGACACCAACGGGCAGGGGGTGGGCGGCACTTGGTACGCGGCGGCCCCGGACGGAAAGCCGGTCGGCGCCCCGAAGTGACCTTCGGGGCAGGGCCCGTGCGCTCCGCGAGCGGCGCACAGTAGAGTCGGCGGGGATTTGACGAAACGCCGGTCCGTTCCTCCATGACCAGTGAAGGTCATGTGCGGGGAACGGGCCGGTTCCTTTTGGGTTGGGAAAGCGATGGTTTCAGGGTGATTTCGGGCCCTGTGCAATTGGCACGTGCCGCAGGCAGTGACCGAGAACGGACGGTCAATTTCCGTTTTGACTCGCTCCTTTGGCACCTGATCAGTAGCCTCAGCTCGAACACCGGCTCGCCTACGCCTTGGAGAGATTGATGGAGCGTCCTGCCTGGGCCCCGCAGGGCATCGACATCTCGGTGCCCAGTGTGTCCCGGATATACGACTACTACCTGGGCGGTTCGCACAACTTCGAGGTGGACCGGGAAGCCGCGCGCAAGGCCATGGAGTTCATGCCGGGCCTGCCCAAGATCATGCAGGCGAACCGGGCGTTCATGCGGCGGGCCGTGCGCCACGCCGTCGACGAGGGCATCACCCAGTTCCTCGACATCGGCTCCGGCATCCCCACGTTCGGCAACGTCCACGAGGTGGCGCAGAAGGCGAGCCCCGGCGCCCGCGTGGTCTACGTCGACCACGACCCGGTCGCCGTCGCGCACAGCCGCGCGGTCCTGGAGGGCAACGCGGACACCGCCGTCCTCTCCGCCGACCTGCGCAAGCCGCGCGACATCCTGGCGAGCGCCGAGGTGCGCGGGCTGCTCGACCTCGACCGGCCCGTCGCCCTGCTGCTCGTCGCCGTCCTGCACTTCATCGAGGACGCCGACGACCCGTACAGCGCGGTCACCGAGCTCGCCGAGGCGCTGGCCCCCGGCAGCATGCTCGTGGTGACCCACGCCTCCTACGAGGGGATGCCCATCTCGCAGGAGCAGGCGGGCGGCACCGTCGGCGTCTACCGGGACACCGTGCGCAATCCGCTGATCATGCGCAGCCCCGCCGAGATCGGCCGCTTCTTCGACGGGTTCCGGATCGTCGAGCCCGGCATCGTGCCGATGCCCGTCTGGCGGCCCGAGACGGCGCCGGAGGACGAGGACCCGTACACGTTCGCGGGCTATGTGGGAGTGGGGCGCAAGGCGTGAGGGAAGAGCCGGGCGGACCGGAGGACAGACTGCGCAGGTTCGCCACCATCTGGAGCCGGGCCATCTACCCGGTGACGGCGACCTCGCTGACGCGGCCCGAGTTCGAGGACGAACTCGCGCCGCTCGCGCACGCCCTGCGCGAGGCGCTCGCCGCACGCACCCTGGACGCCTCGCGCGCCAGGGCCGTCGGCGCGGGCCTCGTCGAGGCCCACTGCACGGACCCGGACGCGCTCAGCCGCACCCTGGACGTGGTCGAGGCCTACCTGGTCCTCTACTGCGGCGAGGAGGCGGACACCCCGGGCCGCGAGGACGACCTGCGCGCCCGCTGCTCCCGCATCCAGCACGAGATGGCCGCCGGCTTCGCGGCCGCGCTGCGCGAGCGGACCCGCGTCGAGCAGGAGGCCATCTCACGGGCCGCGCTCGACGCCCGCAGCGCCGTCGCCGAAGCGCTGCACGCGAGCGAGGCCCGCTTCCGCGCGGTGTTCCACGGCGCCGCCATCGGCATCGGCATCGCCTCCCTCGACGGCACGGTCCTCGAGGTCAACGACGCGCTGGTGCGCATGTTCGGCGGCAGCGAGAGCATGCTGCGCGGGCGCAACACCACCGAGTGGACGCACCCCGAGGACGCCCCGCAGGTCTGGCACCTCTACCACGAACTGGTGCGCGGCGAGCGCGAGCACTACCGCGTCGAGAAGGCCTTCCAGCGGCCCGACGGCACCGCCCTGTGGACCAATCTGACGGTGTCGCTGCTGCGCGACGCCGACGGCGTCCCCCAGTACCAGCTCGCGCTGATGGAGGACACCACCGAGCGCCGGCTGCTCAACCTGCGCCTGCGCTACGAGGCCACCCACGACGCGCTCACCGGACTGCCCAACCGCACCCTCTTCTTCGAACGCCTGGAGAAGGTGCTCAGCGCCGGCGAGGGCGCCCGCTTCGGCCTGTGCTACCTCGACCTCGACGGCTTCAAGACCGTCAACGACAGCCTCGGCCACGCCGTCGGCGACCGGCTCCTCGTCGAGGTCGCCGACCGGCTCCAGGGCTGCGCCACCGCGCCCGGCGAGATGGTCGCCCGGCTCGGCGGCGACGAGTTCGTCGCCCTCACCACGGGCCCGGACACCCGGACCGAGGTCGACGAGCTCGCGGGCCGCATCATGCACGCGCTCGCCACCCCGATCCGCATCGACGGCCGCGAACTCTCGGTGCGCGGCTCCATCGGCATCGTCGAGGGCCCGGCCGCCGAGCGCAGCGCCGCCGAGGTGCTGCGCAGCGCCGACATCACCATGTACCGGGCCAAGTCCGCGGGCGGCAACCGCTTCGAGCTCGCCGACCCCGAGGCCGACGCGCGCGCCATCACCCGGCACGGGCTCACCACCGCGCTGCCGGCCGCGCTGGACCGCGGCGAGTTCTTCATCGAGTACCAGCCGCTCGTGCACCTCGGCGACGGCAGTGTGCGCGGCGCCGAGGCGCTCGTACGGTGGCTGCACCCGCAGCACGGGGTGCTCGGGCCCGACCGGTTCATCCCGCTCGCCGAGCACACCGGGCTCATCGTGCCGCTCGGCCGCTGGGTCCTGGAGGAGTCCGTACGGCAGGCCCGCGTCTGGCAGGAGCGGCACGCGGAGGCGGGGCCGCTGCGCATCAACGTGAACCTGTCGCCGATGCAGCTCACGCACCCCGGGCTCGTCTCCGACACCGTCGACATCCTGGAACGGGCCGGGCTCGCACCGGGCGCACTGTGCCTGGAGGTGACCGAGTCGGCGCTCATCGGCGCGGACGACGACCTCCTCAAGCCGCTGCGCAGGCTCTCCGAGATGGGGGTCGACATAGCCCTGGACGACTTCGGCACGGGTTACTCGAACCTGGCGAACCTGCGGCGGCTGCCGGTGAACGTGCTCAAGCTGGACCGTTCCTTCACGCAGGGCATGCAGCAGTTCCCGGCGGATCCGGTCGACCTGAAGATCGTGGAGGGCATCGTCTCGCTCGCCCACAGCCTGGACCTCGCGGTCACGGTGGAGGGCGTCGAGACGGGGGCTCAGGCCGAGCAGTTGCGGGAGCTCGGCTGCGACACGGCGCAGGGCTGGTACTACGCGCGCCCCGGTCCGCCGGACCGGCTGCACGACTTGGCGCTGGCCGACGCCACGGGCTGACTCCGTCGGTTCGGCGGACTTCGTCTGCGGCCCGGTGGGGGCTGGTCGCGCAGTTCCCCGCGCCCCTAGAGGCGAACGGCTTCGCCGTTCAGCCTCTATCGGGGAAATGCGACCCGAAGGGTCTGCATTTCAGGGGCGCGGGGAACTGCGCGACCAGCCCCCACCGGGGCGCGGCCGACAACGAAACAGGGAGCCCCGAGCTCTCACTGGTCCCGCGCAAAGAGCAGGCGCTGAAGTTCCCGCGCAGCCCGCGGCGGCGCCACGTCCGACCGGTGCGCGAGCGCGATGGTCCGGTGCAACCCCGGCCGAGCCAAGGGCGTCACCCTGAGATCCGCCCCGGCCCGGGCCGCGACCATCCGCGGCACGACGGCCACCCCCAGCCCCGCCCGGACGAAACCCAGCACGGCATCCATCTCGCCCCCTTCCACCGCGAAATCCGGCTCGAACCCCTCCGCCCGGCACGCCGCGACGGTGAGCTCCCGCAGGTCGTACCCGTGCCGGAACATGACGAGCCGCTCACCCTCCAGGTCGGAGATCCGCACCGAGGCCCGCCCCCGCCCCGGCGCCGCCGCGTCCGGGGAGGACACCACGACGAGCTCCTCCCGCAGCAGCTCCACCGTCGTCAGCGCGGGCGCCGGCGCCGGCAGCGGCAGGACGACCAGGGCCAGATCCAGCGCCCCGCGGGCCAGTTCCCGTACGAGGTCGTGCGAGCCGGACTCCTCGATGAGCAGCTGGATGCCGGGGTAGCGGTCGTGGAAGGCGCGCAGCACGTCCGGCAGCAGGCCCGTGCACAGGGAGGGCGTCGCCCCCAGCCGCACCCGGCCCCGCTTGAGCTGCGCCAGCTCCTGCACCTCGTGCCGCGCCGTGTCCGCGTCCGCGAGGATGCGCCGGGCCAGCGGCAGCAGTGCCTCACCGGCGTCGGTCAGCGTGATGTTCCCCCGCGCCCGCAGGAACAGGTCGACGCCGAGCTCCCGCTCGAGGGCGCGGATCTGCTGGGACAGCGAGGGCTGCGCCACGTGCACGTGCTCGGCGGCACGGGTGAAGTGCCGGGTCTCGGCGACCGCGACGAAGTACTGGAGCTGCTGGAGCTGCATGGATCCCAGGATAGTTCCCTGGATAGGCAATGCCTATGGAAATGAGGCGGACCATGTCTTGGACCGATCGGGTCCTCGGCCCCTACCGTCAGTGACATGGCTCTGGCAACACGGACGGACCGACGGCCGTCGACGACGCGCACGCTCTGGGACAGCACCGTCGGCAAGAAGACCGTGATGGCGGTCAGCGGCATCGTCATGCTGCTGTACCTGGTCGCCCACATGATCGGGAACCTCAAGATCTTCTTCGGCCCCGAGGAGATCAACCACTACGCGGTGTGGCTGCGCACCATGGGCGCCCCGGTCCTCCACCACGAGTGGGGCCTGTGGCTCGTGCGCGTCGTCCTGGTCGTCGCCGTCGTCGCCCACGCGACCTCCGCCTACCAGCTCAGCCGCCGCGGCATCAAGGCGCGCCCGAGCAAGTACGTCCACAAGAAGGCCCGCGCGAGCTACGCCACCCGCACCATGCGCTGGGGCGGCATCATCCTCGGCCTGTTCATCGTGTGGCACATCCTCGACCTGACGACCGGCACCGTGCACCCGGGCGGCTACGAGCACCTCCACCCGTACCAGAACATCATCGACACGTTCTCGACCTGGTGGAGCAACGTCGTCTACATCGTCGCCGTGGTCGCCCTCGGCTTCCACGTCCAGCACGGGTTCTGGAGCGCCGCGCAGACCCTCGGCGTCGGCAGCCGTACCCGCGACCGCGTCCTGAAGACCACGGGCAACGTCCTCGCCGTACTGCTCACCGCCGGCTTCGTCGCCGTGCCCGTGGGCGTCATGACCGGATTGGTGAGCTGAAGACATGAGCACCTACGCGGACTACGCGACCGGCGCGCCGGTCGTCGACACCAAGGCGCCGGCCGGGCCCGTCGAGGAGCGCTGGGACAAGCGCCGCTTCGAGGCCAAGCTGGTCAACCCCGCCAACCGCCGCAAGCACACCGTCATCGTCGTCGGCACCGGCCTCGCCGGCGGCTCCGCGGGCGCCACACTCGCCGAACAGGGCTACCACGTCGTCCAGTTCTGCTTCCAGGACTCGCCGCGCCGCGCCCACTCCATCGCCGCGCAGGGCGGCATCAACGCCGCGAAGAACTACCGCAACGACGGCGACTCCATCCACCGGCTCTTCTACGACACGGTCAAGGGCGGCGACTTCCGCGCCCGCGAGTCGAACGTGCGGCGCCTCGCCCAGATCTCCGTCGAGATCATCGACCAGTGCGTCGCCCAGGGCGTGCCCTTCGCCCGCGAGTACGGCGGCCTCCTCGACACCCGCTCCTTCGGCGGCGTCCAGGTGTCGCGTACGTTCTACGCCCGCGGGCAGACGGGTCAGCAGCTCCTGCTCGGCGCCTACCAGGCGCTCAGCCGGCAGGTCGCCGCGGGGAACATCGAACTGCACCCGCGCACCGAGATGCTCGACCTGATCGTCGTCGACGGCAAGGCCCGCGGCATCGTCGCCCGCGACCTCGTCACCGGGAAGATCGACACGTACTTCGCGGACGCCGTCGTCCTCGCCTCCGGCGGCTACGGCAACGTCTTCTACCTGTCGACGAACGCGATGAACAGCAACGCCACCGCGATCTGGCGGGCCCACCGGCGCGGCGCCCACTTCGCCAACCCCTGCTTCACCCAGATCCACCCCACCTGCATCCCGCGCACCGGCGACCACCAGTCCAAGCTGACCCTGATGAGCGAGTCGCTGCGCAACGACGGCCGCATCTGGGTCCCGAAGGCCAAGGGCGACACCCGCCCCGTGCACCAGATCCCCGAGGACGAGCGCGACTACTACCTGGAGCGCATCTACCCGTCCTTCGGCAACCTCGTCCCGCGCGACATCGCCTCCCGCGCCGCGAAGAACGTGTGCGACGAGGGCAGGGGAGTGGGCCCCGGCGGCCAGGGCGTCTACCTCGACTTCGCCGACGCCATCGCCCGAATGGGCCGGAAGGCCGTCGAGGCCAAGTACGGCAACCTCTTCGACATGTACCAGCGGATCACCGACGAGGACCCGTACCAGGTGCCCATGCGCATCTACCCCGCCGTGCACTACACGATGGGCGGCCTGTGGGTCGACTACGACCTCCAGACCTCCGTCCCCGGCCTGTTCGCGATCGGCGAGGCCAACTTCTCCGACCACGGCGCGAACCGGCTCGGCGCCTCCGCGCTGATGCAGGGCCTCGCCGACGGCTACTTCGTCCTGCCGGCCACCATCAACGACTACCTCGCCCGCCACCCGCACGAGGAGCAGCTCGACGCCGACCACCCGGCGGCGCAGGAGGTCCTCGCCGAGACCGAGGACCGCATCAACCTGCTGCTCGCCGTCGACGGCGACCGCACCCCCGACTCCTTCCACCGCGAACTCGGCGAACTCATGTGGGAGTTCTGCGGCATGGCCCGCACCGAGGAGGGCCTGCGCAAGGCCCTCGACCGGATCCCGCAGATCCGGGAGGAGTTCTGGCGCCGCATCAAGGTGCCCGGCAGCGGCGAGGAGTTCAACCAGTCCCTGGAGAAGGCGAACCGCATCGTCGACTACCTGGAGCTCGCCGAGCTCATGTGCCTCGACGCCCTGCACCGCGCCGAGTCCTGCGGCGGCCACTTCCGCGAGGAGTCCCAGACGCCCGACGGCGAGGCCGCCCGCCGCGACGAGGAGTTCTCCTACGCCGCCGCCTGGGAGTTCACCGGCACCGGCACCGCGCCGGTGCTCCACAAGGAAGACCTCGTCTTCGAGTACGTCCACCCCACCCAGCGGAGCTACGCATGAAGCTCACCCTGCGCGTCTGGCGCCAGAAGAACGCCGACGCCGAAGGCGCCATGTCCACGTACGAGGTCGACGGGATCTCCCAGGACATGTCGTTCCTGGAGATGCTCGACACCCTCAACGAGGAACTCATCGTCAAGGGCGACGACCCCGTCGCCTTCGACCACGACTGCCGCGAGGGCATCTGCGGCGCCTGCAGCCTCGTGATCAACGGCGACGCCCACGGACCCGAGCGCACCACCACCTGCCAGCTGCACATGCGGTCCTTCCAGGACGGCGACACGATCGACATCGAGCCGTGGCGCGCCTCCGCCTTCCCGGTCGTCAAGGACCTGGTCGTCGACCGCTCGGCCTTCGACCGGATCATCCAGGCCGGCGGCTACGTCACGGCCCCGACCGGCGCCGCCCCCGAGGCGCACGCCACCCCGGTGCCCAAGCCCGACGCCGACTTCGCCTTCGAGCACGCCGAGTGCATCGGCTGCGGCGCCTGCGTCGCCGCCTGCCCGAACGGCGCGGCGATGCTCTTCACCTCGGCGAAGATCAACCACCTCAACGTCCTGCCGCAGGGCGCCCCCGAGCGCGAGACCCGCGTCCTGGACATGGTGGCGCAGATGGACGACGAGGGCTTCGGCGGCTGCACGCTCACCGGCGAGTGCGCCACCGCCTGCCCGAAGGGCATCCCGCTCTTCTCCATCACCAGCATGAACAAGGAGTGGCTGCGCGCCAACCGCAAGGTCGGCCGCTGACCCTCGCGGCAACGCACAGAACGTCCCGCGAACAGCGCGGGGTGGGCGGGACCGGTTGTGGTGCTCAACCCCCGGTCCCGTCATCGCGTTGCCCCCGGAAATCCCGGCGACGGCGCCGCCGCCCCGTCGGTACGCTGCGCGGATGATCACGCAGCACGGCCCGGCCCGCTACGAAGGGGACCTGGAGGCCCATCTCACCGTCGACGCCGGGGACGAGTCCGCCGTCGGACGCCTCGCCGACTGGGCCGCCGTGCACGAACTCGGCTTCACCCACATCCTCCTCGCCCGCGGCCGCCACCCCTCCCAGCCGATGGTGACCCTCCGCGGCCACGGCCACGCCGACGTCTGGATCCGCACGACGGTCGCCGGGACCGCGGCCGCCCTCGCGCACGCCGGCTTCCCGGTCCTGCGGACCAAGGTGGAGACGACCCCGTGGGCGTCCGGTGTCCCGCAGACCGACGCCGAGGCCCAACTCGCCCCGCGACACCTCCACTTCGAGCACCACGTCAAGCTCCTGCTCCCGCCCGGCGATGACCTGGCCGCTCTCACCGCCCGGGTCGTCGCCCACGGCGCCCACCTCTCCCGCAACGCCCGCCGCATCAGACCCGATGGCATGCAGGAGCGCTTCGTGACCCAGCGCTGCCACGCGGTGGGCGCGAGAACGGCTCACCGCCGCCTGGAAGCACTGCTGACCGAGCTGCCCGCCGCCCAAGTGCTGGAGACAGAACGCGAGTACGTGGTCCACGACACCCACCTGGCCCTGGACGCGGGCTGGCTGGACCGCGCCCCTGAAGGCTGCGCGCAGCGCATGCCTTCAGGGGCGCGGGGAACTGCGCGACCAGCCCCCACCGGCCGGCAGCCCGCGACGAAACGACCGAACCCGAGCTCGACCGCCACCCGCCGAAGCGAAGGGCGTCCCACATGACCGACCCCTGGACCCGCGCCCTCACCCCGGGCGCCCCGATCCCCCACACCACCCCGACCGACAAACACACCCGCCCAGGCCACGCAGTGCCCCGCACGCTGCTCCCCGCCCCCGAGGGCCTGACCCAACCCGCGGTCTTCGACCCGGCACTGGCCCAGTACCCGTACGCCTACCGCGCGGGCGACCCCCGCTTCACCGACGCGGGAGAGGCAACCGCCTGGTTCCGAGCCAGACGCACCGCCCTGGACCTTGTGCTGGCCGCCGTCGCCAGGACACCCCTCGGCGCCCGCCTCGTCCTGCGCGGCAGCGTCCTGATGGCGACCTGGTGCGGGGAGGACGCCCGCGAGCCCGGCGACCTGGACTTCGTCGCGCCCGAGGGATGGGCGTTCGAGGGCCCCGAGGCCGCCGGTCTGTTCCCGCAGATCGCCGCCGCGGCCGAGGCAGAGGCCGCCGCCTGGCCCGGCTCCCTGGTGTGGGTCGACGCGGCCGGAGCGGTCACCGAGGACATCTGGACGTACGACCGGGTGCCGGGACACCGGCTCCTGCTGCCCTGGACCGCGCCCGGCACCGCCGGAGGCACCGTGCAGATCGACGTCGTGTACGACGAACCGCTCGCCGAGCCCGCCGTCCGCACGGCCCTGAACCCCCTCGGCGACGGCCCGCCCACCACCCTTCTGACCGTCACACCGGGCCTCTCCCTCGCCTGGAAGATCATGTGGCTGATGAGCGACATCCACCCGCAGGGCAAGGACCTGTACGACGCCGTGCTCCTCGCCGACCTGGGGCCCGTCGACTTCGACGTGCTGCGCGCCGCCTTCGTCCTGTCCGGCGACGAGGCCGTGCTGCCGGGCGGCCGCTGGTGGCTCAACGAGATCTACTTCGGCACGGACACCGGCTGGGAACACTTCCAGGGCGAGTACCCGCAGGTCACCGGCACCGTCGACGAGTACTACGCCCGGCTCGCCGCGGCCCTCGAACCGGTGATCGCTCGCGCCGAACAGGACGCGGACCTGCCCCCGTACGAGCGCTGGGCGCGCTGGCTGACCCCGCTCGTGGACCGGGTCCGCGCCACGGACCCGGCCGAACCCGCCCGCGCGCTGGGCCGGCTCGCCGGGGCGGGGAAGGCCGGGGCGCGGGCCGCCGTCGTGGTCGTGCGCGAGATCCTCGGCCGCGACACCGTCACCCTCGACGAGGCACTGGCCCTCGTCCTCTACGGCGACGAGCGCTGGAGCGGCTGGCGCGACCGCTCACACCTGTGGACGGGGGTGCTGGAGGGGCTCGGGTGACGCCGGGGTGCGCCGGGGCGAACGGATCGTCGATGACACGCCCCTGACGTACCGTCACACATTGCCGGTACCGTCGCCGCATGTACCCGGGAGCGTACGACCGAGCCAGGCCGGCCGTCGTCACGGCCGACGGCACCGTCACCCTCACCTACGGGCGCCTCGAGGAGAACTCGCTGCGCCTCGCCGACCATCTGCGCACCGCGGGCCTGCGCAGAGGCGACCATCTGGCCCTGCTGTCCGACAACGACCCGCGCGTCCTGGAGGTCTACTGGGCCGCACTGCGGTCCGGCCTCTACCTGACCGTCGTCAACCACCACCTCACCGCCGAGGAAGCCGCGTACATCGTGCGCGACTGCGGGGCGAGCGCCCTGATCGTCTCCGGGGCGCTCGACCCGACGGGCGACCGCGTCGAGGAGCTGGTGCCCGAGGTGCGGCACCGGCTCGGCTTCGACGACGGCAGCTACGACCGCGCCCTGGCCGCCGCGTCCGCGCGGCCGCCCGCCGTGCAGCCGCGCGGCGCCGACATGCTCTACTCCTCCGGCACAACGGGACGCCCCAAGGGCATCGAGCCCGACCTGCCCGAGGGCGACATCCGGACCGACCCGTCCACGTACCAACTGCTCTTCCAGCCCATGTACGGGTTCGACGAGGACACCGTCTATCTGTGCCCGGCGCCGCTCTACCACGCGGCGCCGCTGCGGTTCTGCTACACCGTCACCGCGACCGGCGGCACGGTCGTCCTGATGAAGGCCTTCGACGCGCGGGACGCGCTGGCCGCGATCGCACGGCACCGCGTCACCCACAGCCAGTGGGTGCCGACCATGTTCGTCCGCATGCTCAAGCTGCCCGACGAGGAACGCGCCGCGTACGACGTGTCGTCGATGAAGGTCGCGATCCACGCGGCCGCGCCCTGCCCCGTCGAGGTCAAGCGGCGGATGATGGACTGGTGGGGGCCCGTCCTGCACGAGTACTACGCGTCGACGGAGGCCAACGGGATCACCTTCATCAGCCCCGAGGAGTGGCTGGCGCGGCCCGGCTCGGTCGGGCGCGGCGGGCTCATGGGGGAGCTGCGGATCTGCGACGAGGCGGGGAAGGTGCTGCCGCCGGGGGAGACCGGCACGGTCTACTTCGAGCGCGAGGAGCTGCCCTTCCGCTACCACCACGACGACGGCCGCACCCGCGAGGCCCAGCACCCCGAGCACCCGAACTGGACCACGACCGGCGACATCGGCCACGTCGACGAGGACGGCTACCTCTACCTCACCGACCGCAGGGCCTTCACGATCATCTCCGGCGGGGTCAACATCTACCCGCAGGAGATCGAGGACTGCCTGGTGCTGCATCCGGCGGTCGCCGACGTCGCGGTCATCGGCGTGCCCGACGAGGAGATGGGGGAATCGGTCCACGCCTTCGTCCAGGCCGCCGAGGACGCCGCTGCCGGACCGGAGTTGGGGCGCGACCTCGTCGCGTACCTGCGGGACCGGATCGCGCACTACAAGGTGCCGCGCCAGGTCGCGTTCGTACCCGAGCTGCCGCGCACCGCGACCGGCAAACTCGCCAAGGGGGTGCTGCGGCGAGCGGTCGTGGACGCGGCCGGTCAGCCGCCCAGCGCCCGCGCCAGATAGGGCGCGGTGCGGCTGTCCGGCGCGGCCGCCACCGTCGCGGGCGGGCCCGCCACGACGATCCGCCCGCCCGCGTCACCGCCGCCGGGCCCCAGGTCCACGACCCAGTCGGCCCCGGCAACCACGCTCATGTCGTGCTCGACGACCACCACCGAGTTCCCCGCGTCGACGAGTCCGTGCAGCTGGCGCAGCAGCACCTCGACGTCCGCCGGGTGCAGTCCCGTCGTCGGCTCGTCCAGGAGGTACAGGGTGTGACCGCGCCGCACCCGCTGCAACTCACCGGCCAGCTTGATGCGCTGGGCCTCGCCGCCGGACAGCTCCGTCGCGGGCTGGCCGAGCCGCAGATAGCCGAGGCCGACCTCCCGCAGGGTCCGCAGACTGCGCAGGACCGCCGTCGCCGCCGTGTCGTCCGCGAAGAACTCCGCCGCCGCGTCCACCGTCAGGTCGAGCACCTCCGCGATGTTCCGCCCCCGGTAGGTGACTTCGAGGGTCGGCGGGTTGTAGCGGGCGCCCGCGCAGTCCGGGCACGGCGCGTACGTGCTCGGCAGGAACAGCAGCTCGACGCTGACGAAGCCCTCGCCCTGGCAGGTCTCGCAGCGCCCGCCGGCCACGTTGAACGAGAACCGGCCGACGCCGTACCGGCGGGCCTTCGCCTCGTCCGTGGCGGCGAACACCTTGCGCACGACGTCGAACAGGCCGGTGTACGTGGCCAGATTGGAGCGCGGGGTGCGCCCGATCGGCTTCTGGTCGACGACCACGAGCCGCCCCACGCCCTCCAGCTCCTCGGTGATCTCGCCGATGAGCGTCGACTTCCCGGACCCGGAGACGCCCGTCACCGCCGTGAACGCCCCGAGCGGGAGCTCGGCCGTGATGTCCCGCAGGTTGTGCCGTGTCACCGGCCCGATCTTCAACCAGCCGGTGGGTGTGCGGGCCTGACGTGGCGTCACCGGTGACTCGTCGAAGAGGAAGCGGGCCGTCGCCGACCCCTCGACCTCCCGCAGCGCCTCCACCGGGCCGCTGTGCAGCACCTGCCCGCCGTGCTCGCCCGCCAGCGGGCCGACGTCCACCAGCCAGTCCGCGCGGCGCATCACGTCCAGATGGTGCTCGACCACGAACACCGAGTTCCCCGCGTCCTTCAGCCGGTCGAGGACCGTCAGCAGGGACTCGGTGTCGGCGGGGTGGAGCCCGGCCGACGGCTCGTCGAGCACGTAGACGACGCCGAAGAGTCCCGACCTCAACTGCGTGGCCAGGCGGAGGCGTTGCAGCTCGCCCGCCGACAGGGTGGGCGTCGGCCGGTCCAGGCCCAGATAGCCGAGGCCCAGCTCGGTCACCGTGGCGATCCGGGCCCGCAGGTCCTCGGTCAGCACCCGCGCCGTCTCCGACATCCCCTCCGGGAGGTCGAGCAGCGCGGACAGTTCCGCCAGCGGCATCCGGGCCAGCTCCGCGATGGTGCGGCCCGCGAACGTGACCGCCAGCGCCTCCTTGCGCAGCCGCGCCCCGCCGCACACCGGGCACGGCTCGCTCTTCAGGAACTTCTCCGCCTTCGCCCGCAGGGTCGCGCTCTTGGAGTCCGCGAACGTCTTCATCACGTACCGGTCGGCGCTCATGTACGTGCCCTGGTACGGGCGCTGGATCCGGTCCGCGTCCCGCACCGGATGCACCGTCACCACCGGCTGCTCGTCCGTGAACAGGATCCAGTCCCGGTCCGCCTGCGGCAGCTCCCGCCAGGGCCGGTCCACGTCGTGGCCGAGCGTGTGGAGGATGTCCCGCAGGTTCTTGCCCTGCCAGGCGCCCGGCCAGGCCGCGACGGCGCCCTCGCGGACGGAGAGGGACGGATCGGGGACGAGCAGCTCCTCGGTCGTCCGGTGGATCAGGCCGAGGCCGTGACACTCCGGGCAGGCGCCCGCCGCCGTGTTCGAGGAGAACGCGTCGGAGTCCAGCCGCTCGGCGCCCTCCGGATAGTCGCCGGCCCGCGAGAACAGCATCCGCAGCGAGTTCGACAGCGTGGTGACCGTGCCGACGGAGGACCGGGAGGTGGGCGCGGAGCGGCTCTGCTGGAGCGACACCGCGGGCGGCAGCCCCGTGATCGAACCGACCCGCGGCGCCCCCACCTGGTGGATCAGCCGCCGCGCGTACGGGGCGACGGACTCGAAGTAGCGGCGCTGCGCCTCCGCGTACACCGTGCCGAACGCCAGCGAGGACTTGCCCGAGCCGGACACCCCGGTGAACACGGCGAGGACGTCGCGCGGGATGTCCACGTCGACCCCGCGCAGATTGTGCTCGCGGGCGCCCCGCACCCGGACGAATCCGTCGTGGCGGGGATCGGGCGGGGCGGCGTGCGGCATGGGCGGGACTCCGGTCGTACGTGCTGGTGCGGGTGGGACGGGTGCGTCCCGAGGGGGCGGGACAAACCCCAGAATCCTAGGCCGGGGCGAGCCGGGCGACCCGGGCGAGCCTGCGGTACGACTCGAGCAGCCCCTCACGGTCGTACGTGCTCGTCGTGACCAGCACCTCCTGCGCGCCGCTGTCCTTGATCACGGCCGCCAGCTCGTCGGCGACCTGCTGCTCCGTGCCGACGATGTGGCCGTGCAGTCCGGAGTCGTACAGCTCGCGCTCCTTGGGCGTCATGTCGAGCGCGGTGATCCGCTCCGCGGGCGGCAGCGGCGGAAACGTGCCGTGCGTGCGGGAGTGCGCCGCCGACCAGGCCTCGGGGACGATCAGCCGGCGCGCCTCCGGTTCGCTGCCGGCCACGGCGACCGTCCCGGAGATCACGACGTACGGCTCGGCCGCCCAGGGGGAGGGGCGGAACTCCGCGCGGTAGCGGTCGATGCCGCGCAGCATCTTCGACCGGTTGCGGAAGTCGCCGATGACCATCGGCAGGCCCGCCCGGGCGGCGATCGTCGCGCCCTCGCCCATCGCGAGCACGAACGGCGGCACGGTGAGCCCCTCCGAGGGCCGGGCGTGCACCCGGGTCGCCGAGGTGCCGGTGAAGAACGCGAGGAGCTCGTCGAGCTGCGCCGCGAAGTCGTCCGCGTCGTCCTTGTCCCGGCCGAGCGCCCGGCGCACCCCGTCGGTGAACCCCACGGACCGGCCGAGCCCCATGTCGATGCGCCCCGGGAACAGGGACTCCAGCACCCCGAACTGCTCGGCGACCACCAGCGGCTGATGGTTGGGCAGCATCACACCGCCCGTGCCGACCCGGATCGTGCGGGTGGCGGCGGCCACGGCGGCGGCGAGCACGGTCGGCGCGGAGCCGGCGACGCCCGGCACCCCGTGATGCTCCGACACCCAGACGCGGTGGTACCCGAGCCGCTCCAGATCCTGCGCGAGCGTGACGGTGTCCCGCAGCGCCTGCGCGGCGGTCGAGCCCTCGCGGGTGCGGGAACGGTCGAGGACGGAGAAGCGAACGGTGTCGGGCACGGTGGTCACGTCCTGGTTCAACGCGCGGGCGCGGAGATGATTCCCGTACGTCCCCCGGAGTCCGCCGCGCGATCTAGAGTGGCCCGGTGACTTCCGACGTACGCCGTGACCTGGCCGTGTTCGACCTCGACGGGACGCTCGCGGACACCGCGCACCGGCAGGGGTTCCTGGAGCGCACGCCGCGGGACTGGGCCGGGTTCTTCGGTGCCGCGCCGCTCGATCCGCCGCTCGCCGAAGGCGTGGCGCTGGCCCGCAAGAGCGCGGAGGAGTGCGAGGTCGTGTATCTCACCGGGCGTCCGGAGCGGTGCCGCGCGGACACGCTGGCCTGGCTCGCGGAGCACGGGCTGCCCGAGGGGCGGCTGCACATGCGGCGCAACGACGACCGCAGGCCCGCCCGGATCACCAAGCTCGCGACGCTGCGCCGCCTGGCGCGCGGCCGGACGGTGCGCATGCTCGTGGACGACGATGAGCTGGTGTGCCTGGAGGCGGAGCGCGCCGGGTTCACCGTCGTACGGGCCCGCTGGGCGAGCCCGTCGGCGGCGCTGAAGGACGCGCAGGAGCGTGAGGGCCGCACCTGAGACGCGGCCCCGGGGTCACTCCTCCCCGTCGAGGCGGAACCCGACCTTGAGTCCGACCTGGTAGTGCTCCGGTTGGCCGTCCACGATCTGGCCCCGCACCTGCGTGACCTCGAACCAGTCGAGGTTGCGCAGGGTCTGGGAGGCCCGTGCGATGCCGTTGCGGATCGCCTGGTCGACGCCTTCGTGCGAGGTGCCGACGATCTCGGTGACGCGGTACGTGTGGTTCGACATGCTTCCACCGTGCCCCAGGGCGGCCGGGTCCGCCACGGGGAGACGGTGACGGTCACGGTGTGTGCGCGCCGGCCGCTCCGGCTACTTCTCCGTAACCCTTGACCGGGCCATTGGTCCATACCAAAATCCCGGTCACACCCGTTCGAGCCGCGCGCTCGTCCCCCACGTCGGGCGAACCACCCCTGTCCACAGGCAGAAAGCGACCCCGCGTGAGATCCCGTCGAGCCCTCCTGTCCCTGTGTTCCCTCGCCGTCGTGACCGGCACGCTCCTCACGGCGTGCGGGGCCCTGCCGGGCGGTACGGCGGAGCGGCGCACGGTCACCGTCTGGCTGATGAAGGGCAGCGCGTCCGACGCGTTCCTCGACCGCTTCACCCGGCGGTTCGAGGCCGAGCACGACGACCTGCGCCTCGACGTGCGTGTCCAGGAGTGGACGAACATCGGGCAGAAGGTCACCACCGCGCTGAAGGCCGAAGGCGACGGCGGCCCCGACGTCGTCGAGGTCGGCAACACCCAACTGCCCACGTACATCGAGACCGACGGCCTGCTCGACCTGTCCCTGGAGGCGGCCCGCGACCTCGGCATGGACGACTGGCTCCCCGGCCTCGCCGAACCCGGCGTCGACCGCGCCCGCCAGTACGGCGTCCCCTGGTACGCCGCCAACCGCGTCGTGATCTACAACAAGGACCTCTTCGCCCGCGCCGGCGTCAAGGCGCCGCCCAAGACCCGCGACGACTGGCTCGCCCTGACCCGGCGCCTCGACACCCCGGGACAGCAGGGCATCTACCTCGCCGGACAGGACTGGTACACGCTCTCCGGCTTCATCTGGGACGAGGGCGGCGAGCTGGCCCGCGAGTCCGCCGGCACCTGGACCGGCGCCCTCGACAGCCCCGCCGCCCTGCGCGGCATGGCCTTCTACCAGCAGCTCCAGGCGCTCGGCGAGGGCCCGAAGGACGCCGACGAGGAACACCCGCCGCAGGCCGAGGAGTTCGCCGGCGGCGACATCGCACAGATCATCTCCGTGCCCGGCGCCACCCAGGCGATCCTCGCGAAGAACCCGGAACTCAAGGGCAGGCTCGGCTACTTCCCGATCCCCGGCAAGACCGCCGCGAGAGCGGGCACCGTGTTCACCGGAGGCTCGGACCTCGTCGTCCCCGCGAACACCGACGACCGCTCCGGCGCCCTCGAAGTGATCAAGGCCCTGGCCGGGGAGAAGTGGAACACCGACCTGGCCAGGACCATGGACTACGTGCCGAACAAGACGACCCTGGCCCCGGCCGTGGCCGGCGAACCGGGCGTCGCCGCCATGGCCGTCGGCGCCGCCCACGGCCGGGCGACCCCGGCGTCCCCGCGCTGGGCGACCGTCGAGGCGGACAATCCCATCAAGACGTACATGTCCGACGTCCTGCGGGGCGCCGCCCCCGGCCCCGCCGCGCGGCAGGCGTCCCGTGAGATCACCCGCCGCCTCGACGAACGGGGCCCCTGACGCGTCAGAGGGCGGGCGTGCTCAGGGACAGCGCGAAGCGGTCCTGCGCGTCCGTCCACCAGCGCACCGTCTCCAGACCGGCGGCCCCGAGCTCCCGCTCGACCCCGGTGCGCCGGAACTTCGCCGACACCTCCGTGCGCATCTCCTCGCCGGCCGCGAAGTCCACCGCCAGATCCAGGGCGGGGATCTTCACGGTCTGCGCGCCGGCGGACCGCAGCCGCATCTCGATCCACTCGTGCTCCGCGTCCCACACCGCGACGTGCGCGAACGCGTCGAGGTCGAAGTCGGCGCCGAGCTCCCGGTTCACGACCGACAGCACGTTCTTGTCGAACGCGGCCGTCACACCCGCCGCGTCGTCGTAGGCCGCCACCAGCACCGACGGCTCCTTCACGAGGTCCGTGCCCAGCAGGAAGAAGTCGCCGGGCGCGAGCATGTCCCGTACGGAGGCCAGGAACGCGGCGCGCTCGTCGGGCAGCAGGTTCCCGATCGTGCCGCCGAGGAACGCCACCAGACGCGGCCCCGGCGTGTCCGGCAGCGTGAGCCCCGCCGTGAAGTCCGCGAGCAGCGCGTGGATGGTCAGCCCCGGATGCTCGGCGAGCAGCGTCTTCCCCGCCCCCTGGAGCGCGCTCTCGCTCACGTCCACCGGGACGTACGCCTCCAGTCCGCTGAACTCCTCCAGCAGGTGCCGGGTCTTGTCCGACGAGCCGGACCCCAGCTCGACCAGGGTGCGGGCCCCGGTCGCGGCGGCGATCTCACCGGCCCGTGCGAGCAGGATCTCCCGCTCGGCCCGGGTCGGGTAGTACTCGGGCAGTTCGGTGATCCGGTCGAACAGGTCGCTGCCGCGCGCGTCGTAGAACCACTTCGGCGGCAGCGTCTTGGGCGTACGGGTCAGCCCGTGCAGCACGTCGGAGCGCAGCGCGGCCTCCGTGGCGTGCTCGGGCAGGGTGCGGGTCAGCTGGAACAGGCTCACGCGGAAGGCTCCTTGAGCGGGGTCAGCAGGACGTCGGTGCGGCTCGCCGCGAGCAGCGTGCGATCGGGCACCTCGGTCCAGTGCGGATCGTCGTCGTAGGGCTCGGAGGCGACGACGGTGCGGTGCCCGGGCTCGGCCAGGTACCACAGGGTGTCGCCCCAGGCGGTGGCGGCGATCGTCTCGCCGTCGGTCAGCAGGAAGTTGAGCCGGGCACCGGGCGCCGCCTCGGCGACCTCGACGACGGTGTCGGCGAGTGCCTGCGGCGCCGGATCGCCGGCGCGCAGCCGCAGCAGCACGAGCGCCCACAGGAACGCGGCGTCGCAGCGGGCCTCCAGGGACAGCAGGTCGGCGGCCGGCAGGGTGTGCACGAGCGAGGTCAGCGAGCGCGGCCAGCCGGGTACCGCGCCGTTGTGGCTGAACAGCCAGGGCCCGGCCGCGTACGGGGCGGCCGCGGCCTCTCCGTCGGCGCCGCCCAGGGTCGCGTCCCGGACCGCGGCGAGCAGCGCGCCCGAGCGGACCACCCGGGCCAGATCGGCATAGGACTGGTCGCCCCAGATCGGCGCGGCCCGCCGGTAGCGGCCCGGCACCGGGTCGCCCTCCGCGTACCAGCCGACGCCGAACCCGTCCGCGTTGACGGTGCCGTGCCGCTGCCGGCGCGGCTCCCACGACTGCCGGAACAGGCTGTGCGGCGGCGCGTCGAGCACCTCGCCCAGCGCCACCGGCGGCCCCAGATAGGCCAGATGGCGGCACATCAGCGCACCTCCCGGACGGCCGGTCCGGCGTCACGAGCGGTGCGGAATCCGGAGAAGATCTGCCGCCGCACCGGATAGTCCCAGTTGCGGAACGTGCCCCGGCAGACCACGTCGGCCACCGCGAACGAACCGCCCCGCAGCACCTTGTGCTCCGGCCCGAAGAACACCTCCGAGTACTCCCGGTACGGATACGCCACGAACCCCGGGTACGGCGCGAAGTCACTGGACGTCCACTCCCACACGTCCCCGATCAACTGCCGTACACCCAGCGGTGATTCACCCTCCGGGTAGCTGCCGGCCGGGGCCGGGCGCAGATGCCGCTGGCCGAGATTGGCCCGCTCCGGCGTCGGGTCGGAGTCGCCCCACGGATAGCGCCGCGAGCGGCCCGTCACCGGATCGTGCCGGGCGGCCTTCTCCCACTCCTCCTCGGTCGGCAGCCGCCGCCCGGCCCAGCGGGCGTAGGCATCGGCCTCGTACCAGCTCACGTGCAGCACCGGCTCGTCCGGCGGCACCAGCTCCGTCACCCCGAACCGGCGGCGCACCCAGTCGCCCGCCTCACGCCGCCAGAACAGCGGGGCGCGCAGGCCGTGTTCACGGACCGCCGCCCAGCCCGCCGGATCCCACCAGCGCGGATCCTCGTAGCCGCCGTCGGCGATGAACTCCAGGTACGCGGCGTTCGTGACCGGCGTCGTGTCGATGTGGAACGCGGCCACCTCACGCGTGTGCGCGGGCCGCTCGTTGTCCAGCGCCCACGGCTCCGCCGACGTGCCCATCGTGAACGGCCCGCCCGGGACCAGGACTTCGGCCGGACCGGTGAACGGGGCGGCGAGCGGCTCCGGGTCCGGCGCCGTCAGCGCCGCGGCACCCGACCTCAGCTGGTGGGTGATGAGCATCGTCTCGTCGTGCTGCTGCTCGTGCTGGGCGATCATGCCGAACGCGAACCCCGCCCGGGTCAGCCGGGCCGGACCGTCCACGTCGAACGTCGCCTTCTCCAGCACGTCCAGCGCCCGCCCGCGCACGTCCGCCGCATACCCGCGCGCCTCCTCGGGCGCCAGCAGCGGCAGCTTGGGCCGCTCGGAACGCGGATGCTCGAAGGCGTCGTACAGCGGGTCGATCTCGGGACGCAACGCCTCCTGGCCCGCGACCGCCCGCAGCAGCCACTGCTCCTCCTGGTTGCCGATGTGCGCCAGGTCCCAGACCAGCGGCGACATCAACGGCGAGTGCTGCGCGGTCAGTTCGGGATCCTCCACGCAGCTCGTCAGGAGCGTGGTGCGGCGGCGCGCCGCCTCCAGGGCGTCCACCGCGCGGACGCGCAGCGCCTCAGGATCTGTGAGGAAATCGGTGCGGTTCTCCTCGGTGGTCATGAGCGGACGGTCCTCCCCTGGACAGGCGATGGCGTGAGCGGATCGAGCACGTCGTCGGCCGGGCAGCGGCCGCGCAGCACATGACGGCGGTGGAAGTCCTCGACCGCCCGCCGCACGTCCGCGCCCGCGCCGAGCCGGGGCAGCGCCTCCAGCGCCGCCGCGAAACAGGCCGTCGCCGCCTCCCGCAGCTCGGGATCGGTCAGCGCGAGACGGGCCGCGTCACGCCACAGCGGATTGTGCGGCGCGGGACGCTCCCCGGCCCGCTCGGCCAGCGGCTTCACCGCCCGGTACGCGGTCTCCGCGGCCTGCGGATCGTCGAACAGCGCCGTCGTCACCGCGAGCGGCACCAGCCAGCCGTCCTCGCCCGGCTGCGCGTCGATCATGCGCAGTTCGAGGTGGCCGCGCGGACGCACCGGAGGGAACAGCGTGGTCAGGTGGTAGTCGAGATCGTCCTGGGTCGGCCGGCGCGGTTCCCCCGTGCGCGCCCAGTCCCGGAACGTCAGCCCGTCCGGCACCTGCCAGGGCCCGTCGGCGCTGCGCACACACATCACGGGCGCGTCGAGCACCCGCCGGGCCCAGGCCGCGCGCGGCTCCCCGTCCGGGGACGGCGCCGCCGAACGGCCCGCGTCGATCCGCTCCCACAACAACTGCCGGGTCGACCGCCAGCCCGTCGGACGGCCCGCCAGCATGGGCGAGTTGGCGAACGCCGCGACGAGCACCGCGCCCAGCAGATGACCGAGCACCCAGCGCCGCGCGTACCCCAGCGGACCCGGCTCCTCGTACCCGGCGTCCAGGCACACCTGCACCGACGCGGAGGAGCACATCATGGCGCGGCCGGCCGGTCCCGCCCGGTCGAGGGAGGCCTCCAGGGCGTCGTAGCGGGGGCGCCGCAGCAGCCGGCGGGGCGGGCGCCACGGGTCCGTGCCGTGCCCGGCCAGGACCAGGCCGTGGGCGCGGAGTGCGGTGCGGACGGCGGTCAGATCGGCCTGTACGGCCGAGACGCATTCCGTCAGGGTGGCGGCAGGGAGCGAACTGAGCTCCAGCTGGCCGCCGGGCTCCACCGTGAGCGCCGAGCTCAGCGGCAGGGCGCGCAGCGCGGCATAGGCCGCGTCGAGCCGTTCGGGCGGTAACGGGAGGCGGGGGCGGTGCGTCTCCTGGACGATCCACTCCAGCTCCACACCCACCGCGCGGGGCGGGCCGGTCTTGAAGCAGATGCCCTGCACCAGGGCCTCCGCCTCGGCCTCGGTGACCAGGTCACCGAGCGTCCTACAGTCTCCCTCGGTCATGCGGGGATCCTCCTGGTCCGTTCGCTTCCATGGTCCCCGGTGGGGACCGCGCCGTCGATTCGGGCCCGTGCCGGCGCGACCGGTGCGGCGGCGCCCGTCCCACCCAAGACGGTCGCGGCGGATCGCACAAGGGTGCGCCTCGAGAGTCTGTGAGGTCGGGAAAACCTGTTGCACGGGCGGCCACCGGAAGCTCACGATCGGTTCATGAGCACGACGGGGGAGCGGGCATGAGCGCCCGGCTGCGCGGGATCGCGCAGGACACGGAGAAGATCGTCGGCGCGGGATAGTACACGACGGGGACCGGACGCGTCGTCCGCATCGCGGACGCGGTGGCCCGGGCCCGAGCGGGCACGCGCCTGTACGGACCCGAGCCCGTGCCCGCCGCCCTGCCCGGGGACGGCCGCGGCGAGATCACGGTCACCGGCGAGAGCAGCACGGACGCGGCGCGCCGCATGACGGCCGCCCGCCCGGAGCCGGTCGCGGTCCTGAACTTCGCCTCGGCCCGCAACGCGGGCGGCGGCTACCTGAACGGCGCGCAGGCCCAGGAAGAGGCCGTCTGCCGCGCCTCCGCGCTGTACACCTGCCTGATCGAGGTGCCCGAGTTCTACGCCCACCACCGCGCCGACCGGGACGTCTTCTACACGGACCGGGTGATCCACGCGCCGGGCGTGCCCGTCTTCCGCGACGACACCGGACGCCTCCTGGAGACGCCGTACGAGGTCGGCTTCCTCACCTCACCCGCGCCGAACGCGGGCGTGATCGCGGCCCGCACGCCCGATCGGGTGGCCCGGATCCCGGCCGCGCTCGCCTCCCGCGCCGAGCGGGTCCTCGAGGTCGCCGCCGCGCACGGATACCGCAGACTCGTCCTCGGCGCCTGGGGCTGCGGCGTGTTCCAGAACGATCCGGCGCAGGTGGCCGAGGCGTTCCGCGCCCTGCTCACCGGCCGGTTCGCCGGAGCCTTCGACGAGATCGTGTTCGGCGTCCTCGACCGGACCCGGGGCGCCACGACCCGCTCCGCGTTCGAGCGGGTCCTGACGCCCGCACGGGACGCGGGCGATACGGGCGGTGCGGGCGACGCGGGTCAGCGCCAGCCGTAGCGCTCCCGCAGCCGCAGCACCACCAGGTTGAACCGGCCGCGGTCCAGGGCGCAGGCCTCGCGCCGCATCCCGCGCTCGTGCACCCGCAGCACCCGGTCCAGGTCCACCCACGAAGGCCGCCCCTCGCGGTCCCAGGGCCCCGAGCCGATCGCCACCCACTCGCGGTCGGCGTCGTGCCGCTTGCTCGACAGCTGCACCGCGAGCAGCGTGCCGGCCGCCTCACGGGCCACGACGAGCACGGGCCGGTCCTTGCCCCGCCCGTCGTTCTCCTCGTACGGCACCCAGGTCCACACGATCTCCCCGGGGTCGGGATCTCCGTCGTGCGCGGGCGCGTACTCGGTGCGCACCCGGCCGATCCCGCGCGGCTCGGCCTCGACGGTGGCGGTCGCGCCGCCCCGTCCCGGGTGCTGGGCGAAGGCGTCTGTGTCGGTCGCGGGGTCATCCCTGAAGGCAGTCACGCGGGTCACGTTAGAGGCTGGACGGCGCAATCCGCGCGGCGGGTCCACCCCCGGGCCGACAGGCTCGGACCATGGCACGACGACACACCCCGGCCCCACGCCCGCGACGCGCCGCCCGGGCGGGCCGGATATCCCGCTGGGTCCCAAAGGTCCTGGCCGCCCTGGCCGTTCTGGCACTCCTGCCCGCGCCCGCGGCCGCCCGCACGGCACCTTCGGACCCGACACCTTCGGACCCGGCACCGTCAGCTCCGGCACCGTCAGCTCCGGCGCCCTCGGCTCCGGCACCCGAGAAGACCCGCACCGTCTCCGCCTGGCTCCCGTACTGGGACCAGGACAACGCCTACCGCTCGGCCCTCGCCCACGCCGCGCAACTGCGCACCGTCAGCCCCTTCTGGTACGAGACCCGGTCCGCCGGCGAGATCAGCGGCTTCCCGGGGGCCGGTGACCGCACGATCATCGACGGACTGCGCGCCAAGGGCGTCCAGGTCGTCCCGACCGTCATGGAACAACTCCCGCCCGGCGCCCTCGCCGCCGTCATGACCAGCGCCGAGCAGCGCGCCGCCCACATCGACACCCTGCTCGCCGTCGTCCGCAGCCGCGCCTACGACGGGCTCGACATCGACTACGAGTCCATCGCGCCGACCCCCGAGCCCACGTACCCGGCGGTGCGCGACGGCTTCGCCGACTTCGTCACCGAGCTCTGCGCCCGTCTGCACGCCGCGGACAAGCAGTGCGTCGTCACCGTCAGCCCCAAGACCCGTACCACCGGCCGCATCTGGGACTACAAGCGCCTCGGCGCCGCCGCCGACCGGCTGCGCGTCATGGCCTACAACCTCCACGACGCCGGCGGCACACCCGGCCCCCTCTCCAGCCCGCGGTGGTACGACGAGATCCTCACTCGCGCCACCGCCGAAGTCCCCCTGGACAAACTGGAGATGGGCCTGCCCGCCTACGGCTGGGACTGGACGCGCGGCAAACTCGGCCGTGCCGGGCACGTCACCTCACGGGAGGCCGAGGCCCTGCGCCGCGAGGTCGGTGCCGCCTATGCCCTGGACCCCGACTCCCGCACCCCGCACTTCACGTACACCGAGGACGGCGAGGAGCACGACGTCTGGTACCAGGACGCGCGCGGCGTCGCGGAACACCTGCCGGTGCTGCGCAAGTACGGAGTGCGCGACACCGTCCTGTGGGCCCTCGGCTTCGAGGAGCCCGAACTGTGGCGCACCCTGGAGACCCCCTAGAAGGAACCGGGCGGCCGCTGCTCGAACCAGCGCTGGTCCGCCTCCAGTTGAGCCGCCAGCGAGATCAGCAGCGGCTCGCTGTGGGCGGGCCCGAGCAGCTGCGCACCCACCGGGAGACCGCCCCCGGCCAGCCCCGCGGGCACGTTCACCCCGGGCCAGCCCAGCACGTTCCACGGCCACGCGTACGGACAGGCGGCGATCATCGCCCGGTCCGTGCGCCAGCCGCTGAGCCCCGCCATCGCACCGATCCGTGGCGCGGGCGTCGCCGTCGTCGGCGCGAGCACCACGTCGTACGTGTCGAACACCGCCCCGACCCGCCGGTGCAGGGCCGCCTCGGCGCGCCGGGCGAGCCGCAACGGCCCCCTGCCGAGCGTCCGCCCCATCCGGGCCGCCTCCCGGGTCCGCGGATCCAGGAGCGCGGGATCGGGCACCCGCTCCACCCACTCGGCGATCCCGGCCGTCGCCCGCGGCACGAACGCGAGGCCGATCTGCCCGTAGCGCGGATCCGCCTCCTCCACGTCGTGCCCGAGCGCCGCAAGCCGCTCCGCCAGCGCCACGACCCGCGACCTGACCTGCGGATCGAGCCGCTTCGGCGTCGCCGTGAACGGCATCCGCAGCGACAGCGCGATCCGCAGCCGCCCCGGCTCGCGGCGCGCCGCCTCGGCCGCCTCCACGGCGGGCGGCCGGTGCAGATCGCCGTCGTGCCCGCCGCTCGCCGCGTCGAGCAGCAGCGCCGCGTCACCGACCGTGCGGCCCAGCGTCCCGTTCACCGTGATCCCCTGGAACGCCTCCGCCCACGGCCACGTCGATATCCGGCCCCGCTGCGGCTTGATGCCCACCAGATGCGTCCACGCCGCCGGGATCCGCACACTGCCCGCGCCGTCCGAGCCCAGCGCCGCCGGTACCAGACCCGCCGCGACGGCCGCGGCCGAACCACCGGACGAGCCGCCCGGCGTGTGCCCGGGCGCCCACGGATTACGGGTCTCGCCGAACGCGGACCCTTCCGTGAACGGCCACTGGCCCAGCTCGCACGTGTTGGTCTTGCCGACGATCACCGCGCCCGCCGCGCGCAGCCGCCGCACCGCCTCCGCGTCCCGTACCTGCGGCGGGAAGTCGCCGGCGCAGCCGAACGCGGTCGGCTCCCCGGCCACGTCCATGTCGTCCTTGACGGCCACCGGCACCCCGAGCAGCGGCAGCCGCTCCCCGGCCGCGAGCCGCTTGTCCGCCGCGTCCGCCTCGGCGAGCGCGGCCTCGGCCCGCACCAGCCGGAACGCGTTCAGCACCGGCTGCGTGGCCGCGATCCGCTCCAGCGACCGTTCCACCAGCGCGCGCGAGGACGTCGTCCCCTCGGCGAGGGCCCGCGCGGCGTCCCCCAGACCCGGCAGCGTGTCCGTGGCCATCGACGGCACCTCCAATTCCCCTGTGGTGCCCGCACGTTAGCGGTCCGGGCGCGCATCGGCACGCCCGGGGGCCCTCGCCGCGGGGCGGTCTGGAAGGATGCCGGGGGTCATGGTGCAGATACCGAACCAGCAGCCCGACCCGCGCCCGCCCTCGTCCTCCTCCGCGTCCGGAGAGTCCTCCGCGTCCTCCGTGCCGACCAGCGCCGACGTGGCGCGCCTGGCCGGGGTCTCGCGCGCCACCGTCAGCTACGTCCTCAACAACACCGGCGCCGTCCGCATCAGCGAACCCACCCGGCACCGCGTCCGCGAGGCCGCCAGAGAACTCGGCTACGTCCCGCACGCCGCCGCCCGCAGCCTGCGCGCGGGGCACACCCGCATCGTCCTGCTGCCCACCCCGGAGATGCCCGCGGGCCCGCTCCACAGCGCGTTCCTCAACGAACTCCAGTGGGCGCTGAGCCGCCTCGACCACACCGTCGTCCAGTACGGCAGCGTCGGCCGGACCGGCGAGGACGCCGCCCGCGCCTGGGCCGAGCTGCGTCCCGTCGCCGTCCTCGCGCCGACCGGCATCGGCCCCGACGGCACCGCCGTGCTCCGCCGCTCCGGCACCAAGGCCGTCATCACCCTCGGCCCCGAACCCGTCGAGGGCGCCCACGCCCTGCTCATGGACCACCGGGCGGTCGGCCGCGCCGCCGCCGAGCACCTGCGCTCGCGCGGCCACGACCGGATCGGCGTCGTCATGCCGCGCGAGCACGGTCTCGACACCTACGCGGAGCCCCGCCTCGAAGGCGTCCGCGCCACCGGAGCCGAGGCGGTCCCCCTCCCTCTTTCCTACGAGGAGGAGGACGCGGCCCGGCTCGCCCGCGAGCTCCGCGACGGCGGGCCCGGCGCCGTCTTCGCGTACAACGACGAGTACGCGATGCTGCTGATGCGCGCCCTCCAGGACACGGGCGCCGACGTGCCGGGCGACGTCGCCGTGATGGGGGCGGACGACCTCATGCTGGGGCGGCTGCTGCGACCGCGTCTGAGCACCGTCCGCATCGACCTGCCCTCGGGCCGCGAGATCGCCGAGCTCGTCGACCGGCTGGTCCGCGACCCGGCCGCCGAGCCCCTCGCACGGGACGTCCTCGGCGCGACGGCCGTCGTCCGCGAGTCCACCTGAGACAGGCCGAAGGGCCGGACCCCGACGGGGTCCGGCCCTTCGGCCGTGCTGCGGCTCAGCCCTCGTCGGAGGGGGACTGCCCCGGCTGCCCCTGCTGCGCGGCGATGGACTTGCGGACCTCGTCCATGTCCAGGTTGCGCGCCTGGCCGATCACGTCGTCCAGAGCCTCCTGCGGCAGCGCGCCGGGCTGGGCGAACACCGCCACCTGGTCCCGGACGATCATCAGCGTCGGGATCGACTGGATGCCGAACGCGGCGGCCAGCTCCGGCTGCGCCTCCGTGTCGACCTTGCCGAAGACCAGGTCGGGGTTGGCCTCGGCGGCCTTCTCGTAGACGGGGGCGAACTGCTTGCAGGGCCCGCACCAGGACGCCCAGAAGTCGATCAGCACGAATCCGTTCTCCGTGACGGTCTGATCGAAGTTCTCCTTGGTCAGCTCCATGGTGGTGCTGCTCATGGTGTTTCCCTCTTCCTGCTTCCTGGGTCGGAGGGCGAAGCCGTGGGGGCAATGCCGCTGTGCACAACGGTCCGCGTCGCGGACGTATTCCGCGCTCGTACCCATGTGGCCCGCGCGCACACCTACCACCACACTGGGGTCCATGACGGAAGCCATCGCGTACGACGTTGTAGTGCTGGGAGCGGGACCGGTCGGGGAGAACGTCGCCGACCGTGCGCGGGCCGGGGGCCTGAGCGTGGCGGTCGTGGAGAGCGAACTGGTCGGAGGCGAGTGCTCGTACTGGGCGTGCATGCCCAGCAAGGCACTGCTGCGCCCGGTGATCGCCCGCGCCGACGCCCGCCGCGTGCCGGGCCTGCGCCAGGCCGTGCAGGGCCCCCTCGACGCCCGGGCGGTCCTGGACCACCGGGACGCCTACACCTCCCACTGGAAGGACGACGGCCAGGTCCGCTGGGTGGAGTCCATCGGCGCCGACCTGTACCGCGGCCACGGCCGCCTCGCCGGACCCCGCACGGTCACCGTCACCGCCGACGACGGCACGGTCACGACGCTCACCGCGCGGCACGCCGTGACGGTCTGCACCGGCACCCGCGCCGCCCTTCCCGACCTGCCGGGACTCGCCGAGGTCAAGCCGTGGACCAGCCGCGACGCGACCAGCTCGAGCACGGTCCCGGACCGCCTGATCGTGGTCGGCGGCGGCGTCGTCGCCACCGAGATGGCGACGGCTTGGCAGGCACTCGGTTCGCAGGTCACGGTGCTGGTGCGCGGCGACGGTCTGCTGGGCCGCATGGAGCCGTTCGCCGGGGAGCTGGTCGCCGACGCGCTGCGCGAGGCGGGCGCGGACATCCGTACGGGCGTCTCCGTGAAGGGCGTCGAGCGCTCGGGCGGCACCGTCACGGCCACGCTCGACGACGGCTCGACCCTGGAGGCCGACGAGATCCTCTTCGCGACCGGCCGCGCGCCGCGCACGGACGACATCGGCCTGGAGACCGTCGGCCTCGAACCGGGCTCGTGGCTGTCCGTCGACGACTCGCTCCGCGTCGACGGCCACGACTGGCTCTACGCGGTCGGCGACTCCAACCACCGCGCGCTCCTCACCCACCAGGGCAAGTACCAGGCCCGCATCGCCGGCGCCGCGATCACCGCCCGCGCCCAGGGCGTCCCCCTCCTGGAGACCGACCGCTGGGGCGCCCACAGCGCCACCGCCGACCACGACGCCGTCCCGCAGGTCGTCTTCACCGACCCGGAGGCGGCGAGCGCGGGCCTCACCCTCGCCGAGGCGGAGGCGGCCGGCCACCGGGTCCGCGCCGTCGACCAGGCCATCGAGAACGTCGCCGGCGCGGGCCTCTACGCCGACGGCTACACGGGCAAGGCCCGCATGATCGTCGACCTGGACCGCGAGATCCTCCTCGGCGTCACCTTCGTCGGCCCCGGCGTAGGCGAACTGATCCACTCCGCGACGATCGCGATCGCGGCCGAGGTCCCGGTCAACCGCCTGTGGCACGCGGTCCCGGCCTACCCGACGGTCAGCGAGGTCTGGCTGCGGCTGCTGGAGGCGTACCGGGGCTAGGCCCTGTCCGAGGCCGGGGAGCGCAGGACGAGGAGGGTGATCTCGCTGGGGGCGAAGACGCGGAACGGTGGGCCCCAGAAGCCGGTGCCGCGGCTGGTGTAGAGGAGGGTGCGGGCGCCGTGGCGGCTGAGGCCGGCGAGGGCGGGCTGGTCGATGCGGACCAGGTGGTGGAAGGGCCAGATCTGGCCGCCGTGGGTGTGGCCGGAGAGCTGGAGGTCGACGCCGCCGGCCGCGGCCTCGTCGACGAACTTGGGCTGGTGCGCCAGGAGCAGGACGGGGTGCTCGGGGTCGGCGCCGTCCAGGGCTCCGGCGAGGTGGGCGCGGTGGCCCGCCAGACCGGAGGACTCGGCGGTGACGTCGTCCACGCCGGCGACGACGAGGGTGTCGCCGCCGCGTTCGAGGAGCAGGTGGCGGTTGCGCAGCGGCTCCCAGCCCAGCTCGTCCATGAGGTCGACCCAGCCCTGGGCCTCGCTGTAGTACTCGTGGTTGCCGGTGACGTAGACCCGGGCCCGGGTGGCCCGGACCGTGCCGAGCGGGGCGGCCTGGGCGCGGCGGCGTTCGGCGGTGCCGTCCGCGATGTCCCCGGTGTGGCAGACCAGGTCGGCCTCCAGGGTGTTCACCGTGTCGCAGACCCGGGCCGACCAGCGGGCGCGGTCGAGGGGCCCGTAGTGGGTGTCCGTGATGAGGGCGACGCGCGTGCCGTCCAAGCCGGCGCCCAGGCGCGGGAGTTCGACGTCGAGCCGGCGTACGCGCGGTACGCGGCGGGCCTCGGCGTATCCCCAGGCGAGCAGCACGGCGGCCGTGCCGAGGGTCACCCAGGCGACGATCCGGGCCCGGTCCTGGCCGTCCCCGACACCGGCCAGCGTCAGGGCGAGGCGCAGCAGGACGCCGAGCAGCACGGACCAGGTGAACAGCACCCAACTGGTGCCCAGCAGCGTGTCCCCGACGATCGCCGCCCGGTCCTGCTGCCGCTTGCCGTGGCCGCGCATCATCGCGAACGGCATACCGATCAGGCCGAGGGCGAACAGGGCGGTGCCGGCCAGCGTGGCGGCGAGCGGCCAGTCCTGACCGGCGTACAGCAGGAGCCAGCAGGGGACGGTCCACAGCAGAACGGGGGCGATCAGCGGGAGCAGGCGCAGCACGCGACGCAGGCGTCTCTGCTGTGCCTCGCGCGTCGTGTCGTCGGCGGATCGCTGCTCGTGGGTGTCGGTCACGCTTCCCCTCCTCGGGCAGCCGGGCGACGGGGCTGCCGACGCGCACTGTATCCGGCCGCCCGCGGCGACCCTTGAGCGCGGCGCTTCGGGGCAAAGCCTCGTACGCTGGCCGACACCGTCAGAGGGAGCGCTCATGAACACGGCACGTGACCTGCTGCTCATCACCCTGGACCCGGAGCACGGAGCTCCCGCGGACCAGGGAGCCCTGTCGCTCGCGCTCGCCGGCGGGGAGCTCATCGACCTCATGAGCGTGGAGGCCGTCGCCGTGCCCGGCGAGCGCGTCGTGCCGGGACTCGCGCCCTCGCAGGACGACGACATGCTGAGCCAGGCCGTGTCGTCGCTGGTGCGCGAGCAACCGTACGAGCTGGTGGACGACTGGCTGTGGCGTCGGGGGAGGGGGCTGGCGGCGGAGTACGTGACCAGGCTCCGCGCCGAGGGCCTGGTCGCCCGGAAGCCGCACCGCTCGATGCCCGCCCGCCTGATGCCGGGCCGCCCCGAAACCCTCGCGTCGGCGGCGCGCCGGGCCGCGGTCGCCCGCTGGGAGGAGGGCGAGCCGGTGCTCCAGGCCCTGGCCGCCGCCCTCCGGCGCGGAGACGAGTCGGCGGTCGACGCCTCGGGCCTGCCGGACCCGGTGGTGACGGTGCTGGCGGCGGTCGGCGGCGCGGAGCTGGAACTGGAGGCGGAGCGGCAGCGCAGGTCCGTCGAGAACGCCGCGTTCGACAACATCTGGCGCGGCGCCTGAGCCGGGGCTACGCGTCCGCGACCCAGCTGCCGTGGAATCCGAGCGGAACCCGGCCCGGCAGGTGGATCCGGGCCTGCGGCCGGCCGGTGAAGTCCTGGGCCGAGAGGATCACCAGGTCGGTCGCGCCCCGGTCGGGGTCGTTCACGTACGCCAGGACGTAGCCGTCGTCCTCGTCCCGCGCCCCGCGCCGCGGGACGAACACCGGCTCGCTCACCGCCGCGCCCTCGGGGAAACGGACCAGCTGACTGCTGCCCCGCAGCATGTCGTGCTTGATCAGGTGATTGCTGAACTTCTCGTCCGGCGGCACGCCGTCGACCGTCTCGTACGCACGCCACATCTCGGCCGCGCTCGCGGTGTAGGCGTAGCGGTGCCGGCGTGAGACCAGGGATTCGTTGATCCGGGGGAACTCCTGCGGACGGTCGTCGAGGCGGCTGCTGCGGACCCGGCCCGCGCGTGTGTCGATCGTCCAGCGGTCCAGCGTCGGGGACCCGGTCGCGCACGGCCCGCCCATGCCCCGGCCTGCGGCGTAGAACGGCGCGGGGAACCCGATGTACTCCAGCACGACGGTGTCGCCCTGGTCGTAGGCGTTGAGCGTGTGCGAGTAGTACACGGGGTCGATCTCGAACCAGCGTGCGGCGCCGCCGGTGCGCGGCAACAGCCCGATCCGCATGGGGTGTTCGTCGTTCCACACGTACGGCACGATCGCGCCCGCCTCCGCCGCGGCGGCGTCGAAGGTGATCGGCACGTCCACGATCACCACGTACTTCCCGGTGAGCGCGAAGTCGTGCATCATCGGCGCGTCCGCGACGGGAACCCGCGTGGTCCGCGCCACCCGGCCGGTCCGGTCGATCATGATGTGCCGGACGTGGTCCCAGGTGGGGTAGTACGTGATCGCGTGCAGTTCGTCGGCCGCCGCGTCGTACTTGGTGTGCGCGGTGAACGCGCCCTCGAGCGTGGAGCGGAAGTCGTACGGGCGCACCGTGCGCAGCTCGCCGTCCAGCTCGTACGGGAGCGGACCGCCTTCCTGCAGCGCCAGGATCCGGCCCTTGTACGGGATGACGTGGGTGTTGCACGCGAAGTCGTCCGGCGGCACCTGGCCCGGGTACCGCTCGCCCAGTTTCGCCGTCACCTGGGAGGAACGGACCCAGCGGTTGCGGTACCACTCCGCGCGCCCGTCGCGCAGCCGCACCCCGTGCACCATCCCGTCGCCGAGCATCCAGTGGTGGGCGCGGACGTCCTCCAGACCCAGGGCGTTCGGGCCGTTGCGCAGGTAGCGGCCGTCCAGGTCCCGCGGGATGCGGCCGGTCACCTCGAGGTCGAAGGCGGTCAACTCCTCGGTGGCCGGCGTGAAGGCCCCTTCCAGAAACGGCCTCGCGCCCCTCTTTCCCGCCCTGCCGCCGCTGCGCGCGGCAGCCGTGAAGAGGCCGGTCCCGAGCCCGCTCCCGACCGCGCCGCCCGCCGCGGCGACCGCGGCCCCCTTGAGGAGTCCCCGCCGTGTGTGACTGGCCATCATGTTTCCCCGTCCCGTGGTCGATCGATGCCGGTTCCGTCGGCCGCACTGGTGGCGACGGGAGCAACCCTCCTCCTCGGTCGCCCGTGCGGCAGTCGGCCCAGGCCCCGGATCGGGGGTGGTGCCGGCACCACCCCCGATCCGGGCCGGGACCTACGCGGGGGCGATCCGCTGGGCGAGCCAGGCGAGTGCGGGTGGCATCCGGTACTCGACGGCGTGGTGTCCGCCGTCGAAGAGCTCGAAATGGATCACGCTGTCGTCCACGCCCGCCTCGGCGAGGGCGTCGCGGAAGGCCTGCGCGCCCAGGTCGAGGAACCATTCGTCGCGGGTGCCGGCGTCGATCCAGATCGCCCGCTGAGCGCGCAGCGCGTCCGCGTACCGCGGCACCATCCGCACCGGGTCCCGGTCCAGCCAGCGCTGCCAGATGTCGGGGCGGAGCGCGCCGGTGCGCGGATCGAAGGGGAGTTGGGGGGTGCCGTCCGGGGCGGGGGAGAAGCAGGCGGAGACGCCGAGCAGTTCGAGCAGGCGCAGGTCCTCCTCCTGGGTGAAGGCCACGCGTGAGCGGAAGTCGTCCCACCAGCGGAGGATGTCCCCGTCGTAGGCCCTCAAGTGCCGTGCGGCCATGAGGAAATGGGGAATGTACTGGGCCTCCGAGAGTGAGTCGCCCGAGTGCGTGGCGAACGCTCCGAACAGGTCGGGACGGAACATCGCGGTGACCGCGGCGCCGAAACCGCCGCTGGACTTCCCGGCCAGGGCCCGGTGGTCGCGGCCGGCGAGCGACCGGTAGTGCGCGTCGACCCACGGCACGATCTCCTCGCAGAGATAGGAGTGGTAGCGACCGGTCCCGGCCGAGTCGACGAACTGGCTGCCGCCGTACGTGGTCCAGGCGTCGACGAACACCAGGATCATCGGCGGCGCCTCGCCCCGGGCGAAGATCTCGTCGACGAGCTCGGGCACCGGACGGCGGTAGGCGATGTGGTTGCGCCAGTTGGCGAGCGTCCCGGTGTAGCCGAGCAGCAGATAGGTGACCGGGTAGCGCCGCTCCGGCTCGGCGTCGTAGCCGGGCGGCGTGTACACCCACAACGGCCGCCGGGACGGGTCCTTGAGCGGGTTGTCACGCAACAGGGCGCTGTCGATGTGGTGTTCGTCGATACGACCGGCGAGTGCGGTGGGCCATGGGGACATGAGTCCTCCTCGGGAGACGAGGGGGCTCAAGGTACTACGAATTCAAAATATATGAACGGGTAATTGCCACCGGTACGCTGCCGCCATGGACACGACGCAGGACCCGCCCCCGGGCACGGACTCGATCGACCGGCACATCGCCCACTGGCGGCACGAGGTCGCCGGCCTGGACCCCCTGGTCGAGGGCGCCGTCACGCGGATGCAGCGCCTGGTGCGCCACCTGCAGCGGCGCAAGGAGGCGGGCCTCGCGCGGCGCGAGCTGAAGATGTGGGAGTACGAGATCCTGTGGCAGCTGCGCTCCGTCGGCCCGCCGTACCGGATGAGCCCGACCCGCCTCGCGGAGGGGCTCGACCTCCACCCGGCGACGCTGACGAACCGGCTCGACCGCCTGGCGAAGTCCGGCCATGTGACGCGGGAGCACACTCCGGAGGACCGGCGGAGCCTGCTGGTGAAGCTGACGCGCAAGGGTCAGGACGCGTGGTCCTCCACGATCGGCGACCAGATGGCCACCGAGCACGAACTCCTCGCACCGCTGTCCGCCGCCGAGCGGGAGCAACTCGTGGTGCTGCTGCGGAAGATCACCGTGGCGGCGGAGGCGGACGGGCCCCCGCTCATGCCGGCGCCTCCCGGCACGCGGTGAGCGAAGGCCCCGTCGCTGATCAGCCTGCGGCGCGTTTCCCGTAGCGGATGTGGGTGGTCAGCGGTGAGTGGAGCACCTCGACGGGCTCGAAGTCGAAGCTCTCGACGCCGTCGAACAGGCGCTCGCCGCTGCCGAGCAGGACGGGGGCGATGTCGAGGGTGAGTTCATCGATCACGCCGGCGTTGAGTGCCTGTCGGACCGTCGAAGCGCCGCCGGCGATGTCCACACCCTCGCCGTGGGCGGCTTCGAGTGCCTGCGCGTAGGCGGCGTCGAATCCTTCGGTGACGAAGTGGAAGGTGGTCCCGCCCTCCATCTTGATCGGTTCGTGGGCGTAGCGGGTGAGCACGAAGACCGGGGCGTGGTAGGGAGGTTCGGGGCCCCACCATCCGTCCCACGCCTCGTTCCACTCGCCGCGGATCGGCCCGAACATGTTGCGGCCCATGACGTAGGCGCCACGCGGGCGCATCAGCCAGCCGTTCGCCGTCCGGTCGGCCTCGGTCGCGCGCGGGTCGCCGATGTGCCAGCCGTGCAGCTCCTGGCCGCGCTTGCCCAGCGGATCGTCCCGGCTCTGCTCGGGTCCGGCGACGAAGCCGTCGAGCGAGATGGACATGTGGCAGGTGGTGTCGGACATCAGCTTCTCTCCGTAGCGGCAGGTGCTGGTTGTCGTGAGGCCACCGGACCGCACGACACACCTACAGACTGGCAGAGAAGGCCGAACTCATCGCGGCGGCGCGAAGCCGTTGGAGGACCGAAGGACCTGACTCCTCAGCCCTGCGCCTCCAGCAGGTCCCAGAAGCGGTCGGTGACCCGCTCCAGATAGGCGCGGCCCTGCTCCCCGGAGGCCGCCGCGGTCGTGGCGCGGCTGAGGGTGGCCGTCATCAGGTGCTGGTACTCCTGGTGCATCGTGCGCAACGGCTCGGCGAGGGCGCGGCGGTCGAGCCCCGTGAGCTTGGCGATCGCGCGGGCGTGGGCCTGCCAGCGGGTGCTCACCGCCTCGCCGAGGAGCTCGGCGAGGCGGCCGTTGTCCCCGGTGACGGTCATACGGTCGCGCTGCGACAGACCGAGGACGGAGGCCAGCGCCTTCGTCTGCCGGTCGTCGCCGGTCCAGACGCCGGTGCGCTCGGCCTCCTCGTACACGCCGAGGTCCATGCCGACCGCGCGCGCCACGTCCGTGACCGCGTAGCCGCGGATCAGGCGATGCTCCCGCAGCGCGCGCGGCGTACCGATGAGTTGGGTCGGATCGCACCACAGCACGCTGGCCAGGGCCGTGAGTTCACCGGGGCTGGGCGACGCGAGGCCGCGCTCCCAGGCGGTGACCGTCCCGGGGGTGATGTGCGTCAGGCCGAACGAGGCGCTCAGGCCGTGCGCGACGTGGCCCGGAGCCATGCCGAGCGACTCGCGGATACGGCGGGCCGCCACCGCGTCGAAGGGTGGGGGCGGGGCATGGGGGGAGGGGGGACCAGGCACAGCCGGGATGATAGAGGGGCAAATGTGTTTTGGCTACTGTGTGTTCAGTCAACAGTGCATTTTGTGAGGGTCGACAACTGTGACCCGCCTGCGCCCGGCAGCGAACGGCCCGGGTGGGGGCGGGGTCGTGGGATCTCCATAACATCCTTGCAACTACTGACCGATGGAACAGCTTCCGTCCCGCCCGCCGCCGCGGTTGTCCGTATGATCCTCAGCGCTTCGCATGTGCGTTCGTGCATCGTGACGCCTGTCGCGATGTCAGAGGATCCTCCCAACTGTCCTTGGTTCCGGATGCATTCCCCATGCCCGCCCATGTGTCGTGCCCGCGACACGTGCAGATGCAGGAGAGTCGATGAGTTCCCCCAGCGCGACCGGCGCACCGTACGACGCGCATCCTCCGGCCGGCAGCCCTTCCCGCACCCCCGGTGGGCCGCTCGACCGCTACTTCCGCATCACCGAACGCGGTTCGACGTACGGCCGTGAGATACGTGGTGGTGTCGCCACCTTCTTCACGATGGCGTACATCCTCGTGCTCAACCCGATCATCCTGAGCAGCGCCGAGGACAAGACCGGCGCCCAGCTCGACCCGGCCCAGCTCGTCACCGCGACCGCGCTCGTCGCCGCCGTCATGACCGTCATCATGGGCGTCGGCGGCAACCTCCCGCTCGCCCTCGCGGCGGGCCTCGGCCTCAACGCCGTCGTCGCCTTCCAGCTCGCCCCGCTCATGACGTGGGACGACGCGATGGGTCTGATCGTGCTCGAGGGGCTCATCATCTGCGTGCTGGTCCTCACCGGCCTGCGCGAAGCCGTCATGCACGCCATCCCGCAGCCGCTCAAACAGGCCATCAGCGTCGGCATCGGCCTGTTCATCGCGTTCATCGGCTTCGTCGACGCCGGCTTCGTCACCCGCGTCCCCGACGCCGCCCACAGCACCGTGCCGGTGCAGCTCGGCACCGGCAGCCTCACCGGCTGGCCGATGCTCGTCTTCGCCCTCGGCGTCGTGCTGACCATCGTGCTGCTCGCGCGCAAGGTCAAGGGCGCGATCCTGATCAGCATCGTCGCGATGACGGTCCTCGCCGTCATTCTCGACCAGCTCGCCGACATCAAGACCTGGGGCCTGACCACGCCGGCGATCCCGGACTCCGTCGTCGCGTCCCCGGACTTCGGACTGCTCGGCCACTTCGACGTGTTCGGCGCGTTCGGCCAGGTCAGCGTCATCACCGTGCTGCTGCTCGTCTTCACGCTCATCCTGTCGGACTTCTTCGACACGATGGGCACGGTCGTCGGTGTGACCGCGGAGGCCGGACTCCTCGACGAGCGCGGCCAGGTCCCCAACCTCGGCCGGGTGCTCCTCATCGACGGTGCCGCGGCCGTGGCCGGCGGCGCCGCCTCGGCCTCCTCCGCGACGACCTACATCGAGTCGGCGGCGGGCGTCGGCGAAGGTGCCCGTACGGGCTTCGCCAACCTCTTCACCGGCGGCCTGTTCGCCCTCGCGCTGTTCCTGACCCCCGTGCTCACCATCGTGCCGCTCCAGGCGGCCGCCCCCGCCCTCGTGGCCGTGGGATTCCTGATGATGACGCAGGTCAAGCACATCGACTGGGACCGCTACGACATCGCCATCCCGGCGTTCCTCACCATCGCCGTCATGCCGTTCACGTACTCCATCACCAACGGCATCGGCGCCGGCTTCCTCGCCTACGTCATCATCAAGACGGCGCTCGGCAAGGCGCGCGAGGTGCACTGGCTGCTGTGGGGGACCTCGGTCCTCTTCCTCGTCTACTTCGCCATCGATCCGATCGAGCAGCTCCTCGGGGTCAAGTAGTCGTCAGCAGTGGTGAGTTGAAGTGGTGAGGGGCCCGGTCGATCCGGGCCCCTCTCGTTGTGCCGGGGGCTCCTCCGTGACGGCCGGGCCTCCACCCCGACCCGGGTGCTGACCCTGCGTGTCCGCCTCGGTTGCGGGCCCTGTCCGGGCGGCGCAAGGTGGAGGGACTTCCGCCACTCAACGTAAAGGAGTGCTCACCATGAGTAAGTCAAAGGGCAAGGCGAAGCAGGTCAAGGGCAAGATGAAGGAGGCCGCCGGCAAGGCCATGAACGACCAGGGCATGCGGGCGGAAGGACGCGCCGAGCAGGCCCAGGGCCAGATGCAGGAGGCCGCGACGAAGGTGGCCGACCGGGCGAGGCGGTCCGGCCGCTAGAACGCGCGCATCATGATGGAGGCGCCGCAGCCGCGGCGCCTCCACATGTGTCCCCACACACCTTCACGGCCGTCCCTTCCGGCCTGCCACCCGAGTGACCCGATGCGGGACGCGTAAACGTCGCGACAGTGGGCGGACGGGAGCGGATCGGCTCAGGGAGGAACGGATAGATGCGTGAGACCGCGCAGTCAGCGGCTCACCGAACTCGCTGCCGCACCGCCCGGCGAAACACCGCCGAACCCCTCCGCGTCCGGAGTCATGTCGGCTCCGTTCGTTCCTCACGGTGGTCCGGAAGCGGCGGCAGGTTTACGTCCTGGATCTCGTGCACCGCCGCCTCCTCGGCACCTGCCGCGCCCGCGTCGATGCCCCGGTCCGTCGCGACGGACTCCTTCGTGGCATCCGGGTGAGCACCTTCGTCGGGTGCCACCAGCCGGCCGGACCTGCGGTCCCCGGCCTCCGGGTCCACGATCACCGATGCCGTCGCCCGGGGGCGGCTCCGGTTCGCGGCGCTCCTGCCGGAGGCGTTCGTCCACCGCGTTCTGCAGATCGAGCGGCGCCGCGTCCTCCTGCTCCTCGTTGCCGTCCGCGGGCTGGTAGGTGTCGTCCGCCCTGCCCTGGCCGTCCGGGTCGTTGCGGTCGTCCTGGTCGCTCATGAGAGACCTCGCGCTCGTAGGGGGTGGGGCGCGCCATCCGCCGATCTTTCCCGTGCCGCTCGGAGTGCCCTTGGGATGCGGAGCGAAAGGTCGCCGACCGGCGGGTCGGCGCGCCGCGTTTGACCGCGGGGACGGAGGGGACCCGCTGCAGACAAGCGGTGGTACGAAGCCGCCGGCACCCGTTCCGAGGGCGGGACGCAGGATCAGGAAGGGGATGGAAAGCCGTGGCTGCGCACGTCAGAGATGCCACGATCACCGAGCGACCGGAGACGGGTTGGGCGAAGGCGCGGCGGCTTCGCAAGAGCGCGATCCGCACGTGCGTCCAGGCGACGGCGATCGTCGAGGGGCCGCCGAAGCGCGGACAGGAGCCGAACATCGTCCGGGGCGAGGACTAGCCCGAGCGCCCGGTTCTTCGCAGCCACCCCCCACAGCATGCAGGGCACCGATAGGTGATCACGTGAGTCGGTAGGAGAGACCCATCTCAACGCGAGGCCCCTCGGTCCGTCGACCGGAGGGCCTCGAAGCCGAACGAGGCAGAGGAGTTCGTCATGCTGAAGGCCATCGCCGACGTCTTCCGGGCGATCGGCGGCGCCATCGCCACCGTCGTCACCCTGCCCTTCCGTGTCGTCGCCCGCCTCTTCGGCGGCGCGTCCGACACCGCCCACGGCAGGCACTGAGTAGAGACAGCAGTTCGGATTCGGGAACCTGGCCCGGCGAAAACCCGATGCGCACGCCGTGCCGCCCGGTCCTCAGGTGCCGAAGACGCTTCCCCTCAGCGGGGCCGTCGGTTCGCCCGCGCCGGTGCGCATGCCGTGCAGCAGCTCGTCGACCGCCGCGAGCGCCGTCTTCCGCGGCTGCCAGCCCAGTACGGCGTGGGCCCGCGAGCAGTCCATGAGGGGCAGGCGCAGGACCGCGTCGAAGAGCTGCGGTGACGACGGCATCAGGCGCAGCCCGTACGCGGCGGCCGTCGCGGAGCGCGCGAGCGGCCGGGGGAGCCGTACCGGACGGGCGTCGAACTTGACGCCCAGTACGTGCGCGTCCAGCACCGGATGGGCCGCCAGGTTGAAGGGACCCCGAGCGGTGCCCAGCGCCGCGGTGACGAAGGCGCGGGCCGCGTCCTCGGTGTGCAGCGTCTGGACGCGGAAACCCGGGATGTCCGGCAGGAAGGGCAGCAGATCGGGGCGGCCCAGGACCCCCGGAACGAACCGCCCCGCGAACAGCCGCCGCTGCTCGCTCGCCGACCCCTCCTTGAACATGAACGCCGGCCGCATCCGCACCACCCGGACCTCCCGGTGGGCCTGTTCGAAGGCGTCCAGCGCCCGCTCGAGATAGGCCTTCTCCCGGCAGTACGCGGCTTCGGGCCAGCCGTGTGTGGGCCACGATTCGTCGACGGCCCGGTCCTCGGGCCCGGGGGAGTAGGCGCCCACGGAAGAAGCGTGGACCAGGGCGGGGACACGGGCCGCCGCGACGGCGTGCAGCACGCGCACGCTCCCGAGCACGTTCGTCCGCCAGGTGAGGACCGGGTCCCTGGAGGGCTGCATGCGCCACGCCAGGTGCACCACGGCATCGACGCCCTGGAACAGGCGGTCCACCTCGTCGCCCTCGACCTCGGCGAGATCCACGGCGGCCCAGTCCGTCTTCGCCGGCGGCCGCTGGAGAACGCGACGGGCGATCGCGAGGGTCGAGTCGACGCGTGGGTCCTCGCCCAGCTGCCGCACCACGCTGGTTCCGAGATTCCCGGTCGCCCCCGTGACCGCGATGCGCAGGCCGTCGCCGTTCATGACGTGTCCCCTCGATGGTCTTCCCTTGCGGGTCTTGCTCTGCGGGAGTAGCGGGTACCCCGCGGGCGGCGGCCCAGTGCCCCGGTGTCGGTTGCAGGACCCGGCCGCGGGCCGGAGGCTGGATCTGGAGTACCGGAAGGAGCGTGAGGGCCGTGGCCCGTAATCGTCGGCTGATCCTCAGTTCGCCCGCAGAGGTCTGGGGTCTGTTGAGCGACGGCTACCGGTACGGGGAATGGGTGACCGGGACGCAGCGGGTGCTCGGCGCCGATCCGGACTGGCCCGAGGTGGGCGCCGCACTGAAGGTGCGGGTCGGGATGGGACCGCTGACGCTCGACGACACCAGCACGGTCCGCATCTGCGAACCGCAGCGCCGGCTCGAGCTGGAGGCGAAGGCCGACCCGTTCGGCGCGGCACGGATCGCCATGCGGCTGACCCCCTGGGGCGAGCACACCCTGTTCGAGCTCGACTGGCATCCGCTGCGCGGCCCCGGCACCCGTATGCACGGCCTCCTGGTGGACTACCTGGTCAAGGTGCGCAACGGCATGATGCTCACCAAACTGGCCGAGATCGCGGTCCGGGAACACCGGCACCGGACCCCGGCCTGATCCGGACGAAAGACCCTAGTGCTGCTGCGGCTTCTGCGGTGTCGCCTCGCTCGGGCGGACCACGACGAAGCCCTCACCCTCCAGCTTCAGCTGGACGGCCTCGCCGGAGCCGCCCCGGATCATCGAGCCGATCGACTGCGAACGGTGCAGCGACGTGCGCAACTGTGCGGTCCAGCCGACGACCGCGTCCGTGTCGACGAACACCGGCTGCTGCGGCGAGACCGGCAGGACGAGCGGGTTGCCCTCGCAGGCCAGGCCGAGCCGGCCCTGGCCGGTGAACACGCTGTTGAACAGGCCGCCGCCGGTGACGCCCGCGCCCTTCACCGTCTTGATCTCGTAGGAGAGGGTGGAGTCGAAGCACAGGACGTTGCGCCCGTTGACCGTGAAGACGTCGCCGGGCTCGATGTCGACCACGAAGACGTTCTGCGCCTCCTGCGCGAACCAGGCCTCGCCCTGGCCGCGCACCTTCATCAGCGCCAGGCCCTCGCCCGTGACGGCCCGCTTGAGCATGCCGCCGACGCCCTGGCCCTTGCGCTCGAACTGCAGGTTCCCCCGATAGGCGATCATCGCCCCCTGCCGCGCCAGCATCTCGCCGTCGACCACGTACCGGATCGACTTGGCGTTCTCGACGGTCATGCCCGGCGCGACAGCGGGCTGCACCATGAACTCACTCGCGAAAAGATCACCCTTCATAGGGGCATCGTCGCCCGGAGGGATTCCTTCCGACAAGCCTCGTCCCGGTACGGGGTGAGGAAGGTCAACCGCCCGTGTACTGATTCCCGGTGACCGTGACGCGCCGGCCCGCCCCGGTGTCCGTCGACGTGCTGCTCAGACAGCTGCCGGAGGACGGATCGGTGACCGTCGGCAGGCCGCCGGTGGAGGTGACACCGCCCTCGACGCCCTGCGGCTTGCCGTACGTCACGGTCACCTTCTGCGCGCAACCCGCCGTCAGATACGGCTCGATGAAGCCGCCGTCCGAGGTCCTGAAGCGCCCCGAGGCCACGGGCAGCCGGAAGCTGCCGATGTGCGCGACCTGCGCCCCGGTGGACGTGTTCACCACGTCGCCGGTCATCAGCTGCGTGCTCCCGTCGTCCCCGGCCCGCTTCAGGACGAGGGTGTACATCGTGCCCTTGGTGTACGGGAAGCGGACCGCGCAGCTGACGCCCGCGCCCCCGTCGGCCCCGTACTGGCAGTGGCTGTCGGTCGTCGTGGCGTTCGCGTTGAACGAGCTGAAGATCGCCTGGAGTTGGGACCGCCCGCCGCTGTCCACGGGCTTGGGCTGGAACCCGGCGTACGGGCGCGTGCCGCTCTCCAGCGTCGTGTAGTACGCGAAGTAGAGGCCGGAGGCGTCCGGCGCGGCGTCGACGGACATCGGCAGGCGCAGCTCGGTGACGGGCGTCGGCGCGCCGGACGACCAGCGGACGGTGGGGGTCGAGGCCCAGCTCTGACCGGCGGAGCCCAGGGTGAGAAGTGCGGCGGCGCCGAGGGTGACGAGCACCCGGCGTGTGCGTGGGGTGGGAGGTCTCATGAGCGGCAGGATGTAAGCGGTTGCTGCCAACTGGCAAGAGGGGGCGGGGAGTTACTGCTTTTTACTATGGCTGGGCTGGGGTGTGACCGCCGCGCGTCGTAGTAAACGCTCACTGTCGTGAGCGTTCCGTGGCGCGGGTGCGGGAGCGGCCGCATCGCGAAGAGTTCTTTGCGAACAAGCCTTCTTTCAGAACAAGTCTTCCGGAAGAAGTCTTCTGTTTCTACGCTCGGGCGTCATGACCGAAGACGACGTCACGCTCGACACCCAGGCCCTGCGCGTCCTCGCCCACCCGATGCGGCTCGCCCTCCTCAACCGGCTGCGTCGCGAAGGCCCGTCCACCGCACGGCAGTTGGCCCGCCACTTCGAGCTGGACCCGGGCGCCGCCAGCTACCACCTCCGGCGCCTCGCCGCCGGCGGGCTCATCGAGGAGGACACCGAGCGCGGCACCCGGCGCGACCGCTGGTGGCGTGCCCTGCACCCCGCCTCGCAGCACGACCCGGCGCGGCGCGGCGGACCCGACGGGCGCGCCTACACGCAGGCGGTGGCGCTGGCCGCCGCCGAGACGCTGCGCCGTGCGGCCGCGCAGACGGTGCCGGCCATGCCCGACACCTGGTTCGCCGTCTCCGCCTTCAGCGATTTCTCGGTCCAGGTCACGCCGGACGAACTCGCCGCGCTCAAGGACGAGTTGTACGCCGTCGTCGACCGGTACCGGCGGCGGGAGCCGAGCCCCGGCGCGGAGTCCGCCGTCGTCCAGTTCCAGGCGTTCCCCGCGCATCCGGACGCGGGGAGGTGACCGCCACCGCGCACGGCACGGCCGTCCACCGGGACCGCGACGTCCTGCGCTGGCTCGGCGCGTACACCAGCTCGGTCACCGGTGATGTCGTCTACTTCACGGCCCTGACCTGGGCGGTCGCCGAAGCCGCCGGACCGGCCCGCGCCGGGCTCGTGCTTGCGGCCGGCGCCGTGCCGCGGGCCGTCCTGATGCTCGGCGGCGGGGTGCTCGCCGACCGGTTCGGGCCCCGCGGCGTCCTCGTCGGCAGCGACCTGGTGCGCTGCCTGACCGTCCTGGCCGCCGCGGCCCTGACCTACGTCCGGGGTCCCGAACTCGTCCCCCTGTGCGTGCTCGCCGTCTGCTTCGGCATCGCCGACGCGCTGTTCCTGCCCGCCGTCGGAGCCCTGCCCGCCCGGCTGACCACCCGCGACCGGCTCACCCGGGTCCAGGGACTGCGCTCGCTCGCCGTGCGCCTGGCGAACACCGTCGGCCCGCTCGGCGCCGCCGCCGCGCTCGCGGCGGGCGGCGCACCCGGAGCGTTCGCCGCCGTCGGCATCCTGTTCGCCGTCTCGCTCGTCCTCCTGCTCGCGCTGCGGGTGCGCGGGCCGAGCAGGCCCGCACCGGAGCGGACACCGATGCGGGCCCAACTCGTCGACGGCCTACGGTACTTGCGCGGCCGCCCTGCGCTCCTGCGCCTCGTCGCCGTCATCGGCCTCGGCGAGATGTGCTTCAGTGGTCCCGTCGGCACCGCCCTCGTCCTGCTCGCCGGCGAGCGCGGCTGGAGCCCCGGCATACTCTCCCTGTTGCTGGGCGCGTTCAGCGCGGCCGGCGCCGCGGTGGGCATCGCGCTGAGTGCCGTACGAGAAATGCCCGCACCCCGCGTCGTACTCACCGGCTCCCTCCTGCTCACCGCCGCGCTCGTCACGAGCCTCGGCCTGACCGCGCCGGCCCCCGGCGCCGCCGTCGCCCTGTGCGCCGCGCTCGGTGCCGCGAGCGGGATTCCGATGGTCCTCGGGCACGCCCTGCTCCAGCAGGGCACCGACCCCGACTACCTCGGCCGCGTCGCCTCCGTCACGTCACTGTGCACGCTCGGACTCGGCCCCCTCCTGTTCCCCCTCGCAGGGCTGGTCTCCGAGGCCTGGGGCGCCGGTGTGTTCCTGGCCGGCTGCGGCGGCGTGTGCCTGCTCGCGGCGGCCCTCGCCTGCGTCAAGTAGCCACGGTGCGTGGCGGGTTGACGCCACGGCGCCTTCCCGCCGCGTCCTCGGCGGACCCCTCGGCCCCGCCTCCTGTCATCGTTCGCTGGGTCTTCAGCGTCGGACCGGGGAGGAATCCGCGTGCCCAACAGCAGACCCAGCAGACCCAGCAGACCCAGTAGACCCATCGGACCCATCAGGCCCATCAGACCGATCAGGGCAGTGAGAGCGGCGGGCGGGAACGGGGTGCGGCGCAGAGCGGCCGGCGCCGCCGTGCTCGTCGCGGCCGTGCTCGGGGGAGTCCTGCCCGGAACCGCCCGAGGCGCGGGCCAGGAAGTGACGTTCAGCGATCCCGCGGCCACCGCGCAGTCCGGAGCGGCCACCCGCCGCGTCACCCTCGTCACGGGAGACGTCGTCCACTACGCGAGCGATCGGGCGGGCGGCGGGCCGCGCATCGAACGCATCGTGCCGGGCCCCGGCCGCTCCGGCATGGGCTTCACCCGCTACCACCTCGACGGCCACGAGTACGCCGTGCCGATCGACGCCGCCGGACAGATCGCCGACGGCCGCGTCGACCGCCGCCTGTTCGACGTCACGACCCTCGTCGCGGACGGATACGCGGACGACGACTCCGGCACCCTCCGCCTGGTCGTCGGCGACGCGTCCCGCGTCGCGGGCGGACCCGAAGCTCCCGAACACGCCACCCTGGCCAAGGAGTTCAAGAAGACCAGGACGGCCGTCCTCAAGGTGCCGAAGAAGAGGGCCGGCGACGTCTGGCGGGAGCTCGCCACCGCGTCCGCCGCCGAAGAGGCGGGCATCGGCAAGGTCTGGCTCGACGGACGCGTCAAGGCGACCCTCGACGAGTCCGTGCCGCAGATAGGCGCCGACGAGGCGCACCGCCGAGGCGTCGACGGCAAGGGCGTCAAGGTCGCCGTCCTCGACACCGGCTACGACACCGGGCACCCCGACCTGAAAGGCCGCGTCGCCGCCGAGGCCGACTTCACCGGCGACGGCATCCAGGACCGCCAGGGCCACGGCACTCACGTCTCCTCGACGGTCGCCGGCACCGGCGTCGCGTCCGGCGGCCGCTACGCCGGCGTCGCCCCCGGTGCCGACCTTCTGGAGGGGAAGGTCCTCGATGACAGCGGCTACGGCTACGACTCGTGGATCCTCGCCGGCATGGAATGGGCCGCCGCCCAGGACGCCGACATCGTCTCCATGAGCCTCGGCAAGTCCGGCGCGTCCGACGGCACCGACGCCCTGTCCAGCGCCGTCGACCGGCTCTCCGCCGGAGACGGCCCGCTGTTCGTGATCGCCGCGGGCAACACGGGCGACCGGACGATCGGCGCGCCCGGCGCCGCCGACTCCGCCCTCACCGTCGGCTCCGTCACCAAGCAGGGCGGCCTGTCCGCGTTCTCCTCGCGCGGCCCGCGCCAGGGCCGCTGGGCCGTCAAGCCCGAGATATCCGCGCCCGGCAGCGCCATCGTCGCCGCCCGCGCCGCCGGAACCCTCGAGGACAGCGCGGTCAGCGACCGGTACGCGTCCCTGTCCGGTACGTCGATGGCGACCCCGCACGTCGCGGGCGCCGCCGCCCTGCTGCGCCAGCAGCACCCCGACTTGAGCGGACAGCGGCTGAAGGCGGCCCTCGTCGGCTCCGCCGCACCCGTGTCCGGGACCACCGTCGACGAGACCGGCGCCGGCCTCGTCGACGTACCGGCCGCGTCCGCCGCCCAGGTCACCGCCGAGCCCGCCACCCTGGCCGCCCGCGCCACGGACAGCGCCGTGACCCGCACCGTCACCTGGCACAACGCGAGCGACAAGCCCGTCACGCTGACCGTCGGCGCGCACGGCGACCTGATCGGCGTCCCCGACGCGAAGGTGACCGTCCCGGCCCGCGCGGACGCCACCACCGACGTCACGCTCGACCTGGCCCGCGCCGAGGCCGGCCGCTCCTACGGCGGCGCCGTCACCGCCGAGGCGCCCGGCCGCGGCACGGTCCGCGTCCCGGTGTCGATCACCGCGCCGGACGACGCCCGCACCCTCACCCTGACCGGCCCCGCCCCGCGCCCGGGCACCGACGCCACCTCGACCGGCGTCGTCCTGCAGAACGAGAAGACCGGCGCCACCACCATGACGAGCCTCAACGGCACCACCGCGCGCAAGGTCAGCCTGCCGCGCGGCACCTACCGGCTCTTCGGCAGCGTCTGGGAGTTCGACCGCGTCGGCCGCACCACCGTCGCGAGCACCGCGATCCACTACGCGCAGCGCGTCACCCTCGACGACGACGCCTCCGCCACCGTCCGCACCGACGGCGCGAAGCCCGTCCGGATCGGGGTCGACGACGACGGGGTCCGCACCACGACCACCGGCGCCACCGGCATCGGCACCTCCACCCCCGACGGCGCCTCCACCGGCCTGATCGCCCCCAGCGCCGCCGGCCCGTACAAGGTCGAGGTCGTCCCCACGAAGACCGGCGAGACCTTCGACGGGATGCGCTTCTTCGCCGGTACCAGCTGGCAGCAGCGCGAGATCGACGCCCGTGAACCCGGCGGCACACCCCAGGAGTTGGGCCTCCAGCTCTCCCAGTACAGCATCTACCGCTGGACCGGGAAGATCACCGCCGAGGTCGTCGACATCGGCACCGGGAGCGACGCGGACCTCGCGGGCAAGGACCTCGACGGCAAGATCGTCCTGTGGCGGTCGAGCGGCAGCTGGGAGACGAACAACGCCATCTACCGCAGACTCACCGACGCGGGTGTCGCCCTCATCATGATCCGCGGGTACGGCGTGTCGGTCTACGAGCCGACCCCGCTGGCGCAACTGAACGAGGAGTCCGTCCCGCTCCTGGAGGACCGGCTCGCCGAGGGACCGCTCACCCTCACCGTCGAAGGCGTCGACACCTCACCGACCGCCTACTTCCTCTTCCACCACCAGGACGACACGCTGCCCGCGGGCGCCGACTGGTACGACCGGCGCGCCGACCTGGCCCGCGTCGACACCCGGGAGAACACCCACGGCTACGCGTACGACCCCAAGAACCTGTACGCGTGGACGACCTGGCGCGGCGTCCGCCTGATCCAGCAGACCACCCGCTTCCTCGCCCCCGCCGACCAGCAGGTCTACGTGTCGCCCGGCGTGCCCTGGACCATGGCCACCTTCCACTACCAGTTCGACGTCGGCGAGTTCCCGTACCCGCTCGGCACCCAGGTCACCGACCCGACCACGTACACCAAGGGCCGTACCTACAAGGAGAGTTGGATGGCCGCGCCGTTCAACGCCGAACTGGGCAGCGGGCGGAACGTCGTCCGGGACGGTGACAAGCTGCGGGTCGACCTGCCGGTCTTCTCCGACGCGGCCGGGCACCACTCGGAGTACACCCCCGAGGCCGACACCGGCTCGACCGTTCTCGCGGACGACCGGGGCAAGGTCCTCGACAGCAACGACCGGCCGGGCAGCGCGGTGTTCGACCTGCCGCGCGACGACCGCTGGTACCGGCTCACCGTCGACGCCCGCCGTCAGGCGCGGGACGAGGTCACCTGGACCCTCGGCAACCGCGTCACCGAGGAATGGCGTGTCCGCTCGCACCATGAGCGGGATGCGTCCCCGCTGCCCCTCCTCGACCTCGCCTACGACACTCCGCTCGACCGGCTCAACACCGCTGAACCGGACGAGGAGTTCGGCTACGCGGTCACCGTCGGCAGCCAGGCCGGCACCCGTCCCGGGAACGTGACCTCGCTCAAGGTCTCCTGGTCGACCGACGACGGAGCCACCTGGCGGGCGGCGGACGCCCGGCGCGACGGCGACCGGTGGAAGGTCACCGTGCCCGCCGCCGGAACGGCCAAGGTGTCCCTGCGCACCACCGTCACCGACGAGACCGGCGCCTCCCTCACGGAGACGCTGATCAAGGCGTACAACTCGGGCTGCACCGACATCTGGTGCGGTATGCGAGCACGGTGAGTTCAGTGAGTTAGCGCGGTTTTCCCTTTTCGCCAGGGCCGGTCGCCGTCACGTATTGATGACGGCGACCGGCCTCGCCCTGCTCACCGCTCACCGCTCGGTGACGAACTCCGCCATCATCGCCATGTCCTCGTGCTCGAGGTTGTGGCAGTGCAGCAGGAACCGGCCCGCGTAGTCGGTGAAGCGGACCGCCACCTCGACGCCCTGGGCGGGCAGCACGTCGACGGTGTCCTTCCAGCCCGCGTCGAACGTCCCGGGAGCGGCCCCGTCGCGGCTGATCACCTGGAACGGGTCCAGATGCAGGTGGACCGGGTGGTGGAAGTCGGTGACGAACCGCCAGATCTCCACCTTCCCGAGCTTCGGCGCGGCCAGCGAACGGCCGGGCCGGTAGTCCTGGCCGTTGATCGTCCAGTTCTTCTCCGACTTCTGGAAGACGAAGGTCCGGGTGGCCACGGCCTTGGTCGGGTCCAGCCTCTCCACCTCGGCCAGCCTGCCGCGGGGCGCCCGGGAGTCGTCCCGCACCCGGGCCGTGCCGATGTCGAAGCGCATGACCTCGGCCGTGCCCCCGCTGCCCAGCCGGTTGACCAGCCGCACCCTGCTGCCGGCCGGGTAGCGGGCGAAGTCGACCACCACGTCGAAGCGTTCGGCCGGGGCCAGTTCGACGGCGTCGTGCGCGACCGGGCGCTCCAGCAGTCCGCCGTCGGAGCCGATCTGCAACAGCCCCCCGCCGCCGGGAGGTTGAGGGTCCAGCTCCAGCCGGTAGCGGCGCGCGTTGGAGGCGTTGAGGATGCGCAGCCGGTGGCGGGCGCGGTCCACCTGGGCGACCGGCCACGGTGCGCCGTTCACGAGGACGACGTCGCCCAGCACGCCGTTCATGCAGGCGTCCTCGACACCGGGTTCGGCCCCGTGCGAGCCCGGTGCGGGGTAGGCGAAGGAGCCGTCGGCGGCGAACGAGCGGTCCGCGATCATCAGCGGCAGCTCCCGCGGGCCGTGCGGCAGGCCGAGCGCCTCCTCCTCGTCGTCGCGGACCAGATGGAAGCCGGCCAGCCCCCGGTACACGTTCGGACCGGTGAAGCCCATCGTGTGGTCGTGGTACCAGAGCGTCGCGGCCCGCTGGTTCATCGGGTAGTCGTAGACGCGCTCGGGCCGGAGCCTCGGCCGGCCCATGCCCGGCATCCCGTGCGTCCCGCCCGCGTGGTGCCCTGCCGCGCCGCCGCCGAGCGGGGCGATCTGGTCCGTCGGGTAGCCGTCGGAGGCCTGCGGCGTGTGGCCGCCGTGCAGGTGCACGACGGTCGGGCGCGGCAGTTCGTTGCGGTGGGTGACCACCGTCCGGCGTCCCGAGCGCGACTCGATCGTCGGGCCGGGGAACAGGCCCTCGTAGCCCCAGACCGCGGTGTCGTGGCCCGGCGCCAGCCGGGCCAGCCCCGGACGGGCGGTGATCTCGTAGTGGTCGGTGGTGCCGTCGGTGCGGGTCGGCCGGAGCACGGGCGGGAGCGGCAGCCGCGCCGCGTACCGCTCGGGCAGCGGGACCTGGCTGCGCAGCAGCAGGCCGGGCTGTCCGGTGGGGATCAGCGCACCGAGCGCGGGCAGGCCGACCGCGACGCCTCCGGCGCCCAGGAGGCCCGCCGTGCCCACGCCGAGGAACCGGCGCCGGCTCCAGACGTTGGCTCCGCTCATGCCTGGGCTCCGGCCGGTTCGGTGGAGGGGGCCGCGTCGGCGCCGGGCGCGGGGGTGGGCTCGGCCCCGGGCTTGTGGCGGAAGACGTCGGCGACGAACTTCTCGGCCATCACGAAGATGCCGACACCGAGCGGGACGTGCAGGATCAGCACGCGGCTGTACCCGAGGCCGATCTGCGCCACGCACAGGACGAGCAGGATCGTGTAGCGGACGGCGAACGTGCCGGGCCCACCGCCGAGGCGCCAGACGAGCAACGCGGCCGCGACGGCGAGCAGGACGACCGTCCCGAGGATCATCGCGGCCATCTCGTGCGCGTCGAGCAGTGTGTAGAACCCCTGCAGGAGCCCCCCGGCCAGGAACGGCTGCGCCAGCGCGAGCAGGGCGACGAGCGCGGCGGTGACCCGCAGCGTGACCAACGGCCAACGCGGGCGGGCAGGTTGGAGCGACATGGCGTACCCCCAGAGCGAATGTCGTGTCAGGAGAGACAGTCTCATATGAGACTGTCTTGCGCACCCCTATACTGGATTCGATGAACGAGACCCCCGCCTCGCAGCAGCCGTCCCTGGGCCTGGCCCTTCGTCACGCCCACCTCCGGGCGGCGCGCCTCTTCTCAAAGGAGCTGGCGCCGTTGGAGCTGGAGAACCACCACGCCGGGATCCTGCTGCACATCTGCCTGCTCGGGATGCAGACGCAGCGCCAACTCGTGGACAGCATGGGGGTGGACAAGTCCATGATGGTCCGCACGCTCGACGCGCTCGAGGCGCGCGGCCTGGTGCGCCGCGAAGCGCACCCGACGGACCGCAGGGCCCACGCCATCGTGGTGACGGACGCGGGCCGGGCGATGTACGACCAGGTCGCGGCGGCGGTCACGCGCACGGAGGAGCGGGTGACCGCGTGCTTCACGCCCGAGGAGCGGGACTTGTTCCGCTCGATGGTCGTGCGCTTCGCCTACGCGCCCACCGACGAGCCGGCCGGCTGACCTCGCGCCCGGCCTCGTGGCGTCCTTGGGGTCAGGCGCGGCCCTTGCGCGGGGCGCGCTTCGTCGCCTTGAGGATCACGAACTTCGGGTCGCTCGCCACGAGTTCGCTGCCGCCGAACAGGCGGCGCAGCTTCACGTGGTAGCCGAGGTGGCGGTTGCCGACCACCCACAGCTCGCCGCCGGGGGCGAGCGCGTCGCGCGCCTGCGCGAACATGCGCAGCGCCGTCGCGTCGGTCGTCGCCTGGTGCGAGTGGAACGGCGGATTGTTCAGGACGAGGTCCACGCTGCCCTCGGGCACACCGGCGAGCCCGTCGCCCACCCGGAACTCGGCCGGACCCGGCCGGTCCGCGGCGTTCAGCGCGTACGTCGCCTCCGCGGAGGCGCGGGCCTGGTGCGACTCGTCCGTGAACAGCACCTCCGCGTCCGGGTGCGTGAGCGCGGCCGCCGTGCCCACCACGCCGTTGCCGCAGCCCAGGTCGACGATGCGGCGCGCGGCCGTGCCCTCGGGGAGGTGCTTCAGGAAGAACCGGGTGCCGATGTCGAGGCGGTCCGCGCAGAACACCCCGGCGTGGTTCTCCACCGTGCGGCCCGCGAGGATCCCGAGGTCGCCCGGTAGTGCGTAGCGGTACGGCCACGGGTTCGGGCCGGGCTCCAGGGTCGGGTCGGGCGTCGTGAAGATCAGCCGGGCCTTCTGCTCGGCGAGCGAGGTGCGGGTCGGGCCGATGATCCGCTCGAACAGTTGGAGGGTCGAGGTGTGGATCTCCTTGACCATGCCCGTGCCGACCACGACGCTCCCCGCGTGCAGGGCGGGACGCAGCCGGTGCAGCTGGTCCTCCAGGAGCGCGAGGCTCTTGGGGACCCGGACGATCAGCACGTCGATCCGCTCCGGCGGGGCGTCCTGGGTCGTGAGGGGGCGGGCGCCTGTCCGGGCGTGCCGGTGCAGGTTCTCCTGCGCGGCGCGCTCGCCCAGGTACGAGTCCGTGATCAGTGCCGGTGCGCAGTCGGGGGCGCCGGCCAGGGCCGTACCGAGGGCGCCCCAGCGGTCGCCGAGGACGGCCACGGAGCCCGACAGGTCGGTGCCCGCGGCGGCGAGGTGCCGGAGCAGATAGGCGTCGGCGGCGTCCCAGGCGCGGAGGCGGTCGCGGGGGTCCGCGGGGTAGCGGGTGAGGTCCAGGTCGCCCCAGGGGGTGGGCAGTGCGGGGGTGGGGGCGGGGGTGGGCTGATCGGTGCGGTTCATCGTCCGGCAAGGCTAACGGAGGCGCTGCGCTGGCTTGGGCGGGCCTGATGGGGCGGGGCTGCTTCGGCTCCGTCGGGGGCATTCGCCGTGGGCCGGTGCGGTGCGGTGCCGGGTGCGCGATTCGGTCGGCCTCGGCTACGGCGCCGCCGCCGTAGGGGTCGAGGGTCGGCTTCGGGTGCCGCGTCGTCGTGGTTGCTCGCGCAGTTCCCCGCGCCCCTGGAAGGCACACTTCGTGCGCCCCAGGGGCCCCGCTGGTCGCGCCCCGCGATGGAGTCGCTGATTGGGTACAGCCCCGCGCCCCCGCGACGGAAGCGCTGATGTGGACATAGCTACATGCCCCCTGGGGTGCACTTCGTGCTGCCCAGGGGGCATGTTGATCGCGTCCCGCCGGCGAGGGAGGCGCCGGGTCAGGATTCCGGGAAGTCGCCCGCGAGGGCCGACGCCATCTTCAGGTGGGGGGCCGCCTCGGCGTCGCGGCCCTGGCGCTCGAGCGTGCGGCCCAGCATCAGGCGGGCGTAGTGCTCGACCGGGTCGCGCTCGACGATCTCGCGCAGCTCCGTCTCGGCGCGGCGCAGCTGGGCCGAGTGGTAGTAGGAACGGGCCAGCAGGAGACGCGGTCCGGACTGCTCCGGGACCTCCTCGACGAGCCCCTCGAGGATCTTCGCCGCGGTCGTGTACTCCTTCGCGTCGAAGAACATCTGCGCACGCTCCCACCGCTCCGCGGCCGATCCGTGCTCGTAGTACTTCTGCTCCACTGTTTCCTCCTTGCCTGACCGCCTCAACCAGGCCCCGGCCGGGCATATTCCCCGGCATGGCAATCATGGACACCTCAGTGCCCGACGGCTGCGGGCCCGCGTTCCGGCTGGTCCCGGGCAGCCCGCAGTCGCCGGTCATCCTGCACGTCCCGCACGGCTCCCGCGCCGTCCCGCCCCAGGTCAGGAGGGGCCTGCTGCTCGATGACGCGCAGCTGGAACGGGAGTTGGACCTCATCACGGACGCGCACACGGCGACCCTCGCCGAGCGGGCGGTGGCAGCGACCCGGGCCCCGGCCCCGTGGATGCTCGTCAACGAACGCTCGCGCCTCGTCGTCGACCCCGAACGGTTCCCCGACGAACGCGAGGAGATGCGCGCCGTCGGCATGGGCGCCGTCTACACCCGCACAACACACCGCGCACCGCTGCGCCCCGAACCGCCCGCCGACGAGGCCGCGCTCCTCGACACGTACTTCACCCCCTACGCCGAGGCGATGACCCGCGCCGTGGACGACCGGCTCGCCGCGACCGGCCGCGCCGTGATCGTCGACGTCCACTCCTACCCGAGCCGCGCCCTGCCCTACGAACTCCACGGCACGGACCCGCGCCCACCCGTGTGCCTCGGCACGGACCCCTTCCACACGCCCGCCGCCCTGACCGACCTCGCCCGCAAGGCCTTCGCCCCGCTGGGCGAGAGCGCGCTCGACACCCCGTTCGCCGGCGTCTACGTCCCCCTGCGCCACTTCCGCACCGACCCGAGAGTGAGCGCCCTGATGCTGGAGTTGCGCCGGGACACCTATCTCGACGAGCCCGTCACCCCGCACGACGGCCTGGACCTGGCCGCCGCCGCGCTCGCCGCCTTCGTCGCAGAGGCAACAGGGATGGCAACAGAGATGACGGAGGGGGAGGGGCGTGGCTGAGGCGGACGCGCCCTTTCTCTACGTGGTCGTGTGCGCGGCCGGGGCCGCCGACGGGGTCGGCGGACTCATCGGCGCCGCGCAGGACCTCGGCTGGGAGGTCGGCGTCATCGCGACGCCCACCGCCCTCGGCAGCCAGTTCTTCGACGTGGACGACGTCGTGGCCCGCACCGGGCGCCCGGTCCGCTCGGAGTGGCGCACCCCGGCCGACCCGCGTCCGTTCCCGCCCGCCGACGCGATGGTCGTCGTCCCCGCGACCTTCAACACCCTCAACAAGTGGGCGGGCGGCATCGCGGACACCCTCGCCGTGGCGACGCTCTGCGAGGCGTACGGCGCGGGCGTCCCCGTCCTCGCCCTGCCCAGCGTGAACGGACCGCTGGCGAAGCACCCCGCGTACGAGGCGAGCGTGCGGCGGCTGCGCGACATGGGCGTGCGGTTCGCCGAGGGCGACTTCGGCTGGGACGCGGCCCGCGCCGCCCTCGCACGGCTCCCGGTCAGACGCGTGGGACGGTGACGAGGGACTCCGGGGTGAGGTCGGCGAGCGACGGGTAGCCGTCCACGGCCATCGTCAGATCGGCCTCCGCGAGCAGCGACCGCAGGACGTGCACGAGCCCGTCCTCACCGCCGACCGCCAGCCCGTACGCGTACGGGCGGCCGACGCCCACCGCGGTCGCGCCCAGCGCCAGCGCCTTGACCACGTCCGCGCCCGAGCGCACCCCGGAGTCGAAGAGCACCGGCAGCCCGTCGGCGGCCTCGACGACTCCGGGCAGCGCGTCGAGCGCGGGCAGCCCGCCGTTGGCCTGGCGGCCGCCGTGGTTGGAGCAGTAGATGCCGTCGACGCCACCGTCCCGGGCCCGGCGCACGTCCTCGGGGTGACACAGGCCCTTGAGGATCAGCGGCAGATCGGTGAGGGAGCGCAGCCACGGCAGGTCGTCCCAGGTGAGGGGGTTGCCGAAGACGCCGGCCCAGGTGCCGACGACGTCGTCCGTAGCCGTCGACGGCTGAAGCTCCCTGAAGCGCGGGTCGGACGTGTAGTTGGCCAGGCAATGGCCGCGCAGCTGCGGGAAGTTGGAGGTCGACAGGTCGCGAGGGCGCCAGCCGGTGACCCAGGTGTCGAGGGTGACGACGATGCCCTTGAACCCGGCGGCCTCGGCCCGCTTCACGAGGCTCTCGGCGAGCTCCCGGTCGGTGGGCGTGTAGAGCTGGAAGAAGCCCGGGGTGTCGCCGAACTCCGCGGCCACGTCCTCCATCGGGTCGACCGACAGCGTGGACGCCACCATCGGCACCCCCGTACGGGCCGCCGCCCGCGCCGTCGCCAGGTCCCCGTGCCCGTCCTGGGCGCACAGGCCGATCACCCCGACCGGCGCCATGAACAGCGGCGACTCCAGGCGCAGCCCGAACAGGTCCACCGACAGGTCGCGCCGCGCGGCGCCCACCAGCATCCGGGGCATCAGCCCGTACCGCTCGAAGGCCCGGACGTTGGCCCGCTGGGTGTGCTCGTCGCCGGCGCCACCAGCCACGTAGGACCAGATCGAGGCCGGCATCGCGGCCTGCGCCCGCTGCTCCAAGGAGGCCCAGTCCATGGGCAGCGTGGGCGTCACCCCGCGCAGCCCGTTCAGATAGATCTCGAACTGGTAGTCACCGAACTGCGGGCTCATGGTCCACCTTTGTGAAGTCGGCACGTCTGTGAGGTCGGGAGGGGCGCGAGACCGGAAGGGTCGCGAAGTCGGTGGGCTCTGAAGTTGACGTCGGATCCGAGTACGGGCACGGCGGGCCCAATCTGCCAGGACGACCCGGCCCGGGCCAAGAGGGCTACACCCACGGGAGCGGGCGAGGGGCCCGTACCAGATTCGGGGGGTCTACACGTATCCACCACGACTCCTCCCCGGGGATGACACACCCCACCGGTGTCTACGCCGAGCGCGGGCTCGGACTCCGCCCCGCAGGCTGACGGATCGGGCCCCGGCAGCGGTGACGATGGAAGCACGATCCTGCCGACCACTCTGACGTGCGACGACGCACCGTCGGACGGTCGATCCTGCCTCTTCCATCCCCGACGGGAGTCCCTTTCGCCGTGGCTACCTTCCTGTACAAACTAGGGCGGCTGTCCTTCCGACGCCGCCGTTACGTCGCCCTCCTGTGGGTGCTGCTGCTCGGCGGGATCGGCTTCGCCTCGTCGGCCGCGCCCGCCCCGCCCGCCGACACCTTCTCCATGCCGGGGACCGAGTCGCAGAAGGCCTTCGACCTGCTCGAGGAGAAGTTCCCGGCCGCGACCGCGGAGGGTGCGACGGCCCGCGTCGTGATCCGCGCCCCGCAGGGCGAGAAGCTCACCGACCCCGCGCAGAAGACCGAGGTCCAGCAGCTGGTCAAGGCGCTCGGCGCCGGCCCGCAGGTCGCCTCCGTCGCCGACCCGTTCAAGGCGAACGCCGTCAGCAAGGACGGCACGACCGCCTACGCGTCCGTCTCCTACAAGGTCCCCGGGACCGAGCTGACCGACGCCGCGCACGACGCCCTGACCAAGGCCACCGACGAGGCCCGCGCCGACGGCTTCACGGTCGAGTCCGGCGGTGACGCCGTGCAGGCCGAGCAGGAGATGGGCGGCAGCGCCGAGATGATCGGCATCGCCGTCTCCGCCGTCGTCCTCCTGATCACCTTCGGCTCGCTCGTCGCCGCCGGCATGCCGCTGCTCACCGCGATCATCGGGGTCGGCATCGGCGTCTCCGGCATCGCCGCGCTCGGCAGCGTCCTCAACCTCTCCGGCACGACGTCCACCCTCGCGATGATGATCGGCCTCGCGGTCGGTATCGACTACGCCCTGTTCATCGTCTCCCGGTACCGAGCGGAACTCGCCGAGGGCCGCAAGGGCGAGGAGGCCGCGGGCCGCGCGGTCGGCACGGCCGGCTCCGCCGTCGTGTTCGCCGGACTCACCGTCATCGTCGCCCTCGCGGGCCTGTCCGTCGTCAACATCCCGATCCTCACCAAGATGGGCCTGGCCGCGGCCGCCACCGTCGCGATCGCCGTCCTCATCGCCCTCACCATGATCCCCGCGCTGCTCGGCTTCGCCGGCCGCAAGGTGCTGCGCCGCAAGGACCGCAAGGCACCCGCGCAGGTTCCGGGCGAGGGCAGGCCGAACCTCGGCACCCGCTGGTCCCGGTTCGTGCTGCGCCGGCCGCTCGCCGTGCTCCTCGTCGCCGTCCTCGGCCTCGGCGCGGTCGCCGTCCCGGCCGCGAGCCTCGAACTCGGCCTGCCCGACGAGGGCTCCTCGGCGCCGGACAGCACCCAGCGCAAGGCGTACGACATGCTGTCCGAGTCCTTCGGCGCCGGGTTCAACGGCCCGCTGATGGTGACCGTCGACGGCAGCGACGCGGCCGCCGCGGCGAAGACCGTCAGCACCTCGCTCGGCAAGGTCGAGGGCGTCGCCGCCGTCACCCCGGCCCAGGTCAACGAGGCGGGCGACACCGCCATCCTCACCGTCGTCCCGACCACGGGCCCCAGCGACCACGCCACCGAGGAACTCGTCAGGACGATCCGCGCTGACGCGGGCGACTGGTCGGCGGACACCTCCTCCGAGGTGCTCGTCACCGGCCAGACCGCCATGACGATCGACTTCTCGCAGACCCTCGACGACGCCCTCGTCCCGTACCTGCTGCTCGTCGTCGGCCTGGCGTTCCTGCTCCTGATGCTCGTGTTCCGCTCGGTCCTGGTCCCGCTGAAGGCGGCGCTCGGCTTCCTGCTCTCGGTGGCGGCGGCGCTCGGCGCGGTCGTCGCGGTCTTCCAGTGGGGCTGGCTCGCGGACATCGTGGGCGTCGACCAGCCCGGCCCGATCATGTCGATGATGCCCATCTTCATGATCGGCGTGGTCTTCGGTCTCGCCATGGACTACGAGGTGTTCCTCGTGACCCGGATGCGGGAGGCGTACGTCCACGGGGCGCGGCCCGGGCAGGCGGTCGTGACCGGCTTCCGGCACGGCGGGCGGGTCGTCGGCGCCGCCGCGATCATCATGATCAGCGTCTTCTCCGGCTTCATCCTGGAGAACGACGACATGATCAAGATGATGGGCTTCGGCCTGGCCGTGGCCGTCCTCTTCGACGCGTTCGTGGTCCGCATGGCGATCGTGCCCGCGGTCATGGCGCTGCTCGGCCGGTCCGCGTGGTGGCTCCCCAAGTGGCTCGACCGGCTGCTGCCGAACGTCGACGTCGAGGGCGAGAAGCTGCACCGGGACCTGGCCGCGGCCGAACCCGCCACGGAGGAGCGGGAGTTCGAACCCGTGCGCGGCTGACGCGCGAGGGAAGCCCGCACATTCACGCCAACGAGTGAATTGGTGAATGGATGTCCGTCAGCTCCCCCTGGACTGCGCTGTGCTGGACCGAGAGCGCTCGGGACGGTATCGGGGCGCCCGGGGAAATCCAGGGGGAGCGTATGCGGGTCTTCGTGCTGTGCGCATGGCTGGTGACGGCGGCGCTCGGGAGCTATCTCGCCACCGTGTGGGTGCGCAACGGGGGGCTGCGCCAGCGCACGCCGGGGGTGACCCGGCTGCCGCTCTGGCTCGTGCTCGGGCACGTCGTGCTCGCCGTCGGCGGGCTCGTCGCGTGGGGGGTGTTCCTGATAGGCGACGCGCGCAGTTCGGCCTGGGCCGCCTGCGCCGTCGTCCTGGTCGTCGCCGCGCTCGGGTTCACGATGCTGCTGCGCTGGCTGCCCAGTTCCGGGCGGCACTCCCAGGCGGGCACGGCCGAGCGGCACTTTCCGCTCGCCGCGGTCGTCGCGCACGGGATGAGCGCGGGGGCGACCGTGCTGCTCGTCGCGATGGTGGTCGTCCGGCGCATGTGACCCGGGCGGAAGCGCCTGGGCGGCAGCGCCTGGTAGGTGGCCGGCGGGGTGAGTAGCGGGGTTGAGTACGGGGGCTCAGGCGGCGGGGGGTTCGGGGTCGGACGATGGGGGTCGACCAGCCCGATGACCTGTGGAGACCTCATGCTCAGCCGCCTCGCCGACGTCCTGGTGCCCGCCGCCGGACGGTTGACCGTGAGCGCCGACGACGGCGCCGAGTTCGCCCCCGGCAGCATCTTCGTCGCCAACCACACCTCGACCGCCGACCCTGCCGTCGTCCTCGCCGCCCTGCACCGGCTCGGCGCGGAGCCCGCCGTGATGGCGGCCGCCGGGCTGTGGCGGATACCGGTGCTCGGGGGCGCCCTCACCCGCGAGGGACACATTCCGGTGCACCGCGCAGACGCCCGCGCGGGCCGCTCCCTCGATCTCGCCGCCGCGGCCCTCGACAGCGGGCGCTCCGTCCTCATCTACGCCGAGGGCGGGCTGCCGCGGCGCCGCGACGCGGGGGAGGCGGAACCGGGTGCGTTCCGCAGTGGCCTGTCCCGTCTCGCCGAACGCACCGGTGCGCCGGTCGTCCCGCTGGGCCAGGCCGGATCGCGGCGCCTCGTCTCGGGCGGGGCCGCCAAGCAACTCGCGGGCCTCGCCACGGCGCCGCTCCGCCGCCCCGCCCTCCATGTCCACGCGGGGCCCGCGCTTCGCCTGGCCGGCGGTGACCGGGTGACCCGCACGGAGCGGGCCCGGGAGGCGGTGATCGCGGCGTGGCGGGTGGCGGTGGGGCGGCTCGATTCGGTGGGGGGTGGGCGGGTGGTGCGGGGTGACGGGATTTAGCGCCGCCCCCTCCGGGGGCGTGACGCGTTCGGCCCCCGCCGTAGGGGATGGGGATCGTCGCCGGGTGCCGCCCGGTGGGGCTTCTCGCGCAGTTCCCCGCGCCCCTGGAAGGCACACTTCGTGCGCCCCAGGGGTCCGGTTGGTCGCGCCCCGCGGCGGAGTCGCTGATCGGGTACAGCCCCGCGCCCCTGGAAGGCACACTTCGTGCGCCCCAGGGGCCCGGTTGGTCGCGCCCCGCGACGGAGTCGCTGATCGGGTACAGCCCCGCATCCCGCACAGGTAGGCGGCACCAGGTGAGATGTGGCGGCACCGCCCGGCTCCTCAGACGCCCTCCGCGGAGCGGAGCGCCTCTACCGCCAAGCGTGCCGCCGCGCCGATCACCGCGTCCGCCCGGGGCAGGACGCTGTCGGCTCGTGCTGCCTGCGTGAAGATCACGGCCGTGTACGCGGTGCCGTCGTCGAGTTCGACGACCCCGGCCTCGTGGCGCAGGGAGCCGAGCGTGCCGGTCTTGCCCGCCACCCGTACACCGTCGTACGGGAATCCGGAGGCGAGCCGGTGGTGCCAGGCCTGGCGGCCCATCACCTCGCGCATGAACGCGCAGCGTTCCGGCGACGCCGCGCGGTCCGTCCAGATCGCGTGGAGGAGGCGCGCGATGTCGGCGGGTGTGGAGGAGGACTTGCGGGCCGGGTCGTAGACGTCCTCGGGGACCGTCGCGTCGTTGCTGGACAGGCGCCGCATCGCCGCGCTCAGCGACCCGGCGCCGGTCTCCTCCACCAGCCGGGCCCAGGTGTTGGTGACGCCGCCGCGCACCTGGGTGTCGGGCAGCCCCAGTTCGCCGCAGATCTCGTCGACGACGGCCGGGCCCACCGCGCGGAGCACCGCGTCGGCCGCCGTGTTGTCGGACACCGTCATCATCATCACGACGAGGTCCCGCAGCGACATGGACACCGGGTCGCGCAGGAGGGAGAGCCCCGTCGGCCCCGCCACGCGCCGCGCCGGGTCCAGCGTCACCCGTTCCGTCGGATCGAGCGTGCCCGCGTCGGCGAGCCGGCAGAACGCCACCATCAGCGGCACCTTGTAGACGGAGGCGATCGGCAGCCGCTCGTCCGGGTCGAGCGTCACGGCCGCCTCGGGCCGGCGCAGGTCCGCCACGTGCAGCCAGCCCCGCACCCCCGCGTCCGCGAACAACTCCCGCAGCGTGCGCGTCACATCGCCGTGCCGGCGCCCCGCGCTCACAGCGCCGCCTCCCGCGCCAGCGCGTCCACGAGCAGCCGCGCCGTGGCCGCCGTCTCCGCGGCGGCCGGCCCCCGCGGATCCCACACCACCCGCAACCGCAACGGCAGCGCCGGATCGTCCGCCGGACGCCGCGCCACACCCGCCGCGGCGAGCGTCCGGTCGGCGGTGACCAGGACGGCCTGACCGGCCGCGACGAGGGCGAGCCCCGCCCGCTCGTCGGAGATCACGACCGTCTCCACCGCACGGCCCCGGCTGGCCAGCGTGTCGACGAACAGGTCGTGCGCCGCGGGCGCGTCCTCGCGCGGCCGCACCGCGACGGGCAGCCGCAGCGCCGACCCGCCGCCCCGCGGCTCCTCGGGGGAGAGCACCCAGGTCGGTGCCAGCACCACCTCGCCGGCCGCCAGACCGTCGAGCACCGCCGGATGCCGGACCACCGCCACGTCGAGCCGGCCTGCGGAGAGTTCGGACAGGAGCGTCGTCGTGGGCGCGGTCGACACGGCGAGCCGGGGCCGTTCCCCGCCCCGCCCGGGCGCCGCAGCCACCGCCGCCGCGAGCGCGGCCGGCACCTCGGGCGCGAAACCGAGCCGCAGCCGCCGCCCGTCGGCCTGCTCACGGGCGCCGATCTCCCGCAGCCGCGCCAGCGCCGCGAGCGCCCGCCGGGCGTGCGGCAGCAGCAGCGCGCCCTCGTCGGTCAGCGCGACACCCCGGTCGCGGTCGAACAGCCGCACCCCGAGCAGCGCCTCGAGCCGGCGCAGCCCCTGCGACAGCGGCGGCTGCGTGATCCCCACCCGCTGCGCGGCGGCACCGAAATGCTCCTCCTCGGCCAGCGCGACGAAGATCTCCAGATGCCGTTCCGTCAGCATTCCACTCCTGTGGCGTGCGGCGATATGAGTTGTGAATCGGTACGAGGGTGACAGCGTATTCGACATGGGCGTCCGGCGCCGGGTTGACTCCAGGGGGTCCGGCCCCGCACCGCACGACCCAGAGGAGACCGACCTTGGAGCCCACCGTCACGTCCCCCTCCCGCCGCGCGATCCTCGCCCTCGGCGCGGGCACGGCCCTGGCGGCCACCCTCAGCGCGAGCGGCGCCGCCTCGGCCACCGTCCCCGGCACGAAGACGGGCACGAAGACGGGCACGAAGACGGGCACGAAGACGGGCGCGAAGACGGTGACGACCCCGCCCGGCGCCTCTGTCACCGGCCGGCTGCGCGCGCTGGAGCGCCGGTACGCGGCCCGGCTCGGCGTCTACGCCCACGACCTCGGCACGGGCCGCACCGTCCGTCACCGCGCCGGCGAACGCTTTCCCGTCTGCTCCGTGTTCAAGGGCATCGCCGCGGCCGCCGTCCTGCGCGACCTCGACCACGACGGCACGTACCTCGCCCGGCGCCTGCACTACACGCAGGACGACGTAGACAAGGCGGGCTACGCACCCGTCACCGGCCGGCCCGAGAACGTCGCGGGCGGCCTCACCGTCGCCGAGCTGTGCGCCGCCGCCGTCAGCGAGAGCGACAACGCCGCCGCCAACGTGCTGCTCCGCGAGCTCGGCGGCCCGACCGCCGTCACCCGCTTCTGCCGTTCGATCGGCGACGACATCACCCGCCTCGACCGCTGGGAGCCCCAGCTCAACTCCGCCGAGCCCTGGCGCCGTACCGACATCACGACCCCGCACGCCGCCGGCCTCACGTACGCGCGACTCGTCGTCGGCAAGGCCCTCGCACCGGACGACCGCGACCTCCTCACCGGCTGGCTCGTCGCCAACTCGACCAACAAGGCACGCTTCCGCGCGGGTCTGCCCGCCGACTGGGTGCTCGCGGACAAGACCGGCGGCGGCTCGGACTACGGCGTCGCCAACGACGTGGGCGTCGTCCGGCCGCCCGGCCGCGCGCCGATCGTCCTGTCCGTCCTGTCCACGACGTACGCCCCCGAGGGCCCCTCGCAGAACCAGCTTGTCGCCGACGCCGCCCGCATCGTGGCGGAGCACCTCGTGCCCGGCGCCTGACCTTCGCTCCGACGACGGGCCGTCCCGCGCCTCGCGCGCGCGTTCGGCCCGTACGGAACGGTGGTGAACATCGCCCGTCCGCGCGTGAAGCTGCCGTCGAGACGCCCCTGCCGAGACGTTTCTCCGCCTAGAGTGCGCGGAGTACGGAGTGCGGCGAAAAGGAAAAGGGCGGGTCATGGGGCGTCAGACGCGGTGGTGGAGTGCCGGATTGGGTCTGCTGGCCGTGCTCGCGGCGGGCGGCTGCGCGGCGCAGCAGGACGACGCGGACGGGTCGGCGACCCCGGCGGCCGGGGCGAGCGCCCCGCAGGAGAGCGGCGCCGCGGGCGCGCCCGAGGCCACCGGCACCCTCCCGGGCATGCCGACGGCCCAGCGGGCCCGGCAGCTGCTCACGACCCTGAAGGTCGGCCCGCACGGCTCGATGTCGGGCTACAGCCGGTCCAAGTTCCCGCACTGGGCCGAGCAGGGCGAGGACTGCAACACCCGGGAGACCGTGCTCGCCCGCGACGGCAAGGACGTCAAGAAGGACGCCGAGTGCCGTGCCGTGTCCGGCACCTGGGTCAGCGTCTACGACGACAAGACCTTCACGGAGGCGTCCGGCCTCGACATCGACCACACCGTGCCGCTCGCCAACGCCTGGCGTTCGGGCGCCTCGAAGTGGACGCAGGACGAGCGCAGGACCTTCGCCAACGACCTGACGCACCCGCAGCTCCTGTCGGTGTCCGCCGCGTCGAACCGCTCCAAGGGCGACCAGGGCCCCGACGAGTGGCAGCCGCCGGCCAAGTCCTACTGGTGCGCGTACGCCCGCTCGTGGACCGCGGTGAAGGCGACCTACGCGCTCACCGTCACCGAGGCCGAGAAGAACACCCTCACCGAGATGCTGGACACCTGCTCATGACGGCCGGTGCCGCGGACGACGGACGGATCGTCAGCACTCTCGCGGCGGGGCCCGGTGGCGCGATGACGGACGAGGTCGGCGTCATCACCGGTGACGTCACGCTGGCCACCGTCCCGGCGGCGGACGGTACGGCCCGCGTAGAGATCCAGTACACGGACGCCGACGAGTGGTACACGCTGACCGGCAGCCCGGTTCCCGTACCGCCGGACGGCCTCGCGGCGCTGCACGAGCGGCTCGTCGCACGGGTGGAGAGCGGCGGCGCCGCCCGGGCCTGAACGAATTGACGCTGCGGGCCTGAACGACTTTTCATGCTGCCGCCCCGAACGATTTCACGCTGCCGCAACGCACCACGCCCCCGAGTCCTGTTAGACATGACGGGCAGGCCGGTTCGGGGCGGAGGGGGGAGACGCGTGCGACACGACGTCGACAGCGCGCCCGCGCCTCGCACGGTGAATCCCGGCCGGCGCGTCCTCCTGTACACCCGCCCGTACATCGACCTCCAGCGCGTGGCCGCCGCGCTCTGTCCTTCCTGAGCCGCACCCGGAACCCGAACTCCCGGACCTCAGGAAGGCACACCCGTGTCCTCAACACCCTCCGCACCGCTGCACCTCGCCGTCGCGCTCGACGGCACCGGCTGGCACCCCGCGTCCTGGCACGAGCCGGCCGCCCGGCCCCGCGAGCTGTTCACCGCCCGCTACTGGGCCGACCTCGTCACCGAGGCCGAGCACGGGCTGCTCGACCTCGTCACCATCGAGGACGGACTCGGCCTCCAGTCCAGCCACTTCCTGGAGCCCGACGACCGCACCGACCAGGTCCGCGGCCGGCTCGACGCGGTCCTGACCGCCGCGCGCGTCGCCCCGCTCACCCGGCACATCGGCCTCGTGCCGACGGCGGTGGTCACCCACACCGAGCCGTTCCACCTCTCCAAGGCCATCGCCACCCTCGACCACGTCAGCTCCGGCCGGGCCGGCGTCCGCGTGCAGATCACCGCCCGCCCCCACGAGGCCGCGCACTTCGGCCGCCGCACGATCGAGCCCATCGACGCCTACGACAGCCCGGCCGCCCAGGACCTCGTCACCGACCTCTTCGACGAGGCCGCCGACTACACCGAGGTGCTGCGCCGGCTCTGGGACAGCTGGGAGGACGGCGCCGAGATCAGGGACGCCGCCACCGGCCGCTTCATCGACCGGGACCGGCTGCACCCCATCGACTTCGAGGGCCGCCGCTTCAGCGTGCGCGGCCCCTCCATCACGCCGCGTCCGCCCCAGGGCCAGCCCGTCGTCACCGCCCTCGGCCACCAGACCGTCCCCTACCGGCTCATCGCCCGCCAGGCCGACATCGGCTACGTCACCGCACACGACGCCGGGCAGGCACGGGCGATCGTCGCCGAGATCCGCGCCGAGCAGGAGGCGGCGGGCCGCGCGGGCGAACCCCTGCACGTCTTCGGCGACATCGTCGTGCTCCTGGACGAGACGGAGCGCGCGGCCCGCGACCGGCTGGCCCGGCTGGACGCCGCCGCCGGAGCCCCGTACACCAGCGACGCCCCCGTCTTCACCGGCACGCCCGCCCAACTGGCCGACAGGCTGGAGGAGTTGCGGGTGGCCGGCCTGTCCGGGTTCCGGCTGCGGCCCGCCGTGCTCGGCCACGACCTGCCCGCGATCTCCCGCGGCCTCGTGCCCGAGCTCCAGCACCGCGGCGTCTTCCGCCGCGCCTACGAGGCCGACACCCTGCGCGGCCTGCTCGGGCTCGCCCGCCCCGCCAACCGCTACGCCACGACCGCCGCCTGAGCCGGACGGAGACCGCACGCCATGAGCAAGCCGCAGAAGCAGATCCATCTGGCCGCCCACTTCCCCGGCGTCAACAACACCACGGTGTGGAGCGACCCCCGGGCCGGCAGTCACATCGACTTCCGTTCCTTCACCCACTTCGCGCGCACCGCCGAACGCGCCAAGTTCGACTTTTTGTTCCTCGCCGAGGGCCTGAGGCTGCGCGAACACGCGGGGGAGATCTACGACCTGGACGTCGTCGGCCGCCCCGACACCTTCACCGTCCTGGCCGCGCTCGCCGCCGTCACCGAACACCTCGGCCTGACCGGCACGATCAACTCCACCTTCAACGAGCCGTACGAGGTGGCCCGCCAGTTCGCCAGCCTCGACCATCTGACGGACGGCCGCGCCGCCTGGAACGTCGTCACCTCCTGGGACGCCTTCACCGGCGAGAACTTCCGGCGCGGCGGCTTCCTGCCGCAGGAGGAGCGGTACACGCGCGCCGCCGAGTTCCTCGCCACCGCGCACGAACTCTTCGACTCCTGGCGCGGCGACGAGATCCTCGCCGACCCGGCGACCGGGACCTTCCTGGGCGACGCGAAGGCCGGCGCGTTCGTGCACTCCGGCAAGCACTTCGACATCCAGGGCCGGTTCGACGTCCCGCGCTCGCCCCAGGGCCGACCGGTGATCTTCCAGGCCGGGGACTCCGACGAGGGCCGCGAGTTCGCCGCCTCCGACGCCGACGCGATCTTCAGCCGGTACGCGACCCTGGACGAGGGCCGGGCCTTCTACGCCGACGTCAAGCGCCGGCTCGCCCGGTACGGCCGCCGCCCCGAGCAGCTCAAGATCCTGCCCGCCGCCACCTTCGTGCTCGGCGACACCGACGCCGAGGCCGAGGAGCTGGCGCGCGAGGTGCGCCGGCAGCAGGTCAGCGGCGCCACCGCCCTGCGCCACCTGGAGTTCGTCTGGAACCGGGACCTGTCCGGGTACGACCCCGACGGCCCGCTGCCCGACATCGACCCGCTGGTCGGCGACGGGCACATTGCCGAGGGCCGGGCCCAGGTCCGCATGTACCGGGACCCGTTGGCCACCGCCCGCGAGTGGCGCGAGCGGGCCGCCGCGCACGGCTGGTCGATCCGCGACCTCGTCATCAACACCGGCAACCGGCAGAACTTCGTCGGCTCGCCGGAGACGATCGCGCGGAGCATCGACGCGCTCGTCCAGGCCGACGCCGCCGACGGATTCATCCTCGTACCGCACCTGACGCCCGGTGGACTCGACGAGTTCGCCGACCGGGTCGTGCCGCTGCTCCAGGAGCGGGGCGTCTTCCGCACGGAGTACGAGGGGCCGACGCTCCGGCACCACCTGGGGCTCGAGCACCCCGACGGGTCCGGGGCCGCACGGGCCGCCTGAGCCGTACGTTCTCGACTCTCACGCTCCTCGCACACACGAAAGAGCCCGGCCGCGCGGCCGGGCTCTTTCGGAGGGTGACGATCAGGCGGCGACGGCCTCAGCGGCGTGGCCGTGCACGCGGGCGATGACCTCGGTCAGCTGCGCGGCGACCTCGGCGTCGTCGACCGGGTGCGTCGAGGCGAAGCGCTCCACCGAGCCCGGGATCGACAGCTTGACGTCCTCGAGCACGGTGCCGCCGGCGATGCCCACGGCCTTGCGGGCCTCGTCCTGCGCCCACACGCCGCCGTACTGGCCGTACGCGGTGCCGACCACGGCGACCGGCTTGCCGGTGAAGGAGCCCGCACCGAAGGGACGGGACAGCCAGTCGATGGCGTTCTTCAGGACGGCCGGGATGGTGCCGTTGTACTCGGGCGAGAAGAGGAGGAAGCCGTCGGCCCCACCGGCGGCGGCGCGCAGCGCGGCGGCCGCGGCGGGGACGCTGCCCTCGACGTCGATGTCCTCGTTGTAGAAGGGGATCTCGGCCAGGCCCTCGAAGAGCACGACCTCGGAGCCCTGGGGAGCGAGCTTGACGGCCGCCTCGGCGAGCTGGCGGTTGTGCGAACCGGCGCGGAGGCTGCCGACGAGCGCGAGGATACGAACAGACATGGGGAGCTCCAAGGTACTGAGGCTGGTCACCGAGCGATCGAGAATGCGGACCGGGGTCCGTTTAGATTTGTACCACCCTAAGCGGACCGGGGTCCACTTTTCTGGGGGATGCTTTACGCTGAGTTCATGTCCAGCAGCCTTCCGCTCCAGATCGGCACGCCCGCCGAAGATCCCTGTCTTCGCGCGGACGCCGCGCGGAACCGGGCGCGGCTCCTGGAGGCCGCCGCACGACTGGTCGCGGAGCGTGGCGCCGCCGCCGTCACGATGGAGGCGGTCGCCGCCGAGGCCTGCGTCGGCAAGGGCACGGTCTTCCGCCGTTTCGGCGACCGCGTCGGCCTGCTCACCGCCCTGCTCGACCACACGGCGACCCGGCTCCAGGCGGACCTGATGAGCGGCCCCCCGCCGCTCGGCCCCGGCGCCCCGCCCGTCGAGCGGCTGCGCGCCTTCGGCCTGGAGGTGCTGCGTCGCTCCGCCGAGCAGCTGGAGCTCTTCCTCGCCGCACAGGACGAGCCCACCCGCCGCGTCGGCCATCCCTCGCAGCGTGTCCTGACCCTGCACGCGACGATCCTGCTGCGTGAGATCGACCCCGGCGCCGACCACGAGCTGCAGGCCCACGCCCTGCTCGGCTACCTGGACCCGGCCGTCATCCACTTCCTGACGAAGGAGCGCGGGATGCCGCTGGAGCGGCTCGAAGCGGGCTGGCTCGACCTCGTCGACCGGATCAGCAGACCGGTCGCCTGAGCCGCCACAAGCCTTCGATCCGGCCCGTCAGATGCGGGCACAACGGTCCGGCGGCGGGCAGCGCCACGCCCAGCCGGAGCCCGGCCGCGGCGAAGAAGCGCCGGCCCCGGCGCGACTGCACCGTCGTCGTCCAGCGGAAGCCGGTCCCGGACCGTACGGCGGCCCGCACCAGTTCGAGCCCGATGCCCTCGCGCCGCCACATCTCGTCGACCCACAGGGACCGCACGCGCCCGGTCCGGCAGCGGTCGCAGACCCGGAAGCGGATCTCGCCGACCTCGATGCCCGTGCCCGTCCGCGCCGTGACCCGCCGCTCGTCCTCGTCGCCCGGCCGGCTCTCGGCGCGCAGCACGATGCCGCCGTCACCTGCCGTCAGCGCCAGGCCCGTCCGTCCGAACATCACGGGCCTCCCGGTGGGCCGTCCTCGCGGTGTCGGCGCATCGTGTCACGGGCGCGCCGCCACGGGGAGGGGGTGCGGGCGGGTGACTTCCGGCGCCCGGGAGCGCGCCGGGGGCGGGCCGGACGCCGGGCGCCGCCGGGGCCGGCCGGGTCAGCGGCGCAGCGGGGTGAGCACGTCCATCGCGTACTCGAGGGCCTCCGGCTGGGTCGCCTCGCCGAGGAGGGGGAGCAGCGGCAGCACCGAGCAGCCGCGGTTGCCCTCGTCCTGGTGGTCGATCTCCCAGCGGAGGTCGGGTTTGCCGGCCTGGGTGGTCGCCACCACGAACAGCGGCCGGGCACAGCCTTGGCACAGGTAGTGGTGGCGGTTCATGGCCTCCCTCTCCTCGGCAGGGGCGTCAGAAGGCCGATTCTCCGCCGCCGCGACCCGTCCTGCCTCAGGGGTGGGCTGAGTGGGGCGCGGCCCTTGCGGGGCACGGATCCCGTGAGACCCTTCCGCCATGATCGGAGAGCTGCAGTGCGTGGTCCTCGACTGCGCCGACGTCGAGGTGCTGTCCCGTTTCTACGCGGAACTGCTGGGCGGCGAGGTGAACCGGCCGGACCGGCGCTGGGCCGTCGGGGACGACTGGGCGACCCTGCACACCGAGGGCGGCCTCGTGCTCGCCTTCCAGCGGGTCGCGGACCACCGACCGCCCCGCTGGCCGGACCCCGAGCACCCCGCCCAGTTCCACCTCGACGTGGACGTCCCCGACCTGGACCGGGCCCAGGCCCAGGTCCTGGAGCTGGGCGCGGAGCTGCTCGACGCGGGCGAACCGGCGCGGGGCTGGCGGGTGTTCGCCGACCCCGCGGGGCATCCGTTCTGCCTGCTGGGTGCCGCGCCGAACAACTCGTGAACGGCCCCACCCCGTGGGTGGGGCCGGTTCAGGGGCCCGGTGAAGTGCCGAATAGCATGATCGGCATGGGAAAGCCGAAGAAGTCCGCAGCGCCGTGCCGGATCGTCGTGTGCCGCGACTGCTGCTGCGGCAGCCCCAAGGTCAGCGGTGACCACGCCGCCCAGCGGGCGCGGCTGCGGGACGGGGCGCCCGTGCAGATCTCCAAGTGCCTCGACGTGTGCGACCAGGCCAACGTGATCGTCGTCCAGCCGTCGACGGAGGGCCGCGCCGCCGGAGGCCGCCCGGCCTGGTTCGGGCTCGTCAACGATGCGGAGGCGACCGAGGACATCCTGGCGTGGGTGCGGGCCGGCGGGCCGGGCGTCGCGCCCTGCCCGGACATCCTCGACCTCTACGCGTTCAAGCCCTCACGCCGCGTCCGCGACGCCCTCTAGGACCTACTCCGGCCGGTCCGCGGCGCGTTCGCCGTCGCGGAACGCGGTGAGCAGCCGCTCCGCCGCCACCGTCGCCGTCAACTCGCCCGCCCTGACCCGCTGTTCGAGCTCGGGCGACAGCGCCCGTACGGCAGGCGCCGCGTGGAGCCTGCCGAGGAGCTCGTCGCGGACCATCGCCCAGGTCCAGCCGACCTGCTGGTCCCGGCGCCGCTCGGCGAGCCGGCCCGTCGAGTCGAGCAGGGTCCGGTGCTGCTCGAGCCGCTCCCACACCGTGTCCAGGCCCGTCGACTCGCGCGCACTGCAGTGCAGCACGGGCGGCGTCCAGAACGCGTCCTTGCCGTGCATCAGCCGCAGCGCGCCCGCCAGTTCACGGGCCGCCGCGCGGGCGTCCCGCTCGTGCGGGCCGTCCGCCTTGTTCACGGCGATCACGTCGGCCAGCTCCAGGACGCCCTTCTTGATGCCCTGGAGACCGTCGCCGGTCCGCGCCAGACTCAGCAGCAGGAACGTGTCGACCATGTCGGCGACCGCGGTCTCCGACTGCCCGACACCGACGGTCTCCACGAGGATCACGTCGTAGCCCGCGGCCTCCATGACCACCATGGACTCCCGCGTGGCCTTGGCGACGCCGCCGAGAGTGCCCGCGCTGGGGGAGGGCCGCACGAAGGCGTTCTCGTCGACTGCGAGCCGCTCCATGCGCGTCTTGTCGCCCAGGATCGAACCGCCGGTCCGCGTCGAGGACGGGTCGACGGCGAGCACCGCCACCCGGTGCCCGAACCCGGTCAGCATGGTGCCGAAGGCGTCGATGAACGTCGACTTGCCCACCCCCGGCACCCCGCTGATCCCGATGCGCCGCGAGCGGCCGCTGTGCGGGAGCAGCCGGGTCAGCAACTCCTGCGCCAGCGCCCGGTGCTGCGGCCGCGTCGACTCCACCAGCGTGACGGCGCGGGCGACGAGCGCCCGCTTCCCGTCGAGGACACCCTTGACGTACGTGTCGAGATCGAGAGGCGCCATCGGACTACGCGTCGTGCCCGAGCTCGCCGGCGAGCCGATCGATCAGGTCGTGCGCCGCGTCCGGGATGACCGTGCCGGGCGGGAACACCGCCGCCGCGCCCATCTCCAGGAGCGTCGGCACGTCCTGGGGCGGGATCACCCCGCCGACCACGATCATGATGTCCTCGCGGCCCTCCTCGGCCAGGGCCTCGCGCAGCGCGGGCACCAGCGTCAGATGGCCGGCGGCCAGCGACGACACACCGACGATGTGCACGTCCGCCTCGACCGCCTGCCGGGCCACCTCGCCCGGCGTCTGGAACAGCGGGCCGACGTCCACGTCGAAGCCCAGGTCGGCGAAGGCCGTCGCGATCACCTTCTGGCCGCGGTCATGGCCGTCCTGGCCCATCTTCGCGACCAGGATGCGCGGCCGGCGCCCCTCTGCCTCGGCGAACGCGTCGACCCGTTCCCTGGTCCGGTCCACGTTCGGGGACTCTCCTGCCTCGTTGCGGTACACGCCGGAGATCGTACGGATCTGGCCCGCGTGCCGCCCGTACACCTTCTCCAGGGCGTCCGAGATCTCCCCGACCGTCGCCTTGGCGCGCGCCGCGACCACGGCCAGCTCCAGCAGGTTGCCGTCACCACCGGCGGCCCGGGTCAGCGCGGCCAGCGCGTCCTGGCAGGCCGTCTCGTCGCGCTCCTCGCGCAGCCGGCGCAGCTTCGCGATCTGCTGCGCGCGCACCGACGAGTTGTCGACCTTGAGGACCTCGATCTGCTCGTCGCTGTCCACCCGGTACTTGTTGACGCCGATCACCGGCTGCCGGCCGGAGTCGATGCGCGCCTGCGTGCGCGCCGCCGCCTCCTCGACCCGCAGCTTCGGGATGCCCGCGTCGATGGCCTTCGCCATGCCGCCGGCCTGCTCGACCTCCTGGATGTGCTGCCAGGCCCGCCGCGCCAGGTCGTACGTCAGCTTCTCCACGTACGCGCTGCCGCCCCACGGGTCGATCGTGCGCGTCGTGCCCGACTCCTGCTGGATCAGCAGCTGCGTGTTGCGGGCGATGCGCGCCGAGAAGTCCGTCGGCAGCGCGAGCGCCTCGTCCAGGGCGTTCGTGTGCAGCGACTGGGTGTGGCCCTGGGTCGCCGCCATCGCCTCGACGCACGTACGCGTCACGTTGTTGAACACGTCCTGCGCGGTCAGCGACCAGCCCGAGGTCTGCGAATGGGTGCGCAGCGAAAGCGACTTGGCGTTCTGCGGGTCGAACTGCTTGACCAGCTTCGCCCACAGCAGGCGGGCGGCCCGCAGCTTCGCGACCTCCATGAAGAAGTTCATGCCGATCGCCCAGAAGAAGCTGAGCCGCGGCGCGAACGCGTCCACGTCGAGCCCCGCCTCGCGGCCCGCCCGGATGTACTCCACGCCGTCCGCCAGCGTGTACGCCAGCTCCAGATCGGCCGTCGCACCCGCTTCCTGGATGTGGTAGCCCGAGATCGAGATCGAGTTGTAGCGAGGCATCCGCTGGGAGGTGTACGCGAAGATGTCGGAGATGATCCGCATCGACGGGCCCGGCGGATAGATGTACGTGTTGCGGACCATGAACTCCTTGAGGATGTCGTTCTGGATGGTCCCCGCGAGCTTCTCCGGCGGAACGCCCTGCTCCTCCGCCGCCACGATGTACAGCGCGAGGACGGGCAGCACGGCGCCGTTCATCGTCATCGACACGGTCATCTTGTCCAGCGGGATGCCGTCGAACAGCTGCCGCATGTCGTAGATCGAGTCGATCGCGACACCGGCCATGCCGACGTCACCCGTCACCCGCGGGTGGTCGCTGTCGTAGCCGCGGTGCGTGGGCAGGTCGAACGCGACGGACAGACCCTTCTGACCGGCCGCCAGATTGCGCCGGTAGAACGCGTTGGACTCCTCGGCCGTGGAGAAACCCGCGTACTGACGGATCGTCCACGGCTGGTTCACGTACATCGTCGGGTACGGGCCGCGCAGATACGGGGCCGTGCCCGGGAACGTGTCCAGGAAGTCCAGGCCCTCCAGGTCCTGCCCCGTGTACAGCGGCTTGACGCCGATGCCCTCGGGCGTCTCCCACAGGAGGTCGGAGCCGTCGGCGGCCTGCTTGACCGCCGCGTTCCACACGTCGGCGCCCGGCCCGGAGCCGGGCGTGCCCAGCTCGACGCCGGAGAAGTCGGGTACGGACATCAGGACACTCCCATGCGGTCGAGCGTGGCGGACAGCACGGCCACGGCGTCACAGCCTGTGTAGACGTACGAGTCGACGTCCGCGTACGGACCCGGCCGGCCGGCCAGCGCCACGTGCGCGGCACCGGCGGCGCGCAGCGCGACCACCGTCTCGTCCGCCTGCTCCGCGTACAGCGCGTCGCTGGAGCACAGGCACACCTCGGTGGTGCCGCTGTCCTCGAACGAGCCCTCGGTGACCGGCTCGACGCCGCCCGCCTGGAACAGGTTCGCCGCGAAGGTGAGCCGCGCCGAGTGCGCCGCGGCCGGGCCGAGCGCCGCGAGGTACACCTTCGGGCGGGCACCCGTCTTCGCGAGGTACGCGTCCGAGCGGGCCCGCAGCTCCTCGAACGCCTCGTCGCGGCGCACCCGGGGCAGACCACCGGACGGCCGCGCGGGCAGCGGCTCGCGGACCACCGGCTGCTCGGCCAGGAGCGGGAACTCGCTGACACCCGTCACCGGTTCGCGGCGCTCGGCGATCCGCGCGCTGCGCGCCGCCCACGTCGCCGCGATCCGGTCGTGCACCAGACGCGAGCCGAGCGCCGCCGCCTGGCCGCCCCCGCGCTCGATCTCCTGGAAGAACTCCCAGGCGGCGTGCGCCAGTTCGTCGGTCAGCCGCTCCACGTACCAGGAACCGCCCGCCGGGTCGATGACCCGGGCCAGGTGCGACTCCTCGACGAGGATCGTCGACGTGTTGCGCGCGATACGGCGCGCGAACGCGTCGGGCAGGCCCAGCGCGTGGTCGAACGGGAGCACCGTCACCGCGTCCGCGCCGCCGACCCCGGCCGCGAGCGTCGCGATCGTCGTGCGCAGCATGTTCACCCACGGGTCGCGGCGCGTCATCATCACAGGCGACGTCACCGCGTGCTGCACCTGCGCGCCCGCCTCGGGCGCCCCGCACACCTCGGCGACACGGGCCCAGAGGCGGCGCGCGGCACGGAACTTGGCGATCGTCAGGAACTGGTCGGCGCTCGCCGCGTAGCGGAACTCCAGCTGGCCGAGGGCCTGTTCGACGCTCAGGCCGACCGCCGTCAGCTCCCGCAGGTAGGCGACACCGGTGGCCAGCGAGCAGGCCAGCTCCTGGGCGGCCGAGCCGCCCGCCTCGTGGTACGACAGCGCGTCGACCGTCAGGGCGCGCAGCCCCGGGTACTCCTCGGCGCAGCGCTTCGCCAGTGCCGCGACCGGCGCGAAGTCGAACGACGCGCCGGTGCGGGCCTCGTGGCCCAGCGGGTCGGCGCCCAGGTTGCCGCGCACCGCGTCGGCGGCGACGCCCCGGGCCGCGTAGATGTCGAACAGCTTGCGGGCCGCGGCCTCGACCTCGGCGCCCGCGTCGAGCACCACCGGCGCCAGGTCCAGGTACACGCCTTCCAGCGTGGCCGGGAGCGCGTCGACCGGGATGCCGGCCTCGCCGCCCACGGTGAGCCACAGCGACGTGACCCCGTTCTCCAGGTCGGCGAGGACCGCCGCGGAGTCGGGGCGGGAGTGCGGCTGGCGCACGTCCCAGCCGCTCAGCGTGTTCCCCTCGGGGCGGCCGCCGCGCACGAACGGTGCGAAGCCGGGCAGCCCGGAGGCGGGGGTGTCGTCGTGCGCGGTGTAGAGGGGGCGGGCACGCAACCCGTCCTCCAGCGCGGTGGACAGGGCTTCTTCCGCTTCCGCGGCCGAGACTTCCTTACCCGACTTGCGCAGAACACCCGCGACCAGGTGCTGCCACTGTTCATGTGTCGCGTCAGGGAACTCGGCCGCCAGGGAGAGCCCGTCGTCAGGCAGGACCGTCATGCTCGGATGCTAGGTCAGATCCTCGCGGGAGCAGCAGGTACACAGAGTGTGACCTTGTTCTCCTTGCCAGAAACGGATCCGGACTCTAGACGGCCGCGAGCGGTCGCTCAGGCGGACCCGAGCGTCTCGGCGAACTGCCGCGGCGTCATGACCGAGGTGCCGTCCACGTTCACGACCGGGAGCACGGTGTCGTCGTACCGGACGGCCGGCGTGCCCAGGAGGCCGAACGACTCGAAGGCCCCGGTCACCTCGGCGGCCCATGTGTTGTAGACGTCCTGGGCGACCTTGGCGTCGAAGTCCGGCGACCGCAGGCCCTCGACCGTGCCGGCCACCGACAGCAGCTTCGCCGGTACGCCGAACCCGTCGTCGCCGGGAGGGAAGGGCTGGGCCGCGAACAGGGCGCCGAGATAGTCCATGAACGGACCCGCGCCCACGTCCGCGGCCGCGCCCAGCGCCGCGAGCGCCCGCCGGGAGCCGCTTCCGCCGACCGTGTCGTCCATGAGCGCCGCGAAATGGAACTCGATGACGAAATCGCCCGCGTCGGCGCCGTCGCGGAACGTGTCGAGCAGACTCGCGGCCAGGTGCGCGCTGGCCCGGTCGCGCAGTTCGAGAAAGACCTGGAGCCGGTGCGCGTTACCCGTGTCGCCGTAGTACAGGGTCGTGCCGCCGCTGCCGGTCGTCTGTGCGGGAAGCATGCTTCGAGCCTGACACGGAACGGCGCCGTGTGCGGCCCGGGGACCTGCGCGTCCTCGTCCTTTGTGGGGCTTCACAACGCCGGTGGTGCGCCGTGCCAGAACCGGGCGGTGGGGGCCCGGGAGAGTGATCACGGGGAGCCGATCCGGTTGCGGCGGGGCACCGGCCGGGCTTGTCTGGAGAGGCACGTCGCACTGCCCATCGGGAGTTGCCATGTCGATGTCGTCCTTCGGATTCGGTTCCGACCCGTTCGGTTCCTCCGACCCCTTCGGTTCCTCGGATCCGTTCAGCGAGATGCTGAACCGCTTCTTCGGAATGTCCCCCGCGTCGTCCCCACCCGCCGTGCAGCGTGTCCCCATCGGGCGGCTGCTGACGGAATCGTCCACGGAGCTCGTCAATCTGGCGGCACGCAAGGCCGTCGAGGACGGCAGCTCCGATCTGGACACCGAGCACCTCCTGTGGGCGGCGACCAAGGTCGACCCGTCCCGGCGGCTGCTCGCCCGCGCCGGAGTCGACCCCGACACCCTCGCCGCCGAGATCGCCAAGGTCCTGCCGGGGGAGTCCGGCGAACCCTCCGCCGACCCCGGGCTCACCCCGGCGGCCAAGCGGACCCTCGCCGACGCCTACGCCCGCTCCCAGCAGGCCGGTGTGTCCTACATCGGGCCCGAGCACATCCTGGCCGCGCTCCTCGGCGATCCGGACACCGGAGCGGCCAAGATGGTGCGCGCCGACGGCCTCGACCCGGGCAAGCTCTCCGGGCTCACGGAGCAGGCGCCCCCGCGTGGGGAGAGCGCGGCGGCCGGGACCGGTCAGCCGGCCACGACCCTGGACGAGTACGGCCGGGACCTGACCGAGGAGGCGAAGGCCGGGAAGCTCGACCCCGTAGTGGGCCGGGCCGAGGAGATCGAGCAGACCGTCGAGATCCTGTCGCGGCGCTCCAAGAACAACCCGGTGCTGATCGGTGAGCCGGGCGTCGGCAAGACCGCGATCGTGGAGGGCCTGGCCCAGCGGATCGTCGCGAACGAGGTGCCCGAGACCCTGAAGGGCAAGCGGGTCGTCGCGCTCGACCTGTCCGGCATGGTGGCCGGCGCGCAGTACCGCGGCCAGTTCGAGGAGCGCCTCAAGAAGGTCATCGAGGACGTCCAGAACGCCGGCGGCGACATCATCCTGTTCATCGACGAACTCCACACCGTCGTCGGCGCCGGAGCGAGCGGCGAGGGCGCGATGGACGCGGGCAACATGCTCAAGCCCGCCCTCGCCCGCGGCGAACTGCACGTCGTCGGCGCCACCACGATCGACGAGTACCGCAAGCACATCGAGAAGGACGCCGCGCTCGAGCGCCGCTTCCAGCCCGTGCTGATCCCCGAGCCGACCGTGGAGCAGACCGTCCAGATCCTGGAGGGCCTGCGCGACGCGTACGAGGCCCACCACCAGGTCCGCTTCGCCGACGGGGCGCTGGCCGCCGCCGCCGAGCTCTCCGACCGCTACATCGGCGACCGGTTCCTGCCCGACAAGGCCATCGACCTCATGGACCAGGCCGGAGCCCGGGTCCGGCTGCGCAGCGCCGGCCGTTCCACCGAGATCGTCGGCCGCGAGGACAGGATCGCCAAGCTGACCCGCGAGAAGGACCAGGCGATCGCCGCCGAGGACTTCGAGCGGGCCTCCGAGCTGAAGCGCGAGATCGCCGAGGTCGAGGGCGAACTCGCCGGGATCGAGGAGCGCCGCGAGGGCGTCGTCTCCGTCACGGCCTCCGACATCGCGGACATCGTCTCCCGGCGCACCGGCATCCCCGTGTCCCAGCTCACCGCCTCGGACAAGGAGAAGCTCCTCAAGCTGGAGGAGGAGATGCACGCCCGTGTCGTCGGCCAGGACGAGGCCGTCACCGCCGTCTCCGAGGCCGTCCGCCGCAACCGCGCGGGCATGGGCGACCCGAACCGGCCCGTCGGCTCCTTCCTCTTCCTCGGCCCGACCGGCGTCGGCAAGACCGAACTCGCCAAGACGCTCGCCGCGTTGCTGTTCGGCGACGAGTCCAGCATGGTCCGCTTCGACATGAGCGAGTTCCAGGAGAAGCACACCGTCGCCCGCCTGGTCGGCGCCCCGCCCGGATACATCGGATACGACGAGGCCGGCCAGCTCACCGAGAAGGTCCGCCGCCGCCCCTACAGCGTCGTCCTCTTCGACGAGATCGAGAAGGCGCACCCCGACGTCTTCAACACGCTGCTCCAGATCCTCGACGACGGCCGGCTCACCGACTCCCAGGGCCGCACCGTCGACTTCCGGCACTGCGTCGTGATCATGACGTCCAACATCGGGGCCCACCGCATCCTCGCGCACGAGGGCGACGCCGCCGAGCTCAAGGACGAGCTCATGGTCGAGCTGCGCACCCGCTTCCTGCCCGAGTTCCTCAACCGCATCGACGACATCATCGTCTTCCACAGCCTCACCGAGGACGACCTCGGCGAGATCCTCGGCCACCTCCTCGACAGCAGCGAGCACCGGGTCCACGCCCAGGGCCTGAAGCTCGAGGTCACCGAAGCGGCCCGCAAGCTCCTGATCGCGCACGGTCACCAGCCCGAGTTCGGCGCCCGGCCGCTGCGCCGCACCGTCCAGGCCGAACTGGACAACCGCATCGCCTCGCTGCTCCTGAGCGGCGACGCGGAACCGGGCGACACCATCGTCGCCGACGTGCGGAACGACACGCTGCACTGCACTGTTCGTAAGGGGGACCCGCAGCCCGAGGACGGGCCGGAGACGGCGGCCGCCGACTCCGAAACCACGTCCTGACCTGCGTGTTCCCCCGCAGCGTAGGCACCCGAGGAGGAGCGATGGGGCACCACCACAAGCCGAACCGCGAGGTCGGGGGCGACCCGGACCGCGACAGCGACCACGGCCGCGGCCTGCCGCGCCGCCCCGACAGCGAACGCCTGGACCGCCGCACCGAGCGGGACCGCCGCGCCGTCGGCCTGCCCGACGGCGCGCCCGAGCCGGCCGCCGTGCAGTACGAGGAGGCGCACGCCGAGATCGACCGCCAGGCGGCGAGCGGGCAGCTGCCCACGGGCGACGCCCGGCGCGCGGAGCGCGACGCCTACCCGCCGTCCCGCTACGACCGCTGACCCACCCGACCGAACGCCCAGCAGAAGAGAAAGCCCCTGTGGGGCGGAGAGGAACACCGTCGTGAACGCCTCCCAGGCCGGCCAGGAGGGGACGGAGCCCCGCGTGGGCCCCGTCCCCGAAGGGGAGCCGGAGTTCCACCCGTACCACCACCCGGCCGCGGGCTGGGGGGCCGCCAAGAGCGTCACCCGGTTCATGGCCCGGGAACGCGCGGTCGACGGACCCCGCGCCATCCTCAAGATGAACCACGAGAACGGCGGCTTCGACTGCCCCGGCTGCGCCTGGCCCGACGACCTCAAGGGCCTCAAGCTCGACATCTGCGAGAACGGCATCAAGCACGTCACCTGGGAGATGACCCCCAAGCGGGTCGGGCGCGACTTCTTCGCCGCGCACTCCGTGACCGAGCTGTCCGAGTGGACCGACTACGCGCTCGAGGACCAGGGCCGGCTGACCGAGCCGATGGTCTACGACCCGGACACCGACCACTACGTGCCCATCAGCTGGCGCGACGCCTTCGAGCTGGTCGGAAGCACCCTGCGCGAGCTCGACGACCCGAACCAGGCCTCGTTCTACACCTCCGGCCGGCTCGGCAACGAGGCCACGTTCCTGTACCAGCTCTGGGCCCGCGAGCTCGGCACCAACAACCTGCCCGACTGCTCCAACATGTGCCACGAGGCGAGCGGCCGCGCCCTCCAGGCCGCGCTCGGCACCGGCAAGGGCACCTGCGACCTCAAGGACTGGGAGAGCACCGACGCCCTGTTCATCATGGGCGTCAACGCCGCGTCGAACGCGCCGCGCATGCTCACCGCCCTCGCCGAGGCCCACGACCGCGGCGCCCAGATCGTGCACGTCAACCCGCTCGTCGAAGCGGCCGCCACCCGCACGATCATCCCGCACGACTTCACCGACATGGCTCTCAACAAGTCGACGCGGACCAGCACCCTGAACCTCCAGGTGCGCATCGGCGGCGACATGGCCTTCCTGCGCGGCCTCGCCAAGGCCGTCCTCGAACAGTCCGGGACCGACCCCAAGGCCCTCGACCAGGAGTTCATCGACCGGCACACCACCGGCTTCGAGGAGTACCGCGCCCTGTGCGAGGCCACCTCGTGGGACGAGATCGAGCGCCAGTCGGGCCTGACGCGGAAGGCGATCCTCAAGGCGGCCCGCGTCTACGGCGAGGCCGACCGCAGCATCATCAGCTGGTGCCTGGGCGTCACCCAGCACGAGCACGGCGTCGACACGGTCCGCGAGATCGTCAACGTCCTGCTGCTGCGCGGCAACCTGGGCCGCGAGGGCGCCGGACCGTCCCCCGTGCGCGGCCACAGCAACGTGCAGGGCAACCGCACCTGCGGCATCGACCACCGGCCCGCCGAGGAGTTCCTCCAGCGGCTCGCCGACGCCTGCAAGATCGACCCGCCGCGCGCCCACGGCCTCGACACCGTGCACACCATCAAGGCGATGCGCGCCGGCGACGTGAAGGTCTTCGTCGGCATGGGCGGCAACTTCGCGCTCGCCGCGCCCGACACCCCGTACACGTACGCGGCCCTGCGCACCTGCGAGCTCACCGTGCAGGTCAGCACCAAGCTCAACCGCAGCCACGTCGTCCACGGCCGCAAGGCGCTCATCCTGCCCTGCCTGGGCCGCACCGAGAAGGACCAGCAGAAGGCCGGCGTCCAGAGCACCTCCGTCGAGGACTCGATGAGCATGGTGCACCTGTCCGTCGGCATGAAGCGCCCCGCGTCCAAGCACCTGCTCTCCGAGCCCGCGATCATCGCCGGCATGGCCCGCGCCTCACTGCCCGAGAGCGACACCCCGTGGGAGTGGTACATCGAGGACTACGACCGGGTCAGGGACACCATGGCCCAGGTCCTGGACGGGTTCGAGGACTGCAACCGGCGGGTGCGTCTGCCGCTCGGCTTCCGGATCAAGCAGCCCGCGCGCGAGCTGGTCTTCCTCACGGAGTCGGGCAAGGCCGAGTTCTCCACCGCCCCGCTGCCCGACGTCGTCCCCGCCGCCGGCACCCTCGCGCTCGGCACCATGCGCTCCCACGACCAGTGGAACACCACGATCTACTCCGACAACGACCGCTACCGGGGCATCAAGAACCTGCGCACCCTCGTCTTCATGAACAAGGACGACATGCGCGAACGCGGCATCGCCGAGATGGACCCGGTCGACATCACCAGCACCGCCCGCGACGGCAGCACCCGCAGCCTCAACGGCTATCTCGCGATCCCCTACGACATGCCGCGCGGCTGCGCCGCCGGGTACATGCCCGAGATGAACGTGCTGTGCGCCCTGGACGACTACAGCACCCAGAGCGACCAGCCGATCATGAAGCACGTCAAGGTGACCGTCGAACGGGCCGGCTGAGCCGCACCGCGTCCACCGCCGCCACCAGTTCCGCGAGAGCCCGCGGGTCGCCCAGCGAGCGGCCCGTGAGCTCCCGGACCCGGCCCAGGCGGTAGCGGACCGTGTTCGGATGGCAGTGCAGCAGCCGCGCCGCCTCGTCCGCCGAGCCCGACTGCTCCACGAACACCTCCAGCGTCCGCAGCAACGGGTCGCGGTCCTCCGCCGGAAGGTCGAGGACCGGCCCGAGGACCTCCTGGGCCAGGCGCCGCCCCTCGTCCGGGTCGTACGCGATCAGCGCGGCCAGCGGACTGCCGCTGAAACTGCGCACCTCCGCGGTACCGACCGGGACGCCGGCCAGCGCCGAACGGGCCAGATGCAGCGCCCGCGGCGTGTCGGACAGCGACCGGTACGCCGGGCTGACCCCGGTGCGGGCCGTCGCCGCGTCCCGCAGCGTCTTCAGGGCCGCCGCGTGCTGCTCCGCGCGCAACGCCACCACCCCGGTCTGCAGGGTCGGCGTCAGCTGCCACGCCGACACGACACCGATCTCGGCGAGCCGGCGCTCCACCCCGATCAGGCTCTCCTCGGCGAGCCCCGAGTTCTCCGCCGCCACCACGACCAGATCCGTGTCGAGCGGCAGACCGAGCAGCTTGCCCACCTCCCAGGCCCCCGAGTCGAGCACCAGCTGACCCGTGAACAGCGCCTCCACCAGCGCCGAACGGCGCCGCTGCTGCGCGGTGAGCAGCTCCGCCGTCGCCGCCCGGTACGCCTCCGTGAGCGCGAGCGCGTGCTCGTCGGACAGCCGCCACAGCGTGCTCGACGCGTCCACCAGCGCGTTCAGCGCCTCCGCGTCGCCCTCGGCGCGCACGTGCTCCAGCATCAGGTCCCAGAGCATCGCGCACGCGATCCGGTAGCAGCGCAGCACCTCCGGCAGCGGGGCCCGCTGGTGCGCCCGGCGCCGGCCCGTCTCCGAGGGCGCCGTCAGGTCGGGCGTGTGGTCCGGGTCGGCGAGTCCGCGCACGACGAAGCGCAGGTTCACGTCGACGGAGCGGTGCAGATCGGCGGCCGGGACGACGTCGTCCCTGCGGTACAGGTCGATCCGCTCGCGCACCCGCGCGCACACGTCGTCGGTCAGCCCGGGCAGCTGCCGCCCGGCCCACGCCACCAGCTCGGCCGGCGGCGTCGCGCCCGTCGCCCCGCGATCACCCATCTGAGCTCCCCGTCCACCCTCGTCCGGCCCCTGCGATGCTACGCGCAGCGGCCGGACGGGGCGGGGGTGACGATCACCCGGCGGGGCGTGTCACCGGTCCCCGGCGAGCCGGACGAGGTCGGCGAACAGGCCGCCCGCGTGAGCGAGTTCCTCGTAGGTGCCCTGCTCGACGATCCGCCCGTGCTCCATCACCACGACGCGGTCGGCGCACCGGGTGTTCTCCAGCTGGTGCGTCACCACGATCGTCATGCGCCCGGCGGCCCCGCGCCGGATCCGCTCGAAGATCTGGTGCTCGCCGCGCGGGTCCATCTGCGAGGTCGGCTCGTCGAGGATCACGAGCGGCGTGTCGCGGTACAGGGCGCGGGCGCACGCCAGGCGCTGCCACTGGCCGCCGGACAGCTCGGCGCCGCCCCACAGCTCCTTGGCGAGCAGCGTGTCGAGCCCCTGCGGCAGCCGCTCGACGGGCTCGCGCATCCCGACCGCGTCGACCGCCTCCCACACCGCCGCGTCGTCGTATGTCCTCGGCTGTCCCAGCGTCACGTTCTCGCGCACCCGCAGCGGCCAGCACGCGAAGTTCTGCGGCACCAGCGCGGTGCGCCGCCACACGGCGTCGGGGTCCGCGCAGGCCAGATCCGTGCCGTCCCACAGGACCCGCCCCTTGTCGGGCAGCAGGATCCCGGTGAGCAGCCGGGTCAGTGTGCTCTTGCCCGAGCCGTTCTCCCCGACGACCGCGAGGATCTCGCCGCGGCGCAGGGTCAGCGAGACACCGTCGACGGCCGGCCGGTCCTTGTCGGGGTAGCGGTAGACGGCCTCGTCGAGCCGGATCTCGTCGACCCGCTCCGGCACGGCCGCGGTGCCGCGCCGGGGCGCCCGCTCGGCGGCCAGGCCCAGGAAGGACCGCATGTCGGCGAGGTACAGCGAGGTGTGGAACATCGCGGCGCCGTTCTGCACGAACTGCGACAGCGCGGCGAGCGCCGTCTGCACCGCCACCACGGCGGTCGCCGCGACGGGCAGCGCCACCCGGCCCGTCACCGCGAGCCAGGCGAGGACGGCCCAGGTGACGCACAGGAACAGTCCGCCGAGCGCGGCCGTGGACAGGGTGATCCGCAGCATGCGGGGCGCGGCCGTCAGCGTGCGCCGGTCGATCCGGTCGGACAGCGCCCGGTACCAGTACAGGAGATAGCCGGTCATCCCGTTGGCCCGCACCTCGTCGCCGTAGCGGGAGTAGGTGGCCCACCAGCGCATCATCGAGCGGACGTTGCGGTCGCCGACGTTCAGGTAGTGCGTCTCGTAGTCGACCCGCGCGGACAGGACCGCGCCGACACCGGCCGGGAGCACGGCCAGCAGGAGCAGCGGCAGCATCGCGGAGTGCAGGGCGGTGACGACTCCGGCGGCGGCCGCCATCCGGATCAGCGCCGCGAGGAAGCGCTGCGCGTCCTGCACCATCGTCCGGGTCCGGGTGGCCCCGACCTCGGCGGCCTCCTGCCGGTCGCTGAACCCGTCCTCCCCGTACGCGGCCGACTCCACCCGGCACACGGCGCCCACGAGCGCGACATCGGCCTCGGTGATCAGCAGGGGCGTGATCCGGCCGTCGGCGTACGAGGCGAGCGCGCCGCTGACCCGGCCCGCGGCGGCGCCCGCCGTGACCGCGAGGAGCGCCGGCAGCGAGGCGTGCAGGCGTTCGGTCACCAGGCCCGCGCCGAGGAGGTGGCGCATCGCCTCGGCCGTCGACGCGAGCACCAGCGCGGCCGCGCCACCGGTGAGGAGCTGGCACAGGAGCAGCAGGACGACGCCGGTCCTGTCGACGGCCCAGGCCATCCGCGCGGTGTGCGTGAGCACCGCGGGCAGCCGCCGGCACATCGCGCCGAAACCGGCCCCGGCCAGCGGGTTCTCCCCGTACTTGCCCTCGAAGGTGATCGTCGCGGGCGGCGGGGGAGGAGGGGTGTCCGGCTCGGGCGGCGCGGTACGGGTCATGGTCATCCAGGTCCTCCTGCTGAGGCACGCCGCACCCGGGTGGTGCGGCGGTGACCGGGACAACGAGCCCGCAGCGGATTCGAACGCGCTCGATTCCGGACGTCGCGCGACCGCGCAATCCCGGGCCGCCGCACCGACGCCCTCGACGCCCGAACAGCCCCGGTTCATAGGCAGTTGGCCGAATCGCCGCGTTTGATACGGGTGTGACGGATGAGGTTGGCCGAAGGGGTGCGCGCCGCTGCGGCACGCGCCTCCCGGGCGTCTTGAGCGGCGCCCCGCGCTCCTGTTGACTGCGGCACCGGCAGAGCGCCGTGAGAATCGAAGCGAGGAGTGCCGATGTCGTCCGTCGAGTCCGAACGCCCAGACGGCCGCGTGTGGTTCGTCACCGGTACGAGTACCGGGCTCGGCCGGGCCCTGGCCGAGGAGGTCGTCGCCGACGGGGACCGGCTCGTCGCCACCGCCCGCGACCCGCGCGCCCTCGAGGGCCTGGTGGCCCTCGCCCCCGACCGCGTACGGGCGCTCCCGCTCGACGTGACCGACCCCGGGCAGGTACGGCAGGCCGTCGACTCCGCGCTGAAGGAGTTCGGCCGCGTCGACGTCCTCGTGAACAACGCCGGATACGCCCTGCGCGGCGCCCTGGAGGAGCTCTCCGACGCCGAACTGCGCCGGCAGTTCGACACGAACGTCTTCGGCGCGGTCGACGTGACCCGGGCCGTCCTGCCGTCGATGCGCGCCCGGCGCAGCGGACACATCGTGCAGATCTCGTCCGTCGCGGGCGTGTCCGGCACCCTCGGCGGCGGCGCCTACGCGGGGACCAAGTTCGCCCTCGAAGGACTCTCGGAGGGGCTGGCCGCCGAGGTCGCGCATCTCGGGATCCGCGTGCTCATCGTCGAACCCGGCCCGTTCCGCACCGACTTCACCGGCCGCTCCGTGCGCTTCGCCACGCCGATCGACGACTACCGGCCCGTGCTCGACCCGGCCCGCGAGGCGTTCCTCGCCCGCCACGGAAGCCAGCCCGGCGACCCGGTCAAGGCGGCCCGCGCCGTCATCGCCGCCACGCGCATGGACGACCCGCCGCTGCGGCTGCCGCTCGGGGCGAACGCCGTGGACCGGATCAGGGAGCGGTTCGGCGAGCGGCTTCGGGAGCTCGACGCGGCCGAGCCCCTGGGGCGGCCCACCGACTTCGACTGAGCGGCACCGAGAAGGGCGGCGGCCCGGCTCAGGGCCTGCCGCCCTCCACCAGGCGGCGCAGCTCCGGCAGCAGTGCGTCCAGGTCCTGGCCGGTCCGGAAGGCGATGACGGTGGTGCCCGTGCCGGGCCCGGCGCCGGGGACCGGTGCCGGGAACAGCGCCAGGACCTCGCGCATCGCCTCGTCCATCTCGGTGACGGGGTCGGCGGACTCGCCGCGCAGCCAGCGCCGCAGCACGTGGTTGTGCGCGGCCACCACGTTCGCCGCCATCAACTCGGCCCGCAGCGAGGCCGATTCGGTCGGGTCGCCCATCCAGTCCGCGATGAACTCGCGGAACAGCCGCTGATAGCGCGCCACGCTCGCGATCTCCCGGTCGCGCAGCGCCGACACCTTGCTGGTCAGGCCGTAGCGGCGGCGCGCCAGCTCGCCCTCGTCCAGATAGTGCAGCAGGACCAGGCGCACCGCGTCGGAGACCGCGATCAGCGCGGTGCCGCTGTTCGACGTGTTCAGCCGGTCCCGGATCAGGTCGAGCAGCCGGTCGTGGTCCGGGAAGATGACCTCTTCCTTGGACCGGTAGTGCCGGAAGAACGTCGTGCGCCCCACCCCGGCCCGCTCCGCGATGTCGTCCACGGTCGTCTGCTCGTAGCCGCGCTCGTCGAAGAGGGCGAAGGCGGCGTCGGCGAGGCGGGACCGTGCGGATGGCTTGCTCATGATCGCTCATCCTCTCCTGTCTCGGGGCTGCCTGTCTCGGCAGGTGGGGGCCACTTGCTCAATACAATGGTACTGAGTACCGTCATGGCGATATCGAGTACCGAAGAGGTGGGCGCGCTGCCGCCGACACCTTCAGCTCCGGGCCCGCCCCACCCCCGACAGGAGCCGGGCACCCACTGACTCTGGAGTACGACTCATGGCCCTCACCCTCGCCCAGCCGCACCGGCACCCGGTGCTCGCCGACCGGCTGCTGCCCGGATCCGCGGCGGCCCGCACCACGCTCCTCGTGGCGCTCGGCACCGGCCTGACGGCCCTCGCCGGCCAGTTCGCGATCCCGGTGCCCGGCTCCCCGGTGCCGGTCACCGGCCAGTCCTTCGCCGTACTGCTCACCGCGGCCGCCCTCGGCCCGGTCCGCGCGGTCGCGAGCCAGGCGCTCCTTCTCGTGCTCGGCGCCGTCGGCCTGCCGGTGTTCGCGCACGGCGCGAGCGGCGCTCACGTGGTCTTCGGCGCGACCGGCGGCTACCTGATCGGCTTCCTGATCGCCGCCGCCCTCGTCGGCCAGGGCGCCCGCCTGGGCGCCGACCGCTCCCCGTGGCGCGCGCTGCCGCTGTACGCCCTCGCGACGCTGGCCGTCTACGCGGCGGGCACGAGCTGGCTCGCGCTGAGCACCGGCATGTCGGCGAGCGCCGCGATCGCGGCCGGCGTGGTGCCCTTCCTCGTCGGTGACGCGCTCAAGGCCGCCCTCGCGGCCGGGCTGCTCCCGGCGGCGTGGCGCGTGGTGGGCCGGATCGACGGGACGACGACGGACAAGGGATGACCGACGCGTCGACAGCGTCGGCACGGTCGGTACAGGTACAGCGGTAACAGCCGGGACAGCCGGGACAGCCAGGACTCCAGGGACAGCAGGGACACATGAGCGAGATCGACATCCACACCACCGCCGGGAAGCTCGATGATCTGCGGCGGCGGATCGACGAGGCGACGCATGCGGGTTCGGCGCGTGCGGTGGAGAAGCAGCACGCGAAGGGGAAGCTGACGGCGCGTGAGCGGATCGGGCTGCTGTTGGACGAGGACTCGTTCGTGGAGCTGGACGAGTTCGCGCGGCACCGTTCGACGGACTTCGGTCTGGAGGCGAACAAGCCGTACGGCGATGGTGTGGTGACCGGTTACGGGACGGTGGACGGCCGGCCGGTGGCGGTGTTCTCGCAGGACTTCACGGTGTTCGGCGGCGCGCTGGGCGAGGTGTTCGGGCAGAAGATCATGAAGGTGATGGACTTCGCGCTGAAGACGGGCTGCCCGGTCGTGGGGATCAACGACTCGGGTGGTGCCCGTATCCAGGAGGGCGTGATGGCCCTCGGGATGTACGGGGAGATCTTCCGCCGCAACACCCATGCCTCGGGTGTGATCCCGCAGATCAGCCTGGTGGTGGGCCCGTGCGCGGGCGGCGCCGTCTACTCCCCGGCGATCACGGACTTCACGGTGATGGTGGATCAGACCTCGCACATGTTCATCACCGGCCCGGACGTCATCAAGACCGTCACCGGTGAGGATGTGGGGTTCGAGGAGCTGGGTGGTGCGCGGACGCACAACAGTCGTTCCGGGGTCGCGCATCACATGGCGGGTGACGAGAAGGACGCGATCGAGTACGTGAAGTCGCTGCTCTCGTATCTGCCGTCGAACAATCTGAGTGAGCCGCCCGCCTTCCCGGAGGAGGCGGACCTTCAGGTGTCGGAGGAGGACCGTGAGCTGGATGTGCTGATTCCGGACAGTGCGAATCAGCCGTACGACATGCACACGGTGATCGAGCATGTGGTGGACGACGCGGAGTTCTTCGAGACGCAGGCGTTGTTCGCGCCGAACATCCTGACGGGCTTCGGGCGGGTGGAGGGTCGTCCGGTGGGGATCGTGGCGAACCAGCCGATGCAGTTCGCGGGCTGTCTGGACATCGACGCGTCGGAGAAGGCGGCGCGGTTCGTGCGGACCTGCGACGCGTTCAATGTGCCGGTGCTGACGTTCGTGGATGTGCCGGGGTTCCTGCCGGGGGTGGAGCAGGAGCACACGGGGATCATCCGGCGGGGGGCGAAGCTGATCTACGCGTATGCGGAGGCGACGGTGCCGTTGATCACGGTGATCACGCGGAAGGCGTTCGGTGGCGCGTACGACGTGATGGGGTCCAAGCATCTGGGTGCGGATCTGAATCTGGCGTGGCCGACGGCGCAGATCGCGGTGATGGGTGCGCAGGGCGCGGTGAACATCCTGCACCGTAAGACGCTGGCTGCGGCGGACGATGTGGAGGCGACGCGGGCGCAGTTGATGGCGGAGTACGAGGACACGCTGCTGAACCCGTACACGGCCGCCGAGCGGGGCTACGTGGATGCGGTGATCATGCCGTCGGACACGCGGGCGCATGTGGTGAAGGGGCTGCGGCAGCTGCGGACCAAGCGGGAGTCCCTGCCGCCGAAGAAGCACGGCAACATCCCCCTCTAAAACCGCCGTCCGAAGCCCGCTTTTACCGAGACCGTCCGTCAGGAGCCGCAGCATGGTGATCAAGGTCGTACGGGGCAACCCGACCCCCGAAGAACTCGCCGCCGCCCTCGCCGTCGTCCGCGCCCGCGCCGCCGCGTCCGCCGCGGTGGTGCCCGACGGGCCGCCGGCCGTGAACGAATGGGTCCGCGCGACGCGCCGCACCGCCGCGCACGGTCTGCCCCAGCCGGGGCCGACCGCGTGGCACACGTCGTCCTGGCCGCGCTGAGACCCACCCGACTTTTTTCCTCACTGGAGCGCATCACATGAACCCCCCGCATCACCCGATGCCGGGTACGGCCGGCACGCCCGCGCCGCACGCACACGACGTACTGGAGCAGGCATGCTGACCAAGGTCCTGATCGCCAACCGTGGCGAAATTGCTGTCCGCGTTGCCCGGGCGTGCCGGGACGCCGGGATCGCGAGCGTTGCTGTCTACGCCGATCCGGACCGGGACGCTCTGCACGTCCGCGCGGCCGACGAGGCCTTCGCGCTGGGTGGTGACACCCCGGCCACCAGCTATCTCGACATGGCCAAGGTGCTGCAGGCCGCCAAGGACTCCGGCGCGGACGCGATCCACCCCGGTTACGGATTCCTGTCGGAGAACGCCGAGTTCGCCCAGGCCGTCCTGGACGCCGGGCTGATCTGGATCGGTCCGCCGCCGCACGCGATCCGGGACCTGGGCGACAAGGTCGCCGCCCGTCACATCGCGCAGCGTGCCGGTGCCCCGCTCGTCGCGGGCACCCCCGACCCGGTCTCCGGGGCCGACGAGGTCGTGGCCTTCGCCCAGGAGAACGGGCTGCCGATCGCGATCAAGGCCGCGTTCGGTGGCGGCGGTCGCGGCCTGAAGGTCGCCCGCACCCTGGAGGAAGTCCCGGAGCTGTACGACTCCGCGGTGCGCGAGGCGGTCGCCGCGTTCGGCCGCGGTGAGTGCTTCGTCGAGCGGTACCTCGACAAGCCCCGCCACGTGGAGACCCAGTGCCTGGCCGACTCCCACGGCAACGTCGTGGTCGTCTCCACGCGTGACTGCTCGCTGCAGCGCCGCCACCAGAAACTGGTCGAGGAGGCCCCCGCCCCGTTCCTGTCGGACGCCCAGGTCGACGAGCTGTACAGCGCGTCGAAGGCGATCTTGAAGGAGGCCGGCTACGTCGGCGCGGGAACGGTCGAGTTCCTCGTCGGCGCCGACGGCACGATCTCCTTCCTCGAGGTCAACACCCGCCTGCAGGTCGAGCACCCGGTGACCGAGGAGGTCGCCGGCATCGACCTGGTCCGCGAGATGTTCCGCATCGCCGACGGCGAGGCCCTCGGCTACGGCGACCCCGTCCTGCGCGGCCACTCCTTCGAGTTCCGCATCAACGGCGAGGACCCGGGCCGCGGCTTCCTGCCCGCCCCCGGCACCGTCACCAAGTTCGACGCCCCGTCGGGTCCGGGTGTGCGTCTGGACGCGGGCGTCGAGTCCGGCTCCGTGATCGGCCCGGCCTGGGACTCCCTGCTCGCGAAGCTGATCGTGACCGGCCGCACCCGCAAGGAGGCCCTCCAGCGGGCCGCCCGCGCCCTGGAGGAGTTCCAGGT
>NZ_JBITJS010000007.1:368003-405806 GCF_044460245.1 Streptomyces sp. NPDC050145 | reverse complement strand
GGCCCGGGCGCCGGCGCCGCCCCCCCCCCCCGCGGGGCCCCGCCCCGCCCCCCCCCCCCCCCCCCCCCCCCCCCCCCCCCCCCCCCCCCCCCCCCCCCCCCCCCCCCCCCACCGGCCGGTGGTCGCGATCGATGGGGGCTGGGCAGACGCTCGCGTCGGCGTAAGCCTCAGCCGCGGCGGCCGTAGGACGACACGTAACCCGAGGTCGGCGAACCGACACCCGTGACGTCGTCGTAGCCGCGGACCGCCTTCAGGGACGCGTCCTTCCCGAGGCTGCGAACGGAGGTGAGCAGCCCGTCCGCCGCATCGGCCCCGTTCGCGAAGTCGACCCGCGCCACCGCGAGGTCACCCTTCACCGGGTTGTCCGTGACGTCGTGGTAGACCCGCGACCCGTAGTGGCCGTAGATCACCGGGTTCGCGAACCCGATCGCATGCCCACCGCGCACCTGCTGCGCCAGCGCCTGCACACCCGCGATCACCGGCGCCGCCAGCGACGTACCACCGATGCGGTACTCGTCGTAGCCGAGCGAACCGTCGGGCAGGGTCTGCGTCTGGCCCACCAGGAAGCCGGTGTTGGGGTCGGCGACCGCGGCGATGTCGGGCACGACACGGTTCAGACCGCCGTTGGCCCGCGCGAGGTCACCCGGCACGACACCCTTCTGGTAGAAGGGCTGCGGGACGGTCTTGCTGGTGCCGCCGCCCGCACCGGAGGTGTACGCGCCGGGGAAGTCGGTCCAGCTCTTGCCGTCCGCCGAGAGGCCGGCCTTGAGCGTGCCCCAGCCGGTCTCCCACTGGTACGCGTCGCCCTTGCCGACAGCCAGCGAGGTGCCGCCGACGGCGGTCACCCAGGCCGAGTTGGCGGGCGTGTCGACCTGCTTCGTGCCGGTCGACGCGACGTTGTCGCCGTTGTCGCCGGACGAGAAGTAGAAGCCGATGCCCTCGACGGCGCCGAGCTGGAACACCTGGTCGTAGGCGGTGGCCAGTTCGGGCGTCTGGTTGGCCTCGATGTCGCCCCAGGAGTTGGAGACGATGTCGGCCAGGTGCTTGTCGACGATCTTGTGCAGCGAGTCGAGCAGGTCGTCGTCGTAGCAGGACGAGGCGCCCACGTACGTGATGCCCGCCTGCGGCGCCACCGCGTGCACGGCCTCGACGTCGAGGGTCTCCTCGCCGTACCAGCCGGCCGCGCCGCACTCCTCGGTCTTCGTGTAGTTCTTCGGCAGGGCCTGGTTGAACTGGCCCTTCGCGTACGGCGCGTCACCGTGCTTGGACGCGTACTCCGCCGCGTCCTTCGCGATGGTGGGCGAGGCGTACGCGTCCGTGATCGCGACCCGCACGCCCTTGCCGGTGGCCTTGCCCGCACCGTAGGCGGCGCGCAGCTGCTTGCCGGTGTACCCCTTGATCGCGTAGGGGACCTTGCCGCCGTACGCGTCCGGGAGCGTCGTCGCGGTCTTCGAGCCGTAGTACGAGGAGAACGGCCCGGAGTTGCGGAACACGGCGTCCGGCGGCGGCAGCTGGTCCTTCTTCGTCGCCTTGTGCGGGGCGCTGTCCAGGCCGGTGACCGTGAGCACGGCGCCGTCGAGGGAGGCGGGCACGGAGGCGGCCCTGGACGGGGCCCGGTAGGTGTGACCGCTCTTGGCGAAGTCGTGCAGCTGGGTGCCGAACGCCTTCTCGGTCGCGGCCACGTCACCCGACACGGATATGTAGTGCTCCGTGGTGCCGGTGACGGTCAGGCCCGCGGCCTTCAGCCACGCGGTGACCTCGGCGACCTGCTGCTGCGTCGCGCCGAAACGGTCGCGCGCCTGCTTCGCCGTCAGGAACTTCCCGTACTGCCGCGACTTCGGGTCGGACACGGCACGCGCGTACGCGGCCAGGCCCTTCGCGTCGCGTCCCGCGAGGTAGACGCGGGTGTGGACCGTGTTGCCGTCCGGGGTGGCACCGCGGTCGGCGGAGCCGGTGGCCCACAGCGGCTTGGTGCCGGAGAGCGTGTCCCGGGCGCCCGTGTCGGCCTGCGCGACCGGGGCGGCGAGGGCGAGTGCGCCGGCCAGCAGCGGCAGTGTCGCCGCGATGCTCAGGCCTGCTCTGGCGCGGGTGCGGCGTGTGCCGCGGATGGATCTCATCGTGGAAACCCCCTGGGTGAGGTGCACATGTGATGCACACGCAGAGGGCCCCCACTCTCACCACCAACCGTTCACGTGAGGGGAATGGAACGATCAAGTTGACGTCAAGTCGGGTCAAGTCCGGTCGGGTGCAACCGGATTGGCGTCGGATTAGCGTTGGTTTGACGTCGTTTCGGCACAACGTGACCGGTCCGGCCGCGCGACGCTACGGCCGGGCGCCGCGCTCCTTCAGCATCCCCGTCATCAGGTCGATCTCCGACCGTTGCGACTCCACCATGCCGCGCGCCAGGCGCCGTTCGGCCTTCACCTCGCAGCGCTTCACACAGCCCTCGGCCATGTGTACGCCGCCCTTGTGGTGGGCGATCATCAGCCGCAGATAGCCGACCTCGGCCTCCCGGCCGTGCTTCCCGCGCAACGTCTCCAGCTGCGTGTTCGTCGCCATCCCCGGCATCAGCGCCCCGTCCTCACCGGCCGGTGCGTCCCCCATCCCCATCCACGTCATCGGCGGATCGGCGGACACCTTGGGCAGCTCCCACAGATCGAGCCAGCCGAGCAGCATCCCGCGCTGGTTCGCCTGTGTCTGCGCGATGTCGTAGGCGAGCCGCCGCACGTCCTCGTCGCGTGTCCCGTCGCGCACGATGTACGACATCTCGACGGCCTGCTGATGGTGCACGGCCATGTCCCGGGCGAAGCCCGCGTCCGCGGAGTCCGCGCCCGGCACCGCGACGGCGGCCGGGGCCGACGGGTGGTCGTCGTCAGCCACCGCGTACGTGACCGCGCCGGCCGCGACGAGCACCGCCGCCGCGGCCGGCAGCAGCCACCTGGTCGCGATCGTCACCCGCTCAGACCACCCGTGCACGCCGCACCCGGCTCGGGCGTCTGCGGCCCCTGCACGAACCGCTCGAAGAACGCGCCGAGCGCCGGGTCCGAGGCGCTCTTCACCGTCCGCTGGTGCCCCCAGGCACTGAGCATGATCGGGTCCTTCTGGTCCTCGACCGGGCTCATCAGCGAGTACGGGGTCGCCTTCACCTTCTTCTCCAGCGCGGCGACGTCGGCGTCGGAGGCCTTGCCGTTGTACGTGACCCAGACCGCGCCGTGCTCCAGGGCGTGCACCGCGTTCTCGTTCGCGAGCGCCTTGCCGTAGACGTCGCCGTTGCAGTTCATCCACACCTGGTTGTGGTCGCCGCCGACCGGCGGCTCCATCGGGTACGCGACCTTCTTCGCCACGTGGTTGCGGGCGAGCTTGCCGCTCCAGGTGCCGACGCCGTCCTTGTCGTAGCTGAAGTGCCCGGAGCCGGCCGCGCCCTTCGCATCGGACTTCGCACCGGCCTTCGACGACGACGCGTCGTCGTCGCCGCTCTTGCTGACGGCCCAGGCGCCCGCTCCTATCAGGGCGGCCACGACGGCCGTGCTCGCGACGACGACCGAGATCCGGCGGCGCCGCTCGCGGGCCCGCTCGGCACGCCGCATCTCCTCGATGCGGTCCCGGGCGGACAGAGGGGTCGTGCTCTTGGCGGAACCCATGCAGAGTCCTTCTGTGAAAAGGATGAGACGGACGGGTCCGCCGATCGTAGTGGGGAAACAGGGGTCGCGGGAGACGGCTTCCGGCCCAGGTGCGGGCCCCCTGTCGTGGGGCTGGACGGCGGCAGGCACTATGGCCGGAAGGGGACCGGCAGGCACTATGAGAACCACACCGGCCGATCAAGGACGATCATGGTCGGCAACGCGCACGAAACGGGCGTGTGGTGGGATGGAAGCAGGCCTTTCGACGGCGTTGGAGCAGGCGGCCTGACCAGCAAGGATGGGTGGAAGCGGAAGATGGACAAGCAGCAGGAATTCGTGCTCCGGACTCTGGAGGAGCGCGACATCCGGTTCGTACGCCTGTGGTTCACGGACGTGCTCGGCTTCCTCAAGTCGGTGGCCGTGGCCCCCGCCGAGCTTGAACAGGCATTCGACGAGGGAATCGGCTTCGACGGCTCCGCCATCGAGGGCTTCGCCCGCGTCTACGAGTCCGACATGATCGCCAAGCCGGACCCGTCCACCTTCCAGGTCCTGCCCTGGCGCGCGGAGGCCCCCGGCACGGCCCGCATGTTCTGCGACATCCTCATGCCCGACGGCTCCCCGTCCTTCGCCGACCCGCGCTACGTCCTCAAGCGCGCCCTGGCCAAGACCTCCGACCTCGGCTTCACCTTCTACACGCACCCCGAGATCGAGTTCTTCCTCCTCAAGCACAAGCCGCTGGACGGCTCGCGCCCCACGCCGGCCGACAACTCCGGCTACTTCGACCACACCCCGCAGAACGTGGGCATGGACTTCCGCCGCCAGGCGATCACCATGCTCGAGTCGATGGGCATCTCGGTCGAGTTCAGCCACCACGAGGGCGCCCCCGGCCAGCAGGAGATCGACCTGCGCTACGCGGACGCGCTCTCCACGGCGGACAACATCATGACGTTCCGCCTGGTCATGAAGCAGGTGGCCCTGGAGCAGGGGGTCAACGCGACCTTCATGCCCAAGCCGTTCTCCGAATACCCCGGCTCCGGCATGCACACCCACCTCTCCCTCTTCGAGGGCGACCGCAACGCGTTCTACGAGTCGGGCGCCGAGTACCAGCTCTCCAAGGTCGGCCGCTCCTTCATCGCGGGCCTGCTGCGCCACGCCGCCGAGATCTCCGCGGTCACCAACCAGTGGGTCAACTCCTACAAGCGCATCTGGGGCGGCTCCGAGCGCACCGCCGGCGCCGGCGGCGAGGCCCCCTCGTACATCTGCTGGGGCCACAACAACCGCTCGGCCCTCATCCGCGTCCCCATGTACAAGCCCGGCAAGACCGGCTCGGCCCGCGTCGAGGTCCGCTCCCTCGACTCCGGCTGCAACCCCTACCTCGCCTACGCCGTCCTCCTCGCCGCCGGCCTCAAGGGCATCGAGGAGGGCTACGAACTCCCGCCCGGCGCCGACGACGACGTCTGGGCCCTGCGCGACGCCGAACGCCGCGCCCTCGGCATCGAACCCCTCCCGCAGAACCTCGGCGAGTCCATCGCCCTGATGGAACGCTCAGAACTCGTCGCGGAAACCCTCGGCGAACACGTCTACGACTTCTTCCTCCGCAACAAGAAGCAGGAGTGGGAGGAGTATCGCTCCGAGGTGACTGCGTTCGAGCTGCGGAAGAACTTGCCGGTGCTGTAGGGCAGTTCAGGGCGGTTTCATGGGCGGCGGCCACGGGTCGCGCGCCGCGGCCCGGGCGCGCGTATTGCGTGTCCGGGCCGTGCGGTGCTTGCGAGGGGGTGGTCAGGCGGCCAGGGTCTTGGTGAGGGCGTCGAGGCCGTCGGTGTAGATGGTGGTGAAGAGGTCGACGACTTCCTGTTCGGTGGCGTTCTTGGGGTTGAAGCGGCCGGACCACTGGACCTCGGCGATGTCGTCGTGGCCGGGGACGGGGTGGACGCGGAGGGTGGAGACGTAGCCGTCGACGGGGAAGGGGGCCTCGAGAATGGCGTAGCTGTAGTGGTGTTCGGCCTCGTTGAAGTCGACGAGGCGTTCGATGATGACGTCGCCGTCGGGGTTGGTCAGGCGGCGGACGCGGCCGCCTTCGAGGGCGGTGGACCGGGGGATGTACGGGAGCCAGTCGGGGAGGGCGTCGAAGCCGCCGATGAGGTTCCAGACCTGCTGGGGGGTGGCGGGGACGGTGCGGGAGACGGACGTGGAAGCCATGGTCGCTTCTTCTCCTCGGGGGTCGTTCAGGCGTGAGGTGGTTCAGGCGTTGTGGGGGAGGGGGGCGGCGGGGCTGACCAGGCCGGCGGTGCGGAGGTCGGTCCAGAACGCGGCCGGGATCTTCTCGTCGAGGGCGGCGGTGTCCTCGGCGATGCGGGTGGGCTTGGTGGCGCCCGGGACGACGGCGGCGGAGGCCGGGTGGGCCAGGGAGAACTGGAGGGCGGCTGCCTTGATGGAGACGCCGTGCTTCTCAGTCAGGGCCTTGATCCTGGTGACCCGCTCGATGATGTGGGCCGGGGCCTGCTGGTACTCGAAGTGGGTGCCGCCGGCGAGGATGCCGGAGCTGTAGGGGCCGCCGACGACCATGTCGACGTTCTGCTCCTGGGCCATGGGGAGCAGGCGCTGCAGGGAGTGCTCGTGGTCGAGGAGGGTGTAGCGGCCGGCGAGGAGGAATCCGTCGGGCTGCGGCTCGTCGAGGGCGAGGGTCAGCTCGATGGGCTCGGTCTTGTTGACGCCCAGGCCCCAGGCCTTGATGACGCCCTCGTCGCGGAGGCGGGACAGGACGCGGAAGGCGCCGGTGCGGGCCTCCTCGAACTTCTGGATCCAGTCGTCGCCGTGGAAGTCCTGGGCGATGTCGTGGACCCAGACGATGTCGAGGCGGTCGGTGCCCAGGCGCTTGAGGCTGCCCTCGATGGAGCGCTCGGTGGCCTCGGCGGTCCACTCGTGCAGGAGCTTGTTCGGGTTGCCGTGCTCGAACAGGCCGCCCTTCTCGCCGAAGTCGGGGACGTCGCTCTCGATCTCGTCCAGGACGACCCGGCCGACCTTCGTGGACAGGACGTACGCGTCGCGCGGCTTGGTGGACAGGACCTGGCCCAGGCGTTCCTCGGACAGGCCCGCGCCGTAGAAGGGGGCGGTGTCGAAGTAGCGGACGCCCTGGTCCCAGGCGGCCTCGACGGTGGCGGCGGCCTCCTCGTCGGGGATGGCGCGGAACATGTTGCCGAGCGGGGCGGTGCCGAAGCCGAGGCGGCCGGGGAGGATGTTCTTGAGCGACATGAGTGTGAGTGCCTTTGCGAGATGTGGGGGAGGGGGAGGGGAGGCCGGGTTGGCCTCCCCTCCCAGAGGTTCTAGATGCAGGCGCTTCTTACACGTGAAGACAATACTTGCGTACGCGGGTTAATGCAAGAGCCTTCTTCGTGCGTTCGCGTAGTAAGTGGGTCGTGTCTGTCCGTGGCCGCCCGGGTCGATGGCCGGTGGTCCCGGTATCGTCCGGTCCCGATCCGCCGTCCCGGCGGCCCACGTTCGGAGAGCGATACGCATGACGACCCGGCGAGCGACGACGACCCTGTGGCGCCCCACCGGCCCCGTGGAGCTGGATCTGGTGCGGGAGCTGAACTGGCGTGCCTGGCCGCCCCGGCTGCCCGAGCAGCCGATCTTCTACCCGGTCCTGAACGAGGGCTACGCGATCCGGATCGCCCGGGACTGGAACGTGAAGCACGACGGCGCCGGCTTCGTCACCCGGTTCGAGGTCGACTCGGAGTTCCTGAGCCGGTATCCCGTCCAGCAGGCCGGCGGCCGGACGATCCTCGAACTCTGGGTCCCGGCCGAGGAGTTGGATGAGTTCAACGCCCACATCGTGGGCGAGATCCAGGTCGTCCACCGGTTCGGCTGACATGGGACTGATGCTCTTCCCGGGGGACGACGACGTGGCGAGCCCGGACGTCTCCTGGTCCTACAGCGGTTTCGGCATGTTCAGAGCGTGGCCGGCCCAGGCCGAGGGGTTCGTGCTCGCCGAAATGTACGGCTTCGGCGGAGATCGGCAGTGGGCCGGCGTCTCCACCACGCCGGCGCCACTGCTCGACCATCCGGATGACGGCGGCCCCGACCTCAGCCCTGCTCAATGCGCTGTGATGCTGCCCCGGCTGGAAGAGGTCCTCGGCCGGCGCCGACCTGACGACGGCGATGGTGACGGTGACCGGGATCCCGTTCTGCGGCGGCGGCTCGAAGACCTCGGTGAACTGGTCGTCGTCCTGCGGTACTGCGTGGACAAGGACGTGGGGCTCGTCTTCGGCTGACGCCGAGGCCGGCGCCGGCGCCGGAGCCGTGCTCGTTTCGTTCGTGCCGCGCCGTCAGGGCTGGAGCGCGTCCCGCAGGGGCACGGTCTCCCTGCGGCGGTACTCCTGGATCGCCCAGCCGTTTCCGTCCGGGTCCGTGAAGTGCATGAACGTGCCGCCGTCGGAGGGGCCGAACTGGACGGGTTCCGAGACGTCCAGGCCGCGGGCGAGGAGTTCTTCGCGGGCGGCCTTGATATCGGTCACCACGAGTTGCAGGCCGTGGTACGTGCCGGGGGTCGGGGTGCCCGTCGGGATCGGGACGTTCTCGCTGAGGACGATCGAGCAGCCGGAACCGGGTGGGGTCAGCTGGACGATGCGGCTGCCCGGCATCAGTTCGCGGTCGACGTCGCAGCGGAAGCCGACCTTGTCGACGTAGAAGGCCTTCGCCCGGTCGAGGTCCGAGACGGGCAGCGGGATCACTTCGAGGGTCATCTCCATGAGTCAAAGGTAGGCCGGTGAGACCGCCGCCGTGGCGAGTCGGCGCGCAGTGCCCGAGCCGTCGGCCGGGACGGAGTAGAGGTCGGCGCCGTAGTCGCCGGGGAGCGCGTACGTGACGTGGGCGGGGTCGCTCCAGACCGCCTGGTCGTCCACGCTGCGGGTCTCGGCGAGCGGGGTCTCGTGGCCGGTGGCCAGGTCCAGGACGTAGAGGCGCCAGGGGGCGTCGGAGGGGAGGCCGGGGACCCTCTTCTTGTAGGCGATGCGCGTGCCGTCGGGGGACAGCGACGGGCATTCGACGTTGCGGTGGAGCGTGGTGACCGTGCGGCGGCGCAGGTCGCCGCGGACCAGGTAGGTGGCCCCGTGCGTGGCGAGCGTCGCGTAGAAGTGGCGGTCGTCGCGGGCGAACGTCACGCCCCAGAAGTTCGCGTCCGTCGCCCGGTACGGCTTGCCGTCCTTGACGATCGCGTACGTCTCCAGGGTGGGGGTCAGTTTCCCGGTGGCCGTGTCGAGGATCGCGGCCCGGGTCGAGAAGTTCGTCCCCGCGTAGCTGTCACCGCCGACGAACGCCGTCCACGCCGCGTACCGGCCGCTCGGCGAGACCCGGGCGCGGGAGGGGACGCCGGGGACCGGGTAGTGCGCCTTCTCGTGCAGGCGGGCGTCCAGGACGGTCGCCCGGTAGGTGTCGGCGAGGGTGCCGTGGACGGCCTGGAGGCAGATCCCGGTGCCCGCGCTCGCGTAGAAGCGCAGGCATTTGCGGCCTGTCGAGGTGGCGGTACGGGGGCCGCCCGGCGCCCCGGCCGGGACCGTGGCGAGTTCGTCGCGGTGCGGGCCCCAGGCCATGTTGCGGAACACCAGGCGCCGGCCGCCCGGGGTCAGCGCGACCTGGCCGGAGGCCACCGCGGGGCCGCCGGGCCGGGCCTGTTCTCTGCGCTCGGCCCGCGCCGAGGCGTGCAGCACGGCGGCCGTCGCGACGGCGGCGAGCGCGAGCACCGCGGCGAGGAGGACGGTGAGACGGGCGCGGGTGCTGCCCAGGCGGGGAGAGGGGCCGGCCTCGGGCTCGGGAGCCGAGTCCGCCGCCGGCGCCGGCGCCGGGTCGCCCGCCGGGGCGGGAACGGTGACGGCCGTCGGATCGGCGGCCCGGGTCGCGGTGGGGTCGGCGCCGGCCGGAGCGGGCGTCGCGTCTGCCGCCGAGCCGAGAGTCGCGTGCGGCGTCGGGCCGGGCTGCGGGTCGGTCACCGGGCCGGGCTTCGGGTCTGGGGCCGGGCTGGGTGTCGGACGGGTCGAGGGGCCGGTCGCGGGACGGGTCGAGGGTTCGGCCGCGTGGGTGCTTGCAGGGCCGGTGGCGGTGGCGGTGGCGCGCGCGGAGTCGGTCGCGGGGTCGGGCGCCGGGCCGGGCTTCAGGTCTGGGGTCGGGCTGGGGGGCATGGGACTGGTCGAGTGCGCGCTCGCAGGGCCCGTTGCGGAGTCTGCCGAGGGATCGGTCGCAGGGGCGGTCGACCGCCCGGTCGAAGTACCCGGCACCGACTCGCTCGCAGGGTCCGGTGGCAAGGGACCGTCAGTCGTACGGGACGTCATACCGAAGCCGTCGCTTTCGTGCGGGGGCGGAGGGCGTAGGAGACCGTGGCGGCGGCCGTCAGGAGCAGGGCCGCCACCGACAGCGCGCTCCGGTCGCCCCACGCCGTCCAGAGCGCCCCGAACCCGAGGGAGCAGGCGAACCGGGCGAGGGCCTGGCCCGTCTGGACGACGGCCAGGCCGGTCGAGCGGCGGTCGGCGGGCAGGCCGGTGGAGGCGGCCGCCATCAGGACGCCGTCGGTCGCCGCGTAGAACGTGCCGTGGAGCAGAAGCACCGCGTAGGGCAGCGCCGGGCTGTGCGCGTGGGTCAGCAGCAGGCCGTAGACCGCGAGCAGGGCGCCGTGCCCGGCCAGGAACACCGGCCAGGCGCCGACCCGGTCGGCCAGTCGGCCCAGGGGTGCGGCGAGCAGCAGGAAGGCCGCCGCCGTGCCGAGCGGGAGGAGTGCGAACCAGCGCTCCGGCACGCCGAGTTGGCGTTGCAGGACGAGGTAGACGAAGGCGTCGCTGACCGTCGCGAGGCCGAGCAGGGCCGCGCAGATCGTGGGGCGGACGACGGTCGACGGCAGGCGCAGGCGAGGGTGTGGCCCGGCGGCCGGGCGCTCGGGCGGAGTCGCCGAGGGCGCCGAGGGCGTCCGGCCCGGTACGAACAGGACCAGGACGAGCACCCCGAGCACGGCCACGCAGAAGCTCACCGTGAAGACCGCGTCGTAGCCGTCGACGGTCGCCCGCAGAATGAGGAAAGCGGCCAGCGGCCCGAGCAGCGCGCCCGCCGTGTCCATCGCCCGGTGCACGCCGAACGCCCGTCCCCGCGCGGCCGGTTCGCTGGACAGGGAGATGAGGGCGTCGCGGGGCGCCGTGCGCAGGCCCTTGCCGGTGCGGTCGGCGGCGAGCACCGCGCCGAAGGACGCCAGCGATCCCGCCACGAGCAGCAGCGGCTTGCACAGCGCCGAGAGTCCGTAGCCGAGGACGGCGACGGTCTTGTGCCGGCCGCCGCCCCGGTCCGCGATGTGCCCGCCGAGCAGCCGCACCACGGCCGAGAAGCCGTTGTAGACGCCGTCGAGGAGGCCGAAACCGAGGGGGCTCAGGCCGAGACCCGCCACCAGGTACAGCGGCAGCACCGCCGTCACCATCTCCGACGAGACGTCCGTGATCAGACTGACCGTGCCGAGTGCGAGCACGGTCGGGCCCACGGCGCGCCGCCGCCCGGCGCCGGGCCGGGCGGCGGGCTCCGCGGACGCCGGCGCCGAAGGAGTGGCGCGGCTGTCCGCTACGTACATGTCACGGGGTCCAGACGCCGGTGATGTCCTTCGCCGACGCCGCGTTGCCCGCGTGCGGCAGACCGTGCATGTCCTCCAGGGTGCGCAGGAGGTCGTAGTGGTTGTAGGTGGTGGCCGAGGTGGCGCCCGGGGTCACCTGCTGGCCGTAGAGGACGGTGGGGATCTTGTTGCCGCTGAGGCGGTTGTCCTCGTCGAAGGTGACGACGAGGAGGCTGTTGTGGGCCTTGGCCCAGGTCGCGTACGCGCCCAGGTTGTTCTTCAGCCAGGTGTCACCCGTGGAGACCGAGCAGTCGTGCATGTCGCTGCACAGGTTCGGCACGACGAAGGAGACCTGGGGGAGCGTCGCGTAGTCCGTGGGGAACTGGGCGAGGGTCTTCGCCGACGACGTCGGTACGTTGCTGAAGCCGAACCACGGGTTGTGCTTGCGGGCGTACTTGCCGGAGGAGCAAGTCGTCGAACCCTGGCTGGGGAGGGTCTCGTTGTAGCTGGCCCAGGTCTTGCCCGCGCCGATCAGCTCCGAGGCGAGGTTCGGGGCGGAGGAGAAGCCGGGGGTGTAGCAGCTGTCGTCCGTGATCCCCTGGGTGGAGCCGGAGAACAGGGCGAAGTAGTTGGGCTGGCTGGGGTGCGTCTCGGCGTACGAGGCGGTGAGGTTGGCGCCGCCCGACTTCAGGCTGTTGATGTAGGGCGCGCTGGAGGAGCCGATGACCTGGCTGTACGCGTGGTTCTCGAAGACCACGACGACGACGTGGTCGGGGGTGGGGACGGTCGCCGCGGCGTGCGCGGGGACGCTGCCGGTGAGGGCGAGCCAGCCGCCGGTCGCGGCCGTGGCCAGGGCGAGGGCCGAGGCGACGGCCTTGCCGCGGGCGCGGCTGAACAGTGATCTGCCGGACACGTGAGCCTCCGTGTGGGGGAGTGACGGGACCTTGGCGGTGCGGACAGAGCATGCACACGCCAAAATACCCGGGTGTCGGGCCTCCGTACCCCTGCGGGTGAACGATGGATGAAACCTGGGGCCCGCCGCGCCCCGTTCGGAACCGCCCCGCCCCGCCCCGCCCCGTCTCGCCCAGCCCCGCCCGGGTGAGCCCCGCCCCCGGCACCCCGCGCGAGCGCCCCTCGGCGCCCCTCAGCGCTCCGCGAGCGGCGAAGGCGCCTCCTGGACCGTCCAGCCGTTGCCGTCCGGGTCACGGAAGAACATGAACGAGTTCCACTCGCCGCCCGGGCCGTCCGCCCAGCCCTGCGGGCCCGCGTGCTGCACCGGCGAGACCGCCACACCGCGCGCCACCAGCTCCTCCCGGGCCGCCGCGATGTCCGTGACACACACCTGCAGGCCGGTCAGCGAACCCGGCGTCATCGCCCGCTGGTCCGGCGCTCCCGGCAGGCCCTCCGTCAGGCTGATCGAGCAGCGCGAGCCCGGCGGCGTCAGCTGCACGATGCGGATGCCCGGGGCCACCTCGGTGTCCAGGTCGACCTTGAAACCCACCTTCTCCGCGTAGAACTCCTTGGCGCGGTCCACGTCGGAGACGGGGACGACGACCACTTCGAGGGTCCACTCCATGATGCGACCTTGACCTTTCGGACGATCGGGATGCGGCTCTCGCATCCTCCCGCCCCCGTGCAGACTCCGCACGCGCGCTCGACTCATCGGTCCCCCACCGTCCGCAGTAGGCTCAGCGGGGGCTGGTGATCGAACAGGAGGCCGGGATGTCGGTGCCGCGAGGGCGCAGGAGCAGTACGTTCACCCGGCTGCTGCGGCACGGATTCACCGACCCGTCCGCCGCCGAGCGGCTGCTCGACGCCGACGCGCTGTCCGCCGTACGGTCCGACCCGCTGCTGCTCGACGCGCTCGGCGCCACCGCCGACCCCGACCTGGCGCTCCTCGGACTCGTCCGACTGGCCGAGGCGCAGGAGCGGGACTCCGGCGAGACCGGCCGGCGCGAGCTGCTCGACACCCTCATCACCGCCAAGCCGCTGCGCGACCGCCTCCTCGGCGTCCTCGGCGCCTCCGAGGCCCTCGCCGACCACCTCGCCCGCCACCCCGGCGACTGGCAGGCCCTCGTCACGTACGAACCGCGCGATCTGCACCCGGGCGTCGAGGAGTTCGAGCGCGGCCTCGCCGAGGTCGACGACCCCGTGTCACTGCGCGTCGCCTACCGCCGCTGCCTGCTGTCCATCGCCGCCCGCGACGTGTGCGGCACCACCGACATCGCGCAGACCGCCGCCGAACTCGCCGACCTCGCCACCGCGACCCTGCGCGCCGCCCTCGCCCTGGCCCGCACCGCCGCGCCCGGCGACGCCGCCCAGTGCCGGCTCGCCGTCATCGCCATGGGCAAGTGCGGCGGCCACGAGCTCAACTACGTCTCCGACGTCGACGTCATCTTCGTCGGCGAGGCCGCCGAGGGCGCCGACGAGGGCAAGGCGCTCCAGGCCGCGACCCGGCTCGCCTCGCACATGATGCGGATCTGCTCCGAGACCACCGTCGAGGGCACCATCTGGCCCGTCGACGCCAACCTCCGCCCCGAGGGCCGCAACGGCCCGCTCGTGCGCACCCTCGCCTCCCACCTCGCCTACTACGAACGCTGGGCCAAGACCTGGGAGTTCCAGGCGCTGCTCAAGGCACGCGCCGTCGCGGGCGACCCCGAGCTCGGCGAGGCGTACGTCAAGGCCGTCTCCCCGCTCGTCTGGCAGGCCGCCGAGCGCGACAACTTCGTGCCCGACGTGCAGAAGATGCGCCGCCGCGTCATCGAGAACATCCCGGCGGGCGAGGTCGAGCGCGAGCTCAAACTCGGCCCCGGCGGCCTGCGCGACGTCGAATTCGCCGTCCAGCTCCTCCAGTTGGTGCACGGCCGCTCCGACGCCTCGCTGCGCAGCGGCACCACCCTGGACGCGCTCGACGCCCTCGCCGACGGCGGCTACGTGGGCCGCGTCGACGCCGTCCAGCTCGACGACGCCTACCGCTTCCTGCGCACCCTCGAACACCGCATCCAGCTCTACCGGCTGCGCCGCACCCACCTCGTCCCCGAGGACGACGCCGACCTGCGCCGCATCGGCCGCTCCATGGGCATGCGCACCGAGCCGATCACCGAGCTCAACCGCGCCTGGAAGCGGCACACCTCCTCCGTGCGCCGCCTGCACGAGAAGCTGTTCTACCGGCCGCTGCTCGACGCCGTCGCCCAACTCGCGCCCGGCGAGACGCGGTTGAGCACCGAGGCCGCGCGCGAACGGCTCGTCGCGCTCGGCTACGCGGACCCGAGCGCCGCCCTGCGCCACCTGGAGGCCCTCGCCTCCGGCGTCTCCCGCAAGGCCGCCATCCAGCGCACCCTGCTGCCCGTCCTGCTCGGCTGGTTCGCCGACTCCGCCGACCCCGACGCGGGTCTGCTCAACTTCCGCAAGGTCTCCGACGCGCTCGGCAAGACCCCCTGGTACCTGCGCCTCCTGCGGGACGAGGGCGCCGCCGCCGAGAACCTGGCCCGCGTCCTGTCCGCCGGCCGGCTCGCCCCCGACCTGCTGATGCGCGCCCCCGAGGCGGTCGCCCTGCTCGGCGATCCGCACGGCCTCGACCAGCGCGGACGCGCCCAGCTCGAACAGGAGGTGCTCGCCGCGGTCGGCCGCGCCGACGGCGCCGAGCAGGCGGTCGGCGCCGCGCGCGGGGTGCGCAGACGGGAACTGTTCCGCACCACCGCGGCCGACATCATCGCCTCGTACGGCACCGAGGACCAGCCCGTCGTCGCCGACCAGGGCGCGCTCGTGGACCGGGTCGGCTCCGCCGTCTCCGACCTGACGGCGGCGACCCTCGCCGGGACGCTGCGGGCCGTCGTCCGCGCCGGCTGGGGCGACACCCTGCCCACCCGCTTCGCCGTCATCGCCATGGGCCGCTTCGGCGGACACGAGCTCGGCTACGGATCCGACGCCGACGTCCTGTTCGTGCACGAGCCCCGCGAAGGCGTCGACGACCACGAAGCGGCCCAGGCCGCCAACAAGGTCGTCGCCGAGATGCGCCGGCTGCTCGCCCTGCCCACCGCCGACCCGCCGCTGCTCATCGACGCGGACCTGCGCCCCGAGGGCAAGTCGGGCCCGCTCGTGCGCACCCTCAAGTCCTACGAGGCGTACTACCGGCGCTGGTCGCTGGTCTGGGAGGCCCAGGCCCTGCTGCGGGCCGAACCGGTCGCCGGGGACGCCGAGTTGGGCCGCTCCTTCCTCGACCTCGTCGACCCGCTGCGCTACCCGGCCGAGGGCCTCGGCGACGACGCCGTCCGCGAGATCCGGCGGCTCAAGGCCCGCATGGAGTCCGAGCGGCTGCCGCGCGGCGCGGATCCGACGCTGCACACCAAGCTCGGGCGCGGCGGACTGTCCGACGTGGAGTGGACCGTGCAGCTGATGCAGCTTCAGCACGGGTGGGCCGAGCCGGGGTTGCGCACGACCCGCACGCGGGAGGCGCTCGGCGCGGCGTGCGCGGCCGGCCTCATCCCGGGCGAGGAGGCGGAGGTGCTCGACGAGGCGTGGGTGCTGGCCACGCGGGTGCGGAACGCGGTGATGCTGGTGCGGGGGCGGGCCGGGGACACGTTCCCGTCCGACGGGCGGGAGCTCGGGGCCGTCGGCCGGTACCTGGGGTACGACCCCGGGCACGTCGGAGACATGCTGGACGACTACCGGCGGATCACCCGGCGGGCCCGGGCGGTGGTGGAGGAGCGGTTCTACGGGGCGTAAGCCTCCGGCGGTTCGGCGGGGGGCGCCTGATCGTCTGCCTGGTTGGTCGTTCGTGGGCGGCTGCGGCCTGGTGGGGGCTGGTCGCGCAGTTCCCCGCGCCCCTGAAGGCATGCGCTGCGCGCAGCCTTCAGGGGCGTTCCAGCATCGTGCGGCAATGTTCGATGAATGCCGTCAGGGCCAGTTCGAACGAAGCGTCCGCTCGGGATTCCGGGAGGGCGGCCAGGGCCTGTTGCAGGAGGGGGGTCTCCACCTCGTCCGGTAGTTCCCACATCGCCTCCGGGGCGGCCAGGTCCAGGGCCGAGCCCAGCACCGTGTTCTCCAGGGCGATGATCAGCGGCATCACGTCCCGCAGCGCGAACCCGGCGTCGAGCAGCACCCGCACCGCCAGCTCGTACTGCTCCAGGACGCGCGGCGCCCGCACCGGGTTCGTCGTCAGGAGCGGGATCGCCCGGGGGTGCGCGGCGAACGCCGCGCGGTAGGTGCGGGCCCAGCCCGCCACCGCCTCGTCCCAGGGCAGCCCCGAGGTGAGCGGCGCCGGGTCGATCGCCCCCGCGACCCGCTCGCGCAGCAGCTCCACGATGCCGTCCCGCCCGTCCACGTGGTGGTAGACGGAACCCGTCTGCACCCCCAGCGCCCGCGCGATCCCCGGCACGCTGAACTCGCCCGTCTCGTCGACGAGCCGGAGCGCCGTCGTGGTGATGCGCTCCCGGTCCAGGAGTCGCTTGCTCGGCCGTCCCATCCGCCCTGCTCTCCGCTCTCTTCCGTCCCCGTGCGGGCCCCTCCGGAAAAACAGGTCTTCCCGTAGGCCCGACGGGGAGGTTACATTGCGGAAACCGAAAGCCTTTAGATTTACGCCCCGCCGTCACCCGGCACGGCCTTCCGCCGCTCCTGTCTGCCGTCCGAAGGGCCCCTCCCCGCATGTCCGTGACCTCCCCGAAGACCGCTCCGCCGAGCGCCGCCCCGGCCGGCCTGCGCACCGGCAGCCTCGGCACCTCCGACATCGCCTTCTTCGTCGTCTCCGCCGCCGCCCCGCTCACCGTCATGGCCGGAGTCGCGCCCATCGCCATCGCCCTCGGCGGCATCGGAGCCCCGGCCGGCTACCTCCTCGCGGGCCTCACGCTCGCCGTCTTCGCCGTCGGCTTCACCGCGATGAGCCGGCACGTGAAGGGCGGCGGTGCCTTCTACTCGTACATCACCCAGGGCCTCGGCCGGCCCGCCGGAATCGGCGCCGCCCTGCTCGCCATGGTCGGCTACAACGGCATGGAGATCGGCGTCTACGGGCTCCTCGGCAGCGCCACCCGGGACACCGTGCACGCCCTGTTCGGCGCCGACATCCCCTGGCTGCCGGTGTCCCTCGCCGGGCTCGCGCTCATCTGGTACGGCGGCTTCCGCTCCATCGACTTCGGGGCGAAACTCCTCGGCGTGCTGCTCGTCGCCGAGACCGGCATCCTCGTCCTGCTCGCCGGGGGAGTGCTCCTCAAGGGCGGCGCGCACGGACTGTCCGCCGCGTCCTTCGCCCCCGGCAACGTCCTCGTACCCGGCACGGCCGCCGTCCTGGCCTTCGCGTTCGCCGCGTTCACCGGCTTCGAGTCGACCGTCATCTACCGCCGCGAGGCCCGCGACCCCGACCGCACGGTGCCGCGCGCCACCTACATCGCCGTCGCCTTCCTCGGCCTCTTCTACGCCTTCACCGTGTGGATCGCCGTCCAGGCCTTCGGCGACGCGGACGTCGTCAAGGCCGCCGGATCGGACCCCGCGAACCTCTTCTTCACCGCCATCACCACCTTCGTCGGCGGCTGGGCGGCCGACCTGATGCACGTCCTCATCGTCACCAGCGTCATCGCCTCCCTCCTCGCCTTCCACAACGCCATCAACCGCTATGGTCTGGCCCTGGCCGACGAGGGCGTCCTGCCGCGCTCCTTCGCCCGCGTCCACCCCAGGCACCGTTCGCCGTACGTCGCGGGGCTCGCCCAGAGCGCGCTCGGCGCGGTCGTCGTCCTCGCGTTCTGGGCGGCCGGAGCGGACCCGTACAACCAGCTGCTGCTCTGGGTGAACACGCCCGGCATGCTCGGCCTCATGGCCCTCCAGCTCCTCGCGGCGCTCGCGGTCCCCTTCTTCTTCCGCCGGATCTCCCACACGGAAGGGCGGGCCCGCACGGTCTGGGCCCCGGCCGTGGCGACGGTCCTGCTCGGCGCGGCGATCGTCCTGGTGATCGGCCACATCGACCTCTTCACCGGAGCGTCCCCCCTCGCCAACGGGATCATGGTCGCGGTCGCCCCCGCCGTCTTCCTCCTCGGCTTCCCCCTGGCCCACCGCCTGAAGCGCACGCGCCCCGAGGTCTACGAGGCCTTCGGCAGCAAGTAGAGCCGCGCCCACCCGAACAAGAACGGACCCGCACCATGCCCCAGGCCGACCTCCTGCTCACCGACACGAACATCCGCACCCTCGACCCGCACCGGCCGGAGGCCACCGCCCTGGCCATCAAGGACGGCCACATCGCGGCACTGGGTGACACGGACACCCTGACCCGCGACTGGACCGGCCCGGGGACCGAGCGGCTGAGCCTCGCCGGAGCCACCGTGACCCCGGGATTCGTGGACTCCCACAGCCACCCGGTGTGGGGTCTGCAGATGTCCGCCGGCGCCGACCTCACCGGCGTCCAGGACCTCGACGCCCTCCGTGCCGCGCTGCGCTCGGCGCCCCGGATCGACGGCTGGGTCATCGGCTGGGGCCTGGACCACAACGCCTTCGGCGGCCGCCCCGTCCACCACGACCTCATCGAGGACGTTCTCGACGGCGCCCCCGCCTTCCTGCGCCTCTACGACGGCCACTCCGCGCTGGCGAGCACCGCCGCGCTGGCCGCCGCGCAGGTGACCGGCCCGCGGGAGTTCGCCCAGCGCGCCGAGATCGTGTGCGACGCCGAGGGCCGCCCGACCGGGCACCTGATCGAGCACGCCGCGATGGACGTCGTCGACGCGGTCGTGCCCCGGCTCTCGTACGACAAGCGCCGCGCGGGCCTCGTCGACCTCCTCAAGGGCATGGCCGCCACCGGACTGACCGGCGCCCACGTCATGGACGGCGCCGACCTCGAGCTCCTCGCCGCCGTCGAGCAGGACACCGATCTGCCGCTGCGGCTCACCGTCGCGCCCTGGTGCATGCCCGGCGTCGACCAGGACGGCCTCGACGAACTGATCGCCCTCCAGCGGCGCCGCGGCCGGGACTGGCGGGTCGGCGCGGTCAAGTTCTTCATGGACGGCACCGTCGAGGGCGGCACCGCGTGGCTGGAGCAGGCCGACTGCCACGGCCGCGGCACGGACGCGTTCTGGCCCGACCCGCAGGCGTACAGCGCCGCCGTACGGACCCTGCACGCGGCCGGCGTCCGCACCGCCACGCACGCCATCGGCGACGCCGCCGTACGGCACGCCCTCGACACCATCGAGGCGCTCGGCGCGAGCGGCCGCGACGCGCACCGCATCGAGCACATCGAGACCGTGCCCGACGACACGCTGCCGCGGTTCGCCGCGCTCGGCGTCGCCGCGTCGATGCAGCCGCCGCACACCGCGTACACGAAGGGCGACCACAGCGACGAGTGGTCCAAGCGGCTCGGCGCGGAGCGGGCCGGGCGGGCCTGGCGCACGCGGGATCTGCGGGACGCGGGGGCGGTCCTCGCGCTCGGGTCCGACTGGCCGATCGCGCACTTCGACGCGCGGCGGGTACTCGCCATGGCTCGGGTGCCGGAAGGTGCGGCGGGGGCCGGGCAGGGGTTGTCGGGGCTCGAGGCGCTGGAGGGGGTCACCTCGCATGCGGCGATCGCCTCCGGCGAGGCGCATCTCGGGGGGCGGATCGAGGTGGGGCTGCGCGCGGATCTGACGGTGCTCGGGCTTGACCCTGTTCTGGCGCCGGCGGATGAGCTGGCGCAGGCGCCGGTCGTTCTGACCACGGTCGGTGGCCGGGTCACCCACCGCGGCGAGTAACCCCTCGAAGGGGGTGGTTCCGGCTGTCACGGGTCTGCGGCCCCGGTGGGGGCTGGTCGCGCAGTTCCCCGCGCCCCTGGAAGGCATGCGGCTTCGCCGCGCCTTCCCCAGATGGAAGGCGCCCCGCACCTGTATCGGGGAAATGCGACCCGAAGGGTCTGCATTTCAGGGGCGCGGGGAACTGCGCGACCAGCCACGACGAGAGCCGCAGCCGCGATCAGACCTTCACCGGCAGGACGGGGGCGGATCCCGTCGCCACAGCGCGCGGCAAGGCGTACGGCAGGGCCCCGTACCAGACCCACGCCACCGCGTAGCCGAACGCCAGACACGCCATGCCCCCCACCGCGTCCAGCCAGAAGTGGTTCGCCGTGGCCACGATGACGACCAGCGTTATCACCGGGTACAGAAGACCCAGCACACGCACCCACGGCACCGACGCCAGCGCGAAGATCGTGAGCCCGCACCACAGCGACCAGCCGATATGCATGGACGGCATCGCCGCGTACTGGTTCGACATGGTCTTGAGGTTGCCGGAGGCCATGGAGCCCCAGGTCTCGTGCACGGCGACCGTGTCGATGAAGTGCCCGCCGGGCATCAGACGCGGCGGCGCCAGCGGATAGAAGTAGTAGCCGACCAGCGCGACCGCGGTGGTGGCGAAGAGGACGAGCCGCGTCGCCGCGTACCGTCCCGGATGGCGACGGAACAGCCATACGAGGACACCGAGCGTGATGACGAAGTGGAGCGTCGCGTAGTAGTAGTTCATGCCGACGACGAGCCAAGTGACGGCGTTCACCGCATGGTTGACGCTCTGCTCGAAGGCGATGCCGAGATGGTGCTCGGCCTGCCAGATCCAGTCCGCGTTCCGCAGGGCCTGGGACCTCTGCTCCGGTACCGCGTTGCGCACCAGAGAGTACGTCCAGTAACTCACCGCGATCAGAAGGATCTCGAACCACAGACGCGGGCGGCGCGGGGCGCGCAGACGACGCAGCCGGCCAGAGCCCTTCTCCCCGGCGCGATCGTCCGCGATGGGTGAGTTGGTGGGCCCTTGTCGGCCTTCCACAGTCGTCACGGTCTTTTCACCCATAGACGCAGAGTCTGCCAGATTCCACCCCCCTGTCCGATCATCCCTCGGGCGGGTCCGGAACGCACCCCCTACTTCTCAGGAACGAGCCGGACCCCCAAGGGCCGAGGCGGTGGAGCCCCTGACCACCAGCTCGGGCATGAAGACGAACTCGCTGTGCGGGGCCGGTGTCCCGGCGACTTCTTCGAGCAGCGTGTTGACGGCGGCCTGACCCATCGCATGCACGGGCTTGCGGATCGTGGTCAGCGGCGGGTCCGTGAACGCGATGAGCGGCGAGTCGTCGAAGCCGACCACCGACACGTCCCGCGGTACGTCGAGGCCGCGCTGCCGCACCGCCCGTACGGCACCCAGTGCCATCATGTCGCTGGCGCAGACGAGCGCCGTGCAGCCGCGGTCGAGCAACGCGGAGGCCGCCGCCTGACCGCCCTCGAGCCTGTACAGGGAGTGCTCGACGAAGTCCCGCTCGACGTCCTCCGGCGCCAGCCCGAGCCGCTCGCGCATCGCCCGGACGAACCCCTCGGTCTTGCGCTGCACCGGCACGAACCGCTTCGGGCCCAGGGCCAGGCCGATCCGGGTGTGGCCGAGCGAGACCAGGTGCGTCACGGCGAGCGACGCCGCGGCCCGGTCGTCGGGGGAGATGAACGGCGCCGCGACGGACGGGGAGAAGCCGTCGACGAGCACGAAGGGGACGCCCTGGCCGCGCAGTCGCTCGTAGCGCCGGGTGTCCGCCGTCGTGTCGGCGTGCAGTCCGGACACGTAGATGATGCCGCTGACCCCACGGTCCACGAGCATCTCGGTCAGCTCGTCCTCGGTGGAGCCGCCCGGGGTCTGCGTTGCCAGTACGGGGGTGAACCCCTGCCGGGTCAGGGCCTGCACCACGACCTGGGCGAGTGCCGGGAAGATGGGGTTCTCCAGCTCCGGGGTGATCAGGCCGACCAGGCCCGCGCTGCGCTGTTTGAGCCGCACGGGGCGTTCGTATCCGAGGACGTCGAGGGCGGCGAGTACGGATTGGCGGGTGGCCGCGGCGACGCCCGGTCTGCCGTTGAGTACGCGGCTGACCGTCGCTTCACTGACCCCCGCCTGTGCCGCTATGTCGGCCAATCGCGCTGTCACGGGCCGACTTTATCGCCCGGTGTGCCGTTCGTCTGTGGGCCGGTCACGCCCCACCGAGCCGCCTGATGCCACGGTCGCGACCTCCCGCCCGGTGGGGGCGGGCCGCGCAGTTCCCCGCGCCCCTGAGGTGCATGCCCTTCGGGCGCACCTCATCGATGAAAGGCTCAGCGGCGAAGCCGCAAGCCTTTCAGGGGCGCGGGGAACTGCGCGACCAGCCCCCACCGGCCCGCAGCCGCACACGTACCCCTCGTAGGCTGTGCCGCGACCTGCCCCAGAACAACACGCACCCGGAGCCGAGAACATGCCGCTGATCACCGTCGACCATTCCGCCTCCCTCGACGACCGGCTGGCCCGGGCGGAGCTCACCGCCGCGGTCCACCAGGCCTGCGTCGACACCGTCGCCGCCCGGATCCCGGCCTGCAAGACGACGTTCCGGCAGGCCGCGCTGACGATCGTCGGCGACGGGGCCGAGCCGGCGCCGGTGCTGCACGTCGAGATCGCGCTGCTCGCGGGCCGCACCGAAGAGGCCAAGGCGGCGCTCGCCGAGACCGTGCTCGGGCTGCTGCCCGCGCACATCAAGGACCCGGCCGGTGTCCACCTGTCGACCGAGGTGCGGGACCTGGAGCCGACGTACCGCTCCGCGATCGCCTAGGGGTTTCTTGTCGCCCCCCAGCGGCTACGCGGGGGCCAGCAGTGCGAGCCGTTCGACCAGGTCCGTGAAGGGCCCGTCGGCCGGCTCGGCGGCGAGGATGCGGCGCAGCAGCGCCGCCATCTCCTCGTCGTAGGCGGCGCTCACGGCGGCCAGCGCCGCGAAGTCGTGCACCAGTTGCCGCTGGAGCTCCTCGCGCGGGATGCGGCGCCCGTCCAGCCAGATCAGCGCCGTCGACTCGGCGAGCGAGACCCACGAGCGGACCACGAGATCCAGGCGCGGGGTCGGCCGGGTCACCTTCAGATGCGCCAGGATCTGGACGTACGCGGCCTGCCGGACGGAGTCGATCAGCGCGTTCGTCGTAGACGAGCCCACGGCCGGGCCGCCGCGCATCAGCGCCGAGAAACCCGGCCCGTGCTCGTCCACGAAGTCGAAGAAGCGGCTCATCACACGCAGCAGCCGCGCCCCGAGCGGCCCGTCCTGCGGCTCCTCGAAACGCTCCGCGAGATCCTGCGCGGCCCGCTGCAACGCGGCCTCGTACAGGCTGAGTTTGCCCGGGAAGTAGTGGTAGACGAGCGGCCGCGAGATGCCCGCGGCGGCCGCTATCTCGTCGATGGAGACCTCGTCGGGGGAGCGGTTGCTGAACAGGTCGAGGGCGACCTCGATCAACTGCCGCCGCCGCTCCTCGACTCCCAATCTGCGCCGCACCCCGGTAGTCATACCGAACACTCTACCGAGCGGATCACGCCGTGGAGATCACTCGGGGATCACACGGAGATCACACGCCTCAGAGATCGAGGACGAGGCGTTCGCCGCGGCAGCGGGAGACACAGATCAGCATCGCGTCGTCGCGCTCCGCGTCCGTGAGCAGCTCGTCGCGGTGGTCGATCTCGCCCTCCACCACCCGTTGTTGGCAGGTCCCGCAGAAACCCTGCTCGCACGAGTAGGCCAGACCCGGCACCTCGGGGCGCAGTGCCGCGAGCACCGTGGTGTCCGCCGCCACCTGCACGACCTTGCCGCTGCGCCGCAGCTCGACCTCGAACGGCCCGTTCCCGTCGGCCGAATTGCGCGGGGCGAAGCGTTCGAGGTGGAGTTCGCGGCCCTCGGGCAGCAGGTCCTCGACCGCCGCCATCAGACCCTCGGGGCCGCAGCAGTACACGGCGGTGCCCGGCGCGGTGGCCCCGAGCGCGGCCGCGAGGTCGGGCCGCCCGTCCTCGTCCTCGGCGACGACGGTGACCCGCCCCCGCTGCCCGTCGAGCTTGAGCAGGTCCTCCAGGAACGGCATGGAGGCCCGGGTCCGGCCCGCGTAGAGCAGCCGCCACTCGGTGCCGCGGGCCTCGACGGCGCGCAGCATCGGCAGGATCGGCGTGATGCCGATGCCGCCCGCGACGAAGAGGTGGGCGGGGGCCTCGGTGTCCAGCGGGAAGCGGTTGCGCGGGCCGCGGATCTCGATCTCGGCGCCCGCGGCGAGCTGCTCGTGCACCTCGCGCGAGCCGCCCCGCCCGCCCTCCTCGGCCGGGATCAGCCGGGTCGCGACGGTGTACGAGGAGGTGTCCTCGGGGTCGCCGCACAGCGAGTACTGGCGGACCAGTCCGGACGGCAGGATCAGGTCGAGGTGGGCGCCGGGCTGCCACGCTGGCAGGTCCCGGCCTTCCAGGCGGACCTGGACGACGCCGTCGGCCACCCGCTCGTGCCCGGCGACGAGCAGCCGCAGGGCGCGGGCGCGCGGACGCCCGGAGGTCGGCTCCTCCAGGGCCGGCAGCGGCCACAGCGGGGAGTCCTTGATGCGGCGGCGCAGGGCGCGCCGCACGACGAGCGCGGCGCCGGCGACGAGGACGGCCTTGCGCAGGGTGCGGGCCTTCATCGGGCGGCTCCTTCGCGGGCCTCGGCGGCGCGGGCGGCGGGCGAGGACGCGAGGTAGGCGACGGCCTGGTCGGTGTCGCCCTCCTGCTCGGGGTGGTAGTCGCGGCTCAGATAGCGCGGTATGGACCGCAGCATGTCGGGCGTCGAGGGCAGCACGCCCTTCTTGCCGCCGAGGTAGAAGTCCTTGAACGAGGCCTTGCCGTCCAGGAGCGTCGGGTCGTTCTCCATGAAGAAGCGCGCGCCGCGCTGCCACATGAACATCAGGGCGGCGAACGCGGTGGCCCAGGTGCGGGCCCGGCGCCGGTAGCTGCCGTCGAGGTGCATGAACAGCTCGAAGGCCACCGAGCGGTGCTCGACCTCCTCGGCGCCGTGCCAGCGCAGCAGATCCAGCATCGTCGGGTCGGCGCCGCGCCGGTCCAGCTCGTCGGCGTTCAGCACCCAGTTGCCGAGGAACGCGGTGTAGTGCTCGATCGCCGCGATCAGTGCGACCCGCTCCATCAGCCACCACTGGCGGGCCTTGCCCGGGGGCAGGGTCCGGTCGGCGAGCAGCTTCTCGAAGAACCAGTCCACCTGCGCGGTGTACGGCGTCGGGTCCAGGCCCAGGTCGCGCAGGTGCGGCAGCACCTCGTCGTGGGCCTGCGCGTGCATGGCCTCCTGGCCGATGAAGCCGATGACGTCCTCGCGCAGCCGGTCGTCACGGATGAAGGGCAGCACCTGCTTGTACACGTGCACGAACCACCGTTCACCCGCGGGCAGCAGGAGATGCAGCACATTGATGGTGTGCGTGGTGAACGGGTCGTTCGGCAGCCAGTGCAGGGGCGTCTTGTCCCAGGCGAAGGACACCTGGCGTGCCTTCAGCGTGACGCGCTTATTAGACATGACGTCAATGTACTGAGCGGTAGAGCGCCTGGACAGCCCCCGGAACCGACTTTCTTTACGTGATCGTCAGCAAGGTGTCACACAGGAGCCGAGGGCCGGTCGCGGATCAGCCCAGCGGGTCGATCCGCGCCCCCTCCCGCGTCCGCCCCGACAGGCTCGCCTTCGTGCCCCGCGACACCCGCACCGCCAGCGTCGGCCCGCTCCCCGTCGTACCCGCCGCCGTCACCGAGCCCACCCCCGGACTGCCCGCCGCGACCAGGTACCAGGTGCCGGCCCGCGACTTCCAGCGCACCCCGGCCAGCACCCGCGGATCCCGGCCGCCGCACGCCGGAGCGTTCTGCGAGCGGGCCGCCACCACCGCCCCGGCCACCCCCGGCGCCCGGAACAGGGCCAGCGTGCGCGGGCCGCCGCCGCGCCAGGTCTCGGCCCGGGTGCACACCCAGCGGGCCTCGCCGCCCGCCTCGGGCAGCGGCTGACGCGCGTACGCCCATGTGTTGACGGCGCGGACCCCGTGCGAGCGGGCCGCGGCGAGCGAGCAGGCCGTCGCCGACCAGTCGCCGGGCCGGGACTCGCGGGGCGCGTCCGGGCGCCCCGCCGTCAGATGCGCGGGCACCAGCTCGCCGAGGTCGGTGGCGAGCCGGGTGCCGTCGGCGTCGGTGAGCGCCAGCGCGTTCCACCCCGTGCAGGACGCCGACACGGCCGGGCTCGGGAACGGGGCCGTGACCCCGTCCTTCGTCCGGGACAGGCGGCGCGGCGCCGCGTCCGGCGCCAGCAGGTCGCGCACGGCCGCGCCGGTCACCCAGGGGGCCGTCAGATAGCGGACGTTGCCGTCGGTGCGGTCGACGATCACCGCGCCGGACTCCGGGCCCGCCGCCCCGTCCACCCGCGCGAAGTCGAGCGCGGCGCCGCTCGTCCCGTGCTCCGGCTCCGCGTACCGCACCAGACGCAGCCCGTCGTGGAACAGCACGACCCGCGCCCCGTCCACCGACCCCGCGTACAGCAACTGCGGCGGACCGGGCGGCGCGCCCGCCGGGGTGCCGGGCGTCGCCGACACCTGGACCGTGCCGCCCGGCCGCGCCCACACCGCGAGCGCCCGGCGCAGCAGCTCCCGGTCCCCGGTCAGCGACCCGCGCGCCGGCCACACCGAGAAGTCCGTCCGCGCAGAGCCCCGCCACGCCGTCGCCGCGACCCGCGTCAGCTTCCCCGGGTCGAGCGCCGCCTGCGCTGCCGGATTGCGCGCGTACGAGGGCGCCGCCGCGCCCTCGGGACCCCAGCTGTCGCCCGGGAGCCCGAGCAGCGCGCCGCACACCAGGACCGCCGCGAGCCCCGCGACCACCGCCTTCACGTGCTGACGCCGCCGCATCAGGTCCGGCGGCCGCGCGTGCAGCGAGCACGGGTCGAACTCGGGGGACGCGAGCAGCGCCGCCGCGCCCGCGCCGTCCTCCGCGCGCAGCCCGCCGGCCTCGGCGAGCGCGCCCGTCACCTCCTCCTCGTCGCAGCCCGCCGCCGCGAGCACGGACCGCACGGCCGCGTCGTCGAGCCGCTCCAGTCCGTGCAGCACGTACGCGGCCCGGGCCGCGCCCGCCAGCGCCGACAGCCGCTGGTCCAGGGCCAGTTCGTCGGCGCCGCCCGACTTCGGGAACAGTCGCAGGCCCCACACCTGCGGCAGCAGCGGCGGCAGTTGGGCCCGGCGCGGCCACGCCGCCCGCAGCAGCGGCCGCCCCGCGTCCAGTGCCGCCCGCAGCACCCGCGCCCGCACGTACGCGTACGCGGGATCGGCGGCGCGCCGGGCACCGCCACGCTGCGCCGGGATCGCCGGGGGCGCCGTCCCCGTACGGCCCCGCGGCAGGGCGCGCTGCGTCACCGCGTGGGCCGTGAGCACCCGGCGGTTGCGGCCGAGCGTCGGCGGCAGCACCAGATACGCGAGCCGCACGAGCCGCGGATAGTGCTCGACGAGGCAGGCCTCGGCCTGCTCGACATCGACGACGGAGGCCGCGCCCGGGGGCGGAGCCGGGGACTGCACCTTGGACTGCGACGTCTGCGACTGCACGTTCAGCAGAACGAGTGACTCGTGCGATGGTCACAGTTTCCCCGGCATTCTTCGGCGTGCCCCGGTGTTCCTCGGCGTGATCTACGTCAAGTTCCAGCCGCTGAACTCCACTGTGCCGCGCGTCCCGTTGCCCCCGTTCGTCGCGCTCATGAACAGGCCCACGTCCTGTGCCGCCCCGGCGCCCGGCACCGGCACCGTCGCCACCGTCCGCCAGGTCGCCCCGCCGTCCGTCGAGCACGCCCCGGTGTACGAGTCGCCCGACCGGGACAGCCGCAGCAGCACCGGCGCCTTGATCCCGGTGATCCGCTTGTACGTGTCCAGCGTCCCGTCGCCGTTGGAGTCGTAGGAGAGCACGACGCCGTTGGACGGCGTCACCGACAGGTTCAGGAAGCCCAGAGCGCCGGGCGTGGCGAGCGAGTTGCGCACGACGATCCCGGACCGCGCCCAGCCGCCCGTCACCGCCTGCGCGTCCACCCGCAGCTCGGCCGCCGAGCCGTCCGTGAACTCCGACGCCCGGTACGCCGTCCCGAACTCCGCCGTGCCCTTCCAGAAGTCCGCGCCACCGCCGTCGATCGCGAACCGGTCGCCCAACTGGCCGAACAAAGCGGCGTTGTTGGAGTACGTCCGCCAGTCCGCCTCCAGCGGGCCCGCCTCGAACAGCGTGCCGCGGTGCACGTACGTCACCCGGTCCTCGCCCAGCGGCCCGTACTCCACGTCGATCGTGTAGGGCAGCGGGCGCAGCGGCCGGTCCAGCGGGGTGCCCGGCGCGCTCGCCCGCCACGCCACCGTGCCCTCGCCCGCCGGCTCGACCCGCTCCAGGGACGGGGCGCCCTCCGGTTCGGCGTCGAGGCCGGCCAGGGTGAAGTCGACGCGGTCCGTCGCCCGCAGCCCGTTGACGTTGCGGAACGTGGCCGCCACGCGCGCGTGCCCGCCCGGCGGGAACGCGCCGGGGTCCGCCGACACCTTCAGCGTCCCCTGGTAGGGGGCCCGCGCCAGCACGTCCCGCACCCGGTCGGCCGTCTTGTACGCATCGCCGTACGGCCGCAGCGGATAGTCCTTGCGCTCCCGCGTCCACGGCTCCTCGAACGCGAACCAGTCGACCGCCGCCGGGGCCTCGCCGCTCGCCAGCGCGTCCTGGAGCGAATCCAGCCACTTCTGCCAGCGCGGCAGATAGAAGTCGGCGGTCAGGCCCTGCCATTCACGGTTCGCGTACTCGTGCAGATGCCCCGGGTCGGAGGTGGCCCGGTCGCCCCACACCGTGATCAGCACCTTCGCGCACCGCTCGAACTCGGCCCGCTCCGCCTCGCTCGTCGCCATCGTGCGCGCGTCCTGGATCCACGGGCCCAGCAGGAACGCCGGATCGGTGCCCGTCACATCGTCCGAGAGCCGCATCAGCTTCAGCCACAGGGTCGACAGCGCCTTGAACGTGGCCGCATCCTTCGCCCCGTACGCCGCCCTCAGCTGCGGCAGCAACTGTCGGCTGCGGTGCGCGAGCGCCTGCCGGGCCACGTCCACCAGGTCGTAGCGGTAGGCGGCGCTGCCCCGCAGACTCCCCGCCACGCCCAGGAGCCCGGCGAGCGCGGCGTCGAAGCGGGCCGGATCGTAGGAGAGGGCGTTCGGCGCGTAGTAGGCGGCACTGTCCGCCGCCAGGTCCGGGCGCGCCGCGAACAGCGAGTCGTGCGGGTCGGACCGCTCGCGCGCGGTGTGCCGGTACGCCGTCTCCTGCAGCGCCCGCCACGCGGCGCGGGCGTCCTTGTCGTCCTTCCCGTACCGGAAGTCCGCGTACCCGTCGAACCAGGCCGGAAGGTCCAACGGGCCCTCGGCCCACGCCAGTTCGGACCACAGCTCGAACGCGGCCGGATCGCGGTCCGTGCCCTCCGGCATGTACGCCGTGCCCGTGAGCGCGCTGCCCGGCTTGTCGCGCCAGGCGAAGAACTTCTCGTTCCAGATGTGCGCGCGGGCCCCGATCGTCGTCCGCCCGCCGAAGTTGGGGATCGTGCCGAACGTGTACGGGGTGCCGCCCCAGTCCTCCTCCCGGTCCGTCACCGACGTGAACCGGTCCGAGACCCCGTCGACGATCAGCATCCGCCGCTTGTCCACGGCGTCCAGGAGCGAGGGGAGCGGATTCGCCTCCCAGCCGAGGATCACCCAGACGGCCCCCGGCCGGTTCTTCTGCAACGCCCGCTCGACGCCCCGCGCCGCGTCCCCGACCGGCACGTCACCGGCCGTGCCGCCCTCGTGCAGCAGGTCCATCTTGAACGCGTCGACCGTGCCGAACACGTCCCGCTGGTGCCCGTAGAAGGACCCGGCGACCCGCGCGAACGCGTCCGTGCGCGGATCCAGCCAGTCCGGGCGCTCGAAGCCGTGCCACACGCCCTGCGGCACCACGTGCGCGTCGCCGCCGTTCCGCTCGACGAACCCCTTCGGCACGTGCCCGTAGTAGCCCGGCAGGACCGGCCGCATCCCCAGTTCGCGCAGCCGGTCCGCGATCCTGCGGCCCAGCGCGGCGCGCTCCGCGATCAGCTCCGGCGAGAGCGGGCCGCCGTACCCGGAGAGGTTCTGCAGCAGCCACCACGGCTGGTGCGAGGGCGCCGGCAGCCAGGCCCGCGCCTCCGCGTCGCTGTACCCGAAGTCCTTGAGGAGCCGGTGGTAGACGGCCTCCATGCCCGCGACGACCAGCACCTCGTTGCAGCCGTGCAGCGCCAGGACGTCGATCATCCGCTCCCAGTACGCCCACCCGGCGAACGGCGCGGTGTACCCGTCGTTCGTGTCGTTCAGCGCGAACCGGTGGGGGAGCGCCGTCGACCGCTCCAACGGCCCGTCCGGCGCGGGCAGCCGGTCCGGCAGGTCCAGCTGGTCGCCGTTCCACGCGATGTGCGCCCCGCACGTGTACTTCAGATACCAGTGGACCCCGGCCAGCAGTACGGCCGGGGTCGTCCCCTCCACCTCGATACGGCCCGTCTCCCCGAAGACCCGGAAGCGGTCGCCGTCGCCCTGACCGGGCGTCAGTCTCAGCCGGAACTGGTCCGCGTGATGCGGCAGCCGACGGTTGAGCGCGGAGCGCGCCGCGTCCGTATCAAGCGCCGGAGCGGCGTGTGCGGGCGCCGGTACGGCCAGACCTCCCAGGGCCGTGCCGAGCCCGATGGCACCCGCCGTGCCGAGAACCGTGCGTCGCGTCGGTGCGGACATGCGTGGAAACCCCCTGCTTCGCGGATGGTGCGGCGCACGTTAACCGGCGGCACGCGGGTGCTCAACGGTGCGCGCGGAGTCGGCGGGAACGTGTCGCAGCCGCGGGAGTCACGGAACAGGAGTGCGGGATGGGGTTCAGGACAGGGCTCGGGTCCGGGAAGCGGCTGGTGGGGATCGCGGTCGCCGGGGCGCTCGCCGTCGCCGGATGCACGGCGGGGGAGCGGGACCGGCCGCCGGCCCCCCGCACGGCCACCGGCACCCTCGAACAGCTCGCCCGCCGCGCCGGCTGCACCCCCGAGGTGCAGACCGATGCGGCGGACCTGCGTCAGGCCAACTGCGGTACCGGAAAGGCCCGTTACGTCCTCGCCACCTTCGCCACCGACCGCGGCCGCGCCGAGTGGCTGGACGCCGCCGACGACTACGGCGGCACCTATCTCGTCGGCCGCCGCTGGGTCGCGGCCGGCCCCGAGCGGGTGGTGACCGCGCTGCGGGACCGGCTCGGCGGGACCGTGGAGCGCTCCTCCGCGCACCACGGCCACCATTGACACGGCGTCACCGGCGATGCTGCGTCACCGGCAGCGGTCACCCCGGTTGATGCAGGCGGCCACCCGCCGCATCAGCCGCTCGTCGAACACGTTGATGAAGTCGCCGTGGTCCGTCACCGGCTTGTGCAGCTGCTCGGGGAACGAGTCGACCGCGAAGCCGGGCCCCGGCGGCACGTCGTACACGATCCGCTGCACGAGCTGCGGGATCGCCTTGAACCCCTCGGGGCACGCGCCGGTGCGCGGGTCCTCGAACGCCACGTGCGTACGGTGATTGGCGCTGTCCGCGTTCACGCCGTCCCAGCAGCTCTGGAAGCGGAAGCTGCGCACTACCTGCGAACCGTCGGGGCAGATCGGGTACTTGTCCTTCAGCTGCCGGTCCTCGAAGCCCGTGCAGCTCCACGAGGCGTTGGCGTTCGCGTCGCCGTTGGTGAAGGCCTTCGCGTCGCCGGTGATGATCCGCAGGAAGCGCGGCATCGGCACGACCTTGGAGACCGGATTCCCGTCGAACTTCAGCGTCACCGACGCGGGCGTCTGGATCTCGCCCACGTTCTGGTCCTTGCCGCCGCCGTCCGCGCCCACGTCGTTCTCGTCCTCGCCGTTCTGCAGCCGCAGCACCGGCCAGTAGTACGTCGACCGGTCGCCCTGGTTGCGGCAGCTGGTGTCGCCGGCCGCGAGGTCGTCGTCGCTCGAGAACGCGTCGGTGGCCTGGTTGCCGACGTAGTCGTGCATGTGGTGGGCGCCGTTGCTCACCCCGGGCGCGACGATCACGTTGTCCGGGTTGAACTTGCCGTTCTCGTTGCGGCCGCACTTGGTGGTGAAGCTGCCGCGGGAGGCGCCGCGGCGGTTGCGCGGGGTCTGCACGTTCGGCTGCACGGACTCGATCGCGACGAAGTCGCTCGCGTCGGGCCCGTTGCCCGTGCTCCCGTCGTTGTCGTCACCGGGCTGATCGGGCTGATCCGGCCGGCTCGGCTGGTCCGACGCCCGCCCCGTGCACGCGGCCATCGCGTCCAGCCCGTCCGGCGGCTGTCCGCCCTCCCGCCGGATGTCCTCGGCGATCCGGCCGAGCACGGCGGTGCGCTGATCCTTGAGCGGGCCCAGAATGCTGTTGTCCACGAACTGCGGGTCCCGCGCCGCCGCGTCCTGGTTGTCCGCGAGCCGCTGATAGGCCTCGGTGATCTGCCGGTCGAGCGCGGCGAGTTCACCGTCGACCTCGCCACGTGCCGCCTCCGGCACGTCCGGCAGCGCGGTGCCGACGTCCGGACAGTCGATCGTGGCCACCACCTGGCCCACCTGCTCCGTCTCCTGCGGGTCCTCTTCGTGGGCCGACGCGTACACGTTGACCGCGGCCAGCCCACCCCCGCCCAGGAGCAGCGCGGCCGACGCGACGGTCATGCGCGTCGCCAGCGAAGAGCGCCTTTTCCTTGAGGTCCTTGAGGTGCGTCCCATGGGACTACGTACGCGAGAAGGGGCCCCTGCGTTCAACCAGCCTTGTGCCCAAGGCCGTTCAGCGACTGTCGAGGTACCGCAGCACGGCCAGCACCCGCCGGTTGTCGTCGTCGGACACGGGCAGGCCGAGCTTGAGGAAGATGTTCGAGGTGTGCTTGGCGATGGCCCGCTCGGTGACCACGAGCTGCCCCGCGATCGCCGCGTTCGACCGGCCCTGCGCCATCAGCTCCAGGACCTCCAGCTCGCGCGGGGTCAGTCCGCCGAGCGGCTCCTCCACGGCCCGCCGCGCCAGGAGCTGCTGGATCACCGTCGGGTCCATCGCCGTGCCGCCCGCCGCCACCCGGCGCACCGCGTCGACGAACTGCTCCGCGTCGAACACCCGGTCCTTCAGCAGATAGCCGACCCCGCCGTTCCCGTCCGCAAGCAGCTCACGCGCGTACAGCTGCTCCACATGCTGCGACAGCACCAGGACCGGCAGGCCGGGCCGCGCCCGGCGCGCCGCGAGCGCGCACTGCAGGCCCTCGTCCGTGTGCGAGGGCGGCAGCCGTACGTCGACGACGGCGACGTCGGGCTCCAACTCGGCCAGGGCCTTGGTGAGTTCGGGCCCGCTCTCGACGGCGGCCGCGATCTCGAAGCCGAACGCCTCCAGCATCCGCACCAGGCCGTCCCGCAGCAGGAACAGGTCTTCGGCTAGGACAACACGCAAGGGATCTCCATGGTCACCATGGTCGGACCGCCCGCGGGGGAGCTGACGGCGAGGACACCGTCGAATGTACCGAGCCGGCGCTCGATCCCGGCCAGTCCGCCGCCCTCCGCCACCGCCGCACCGCCCTTGCCGTCGTCGGTGACCGCGATCCGCAGCCGGCCGTCCTCGTGCCGGATGTCGACCCAGACCCGGTCCGCGCCCGCGTGCTTGACCACGTTCGCCAGCGCCTCGCTGACCGCGAAGTACGCCGCCGATTCCACGGGCGCGTCCGCCCGCCCGGCCGTCTCGACCCCGACCTCCGTGGTCACCGGGAGGCGCAGCGCGAGGGCCCGTACGGCGTCCCCGAGTCCGCGCTCGGCGAGCACCGGCGGGTGGATGCCGCGCACCAGGTCACGCAGTTCGGTGAGCGCGTCGGCGGAGGACCGGCGGGCCCGCGCCACCATCTCCTTCGCCTTCTCGGGATCCTTCTCGATGAGCGCCTCGATCGTGCCGAGGTCCATGCCCATCGCGACGAGCCGGGCCTGCGCCCCGTCGTGCAGATCCCGCTCGATGCGCCGCAGCTCGGCCGCCGACGTGTCCACCGCGTCCTTGCGGGTGTCGGTCAACACCCTCACGCGCTCGGCGAGTTCACCGTCGGCAGGCGTGAGCACCGCCCGGGCCAGCTGGAAGTGCGCCTTGAGCAGCGTCGGAGCCACGAAGAGCGCGACACCGAGGAACACCGTGGCGAGGAGCGCGGCGAGCAGTGCGGTGCCCTGCCCGGAGATCGGCACGAACGCGTACCACCAGCCGATGTGCGTGCCGTCGGTGAAGACCCGCCACAGCCCGGCCGCGAGCGCGTACCCCTCGACGGGATAGAGGACGAGCGCGGCGGGGAGCAGCGCCGTCACGAATCCGGCGGTCATGTCGACGGGCAGCCAGCGCAGGTCCCGCCAGGTCGCCGGGTCCGCGAGCAGCAGCCGGCAGCGCGTGAGCCGACCGAGGACCCCGCCGGGCAGATCGGCCGGAAGGGGCCGGTACGCCGCCGGGATCAGCACACCGCACCACTCGGCGGCGACCGCCCGCCGCCAGTTCGCCCAGTGCCGTACGAGGTCCAGGATCCAGGGGGTGGTCAGCGCGCCGACGCCGAGCACGACGAAGGCCAGCGACAGGACGGTCAGGACGAACAGGGTGACCGACCCGGCGAACCCGACCACGGCCAGGACGAACGCCCGCAGTCCCGCCACCACGGCGCTCCGCGCCCTCGTACCCATCCCGCTGCTCCGTCCACCGGCCCGACCGTTCCCCCACAGTGTCGCGGGCGCGGCGCCGCCGCGTCAGTGGGAACGGCACCCGGCCCGGGGTGTCGCTGGGTACACCCCGGGCCGGTCCGTGCGGATCAGCGGCCGGCGGGCGGCGCGTACTTGTAGCCGACGCGGCGCACCGTCTGGATCGTCCGGCGGTGCTCGGCGCCCAGCTTGCGGCGCAGCCGGGCCACGTGGACGTCCACGGTGCGGCCGTCGCCGACGTGCCCGTAGCCCCACACGGTGGTGACGAGCTGGTCGCGGGTGTGCACCCGGTGCGGATGCGCGACGAGGTGGGCGAGCAGCTCGAACTCCAGGTAGGTCAGATCGAGCGGGCGCCCGTCGACGGCGGCGGTGCGCTCCCCGCCGTCGATGGTGATGAGCGTGTCACCGGAGGCAGCGGTCGGCGGCGCGGGCTGCTCGGCCGGGGGCGCGGTCAGCAGCGTCTGCTGATCGGCCGGGACGAGCACCAGGTAGCCGATCATCGGCGGGCGGCCGGGCAGCGCGGGCAGCGTGTGCGGCGGGGCCGGCAGCAGGGTGGCGCCCGGCGGCAGGAACGCGGAGACGTCGAGCTGCGGGACGGGCGGGGCGACCTCGTCCCGGTCGACGGCGCGCAGCCGGTGCCGGGCGGGGGAGTGGGCAACAGAGAGCGGGTGGGCGTGTGCCATGGAAGGTCAACTCTTTCGCGCGAGAGGCCGTCTGGGAGAGGACGTACGTCATGCGCGCGGACCGAAGGCCGTGCGACCCGTGCGGGACGGGGAACGGCGTTAGAGGGCCTGCGCGTTCGTCGCGCGGCAACACACACGGTCGAAGTCGTGGTGCTGGCGGGAAGGCCAGAACGGCTCAAGGTCGTGACGACCTTGCGCGCGGGTGTTCTGGAAGTCGGCCATGCCCTTATTGAAGCAGATGGAGTACGGGAACAAGAGGGCGCCCGCAGACGAAGCGGGCGCCCAGGTGCTGCTCATGGCCGGAATCAGACCTGGCCGGCCTTCTCCAGGGCGGCGCAGCAGGTGTCGACGAGGAGCCGGGTCACGACGTACGGGTCGACGTTGGCGTTCGGGCGGCGGTCCTCGATGTAGCCCTTGCCGTCCCGCTCGACCTGCCACGGGATGCGCACGGAGGCACCGCGGTTCGAGACGCCGTACGAGTACTCGTTCCACGGGGCGGTCTCGTGCAGGCCGGTCAGACGGTCGTCGATGCCGGCGCCGTAGTGCTTGACGTGGTCCATCGGCTTGGAGCCCTCGCCGAGGGACTCGCAGGCGGTGATGATCGCGTCGTAGCCCTCGCGCATCGCCTTGGTGGAGAAGTTGGTGTGCGCGCCCGCGCCGTTCCAGTCACCCTTGACCGGCTTCGGGTCGAGGGTCGCGGAGACCTTGAAGTCCTCGGCGGTGCGGTACAGCAGCCAACGGGCCACCCACAGCTGGTCGGAGACCTCCAGCGGGGCGAGCGGGCCGACCTGGAACTCCCACTGGCCGGGCATGACCTCGGCGTTGATGCCGGAGATGCCGAGACCGGCCTTCAGGCAGTTCTCGAGGTGGGCCTCGACGACGTCACGGCCGTGGATCTCGTCGGTGCCGACACCGCAGTAGTAGCCGCCCTGCGCGGCCGGGAAGCCGCCGACGGGGAAGCCGAGCGGGCGGTCGCCCTCGAAGAAGGTGTACTCCTGCTCGATGCCGAAGATCGGCTCCTGGGCGCCGAAGCGCTCCTCGATCTCGGCGAGCGCGGCACGCGTGTTGGAGGCGTGCGGCGTCATGTCGATGTTCAGGACCTCGCACATGACGAGGACGTCGTCGCCGCCGCGTATCGGGTCCGGGTACACGGCGACCGGCTTGAGCACGAGGTCGGAGGCGTGGCCCTCGGCCTGGTTCGTCGACGAACCGTCGAAGCCCCACAGCGGCAGCGAGTCCAGGCCGCCCGGCGTACCGGCCATGACCTTCGTCTTGGAACGAAGCTTCGCCGTCGGCTCGGTGCCGTCGATCCAGATGTACTCAGCCTTGAACGTCACGGGGCCACTTCCTCGAGGAGCAGGTCGCTTGCTGCTGCGCAGCCTGTCAACAGGCGATTTCCCGTCCGTTGCCCGTTTGTGAACCCCGTGTTACCGACCCCGTGTCTCCCGCTCGCCTCCCACTGGCTCCCGGGTGCCTCCCGCGCGCCTACTTCTCGCGGCTGAGGGCGTCCCGTACGGCCTCCTCGCTGCGGGCCACGACCGCGGTGCCGTCCTCGGCGGTGATGATCGGGCGCTGGATGAGCTTGGGGTGCGCGGAGAGGGCCTCGATCCAGCGGTCCCGGCTGCCGGCCTCCTTCGGCCAGTCCTTGAGCCCGAGCTCCTTGGCGTCGGCCTCCCCGGTGCGGGTGATGTCCCACGGCTCCAGACCGAGCCGGTCCAGTACGGCGCGGATCTCGTCGGGGCCGGGGACGTCCTCCAGGTAGCGGCGGACGGTGTAGTCGGCGCCCTCCGCGTCGAGCAGGGTGAGCGCGCTGCGGCACTTCGAGCAGGCCGGGTTGATCCAGATCTCCATGGCTCCAGCCTAGCTTCGAATCGGTCCTCAAATGCCGTCTGGCCAGCGGCTATTGTCAGTGGTCGGCAGTAGAATAGAAGCAGTGTTCGAGAGCTTCGGGGGCTCTCGACTCCGCGACAGGAGGATGCCTGTGACCGCCACTGCCGCACCGCTGTTCGATCTGCCGTACGCACCGCTCGCCAAGAGGCCGCTCCCCGCGGGGCGGCCTCGTGACTGGTACATCACCCACAACCGCCGCCTCAAGGCCATGCGTCTGGCGATCGCCCTGCTGGACTCGGGCATCTACCTTCCGCAGAACGCCCACAACCGGAGGATCCGGGCGACGGCCGAGCTCATCGGGATCCGGCCTCCGTCCGACACGACCTGTCACATGGTCCGCACGCTGATGCGCTACGCCCGCTGATCCGTGCCTCCTGAACCGGCGCCGAGTTCCGACTCGGCGCCGGTTCTTTGTATTCGGGTGCGGCTCCGGTGGGGGCTGGTCGCGCAGTTCCCCGCGCCCCTGAAATGCAGACCCTTCGGGTCGCATTTCCCCGATGAGAAGCGCCCCTGAGATGGCGCACGAAGTGCGCATCTCAGGGGCGCGGG